>CAZREF010000007.1:0-101626 GCA_964599245.1 uncultured Aeromicrobium sp. | reverse complement strand
CGGTCATCACCGAGTGCCGTGAGCACGCCCTGAGCGTCGAGGAGCCCTACGGCGTGTGGGGCGGGTTGAGCGAGGCCGACCGTCGCCAGATCCTCCACGCCGGGGGTCGCCGCGCCGCCTGAGTCCTGCACGGCGTCCACGGTGCGCCGCAGGGGGTGACGCCCCCGAGTCGACCCGACGTGGGCCCGGGAGCGCCGTGCGCGGTGCGCATGCGCTCGCCCGCCCCGTGCAGGTCAACGGCGCCGGTGTCCCGGCTGTTCCCCTGCTCGACCCCGGTCCCGTTCCGCGTGCGTCGCCGGGGCGGTCGTGCTTGCCTGGAGGCATGGACGCTCGGGTCAGCACGACGAGCCGGTTCGACGGCATGGTCGTCATCGTGACCGGGGGCGGCACCGGCATCGGGCGGGCGACCTCCGAACGGTTCGCCGCCGAGGGGGCCACGGTCGTCGTCGCGGGGCGCCGCCAGGAGAAGCTGGACGAGGTCGTCGCGGAGACGGAGGGGACCGTGGTCGCGCACCAGGTCGACGTGTCCCGGCCCGACCAGGTGGTGTCGCTGGTCGACGCCGTCGTGCGGGAGCACGGTCGGCTCGACGTCCTCGTCAACAACGCGGGGATCGGGCCGTCCGGCCCGGTGCCCGACGTGACCCGCGACGACTGGGACAGCACGCTCGCGATCGTCCTCGGCGGCGTCTTCCACGCGTCGAAGGCGGCGCTCCCGCACCTCCTTGAGACCGGTGGCTCGATCGTCAACGTCTCGTCGGTCTCCGGGGTCGGCGGCGACTGGGGCGGCGCCGCCTACAACGCCGCCAAGGGCGGCGTGACCAACCTGACGCGCGCGATGGCCCTCGACCACGCCGCCGACGGCGTGCGGGTCAACGCCGTCGCCCCCAGCTTCACGAGGACCGAGATGACCTCCGGCATGGCCGACGACCCGGACCTGCTCCGGCGGTTCCACGACCGGCTCCCGCCCGGACGCCCCGCTGAGCCGGAGGAGGTCGCGGCCGTCATTGCCTTCCTCGCCAGCGAGGACGCCTCGTTCGTCAACGGCGCGATCATCCCCGTCGACGGTGGACTGACGGCCTCGAACGGCCAGCCGCGGCTGGGCTGAGCCAGGCCGCCAGGCACGTCGGGTCGCGGTCCGGGGACTGTCGTCGCTCGCCGACGTGTGCGTTGGTGGCGCGGACGAGTGCTGCGGATCGATCCGGCCGTGCTCGACCGGTTCCAGCAGCGCTCAGGCCATGGGCGAGTCAGAGGTCGAGGACCAGCCGCCCACCGCAGGCTCGCGAGACGCAGATCATCATCACGTCACCGCGCGCCCGCTCCTCCTCCGTCAGGAGGCTGTCGCGGTGGTCGACCTCGCCCTCGAGCACGGGCGTCTCGCAGGAGCCGCACGTCCCCTCCATGCACGAGAAGACGACGGGGACGCCCGCAGCCTCTGCAGCATCGACGATGGTGCCGTCGGCGGGGACCTCGACGGTGATCCCGGACTGGGCGAGCTCGACCTCGAACGCCGTCGTGGGCCGCGCCAGTGCCTCCTCGTCGGGGCTGAAGCGCTCGATGTGCAGGGATCCGGCGGGCCAGTCGGACATGTGCTCGCGCACGGCGGCCAGGAGCGGCTCGGGACCGCAGCAGTACACGACCTCGCCCGCCGGTGCCGGCAGGACCTCGGCGAGGTCGAGGAGCCCGTGCTCGTCCTGGGGCCGGACCAGCACGCGACCGTGCTCGGTGTCGCGGAGCCTCTCGACGAAGGCCATCGAGCGCCTTGAACGTCCTCCGTACAGCAGCGTCCAGCTCACGCCGACGCTCTCGGCCCGCTCGATCATCGGCAGCATGGGCGTGATGCCGATGCCGCCGGCGACGAAGACGTACCTGGTGGCCTCGACCAGCGCGAAGCTGTTGCGCGGGCGGGCCACGACCACGCGGTCGCCCTCTCGCAGCACGTCGTGCACGTGCCGCGAGCCGCCCCGGCCGGCACCCTCGCGCAGGACGGCGACCTCGTACGCGTCGCGTTCGGTCGGGGAGGAGCAGAGGGAGTACTGACGAACGCCCCAGGGGTCGCCGAGATGGAGGTCGACGTGCGCGCCCGGCTCCCACTCCGGCAGGGCAGCGCCGTCTGGGTCGACGAGGCGTAGCAGGACGACGCCCTCGGCCAGGACCGTCCGCGAGGCGACCACCAGGTGGAGCAGGTCCGGGTCGTGCTGTTCGACGGTGCTCACCATGTCTGCCTCCGGTCACGGCCGAGTCGTTCGAACACGGCGAGCAGCTCCGGCCTGTCGACCGACTCGGGCTGTGCGGCGCCCGTGCGGCCGAGTAGGATGTTCTTCACCGGGATCTCGATCTTCTTGCCGGTGTGGGTGTGCGGGATGCCCGGCACCGCGATCACGTCGTCGGGGACGTGGCGGGGCGACACGGCGTCGCGGACGCGATCCAGGATGGTTCGCCGCAGGGCGTCGGTCAGCTCCTGCGCACCGGCCAGCACGACGAACAGGGGCATCCAGTAGCCACCATCCGGCTCGTCGATGCCCACCACCATCGCCTCGGTGACGTCCGGGAGCCGTTCGACCGCGTCGCAGATGTCGGCGCTGCCCATCCGGATGCCATGGCGGTTCAGCGTCGCGTCCGACCGTCCGTGCACGATGATCGAGCCACGCCGGGTGAGGGTGATCCAGTCGCCGTGGCGCCACACGCCCGGGTAGTGGTCGAAGTACGCCTCCCGGTAGCGGGTGCCGTCGGGGTCGTCCCAGAACCGGATCGGCATCGACGGCATGGGCGATGCCACCACGAGCTCACCGACCTCGTCGACCAGTGGTGCGCCCGACGGCGACCACGACTGCAGGTCCACCCCGAGGCAGCGGACGGCGATCTCGCCCGGACGGACCGGGGCGGTGACCACGGCGCCGGCGAAGCCACTGACCACGTCGGTGCCGCCGGTCGTCGACGCGACGAGCACGTCCGGGCCCAGCGCGTCCGCGGCCCACTCGTGCACCGACTCGGTGAGCACCGACCCGGTGCTGCCGAGGAACCGGAGGCTGGACAGGTCGAACGAAGCGGCCGGGTCGAGTCCGGCGTCGCGGGTGGCGGACAGCAGCCCCGGGCTCACGCCCAGGTGCGTGAGGTCGCCGCGCTCTGCGATGCCCCAGATCGCCTGGGGGCTCGGCGCGCCGTCGAAGCAGTGCACGGTGGCCCCGCGCAGCAGCCCCGCGAGGCGCAGGTTCCACATCATCCAGTTGAGGGTGGTGTACCAGAGGAACTGGTCGCCGGCACGCAGGTCGAGGTGCAGCCCGGCGGTCTTGAGGTGCTCGACGAGGACGCCGCCGTGGCTGTGCACGATGCCCTTCGGCACTCCCGACGTGCCGGAGCTGAACAGGCACCACAGGGGGTGGTCGGCCGCCACCGGCGCCGGCCGCAGGGGACGGTCCGGTGCGACCGCCTCGGCCCAGGTGACGTCGTCGGCGCCTGGGGTGCCGTGGTCACCGAGGAGGATCGTGGTGGAGACCGACGGGAGGCCCTCGCGGAGCAGACGCGCCTGCCGCGTGCGATCGACCCACCGGCCCCGGTGGTGGTGGCCTGCCACGACGACGAGGGCCTTCGGCTCGAGCTGCCGCAGACGAGCCAGGGCCGCGTCGGCCGCGAGGTCGGTCCCGCAGCCGGCCCAGACGGCACCGAGGCTCGCGGTCGCGAGGAACGCGACGACCGCCTCGATGCGGTCGGGCGCGTAGGCGACGACACGGTCGCCGACTCCCACTCCGCGTCCGGTCAGCGTGGCGGCGAGACCGGCGACCCGCGCACGGAGCTCGTCCCACGTCAGCTCGGTGCGTCGTCCGTCCTCGTCGTGCCCGACCACGGCGACCCCCTGGCGGTCGCCGTGGAAGACCTGGTCGACGTAGTTCATCCGGCCGCCCGGGAACCAGCGCGTCGACGGCATCGCGGCTCCGTCGGTCGCCGCGTCCGGGCGCCGGTGCCACGGCACCTCGAAGAAGTCGGCGACGGCCAGCCAGAAGTCCTCGAGGTTCTCGACGGACCACCGCCACAGGTCGTCGTAGGGAGCGTCCGGACCCGGCGCCCCTCGGCCTGCGGCGAACCGGGCGAAGTCGGAGACGACCGGTTCGGCCGGCGCGCGGGACGGGTCCCACGTCAGGCGCGTGGACGGCTCGGTCATGACGCCTTCCCCGGCCACGCGCGGTCGGTGCGGTGCAGTCCCGTGCGGGCGTGCGGGACCGGCTGCGGGTCGACGCCGGGGGCGATGGAGTTCGACACCGACCCGATGCCCTCCACCACGAGACGGACCTCGTCGCCCGGCTGCAGCGAGGCGATGACGTCGTCACCGCCGTGGGCCCAGTACTCCAGCAGGCATCCCGCGCCGCAGGTGCCGGACCCGAGCACGTCGCCCGTCCGCAGGTCGGCGCCACGTGAGGCGTAGGCGACGAGCTCCTCGAACGACCAGGACATGTGCGCCGAGGAGTCACCGCCCGCCGGCAGGGGCGCACCGTTCAGCTCCGCGTGCATGTCGAGGGCGAGCCGGTCGCCGCGCCGGTACGGCTCGAGCTCGTCGGACGTGACGATCCACGGGCCGAGCGTGTTGGCGAAGTCCTTGCCGTGGACCGGCCCCATGCCGAAGGACACCACCTGCTCCATGACGTCGCGGGCCGACCAGTCGTTGAAGATGGTGTAGCCCGCGATGTGGGCGCCGGCGTCCTCCGCGGCGATGTTGCGTCCCGGGCGGCCGATGACCGCGGCGAGCTCGAGCTCGAAGTCCAGTCGTCGGCACCCGGGCGGTACTGCGACGTCGTCGCCCGGGCCGACCACGGTGCTGGTGTTGGAGAAGTAGAACAGCGGCTGCTCGAACCAGGCCGCCGGCGGCTCGGACAGCCCGAGCAGCGCGAGGCTGCCCTCGAGGTGCTCGGCGAAGGTGAGGAAGTCGCGCAGGGTCGGGGGCTCCACCGGGGAGAGCAGCCGGACCGAGTCGAGTCGGAGCGGAGCGCCGGAGGTGTGGCGGTCCACGACGTCGTCCCGCTCGTCCGGGTCGCAGTCCAGCAACCTGGGCACGTCGACCTCCGGTGCGAGCACGTGGACGTCGTCGCCGTCGACGACGGCGGTCCGGGGGTTCTCGTCGAGGAGCACGCGCGCGATCTTCATGCCGACACCTCGTTCGGCCGGAACCCCAGGTGCTCGGCCATGTGGTCGAAGTGCTCGAGCCGGGTCGTGACGGGACGGTCGGGATCGAGCTCCCGGTAGATCGTGTCGATGTTGGTCTCGATGCGTTCGTGCTCGACCAGATCGGCGAACGCCGACAGGTCCACCGCCGCGACGGCGTCGGCGCGGCTGAGGCCGTGCTCGAAGCTGCGGGTGGCGTGCTCGAGGACGTGCTCCAGGTAGCTGCGGGCGCGCTCGACCCCGCGGAGGTCGGTGAGCGGGCCGTGGCCGGGCACGACCACCTGCGGCTGGAGCGAGGCGATCCGGTCGAGCGCGGCGAGGCAGCGCGACACGGGCCCGTGCCAGACCAGGGGAGCGGCGCCGGCGAAGACGATGTCACCGGTGAACACCACTGCGGCGTCCGGGACGTGGACGACGACGTCGCCCTCCGTGTGGGCGGGGCCGACCTCGAGGAGCTCGACCGTGCGACCACCGACATCGAGGGTGAGCTCGCCGCTGAAGGTGCGTGAGGGGCGTGCGGCCCGGGTGATGGTCGAGAGGTCGAAGTGACCGCACCGGTCGCGGACGAAGTCGCCGATCCTGTCGTCGCGGTGCCACAGCGTCTGGAAGGTCGCGACCGACTCCGCCGTCATCACCGCGGCGGCCGCCTCGGACGCGATGATCTCCACGTCGCCGTCGTCGAGCAGCTCGTTGCCGAACCAGTGGTCGCCGTCGGAGTGCGTGTTGACGAGCCTGCTGACGGGGTTCTCCTCCGTCAGCGTGGCGAAGGCGGCCAGCATGTCGGCGGTGTGGCCGAGGTCCATGTGCGTGTCGACGAGGAGTGACTCCCCGTCGGCGACAACGAGGCCGGTGTTGTTCTCGCCCCAGTGCCCCGCGCCGAGGATCCACGCGTGGCACCCGGCGCCGAGGTCTCGTCGTTGACCCGGCGTCGGGCTCACGCGGCACCCCCGGCGGCCGCGACGAGCCGGACGGGCAGCGAGCTGAACTTCCGCACGGTCTGGCTGGGGTCGCGCACGGCGTCGCCGGCGCGCTCGAAGCGCTCGACCGTTCTGGTCAGCTCGGTCAGCACCGACGTCACCTCCAGGCGGGCGAGGGGCTGGCCCAGGCACAGGTGGACGCCGGCTCCGAACGAGAGGTGCGTCCGCGCGTTCGCGCGGGTCACGTCGAGCCGGTCCGGGTCGGCGAACTGCAGGGGGTCGCGGTTGGCCGCCCCCATGAGGACCCCGACCGACGAGCCTGCGGGCAGGACGGTGCCGCTCAGCTCCACCTCGGCGCGCGTGTGGCGGTAGAAGACCCGGAACGGCGCCTCGTAGCGCAGCAGCTCGTCGACGGCATTCGGGACGAGGTCGGGTCGCTGGCGCAGCAGGTCCCACTGGTCGGGGTGCTCGATGAAGGCGTCGACGGCGTTGCCCAGCAGCGCGCCGGTCGAGTCGATGCCCGCCAGCCAGATGGAGGCGAGGGTCATGAGCCGCTCGGCGCCGGCCCCGTCGAGGTGGCCACCGGTGCCGCCCTCGTCGATGATCAGTCGACCGAGGCAGTGCGCCGGCATGCCGGGGATGCCGTCGGACATCATCCACGCGAGCGCCTCGCCGAGCAGCTCGGAGTGCCGCGGGGTGCCGGCGGGCTCCTCGGCGCGGACGACCGCGTCGCTCCAGTCGACGAGGACCTGGGCGCTGGGGGGCGTCAGACCGGTGAGCAGCTCCATCGCACGGTCGGGCATCGGTTGCGCGATCGCGGTCACGGCGTCGACCTCGCCAGCGGACACGGCGTTGGCGACGATGGACGCGGCAGCCTCGCGGATGGCGGGACCGAACCCGTCGATCGGGTCCTTCGCGAACGACGGCTGGACGGCTCGGCGGATGCGGGTGTGGTCCGGCGGGTCACTCTCCAGCAGGGGGAAGCGTTCGGTGCGTGCGGTCGCGCCGGCGTAGGTCACGCCGTCGCCGGACACGAAGTCCCGGTGGCCGCGCAGCACCTTCGACGCCTCGGCGTAGCCAGAGACGACCCAGATGTCCCGCTCGGGCACGTACGCGATCGGGGCATGGTCGCGCAGTCGCGCGTAGAACGGGTACGGCTTCGCGATGGCCTCGTCCTGGTAGGGGTCGAGGTCGAACGGCGCGGTCGCCGCGGGGGAGCTGGTCATGGGGGCCCTCGTCTCGTCGCTGCACTGAAGTGCACATGGCGTGCTCCGCGATTCTGCACTCAAGTGCAGAACGTGTCAAGGGTCACGTCGCGGACGTGCCGGATGGGCGCGCCCCAGCAGGCCGTCGCCGCGGCGACAGGGGGGCGAGCTCGGGGGACTGCTCGGGCTGTTCAGTGCGTGGCGATGGCTTCGACGACGAGGGTGATGGCGCTGTCGACGCGTTCGACGAGGGGCGACGCGGGCTCGCGCACCCAGCGGAAGGCAGCGCCCTGGAGGGCGTCGCTCAGGACGCGCGCGACGACGGCGACGTCGACCGACGCACGGATCCGACCGGTCGCCTGGGCGTCGCGGAGCAGCGGGGTGACGTCGGACAGCAGCTGCGACTCGTACAGCGCCGGGCCGAGTGCGGCCGTCCATCCCAGGAGCATCTGCCGGCTCAGCTCGGGCTCGCTCTCCACGGCCTCGGCGATCGTGCGGAAGTAGGTCCTGACGTCCTCGAGGACGTCGTCCGTCGAGGACGTGTCGAGTCCCTCGATCGCGCGGTCGGCCATCTGGCGCACCCACACCATGGCGAAGTCGCCCTTGTTCGGGAAGTGGTTGAAGGCCGTCCGTCGCGACGTCCCGGCCTCGACCGCGATGTCGGCCATCGTCGTGCTGTCGTAGCCCTGGGAGACGAAGAGCCTCGCCGCGGCGGAGTACAGCGCCGAACGGGTCCGCTCCGCACGCGCGGTCCGCGGGCGCGGTGGCGGGTCGATCGGCATCGCGACTCCTGTCGTCGAGTGGCTGGTCGGTCGCGGGCGGCTGCCTGACGATCAATCTAGTCACGTGCCGAGCGACGCGGGGTCATTGGCGCCCGAGTCCGACGGAAGCGTGGGCCGCGAGGGTGTGTGTCGTGGAGCGAGGCGCCAGGGGTGCAGCCTCGGCGCGCCGAGTCGCCGCTGGAAAGAACGTAGGCCTCGTGGTGTCCTGGTCCACGACATCGGAATGGGGTGTCTCGCGACATCGGCATAGGGATGTCTCGGGTCATCGGAATGCGCGAGGGGTCGCGTCGGCTGTCGTGATGCTGTTCGTGTCAAAGCGTCGCCTGGTCATCACTGCTGTTCTCGCTGGCTCGTCCCAGAAGGAGGTCGCCCGCCGGTACGGGGTCTCCCAGAGCTGGATCAGCCGGCTCATGGCCCGCTACCGGGCGGAGGACGAGGCGGCGTTCGAGCCACGCTCGCGGGCGCCGCACTCCTCGCCCCATGCGACGCCCGAGACGCTCGCCGAGCTGATCCTGACGGTGCGCGATGACCTCGCCGTTCGCGGTCACGACGCAGGCGCCGAGACGATCGCCTGGCACCTGCGCCACCACCACGGCCAGGTCGTCCCCCGTTCGACGATCCACCGGATCTTGACCCGCCACGGACGCGTCAGCCCCGAGTCGAAGAAGCGACCGCGATCCTCCTGGATCCGGTTCGAGGCCGAGCAACCGAACGAGACCTGGCAGTCCGACTTTCCCCCAAGCACTTCGTGCAGGGAGGTGCCCCCACCCGCTACCGACTCGCCACCGGCGACGATGTCGAGATCCTGAGCTGGCTCGACGACCACGCCCGCTACGCACTCTCCATCACCGCCCACCCGCGGGTGACCGGTCCGATCGTCCTCGCCACCTTCCGCGGAACCACTGAGATCCACGGCCTTCCGGCCTCGGTCCTGACCGACAACGGCATGGTCTTTCCCCCAAGCACTTCGTGCAGGGAGGTGCCCCCACGACTCGCTTCTCCGGCGGCAAAGGCGGACGCAACCACCTCGAGCACGAGCTGCGCGAGCTGAACATCGTGCAGAAGAACTCCCGCCCGAACCATCCGACCACCTGCGGCAAGGTCGAACGCTTCCAGCAGACCCTCAAGAAGTGGCTACGCGCCCAACCCGTCCAACCCAAAACGATCGTCGACCTGCAGGCCCTGATCGAGGCCTTCCAGACCGAGTACAACCAGCAGCGCCCGCACCGATCACTCGCCCACCGAGCAACACCTGCGACCGCCTACGCCGCACGCCCCAAGGCCAAGCCGAGCACCGACCGCACCGCCGAGACCCACGACCGGGTCCGCACCGACACCATCGGCGAGACCGGCACCGTCACCCTGCGCGTCGCCGGCCGATTGAGGCACATCGGCATCGGACGAACCCACGCCCGAACCGACGTCCTCGTCCTGGTCCAAGACCTCCACGCACGCGTCATCGACGCCGCCACCGGAGAACTCCTACGCGAGCTGACCATCGACCCCACACGGGACTACCAGCCCACAGGCCGACCACCCGGCCCAGCACGCCGCAAGAAAGGAGCCCGAACCGACAAGACGTCGGTTCGGGCCATTCCGATGTCCTGAGACATCACAACGGTAGGCCCCGTGGGACTCGAACCCACAACCCGCGGATTACTGGCGTCGCTCCGGCAACAGGCACGCCATCCCAGCGCGCGAGGCCCGACCAGTCTGCCATTGCGGGCAGAAACGACTCCCGCCTCATCCCGGCACATCCCGCTTGATTCGGCTTCGCTGCGCCCTGACAGGTAACTCCACAGGTAACTCTCGGCACGTCGTTCCGCTGCACTGTTCGCGGCCCAACTCCTGAGCGGAGATCGTCGCTCTCTCCGCAGCGACTGGTGCAAGGTCGTTTCGCAGCTGCTGAAGAGGCCGAAAGGTGGCGCGAGATCACGACATAATTTCGAAACACGTATTGACTTTCGAGATACGTTCGCCCACGATCTTCTGGAGAGGGACGCCCGCGAGGTTCCTTCGGACACGAACGAAGGAGCGCGCCCCGATGGTCGATGTGGAATCCAGAGTCGCCCTGGTCACTGGAGCGGCCCGCGGAATCGGCGCGGGCGTCGCTCGTCGGCTTGCCAGTGACGGGATGGCCGTGGCCGTGCTCGACCTGGACGAGTCATCCTGCGAGGAGACGGTCGAGTCGATCCGCACCAGCGGGGGCGTGGCGCTCGCCGTGGGCGCCGACGTCTCCGACGAGGCAACGGTGGCGAGTGCGGTCGAGCGCGTCGCGACCGAGCTCGGGCCACCGACGGTCCTCGTCAACAACGCCGGCATCATCCGGGACAACCTGCTCTTCAAGATGACGCTCGAGGACTGGGACGTCGTCATGGACGTGCACCTCCGCGGCGCCTTCCTGATGACGAAGGCCACCCAGCGCCACATGACCGAGGCAGGTTTTGGCCGCATCGTGAATCTCTCCAGCACCTCGGCGCTGGGCAACCGCGGCCAGGCCAACTACGCCGCTGCCAAGGCCGGTGTGCAGGGCTTCACGAAGACTCTGGCCCTGGAGCTCGGCAAGTTCGGCATCACCGCCAACGCCATCGCGCCGGGCTTCATCGCGACCGACATGACGGTCGCGACCGCCGAACGGATGCGGATGTCATTCGAGGACTTCAGCGAGATGGTGATCGACCAGATCCCCGTGGGGCGAGCAGGCGCCCCCGAGGACATCGCCCACGCGGTCTCGTTCCTCGCGAGCGAAGGAGCGGGCTACGTCTCCGGACAGGTCTTGTACGTCGCCGGCGGCCCGACCGACTGAACGGATCCACCCATGCCCTCCCTGTACCAGGAAAGACGATGACCGAGACCGTGACACCGACACTCCGGCCTGAGACCTCGATGCAGATCACGCTCGCCTCGCGGCCGCAGGGTGAGCCGATCGAGGACGACTTCGGGAGTCGAGAGGTCGCGCTGCGACCACTCGAGGACGGAGAGGTGCTGCTCCGGACCCTTTACCTTTCGCTCGACCCGTACATGCGCGGGCGCATGAGTGACGCTGCCTCGTACGCCGATCCGGTCCCGGTGGGCGAGGTGATGGTCGGTGGGACCGTCAGCGAGGTGATCGAGTCCCGGGCTGACGATCGTCGACCGGGGGACGTCGTGCTCGCCGGCACGGGGTGGCAGACGTACGCCATCGCTCCGTCAGAGGAGACGACGATCGTGCCGGGCTCGGAACTTCCCCTCTCGACCGCGCTAGGAGTCCTGGGAATGCCGGGGTTCACGGCGTACGCCGGACTCCTCCAGATCGGTCGACCGGCCGTCGGCGAGACCGTCGTCGTGGCCGCGGCGACCGGCCCCGTCGGGTCGGCCGTAGGCCAGATCGCACGGATCAAGGGCGCGCGGGCAGTCGGGATCGCGGGAGGGGCCGCGAAGTGTCGGGCCCTCATCGAGGAGTTCGGGTTCGATGCCGCCGTCGACCACCGATCTCCCAGCTTCGCCGCTGACCTCCGGGCGGCCGCGCCGGACGGCATCGACGTCTACTTCGAGAACGTCGGCGGCCCGGTGACGGATGCCGTCATCCCGCTGCTCAACCCCTTCGCGCGGATGCCGGTCTGCGGGCGGGTCGCCGTCTACAACAAGACCGGTCCCGGAGCCGGACCTGATCGACTGGACGACTTCCTTCGAGCGATCCTGACGCGCAGCCTGACCGTGCGCGGTTTCATCCAGACGGAGTTCGTCGAGAAGCACCACGACGACTTCCTGCGCGAGATGACTGCGTGGGTCGCTGCGGGTGAGGTCCGCTACCTCGAGGACGTCGTCGACGGACTCGACCAGGCGCCCGCAGCCTTCTGTGGTCTTCTCGCCGGCCGAAACTTCGGCAAGCTCCTCGTCCGCGTCGGCGAGCTGGACGAGGCGGCGATCTCGTGAGTGGCCTGGTGCTCCAGGAGCGGCGAGGCGGTGTCCTGGTCCTGACCTTCAACCGCCCTGAGCGCCTCAACGCGTGGATCGACGCGCTCGAGGACGAGTACTTCGCGGCACTCGACGCGGCGGACGACGACCCGGACGTGCGTGCCGTCGTGATCACGGGCGCGGGCCGCGGCTTCTGCGCGGGCGCGGACATGGACGACCTCGAGCTCGCCCCGGACGTGGACTCCCTGCCCGACCGGGCCAGGCCGAAGCATCATCCGCTGAGCCTGCGCAAACCGCTCATCGCCGCCGTGAACGGGCCGGCGGCGGGTCTCGGCCTGGTGGAGGCTGCATACGCCGACGTGCGCTTCGCCGTTCCCACGGCGAAGTTCACCTCGTCCTTCGCGCGGCGTGGACTCATCGCGGAATACGGGATCGCGTGGCTGCTGCCGCGGATCGTCGGTGCCGGCCGCGCACTCGACCTGCTCCTGTCCGGTCGTGTCGTCGACGGCGTCGAGGCTCACCGCATGGGGTTCGTCGACTTCCTCGCCGAACCGGACTCCCTGCTCGAGGACGCCGTCGCCTACGCCGAGGTCCTGGCGACCTCCTGCTCGCCCACGTCCATGTCTGTGATCAAGGCCCAGATCTTCGACGGTCTCGACTCGAGCTTCGAGGCGGCGGTCGAGCGCGCCGATGTCGAGATGCTGCGCTCGTTCGCCGGCCCTGACGTCGAGGAGGGCGTCACGAGCTACCTCCAGCGCAGACCCCCCGCGTTCGCAGGGCTTCCGCCGCGCGCCGAGACCGAACCGTCCTGATCGAGCGGCCCGCAGGCCGGGCCGAGAGGAGTACCCATGTCCGAGCAGGAGTTCCCTGTCACGCCGAGGACCGTCGGTGAGCTGACGGGTCTCATCGGTCGCGACCTCGGTCCGAGCGAGTGGCACGAGGTCACGCAGGAGCGCGTCGACGCCTTCGCCGAGGCAACCGGCGACCACCAGTGGATCCACGTTGATCCCGAAAGGGCAGCGGCGAGCCCTTTGGGCGGCACCATCGCGCACGGGCTCTACAGCCTCTCGCTGGGGCCGGCCTTCAGCTACGCGCTCGTCTCCTTCGAGGAGATCGCCACCAACGGACTCAATTATGGCTACGACAAGGTGCGGTTCCCCGCACCGCTTCCCGTCGGGTCGAGGGTCCGCATGACCCACACGATCACCCACGTGGACGAGGTCCCGGGCGGTCTGCAGATCCGGTCCCGCCAGACGTTCGAGCGTGAGGGCCACGACAAGCCTGTCGCGGTGTCTGAGTCGCTCGCCCGGATCGTCCTGAGGGACTGACGGCGGGTGGGCGTGATCCAGCTGGTCCGACACGGCCAGGCGTCCTTCGGCGCACCCGACTACGACGTGCTGTCCGAGCTCGGACGTCAGCAGGCCGGGACACTGGGGTCGACGTGGTGCGAGCGGGACCGCGCGGCCGCCGCGTACGTCTCCGGGACGCTGCGACGCCAACGTGACACTGCGACGATCGCGAGATCTCGAGCCGACGGGACTGACGACATCGCGGTCGACGCGGCGTGGGACGAGTACGCCTCCTTGCCGGCGCCGTCCAGTGAGCTCGTCGGAGCACCTGATCGAGACGTCCAGGAGGCGCACAACGCCACGCTCGGTAGGTGGATGCAAGGCGATCGGCACGGGCCGGAGACGTACCTCGCGTTCTCGAACCGAGTCCGTCGGGGGTTCGACTCCCTGGTCGAGGCGAGCGGGCCGGGAACGGTGACGAGGGTCTTCACCTCTGCCGGACCCATCGCGCTGATCGCGTCGAACCTGCTCACGGGGGGCGACGCGAAGTTCCGGAGCCTGAAGGACGTCCTCGTCAACGCCGGCGTCACCACCGTGATCGTCGGTCGCTCAGGGCCTCGAGTCCTGGCCTTCAACGAACAGGCCCACCTCGCGCCGGAGCAAGTCACGTTCCGATGACCGCCTGCCCTGCACGTCCGGTACCGGACGTGCCTCTCCACGAAAGAGCACTCGCATGACGACGATGACCAGTCGCGGTACCGACCTCGCGCAGTCTGTGGCGACGTTCCTGGCCGAGCACGACCACACTCGCCTCGATCGGATCGATTTCCTTCGCGCACGGTTCGACGCCGGGTTGGCCTGGGTGCACTTCCCGGTGGGTCTCGGAGGGCTGGGGCTGCAGCGCGACGACCAGCTCCTCGTCGATCGGCTCCTGGAGGAGGCCGGCGCGCCCGACAACCAGCCGGGCCGCAACTCCATCGGACTCGGCATGGCTGCTCCGACGATGCTCGCCTTCGGCACGATCGAGCAGCAACGTCGGTACCTTCGGCCGTTGTTCACCGGCGAGGAGATCTGGTGCCAGCTCTTCAGCGAGCCCGGAGCCGGATCAGACCTCGCGGGCCTGGCGACGAGGGCCGTGAAGGACGCGGAGCGCTGGGTCGTCAACGGGCAGAAGGTGTGGACGTCGGGGGCCCACTACGCAGACTGGGCCATCCTCGTGGCGCGCACCGATCCGGACGTCCCGAAGCACCAGGGGCTGACCTACTTCCTGTGCGACATGCGCCAGCCAGGGATCGACATCCGACCACTGCGCCAGATCACCGGAGAGGCGGAGTTCAACGAGGTCTTCCTCACCGACGTAGTCGTGCCCGACTCCCAGCGCCTCGGAGAGGTCGGCGGCGGCTGGCAGGTGGCGAACATGACGCTCAACAACGAGCGGGTCTCGATCGGCGGCAGCGCGAGCGCGAGGGAGGACGGCGTGATCGGTGTCGTCGCCCGACAGTGGCGCGAACGTCCTGAGCTTCGGACCTCCGCTCTCCACCACCGGCTCGTGCGCCTGTGGGTGGAGGCGGAGGTCGCCCGACTCACCGCACTGCGGCTCGGCCAGAAGCTAGCAGCGGGCCAGCCCGGACCTGAAGGGTCGGCGCTGAAGCTCTCCTTCGCCCGCATCAACCAGGAGCTCAGCGGTCTCGAGCTCGAGCTGCTCGGGGACGACGGGCTCCGCTACGAGGACTGGACGATGGTCCGCCCGTCGACGGTCGACATGCTCGGCAAGCACCCCGGCTACCGCTACCTCCGGGCGAAGGGCAACTCCATCGAGGGCGGCACCTCGGAGATCCTTCGCAACATCGTGTCCGAGCGCGTCCTCGGCATGCCGCCCGAGGCTCGCCCCGACCGGGGTGTCCCGTGGAAGGAGATCCCCCGATGAACCACGACATCGACATGCTCGACACGGACGTCGAGGCCGACCTGCGGTCGACGGTCGCTGCAGTGCTGAAGGCTCGCTGTCCGACCGACGCGGTGGCTGCGCTGTTCGACGGAGACCGCTCGATCGTCGCCCCGATCTGGACCTCGATCGCCGAGGACCTGGGACTGGCCGGACTGCTCGTGCCGGAGGGACGAGGTGGGTCGGGCGGCACCGTTCGCGAGGCCGCCGTCGTCATGGAGGAGCTGGGTCGCGCGGTCGCGCCGACCGCGTTCCTCGAGAGCTCGGTCATCGCGACGACGGTGCTCCTGGCTGGCGAGTCCGGGCTGGTCCAGGAGATGGCGTCGGGCGCGGCCAGGAGCACGCTCGTGCTCCCCTTCGCGTCGTCGTCGCTCGATGAGCTGCCGGAGGGCAACGCGTCGAGCGACGGCCGCGTCTCGGTGACGGTCCGGGGTGTGGCCGGCGCGCTGGACGCGGACGTCCTCCTCGTCGCGGTCCAGGGAGCTCGCGGCGTGGAGGTCCGCGCGGTTGCAGCCCAGGACGCGACCATCCTGCCCGTCGTCTCGCTCGACATGACGCGCCAGCTCGCCGACGTCGAGATCGTGGACGCGCCGAGCACGCTCGTCGTCGATCACGAGCAGGGTGCGGATGCACTCGTGGCGGCCCTCGAGGTAGGGGCCGCGCTGCTCGCCTCCGAGCAGGCCGGCCTCGCAGCCTGGAGCCTGGAGATGACGACGCAGTACCTCAAGACTCGGCGCCAGTTCGGCAGGGTCCTGGGCGGGTACCAGGCTCTGAAGCACCGGTTGGCCGACCTGTACGTGGAGGTCCAGTCGGCCGCGGCCGCGGCGCGGTACGCCGCCGGCGCGACGGCCGAGTCACGTCCCGACCGCGGAGTCGCCGTGGCCGTGGCTGCCTCGTACTGCGGAGACGTGGCCGTCCATGCGGCGGAGGAGTCGATCCAGCTGCTCGGCGGGATGGGTATGACCTGGGAGCACCCCGCTCACCTGTACCTCAAGCGAGCCAAGGCTGACCAGATCGGGCTCGGGACGCCGGACCGCCACCGCGACCAGCTCGCCGCACTCGTCGACCTGGCCGCACCCCGAAGCCTCGCGCGGTGAACGAGCACACCGCTGGTACGGGTCGCGTGGCCGTCGACGTCGCAGCACTGGCCGAAGCGCTTCGAGCGGCCGGCGAGTCGGTGCAGGGCAGCCTCGAGCTGCGAAAGGTCGGGCACGGGCGATCGAACCTGACCTACCTGGCGACCGACAGGGCCGGCCGTCGCCTCGTCGTCCGACGGCCTCCTCTGGGACCCCTCCTGCCATCTGCTCACGACGTCGCTCGGGAGGCCCGGATCATGGCCGCGCTGTGGAACACCGGCGTGCCGGTACCCCGCGTCCTCCTCGTCACCGACGATCCAGCCGTGAGCGACGCCCCTGTCGTCGTGATGGAGCACGTCGCTGGAGCGGTGGTCGACGACGCTCGCGCGGCAGCAGAGGCGACGTCGCGGATGCGACGCGCGGTGGGCGGAGAGATGGCCACCACCCTGGCGTCGATCCATCGCGTCGACCTTCGTGCCACGGGACTCGACGCCTTGGCCAGGCATGGCGCCTACGCGCCCCGACAGCTGCGTCGGTGGTCCGCGCAGTGGCAGAGCAGCAAGCTCGACGAGAATCCACGGCTCGACGAGCTCACCACACTCCTCACGCAGCTGGCCCCCTCGAACGAGCAGCTGTCCCTCGTGCACGGCGACTTCCACATCCGCAACGTCATCCTCGGCGACGGGGGAGACGTCCGAGCCGTGCTCGACTGGGAGCTCGCCACGCTGGGCGAACCGCTGGCCGACCTGGGGACGATGCTCGCGTACTGGGGCCTGTGGCTCGACCCGGTCTCAGGGCGGTTCGACGGCACCCGCGTGTCGGGATACGCAGGAATCGAGGAGGTCTGCCGCGACTACCTGCACGAGTGCCGTGGTGACAGGACCGACGTCGACTACTGGCACGCGTTCGCCCTGTGGAAGATCGCCATCATCGCCGAGGGCGTCCGGGGCCGAGCGGCCCGTTCCGCCGGCCCGGGGGCCGTCCCCTCCGCCTCGATCACCTCGACGCTGGTCGACCGCGCCTGGCAGGTGCTTGCGCAAGCAAAGCTCGCGGGCTGACCAGCTGGTCAGGCCCCCATCCGGCCCGGGTCTCGCACGGGTCGACGACAGAGGAGAACACCATGCAGTTCCAGCCGTCAGAGCGCTCGATGGAGTACCAGGAAGCCCTGCTGCAGTTCATGGACGAGCACGTCTACCCGGCTGAGCGGGTCTACCGCGCCCAGATGGAGGAAGCGGGTGACCCCAACTTCCACCCTCCCGTCCTCGAGGTCCTCAAGGCCGAAGCACGTCGCCGCGGACTCTGGAACCTGTTCCACCCGCACGAGGACGAGGCCTGGGGATCTCCCGGACTCAGCAACCTCGACTACGCGCCCCTCGCCGAGATCATGGGCCGTAGTCCCTACCTGGCACCCGAGGCCACGAACTGCAACGCTCCCGACACGGGCAACATGGAGGTCCTGCAGCTCTTCGGGACCGAGGAGCACCGGCAGACCTGGTTGCGGCCGCTCCTCGCCGGCGAGATCAACTCGGCCTTCGCGATGACCGAGCCGGCCGTGGCCTCCTCCGATGCGACGAACGTCGAGCTCCGGATGGTTCCCGATGGGGACGAGTACGTCTTGAACGGCCGCAAGTGGTTCGCCTCGAACGCTCTCCACGCCAACTGTCGGGTGATGATCGTCATGGGCAAGACCAATCCGGATGCGGCTCCGCACCGGCAGCAGTCGATGATGGTGGTGCCGATCGACACCCCGGGGGTCACGGTCGTCCGGGGCCTGCCGGTCTTCGGGTACCAGGACCGGGAGGGCCACGCGGAGATCCTCTTCGAGGACGTCCGTGTGCCGAGGACAGCGCTCCTGGCAGGCGAGGGCGACGGCTTCATGATCAGCCAGGCGCGACTCGGCCCGGGCCGCATCCACCACTGCATGCGATCCATCGGCATCGCCGAACGAGCCCTCGACCTCATGATCGAACGAGCGCAGACGCGCGAGACGTTCGGCGAGCCCCTCGCGCAGCGGGCGAACATCCAGGACTGGATCGCCGAGTCGCGCATCGAGATCGAGATGGTCCGCCTGCTCACGCTCAAGACCGCGTGGCTCATGGACACGGTCGGCAACCAGAAGGCGCGCACCGAGATCGCCGCGATCAAGGTCGCAGCGCCCAACGTCGCGCTCAAGGTCATCGATCGAGCCATCCAGGTGCATGGAGGCGCCGGAGTGACTGACGACTTCCCGCTCGCGCAGGCATGGGCCGCGCAGCGCACGCTGCGCATCGCCGACGGACCCGACGAGGTGCACAAGCGCACCATCGCGCGCATGGAGCTCAAGCGCGTGGACCCGACGTGGCGAGCCCGCAGTCGTGCGGCAGCCACGAGCTGAGTCGCCGTCCCCATCCAGCGTCATCCGAGAGAGAAGGAAATCCATGTCAAGAGCTGCCATCGTGTCCACCGCCCGCACACCCATCGGCAAGGCCTATCGCGGTGCGTTCAACGACACCGGGGCCGCTGAGCTCGCAGGGCACGCCATCGCGAGCGCAGTCGCGCGAGCCGGCATCGACGGGTCGCTGGTCGAGGACGTCCTGCTGGGCGCCGCCATGCAGGAAGGCTCGAGCGGCTTCAACATCGCTCGGCAGGCCGTGCTCCGAGCGGGCCTGCCGGTGTCCGTCCCCGGGTCCACGATCGACCGGCAGTGCTCGTCGGGCCTGATGGCGGTCTCGGCCGCCGCGAAGCAGATCCTGCACGATGGCATGCGGGTCGCCGTCGGGGGAGGTGTCGAGTCGATCTCGCTCGTCCAGAACGAGCACATGAACCAGTACCGCGCACGCGATGCCTGGCTCGAGTCGAACATGCCGGACATCTACCTGCCGATGCTCCACACGGCCGAGATCGTGGCGCAGCGCTACAGCGTGTCCCGCGAACGGCAGGACGAGATGGGAGCGGCCTCCCAGCAGCGAGCCTTGCAGGCCCAGCAGAGCGGGGTGTTCGAGGAAGAGATCGCCCCGATCACGGTGACCACCGTGAAGGTCGACAAGGAGTCCGGGGAGACGACGAGGTTCGAGCAGACGGTCACCCAGGACGAAGGGGTCCGAGCCGGAACCACCGAGGAGACGCTCGCCGGACTCCGGACCGTGCTCGCTCCCGGCGACGTGACGTCGCACCCGACCGTCACGGCGGGCAACGCCTCGCAGCTCAGCGATGGCGCCTCGGCCAACGTGCTCATGGACTCCGAGTACGCACAGGCTCTCGGGATCGAGCCCCTCGGCTACTTCGTCGGGATGACGGTGACGGGATGTGCACCCGATGAGATGGGCATCGGACCGGTGACGGCCATCCCGAAGCTGCTCGGCCTCCACGGGTTGTCGATCGACGACATCGGTGTGTGGGAGATCAACGAGGCGTTCGCCTCGCAGGCGGTCCACTGCCGTGATCGTCTCGGCATCGATCCTGAGCTGATGAACGTCAACGGCGGTGCCATCGCACTCGGTCATCCGTACGGCATGACCGGGTCGCGCGGTGTGGGGCACGCCGTACTGGAGGGACGTCGACGTGGTGCCCAGTTCGCGGTGGTCTCGATGTGCGTGGGCGGGGGCATGGGAGCGGCCGGGTTGATCGAGATCGCCCGCTGAGTGCCGGAACCGATCTCGAGGAGGGCTGGGCTGCGCCAGGGGCGCGGCCCAGCCCTCGTTCGTGTCCCTCAGCCGACGGCGACCCGGCGTCGCACGATCGCGGCGACGCTGACCGCGACGACGAGGCCGCCGCCGTAGAACGCGTTCTGCACCCACCCCGTGTAGCCGAGCAGCTGCAGTCCGATCACGCCTGTGGCGAGGAAGTAGATGCCGATCATCGTCCCGATCGGGTTGAACTGGCCGGGATGGACCACTGCTGTCCCGAGGAACACGGCGGCGATCGAGGGCAGGAGGTAGACCGCCCCTGCGGAGGGGTCGAACCCTCCGATGCTGGCCACGATCAGAATGCCGGCGAGCCCGGCGAGAAAGCTCCCGACCAGGTAGCTGCCTGCACGGATCATCGAGACGTTGATTCCTGCCAGGCGCGCGACGTCCCGGTTGGCTCCGACGAACGCGATGTGCCGTCCCAGCGGCGTCCAGGACAGGACGTAGGCGAAGACCAGCGTCAGGAGGACGCCGTAGTAGAACGACAACGGCAGTCCCAGCCACCGCGTGGAGACCAGGCTGCTGAACGACTCGTCGGCGATGGCGACCGAGGATGCGGAGCCGACCAGCTCGGAGATGCCCAGGAAGAAGCTCGCCGATCCCAGGGTGACGACCAGCGATGGGACGTCGAGCACCACGACGAAGAAGGCGTTGATCGCGCCACACGTGAGTGCAGCACCCATGGCGATGGTGCAGCTCAGCCACGTGGGCAGTCCGTGCAGGGTCGTGAGGACAGGCACCAGGGTCGCGGCCAGGCCCATGACGCTGGCGAAGGAGAGGTCGAACTCCCCGGCGACGAGTGTGGCGAGTGCCGCCAGGGCGAGCACGAGCAGAGCCGACTGGGACCCGAAAATGGCCTGGACCGTCGCCGTCGTGGCGAAGGTGTCCGGGATGCGCATCGCATAGCCGATCGCGAGGAGGGCCCAGATGCCGAGCAGGGCGTACCGCACGAGGATCTGCCCTCCCGCGCCCGACGTCCGGCCGGCGCGTCGGCTCGGCAGGGTGGCGGCGTCCTGGGTGGGTTCGGTGTCGGACGTGACCGCTTCTGACGTCGTCATCGTGGTTCCTTCGGCATCTCGGTGGTGCGGTGGGGTGGGGTGAAGACCTGCTGGAGCAGCAGGTCGGAGTCGGTGCTCGATCCGGCCACGAGGCCTCCATCGGCTTGGTGCACCAGGACGCGGTCGCAGATCGCCGTGAGGTCGTCCGCCTCGCTGCTGACGACCAGCACGGCGACTCCTTCGTCGGCGAGCTCCGTGATCTTGCGCAAGATCTCGAGTCGGGCTCCGACGTCGACCGCTTGCGTCGGCTCGTGAAGGATCAGGAACCGAGGGTTCATCGACATCCACTTGGCGAGGAGCGCCTTCTGCTGGTTGCCGCCGCTGAGCTGGCGAACCAAGGAGAGCGGCTCGGCCGGCCTGATGTCGTGCTCCCTCACGGCGAGCCGGCCCTGGGATCGACGCCACGAGCGGCTGAGGTACAACGGTCGGCGCCGCCCGCGCAGGCGGGGAAGGACGATGTTGTCCTGCACCGACATCCCCATCGCGAGCCCGTCGCGATCGCGCCGCTCCGGCACCAGCATGACTCCGGCTCGAAGCGCGGAGGCGATGCTCGAGGTGGACAGGTCGAGTCGGCGTCCGTCGATGTCCACCACGCCGCCGGCCGACGCAGGGGACTGGCCGGACAGGAGGGCCGGGATGGTCTCGTGGCCGCCGCCGGGCATGCCGGTGATGCCGACGACCTCGCCGCGGGCGACATCGAAATTCACTCCTGCGACTCCTCTGCCCGTCAGACCGCGGACGCGCACCCGGGCCACGTCCCGGCCGCTGCCGTCACTGAGACGGTGGAACGTCGGGACGGCGGCGCCGAGCATCGCCCGGGCGACGGCCTGCTGCGAGATCTCCGCACCGCGTAGGCGGGCCGCCACGCGTCCGTCTCGCAGGACGGTGACCGCGTCGGCGAGGTTCTCGAGCTCGGCAAGACTGTGGCTGATGAGGACGAACGACGTCCCGCTGGAGGCCATCCGGCGCATCAGCTGATGGATCCGGTCGAGGTCACCGCCTCGCAGGGCTCGTGTCGACTCGTCGAGGATCACGAGCCCGCCGCCGGTCGTATGGTCGCGGAGAGCCCGGGCGATGGCGACCTCGGCGCGTTGGGCCGCCGAGAGCTCGGCGACGGGAACCGCGACGTCGATGTCGACGTCGAGCCGCCGTAGTGTCGCACCGGCGAGGCGATCGCGTGCGCGACGATCGATGCGTCCGCCTCTCGTCGTGGGGAAGCCTCCGACGCAGACGTTCTCTGCGACCGACAGGTGGTCCAGGAGACCGAGGTCCTGGTGCACCACGCGAAGTCCGGCCTCGTGGGCGTGGCGCCAGCGGACGGGAGCGGCGAGCGGCGAACCGTCGACCTGGACGCTCCCCCCAGGATCGGGAGCGTGGACGCCCGTGAGCAGCTTGATCAGGGTGGACTTTCCCGACCCGTTCTGACCGGCGAGTCCGTGGATCTCCCCGGGGCCGACGGTGAGGTCGACCCCGGAGAGCACCGCATGCGGACCGAAGGACTTCGACAGCCCCTGGATCGCGAGTCGGGGGACCGCCTGGGTCACTGGACTCCCCAGGCTGACGCGAACGCGTCCTTGTAGTCGTCTGACCCGTACCAGTCCATCGAGGCGTAGCCCGCGGGGGTGAGCGTGAGGTCCGTGGAGTTGGCCTGCGTGAAGAGACGCGACGGCACGTCGACGGGCCCATCGGCCGGTGCCTCGCCGCTGAGCATGCGCACCACCGAGTCGGCCAGGGACCAGCTGTTGTAGGCCAAGAGCGAACCTGACGTGGCGAGCTCGGGCCCGCCCTTCGCGATGCCCTGGACGACAGCGAGGTCAGCGCCCATCCCGGCGATCTTCAGCTTGTCGTCGAAGCCGGCGCTCCGCGCTCCCGCGACGACCTGAGGGATCACGGTGTCGAGCTCGGCGAGCACGTACGTCGTCTTCGGCGCCTTGATCAAGGCGGCGCTGACGGCCGAGGGGACCTTGTCGAGCGCCGCGCTGGTGTAGTCGAGGCGGGTGACGGTGCAGGCGCCGCACTTCTCCTCGAGGTACTCGAGCGCGTGGTCACCGGCCTCCTTCAACGAGTCGACCTCCGAGGTCCCGACGTAGAGGATCTCGGCCTTCGCGTCACTGTCCGCGATGATCGCGTTCGCCGCCAGCTCCTGGCCGAGGTCGATCTGGTCGGTGGTGTCGTGGAAGGCCAAGGTGCTCGTGTTCTTCTTGCCCTCGGCGGGAGCCTGGCCGCCGAGCACGACCTTCACGCCTGCACCGACGAGCGCGTCGATCCCTTGGCGGGCCAACGTGTAGTCGATGGCCTCGGTGACGACGGCGTCGGCTCCGCTTGCACCCGCTTGCTGGAAGCAGGCCGCGATGGCCGTCGGCACGAACTTGCCGTCGCACACCTGCAGATCGATGTCGAGTCGTCCGAGTGCTTCGCCGAGCGCGTCCGCGTACACCTGGAAGGCGGGAGGGGACGAGCTGACGGGGATGTACCAGACGGTCTTGCCCGAGAGCTGGTTCGCGCCGTCGACGGCCTCGACCTCGGGGAAGGTGGAGATCGGCTTCGAGTACTTCTCGATGACCGCCTTCGCGGCCTGGACGTCGGCGGGCGAGCCTGCGGCCGACGACGTGTCGTCCTCGCCGGTGCCGCTGGCGCATCCCGCGGCCGTCACGGCAACCGCGGCCACGAGTGCCAGCGAGGCCATCCGGCGGTCGATGCGCCGTCTGGAGGTGTGCAACATGTGTGCTCCTTCGAAACCCCGATGTGATCTGCATCTCGGAGGAGACTATTCGACAATGCGACGATGTCAATACATCCGACATAAATTGCGAAACTTGAGGTCCCACGTCCCTCAGCGTGGATGAGCGCCGCGAATCACGTCGAGGACGTCGCGACCGAGCCGGCCCAGCTCCGTGCCGACCCAGCACACGTGCTGGTCGGGGCGCACCAGCACGTAGGGGTGGTGGTTCCAATCGAGCGGGAGCGGCGCGCTGGCGAGAGGAACAGGGGAGGACGCGACCAGGTCGCGCAGGTCCCGAGCGAGGCCGGGATCGTCGACGAGCGCTGCAGGGTGCAGGAGCGTGAACCCTCGCCCGAGGGTGTCGTAGAGGGAGACCTCCGGCGCGATCCACGCGTGCGGAAGGCGCGAGCCCGGTTCGCAGCTGGGCGTGAACATCGTGACATCCGGTGGGAGGGCCCCGGCGTCCGACCAGATGACGGGTGATCCCGCGTAGGAGTACCCGAGCACGAGGCCCAAGGAGTTGAACTCCTCGAACTTGGTGTGCTGGAGCCCTTCGGCGGTCTGTGCGATGTCCGGACCCGAGGCCTCCAGGTTGCGCTGCGCCGAGTCGATCGTCTCCTGCGCGACGTGTCGACGCTCCGCCTCGTAGGAGGCCAGCAGGGTCTGCGCCCCCCAGCCCGCCAGGACCGCGGCGATCTTCCAGCCCAGGTTGACGGCATCGCCGACACAGGTGTTGAACCCGTGGCCGCCGAAGGGTGGGTTCACGTGCGCAGACTCACCGACGAGGAAGACGCGGTCGGTGGCGTAGGTGCTCGACATCAACATGCGTGGCGTCCACGGATCAGTGGCCAGCAGCTCGATCCCGACGTCGTCGGCCTCCTGGCCGAGGAGGCCGCACAGCAGGGCGATGGCGCGATCCGGGCTGCAGGAGGCGTCGATCCCACCCAGGCCTGCCCACCACAGCCCGTCACGGTCCAGGGGGCCGACGGTCCCCTTGACCTCGGGACCGATGGCCCAGTACTGCACCGCGTCGCCGACGCTCGGGTCCAGGCCCGGCGCGCGAAAGACGAGGTTCAGGTTCGACCGGGGAGAGGTGACGCCCTCGAACGTGGCTCCGACGGCCGCGCGACTCGCCCCCCGTGCGCCGTCGCAGCCTGCGACGAACTCGACGTCGAGCTGGTAGGTGGACGTGTCTGCGCGTGCGATCTCGCAGGTCACGTGGTTGACGTGTTCGACCAGGCCGACCAGGCGATCGCCGAACCGCAGGTCGACCAGTCCCGTCGCGGCAAGGTGTTCACGGAGCACCTGTTCCACCACGGGCTGTGGAACCTGTTGCCCGCTCTCGGCGAAGTCGTCCACAGGCGCGGCGCGCATCCCGAACGCATCGTCGAACTCGGTGATGACCTCGCCCGCGAGCGTGTCGCAGAAGACCACCTTCCTGCACCAGCGCGGGGAGAGCGCCGCTCGGTCCCGGACCAGGTCCGCGATGCCCCATCGGCGGAAGAGCTCCATGGTGCGCGGGCTGGTGGTCTTCGCGCGGGGGCGGGTGTGCGAGACCTCCGTCCGTGGTTCCACGAGCACGGAACGGATGCCGTGGTGAGCGAGCTCGGCCGCAGTGGCGAGCCCGGCCGGTCCGCCTCCCGCCACGAGCACGGGGTGGTCGGTCCGAGAGGAGGTGTCGGTCATGAGCGTATGGTTCGCGACATGGCCTCCGTGACGCGCCCCGAGTTCCGATGAGTGGAACTGCGATGACGAGGGCGGCGGGGCGTCGGGCCGACGGCGAGCCGATCCTGGAGCGCGGTTTCCGCATCCTCTCCTCCTTCGTCAGCGACGGGGAGGCCCTCTCGCTCACCGAGCTGAGCGAGCGTGCAGGCCTGCCCAAGAGCACGACCTCGAGGCTGGCGCAGCAGCTCCTGGCAGTTGGCGCGCTGGAGCGCCTGGAGGACGCGACGTTCGTCGTGGGGCTGCGCCTGTGGGAGATGGGCTCGCTCGCTCCGCGCGGCCACGGGCTCCGCTCTGCTGCACGTCCGGTGATGGAGGACCTCCACCACGTGACGGGCCAGCACATCCTCCTCGCGGTCCGTGACGGTCAGGACGGCGTCCTCGTCGAAAGGATCTCCGCGCCGACCGCAAGGCCGGTGAAGTATCGGGTCGGGGGGAGGATCCCCCTCCAGGAGACCGGAGTGGGCGTGGCTCTCCTCGCGCACGCACCCGCGGACGTCCGCGACGCCTGCATGTCGCGCGCCCGGGATCCTCGTCGGCTGCGCAGGCTCCTCGCCATGGTCGTCCGGGAGGGACTGTGTGCCGTGGCGGGGCCAAATCCCCTGGCAGGGTCGCCAGCGCTGCTCTCGACCGTCGCGGCGCCGATCGTCGACCAATCGGGAGGCGTCGTCGGCGCGGTGTCTCTGGTGGCCGAGGGGAGCGGGGGGACGCAGGTGGCGAACCGTGTGGCGATCAGGACGGCGAGCCTGGCGATCGCGCGTGCGCTCGGTCCGGTCGTCAGGTCACGACAGCACGGCGGCTGACTGGCTCGCGATCAGGTGCTCGGTCGTGAGGCGGATGTGCTTCTCGCTGAGCTGCACGGTGAGCTCGGCGTCCCGCCCGACGGCTGCCTCCATGATCTGCTTGTGCTCGATCTCGACGTCACGATGGGTGCGACGGCCCTCGGGGCCCGACCAGCACCGGTACACCTCGGAGATCGACCTGAGGCGCGCGGCAGCCTCGACGAGGTAGGAGTTGCCGCAGCCGGCGAGGATGGCGAGGTGGAAGGCCTCGTGTGCCGTCAGCCAGTCCTCGGGGAACGGGGTCTCGGTGGTGGTACGTCCGATGCGTTCCAGCGCGTGATGCTTCGCGACGACGTCTGACTCCCACGCGATGTCGCCCTCGGCGATCGCCTGCTTGATCACGATCGTCTCGAGAGCGACGCGCGCGTCAGTCAGCTGCGTGAGGTTGTCGACCGAGACCTCGACCACACGGAACCCCAGCTGCGCCTCGGCGGTGGCGAGGCCCTGCTCCACGAGGCGCGGCAGGACTTCGCGCAGCACTCCGGTGCTCACGTCGTAGCGGGCTCCGAGCTCTGCGAAGCCGAGCTTCGTCGCAGGCGCGATCTTGCCGTTGAGGATGTCCGAGCGGATCCGTTGAAGGATCTCCTGTGCTCGAGTCTTCTCGGTCCCGGATCGCGCCATGGCACGGAGTGTAGTCCACGGTGTCGAAATGTCGATGGATCTGTGCTTGGCACAGAAATTGCGAAATTCACTTGACGTATCGAACTTATCCTGGTTGCGTGAGCCGCACCACAGACCAGAAGGTGAGCTCTACATGCGCATGGCAACGAAGGCGGGACGAATGGTCCTGGTCTCCCCTGATCTCCGGACGACGGTCGACCTCGCCAAGGTGAGCGACGGTCGATTCGGGCCGGAGGCGCGGCCTGTGTTCGACGCCTGGGCCGACGTGGTCGCCTGGGCGGCCAGCGCCGAGCTGGACTTCGATCGAGACGGGGAAGCCGTACGTCTGGAGGATCTCGAGGCGCCCTCGCCGGATCCGCGCCAGGTCTTCGCGATCGGCCTGAACTACGCGGACCATGCCGAGGAGGCTGGACTTGCTCGCCCGGACGAGCCCACGGTCTTCACCAAGTTCATCGGCAGCTTCGCCGGCCCCGTCGGACAGGTCGAGCTGTTCGGCGAGACCGTGGACTGGGAGGCGGAGCTCGTGGTCGTCATCGGGCGCACCGCTCGGCACGTACCTGCGAGCGAGGCTTGGGACCACGTCGCCGGCCTGACCGTCGGGCAGGACTTCTCGGAGCGGACGGTCCAGTTCTCGGGCCCGGTTCCCCAGTTCTCGATGGGCAAGTCGTTCGTGGGCTACTCGCCGCAGGGTCCGTGGCTGGTCACGCCCGACGAGCTTGAGCACCCAGCGAGGCTCGCCATCTCCTGCACCATCAACGGCGAGACGGTCCAGTCGAGCTCGACGGAGCACCTGATGTTCGGTGTCCCCGAGCTGGTGGAGTACCTCTCGTCGATCCTGACCCTTCACCCTGGAGACGTGATCTTCACCGGCACCCCGGCAGGTGTGGGCGTCGCCCGGGACCCGCGGCGGTTCCTGGTCGAAGGCGATGTCGTCGAGACCACGATCGAGGGACTCGGAACCCTGCGGCACGAGTGCGTCGCCGCGACCGCGCCGTCGGCGAACCTCTAGGAGGCACCCATGGGCATGCACCGCCTCACCGGCACCACCATCGGTGTCCCCGACGTCGAGGCCACGGCGTCGTACTACGCCGAGTTCGGCCTGGCGCCGACCGGTCTGATCGCGCCTGGCCAGACCGAGGCGTCCTTCAGCACGCAGGACGGGGGTGAGCAGCTGACCTTGAAGCAGACGCCCACCCGCCGACTGCTCGAGATCGGTGTCGGGGTCGACGACCCGGACGACCTGGACCGCGTCGCGAGCAGCCTGCGGGCGCTGGACCTCGAGTTCGAGCGCTCGCCCGATCGACTGTCGGCCGTCGACCCCGGGACGGGCGTGACGGTCGTCGTCTCGATCGCGTCCCGCATCGTGCCGGCGCCGATTGCCGCTCCCTTGGTGAACGCGCCGGGCCGGCAGGGCCGGATCGACGCTCGTGCCGACGGCGTGCTGCGGACCGAGCGGGTGCGTCCGCGCAAGCTCGGGCACGTGGTGCTTGGGACGACGGACTACGAGACGACGCGCCGCTTCTTCGTCGACGGCATCGGGTTCAAGGTCAGCGACTTGGTGATGGATGTCGCCGCCTTCATCCGGTGCTCGACCGATCACCACAACGTGCTCATCCAGAGAGCTCCCGTCGCGTTCCTGCACCACACCTCGTGGATCGTCGACGACGTCGACGAGGTCGGTCGAGGCGCGACCGACATGCTGGCGGCCGACCCGGCCCGGCACGTGTGGGGACTGGGCCGGCACGCCGTGGGCTCGAACTTCTTCTGGTACCTGCGCGACCCGGCGGGCAACTTCTCGGAGTACAGCTCCGACATCGACTGCATCGTCGACGACGCGCTCTGGAAGCCGGAGGTCTGGGAGGGCGTCCGAGCCATGTACCAGTGGGGGCCGCAGCCACCGCCGTCGTTCATCCGACCGGACGACCTCGCCGAGCTGATGATCGGCGCGCACGCGGGATGAGCGTCGGAGTGGACGACGCGGCGTCGAGCGACGCACCCCTTTCCGAGGGGCGCATCGCAGCATTTGCCCGCCGCGCGGCCAGTCGTCACGGGCGGGTGCTGGACGACTACTGGCAGCTGCACGCCTGGTCGGTGGAACGGCCCGACCTCTTCTGGGCGGAGGTCTGGGACCAGTGTGGGGTCGTTGCCTCGACCCCCTACGACTCCGTGCTCACCGGCCGAGACCTTCCGGGGGCGTCGTGGTTCGACGGCGCGCGGCTCAACTTCGTCGACCAGGTCCTGCGCTTCTCGGACCAGACCGGTGCGGCAGTCGTCTCCCTGGACGAGCAGGGCGAGCGACGCGAGCTGGGCTGGGGTGAGCTGCGGTCCAGCGTCGCGAGCATGGCGGCAACGTTGCGCGGGCTCGGGGTGCAGGAGGGTGACGTCGTCGTCGGCTACCTGCCCAATGGCCAGGAAGCGATCGTGGCCTTCCTCGCGACCGCGGCCCTCGGCGCGGTGTGGGCCGGCTGCGCCCCCGACTACGGCGTCGCCACCGCCGTCGACCGACTGCACCAGCTGCGGCCCACCGTGCTCGTCGGTGCGACGGGTTATGTGTTCGACGGTCGCCTGCGCGATCGCCGCGACGAGCTGGCGTCCATCGCGAGCAGGCTCGGGGTCGGTGCCGTCGTCACGGTCGAACGCGGCGACCTGCGTCCCGACGGCCTCGACTTCGGAGCTGCCCGACACGTCCGGTGGGACGACGCCTGCTCACCACGCTCGACCGCGCCGCTGGCCACCACGCAGGTCCCCGCCGCTCATCCCCTCTGGGTGCTCTTCTCCTCGGGCACCACGGGGGTGCCGAAGGGCATCGTCCACGGGCACGCGGGCGTCGTGGTGGCGAGCCTGGCGTCGTCGATGCTGCAGGTGGACATGGGGCCGGGTGACGTCTTCTTCTGGTACACGACGCCCAACTGGATGCTGTGGAACAGCGTCGTGTGCAGCCTGTTGTCCGGGGTCACCGCGGTCACCTACGAGGGCAGTCCCTTCTTCCCGGACGCCGACCGGTTGTGGAGGATCGTCGCCGACGAGGGCGTCACGGTGTTCGGGACCAGTCCTGGGCACCTGCGCGCCTGTGAGGCCGAGGGCGTCCGGCCCTCTGCGGACCACGACCTCGCCGCGTTGCGACAGGTCATGGTGAGTGGTGCCCCCTGTCCGCCGGACCTGTACACCTGGGTCGCGGAGGCCGTGGGCGAGGCCGTGCCGCTGGTCTCCAGCAGCGGAGGCACGGACGTGGTCGGCGCCTTCGTGGGTGGCGCGCCGCCCCTGCCGGTCGTGCCGGGCGAGATCCCGGGCCCCATCCTCGGCGTCGCGGTCGAGACCTTCGGGCCGGACGGACGGGCGGTCCGCGACCAAGTGGGTGAGCTCGTCGTGACCTCACCGATGCCGAACATGCCCGTCGCCTTCTGGGACGACCCCGACGGAGCCCGGTACGAGGCTGCCTACTTCGAGATGTTCCCAGGCGTCTGGCGTCAAGGGGACTGGGCGACCCACACGAGCCGCGGGTCCTTCGTCGTGCACGGACGTTCGGACTCCACCTTGAACCGCCACGGTGTCCGCATCGGCTCGTCGGACCTCTACCAGATCGTGGAAGGCGGCGACGGGGTCGCGGAGGCCCTGGTGGTCGGGGTCGAGCGTCCCGACGGCAGCTACCGGATGCCGATGTTCCTCGTCCCCCGCGACGGTCAGGTCGTGGACGACGCCACGATCGAGAGGCTGCGGCACCGGCTCCGCACGGAGGGCTCCCCGCGGCACGTTCCCGATGAGTTCCACGTGGTGGACGCGATCCCCCACACGAAGACCGGCAAGAAGCTCGAGGTCCCGATCAAGCGCATCCTGCAAGGTGCAGCAGTGACGGAGGTCCTGAGCGACGGGGCCGTCGACCGGCCGGACCTGATCTCGACCTACGTCGCGCTCGCGCGGCGCTGGGACACCGAGGACGCCCACCTCGCCGGATAGCGGTGAGTCACGAAGGAGAACGAACATGGCAGGAACACCGGCAGACCGGGACATCTTCGTCCCCCACGCCTTTCCCGAGAAGCAGGTCGACCTGGGGGAGGTCACGCTCAACTATGCGGAGGCCGGATCGCCCGACAAGCCCGCGCTTCTCCTGCTCCCGGAGCAGACCGGCTCGTGGTGGAGCTACGAGCCGTCGATCGGCCCCCTGTCGGAGCACTTCCACGTCTTCGCCGTCGACATGCGCGGCCAGGGCCGAAGCACCTGGACCCCGGGGCGCTACAGCCTCGACAACTTCGGCAGCGACCTCGTGCGATTCATCCAGCTCGTCGTCGGTCGCCCCGTCATCGTCTCGGGTTGCTCCTCGGGCGGTGTGATGGCCGCATGGCTCTCCGCCTACTCCATGCCCGGCCAGATCCGTGCTGCGATCTGCGAGGACGCGCCCCTGTTCTCGTCCGAGCTCACGCCGGCGTTCGGCCACGGCATCCGCCAGCACGAGGTCGGCGTCATGTTCCAGCAGTGGAACCGGCACCTCGGCGACCAGTGGTCCGTCGGTGACTGGGACGGGCTCGTGCGAGCCATCGACGAGGGGGAGGGTTCCTTGAGCTCGGACATGTTGTTCCCCGACCCCACCGAGCCGCCGCAGAACATCAAGGAGTACGACCCGGAGTGGGCCCGGTCCTTCTACGAGGGCAAGGTCGCCATGAACTGTCCCCACGACACCATGCTGCGAAAGGCCAAGACGCCGGTCCTCATCACGCACCACATGCGCCAGGTGCACCCGGACACCGGCGTGCTGGGCCCGGGCGCTCTCACCGAGGCGCAGGCGATGCGAGCCAAGCAGCTGATCGAGTCGGCGGGCCAGCGGTGCGAGTACCAGGACCACCCGACGGCGATGCACATGATGCACCTGTTCGACCCGGACACCTTCACGAAGGTCGTGGTCGAGTGGGCGGCCTCGCTGGACTGACACCGCACTGTCGCCCTCGTGACGGACCCGCGCGGACCGTCACGAGGGCGACGTGTTGTGCACCGTCATGCGACGGGTCGAGGGAGGGTTCACCGCACTGGTGCCACCGGTCAGACCTCGACAGCCGCCCGAAGTCGTGGTGACTGGTGGTCGCGAGGGCGAGCGCGCGTGACCGACTGCGCTCCGCGGGCGGCGATCCTCGCGCCGCGCCTCGCAGCGTCAGTCGACGGTCGGGACGGAGCCAGCCCGGACCACCTTCAACCGCTCGAACACCTCGGCTCGGTGCTCGGCGAACTCAGGCTCTGCCTTGGTGGCGATCTGGTCGCGCGGCCGAGCGAGTCCGACCTGCCGGGTCTCGAGGACACGAGTGGGTGACGTGGAGAGCACGACGATCTCGTCGGCGAGGTAGACCGCTTCGTCGATGTCGTGCGTGACCAGCACGACCGTCATGTCGTGGCGCGCCCAGACCTCGAGCAGCAGGTCCTCGAGGTCGGAGCGCGTCTGCGCGTCCACGCTCGCGAACGGTTCGTCCATGATGAGGACGGTGGGTCGGTAGGCGAGCGCGCGTGCGATCGCGACGCGCTGCTGCATGCCTCCCGAGAGCTGCCACGGTCGCTTGTCGCGGGCCTCCCAGAGCCCGACGGCGCGTAGCGCCTCCTCGACCCGGGCGTCGATCTCGGAGCGGGCGAGGGACTGGTAGCGCAGGGGCAGCCTGACGTTGGCGGCGACGGTCGCCCAGGGGAGTAGCGACCGGGTGTACTCCTGGAAGACGACCGCGAGCTCTCGTGCCGGGCCCTGGACCGTGCGGCCGCAGACCTCCACGGACCCCGCGGCACGGGGCATGAGGCCGGCGACGGATCGCAGGAGCGTCGTCTTGCCGCAGCCCGACGGACCGACGATGCAGACGAACGAACCGGCACGGACGTCGAGGTCGAGGCTCTCGATGACCGGGGGCGAACCCGGGTAGGCCGCCATGAGGTTCTCCACCCGGAGGACGGACTCGCGCCCCTCCGTGGTTGCTGCAGGAGCCGCCGTCCGTTCGTTGGTCATGCGTGTGCTCCCTGTGAGGTGGGTGAGATGCGTGCGAGCACGCGGCGGTCGATCCAGGCCAGGCCGAGGCTCAGCAGCATCCCGGCGATGCTGAGGACGACGACGCCGGACCACATCGCGGCGATGTCGAAGGTCTGCTGTGCCTGCAGGATGAAGTAGCCGATGCCGTTCGTGCTCGCCACGAGCTCCGTGACGACCATGAGCACCAGGGCGATCGGCAGGGCGGAACGTGCGCCGGCGATTACGGAGGGAAGGGCGGACGGCAGGACGACATGGCGCAGCCGAGCGGCGCGCGGGAGTCCGAAGACGCGGCTCATCGCGACGCTGACCTCGTCGACCGACCGCACACCCGTGGCGGTGGACAGGACGATCGGCCACATCGATCCCAGGGCGATGACGAACACCTTCATGCCTGACCCGGTGCCCAGCAACAGGATGCTCGGGGGCAGCAGCAGGACGGGGGGTGTCGAGCGGACGAGCTCGAGCTGCGGACGCAGCGCGACCTCGAGGCGGGGTGCCGAGCCGAGCACCACTCCGAGGGAGACGCCGGCGAGGACCGCCCCGGCGAACCCGACGGCAAATCGCGTCAGGCTGGGGAGCCCGTCCTGCGCCAGCCGCTTCGGGGTCCAGGTCTCCACCAGCGTCGAGACGATCTCGCGCAGGGGCGGGAAGTACAGGGACGTCGAGCCGTCGGACAGCAACCACCATGCGACCAGGAAGAGTCCGAGACCGAGCGCTGGCAGGGCGATCGCCACCGGTCGCCTCATGCGATGGCCCGCCGGTGGGAGGCGTGCCAGTGCAGCACCCGTCGCTCCAGACCGAGCATGGCGGCGTTCGCGGCCGTCCCGATGATGCCGATCAGCACGATGTAGGCCCACATCTGCTCGACGCGCCCCGACTGCTGGGCGAGGTTGACCTGGTTGCCCAGGCCTGGGGCGCCCACGATCAGCTCCGCGGTGACGGCGACGATGAGGCCGATGGCGGAGGCCACCCGCAGGCCGGTGAGCACCTGGGGGGCCAGCGACGGCAGGACCAGGTGGGCGAGGCGGCCCCGGAGGGGCACGCTGTACGTCCGCATCGTGTCCTTCGCGACGGCGTCGACGCTCCGGACGCCGAGCGTGGCGTGGATGGTGATCGGCCAGAGCGCGGCGAGGAGCACGAGCACGTACTTCATCTCCATCCCGATGCCCAGCATGATGACGAGAAGCGGGATGACGGCGACGGACGGGATCGGACGGATCGCCTCGAGCACTCCGCGCAGCGCAAGTTCCACGATGCTGAACGTGCCGAGCACGATCCCGAGCACCGTGCCGATCGCGAGCGCCGCGGCGAGGCCGACGAACCATCCCTGGAGGGTCTTCGCCGCCAGGCCCGGAGCGGTGCCGTCCACGACCGTTGTCCAGAGCTCTCGTGCGACGTCACTGGGAGGTGGGAGCACGGACCGCTCCACGACACCGCTCCGGGTCAGCACCTCGAGGATCCCGACGGTGAGGGCCAGGCAGGCCAGTGGAAGCAGGACGTCCCCATGTCCCCGGGAGCTCGTCGTCGACCGGCGGCGCAGGCGCTGAGCCGCGGGGGCGGGGACGACCTCAGTCGACATCGAGGATCGCGGAGTCGCCGTCGACCCGCCCCACGCTGAGAAGGCCCTGCTCGTCGAGAAGGTCGGCCCAGAACTGCAGGTCCTCCACGGACACGGCGGCGCCGAAGGTCGGCAGCGTCGTCGTGCCGCGCTGCTCCTCCGTCATCGTCTCCATCCCGATGAGGGTGTCCTCGACGAGGCCGGGGTCCTTGCGCATCTCCTCCACGGCCCTGTCGATCGCGGCCGAGAACCGCTTCACGGCGTCGGGATGCTCCTGCGCGAACCGCCGGGAGGTGATCAAGCCGCCGGTGGAACGACCCTCGATCGGACCAGCGAAGAGGTCGAGCACCGGACGCATGCCGAGTGACTTGCTTCGGCTCGCGTACGGCTCGACGATCCATCCGGCGTCGACCTCGCCGCTCTCCGCAGCGGGCAGGATCGAGGCGAAGGGCAGCGTCGTGTACTTGACCTCGTCCGGGTCGACGCCGGCCTCCGCCAGGGCCACCCGGGACGTGAGCTCGGTGATCGTCTTGAGCTCGCTCATCGCGATCGTCCTCCCGACCAGGTCGGACGGCTCCTTGACGGCGGACTTCTTCCCGACGTAGATGCCGGCCAGCCCCGGCGTGCCGACCGGGCCCTTCACGGGGAGCGCCACGATCGGCGCATTGCGCTCGCGGGCCTGGAGGTAGGACACCCAGTTGGTGACCGAGACCTGGAGGTCGTCGCTCACGAGGGCCGGGAGCGCGGCCGCCCCACCTGCGAGGGTCTGCACCGTGACGTCGAGGCCCTCGTCCTCGAAGTACCCCTGGCTGGCCGCGTAGGTGACCGGGCTGTAGTCGGCGATGGGGACGACGCCCACCGCGATCTTCACGGGCCCGTCCGAGTCCTGTGCCGTCTGGCCTCCGCAGGCGCTGACGGTCATCGAGAGCAGGGCGACGAGGGAGGCGAGTGCGCCTCGTCGAGTCGTGGGCCGGTTCATGGTGGTCTCCGTGGTCGAGGGGTGCCTGGCCGCCCGAGGACGGTGTGGTGGTGATCACAAGACAGCAACAAGATGCGACATGTCAAGAGTATTTCGAAATCTGTGGCGGTGAATCAGAGGGTCCCATCGCAGATCGACCAGATTTCGAAATTCTCTTGACATGGCGAAACGGGCTATGGTGTTATGACGCCGATCACAGGACAGGTCGAGCGCTCTGCGCCCGCCGGCCCTCCCCGCCTCGATCGAAGGATGCAATGTCGCGCCTCACCCACCAGGTCGAGTCGGATGTCGACCTCTTCAGCAAGGCTCTGCTCCTCGAGGGGCCGTACGAGGCGTGGAGCCAGCTGCGCGAGCTGGGCGGTGCTCCGTTCATGCGCCGGCACGGCTTCTACCTCCTCGCCCGGTACGACGACGTGCGAGCGGCGCTCCAGGACTGGCCGACCTTCACGTCCGCGCGGGGGACCGGCCTCGATCCGCGGATCAACGAGACGCAGATCGGGGGCCTCCTGGCCTCCGACCCGCCCGCGCACGACGCTCTGCGTCAGGTCCTTTCCGAGCAGGTCTCGCCGCGTGCCATCCGCCGACTCTCCGGCGAGATCAACGCGCAGGCGGCGGCGCTCGTGGACGAGGCCCTTCCGCTGGGCTCCTTCGATGCCATCACTCAACTTGCCCAGAAGCTGCCGCTGCAGGTGGTCGCCGACCTCATCGGCCTGCCGGAGGAAGGGCGGGAGAACCTGATCCCGGGCGCCGACGCAGCGTTCGCCACCTTCGGGCCGATCACCCCCGAGATCCAGGAGCGGATGCCGTTCCTGGTCGCTTTCCTCGAGTGGGTCCAGAAGGTGGGGACGCGCGAGACGCTGACGCCCGGCAGCTGGGGCGCGGCGGTCCTGGATGCCGTGGACGAGGGTCGCCTGCCGGAGGACAAGGCCTTCCCCCTCATGAGGGCCTTCCTGGTGGCAGGCATGGACACCACCGTCAACGGCATCGGATCGATGCTCCGGGTGTTCGCGGAGCGTCCCGACGTGTGGGAGCAGGTGCGTGACGACGTCTCGCTGGCCGGGCCCGCGTTCGAGGAGACCTTGAGGTTCGAGTCGCCGGTGCAGGCGTTCTTCCGTGAGACGACGCGCGACGTCGAGGTCGACGGCACGCTGATCCCGGAGGGGAGTCGCGTGTGCCTGCACTTCGCCTCGGCCAACCGCGACGAGCGCCACTTCGGAGCAACGGCGGATGAGTTCGACCTCCACCGAGGTTCGCTCGACCACCTCGCGTTCGGCAACGGCGTCCACGGGTGCGCCGGCCAGGGTCTCGCGCGGCTCGAGGCTCGCGCCATCGTCACGGCGCTCGCGGAGCGGGTGGAGTCCCTCACCCTGACGGCGGCTCCCGAGCGCTACTTCAACCCCGTCATCCGGGGCCTCAGGTCGCTGCCCGTCAAGACCACCCCCCGCTCGGCACCCGTAGGAGGCCAGTCGTGAAGATCACCGCAGACATCGCCCGGTGCGAAGGTCATGGCCTCTGTGAGGACGTCGCGCCGTCGGTCTACGAGCTCGACGACGACGCCGTCGTGACCCTGCTGCACGACGTCCTTCCGCCTGAGCTCGAGCCGGCTGCCGAGGCGGGGGCACGAGTCTGCCCGGTGGCGGCCCTGCGGATCGTCCCGTGACGATGCGTCGTGTCGTCGTCGTCGGGGGGTCGATCGCCGCGACGACGGCCGTCGAGTCCCTCCGACTCGAAGGCTTCGACGGCACCATCACCATGCTCAGCGACGAGGACGTCACACCGTACACGCGCGTACCTCTGTCGAAGGGCCTGCTCGCTGGGCGGGAGACCGAGGCCGACGTCCTGCTCCCGCCGATGTCGGACGGCGTCGACCTGCGCCTTCGGGCCCGAGCGGTCGGGATCGACGAGGCGCGGCAGGTCGTCCGCACGGTGGCGGGAGACGTGCCGTACGACGGGTTGGTCATCGCCACCGGATCGAGTGCTCGACGCCTCACCGCCGCGGGGACACACCCGCAGGTACTGCGGGACCTCCCGGACGCTCGGACCCTCGAATCGCTTCTTCCGCAGGCCTCCTCGGTCCTGGTGATCGGCGGCGGATTCCTCGGCATGGAGATCGCGTCCACCTGCCGAGAGCTCGGCAAGGACGTGACGGTGATCGACCGGGAACCACCGCTCGAGCGACTGCTCGGTCCTCTGGTCGCCGCGCGCATGCGGCGAGCGGCCGAGGCCGCCGGCGTGCGGCTGCGGGTCGTCGACGAGTCGTTCGCGGTCGTCGGCACCGATCGCGCTGAGGGAGTCCGGCTCTCGTCGGGCGAGACGCTGACGGCTGATCTCGTCGTGTCCGCGATCGGCGACCAGCCGAACGTCGAGTGGCTGGCGCACACGCGGCTCGCATCTCCCGCCGGTGTTCACGTGGACTCCCGGTGCCGAGCCGCGCGGAACATCGTCGCTGCCGGCGACGTCGCGGTGCAGCGCGACGGGCGACTGCGTCGTCGCAACCCGAGCTGGACGAACGCTGTCGAGCAGGCTCGAGCAGCCGCCTCGGCACTGCTTCGCGGCGACGGCGCCACGCCCTACCGCCCCTCGCGCTACTACTGGACCGAGCAGTTCGGGATCGACCTGAAGATGGTCGGTGTTGCGACCGCCGATGACCCGACCTCCGTCGAAGGATCTCTCGAGTCCACACCCGCGCTGATGGAGTGGTCGGCCGACGGTGACGTGCATCGGGTGGTTGCCCTCAACCACCCAGCACGCCCGGCTCAGCTGAAGCGCAGAGTCACCCGCAGGATCCCGACCGCGCAGGAGAGGACCCCTGCATGACCATCCGCACACGCCGAGTCGTCCTCGCCGACCGCCCTGTGGGCGCCCTGGGAGACGACACCTGGAGGATCGAGTCCGTCGACCTGCCAGACCCGGGAGCTGGCGAGTTCGCCGTGGCGGTGGACTACATCTCCCTGGATCCTGCGATGCGCGGATGGATCAGGGACGTGCCGTCCTACTTGCCCCCGGTGCAGCTCGGCGAGACCATGCGAGCCCATGCCGTCGGACGCGTGACCGCGTCGGACCACGACGAGTTCCCGGTCGGGGCGACGGTGAGTGGCTTCTTCGGCGTCACCGAGCACGCCGTCAGCGATGGCGCGGAGGTCGAGGTCATCGAGAAGGGCGACGAGAGCCCCAGCCTGTGGCTCGGCGCCCTGGGGCTCACCGGCATGACCGCCTGGTTCGGACTCCTGGACGTGGGGCGTCTCGTCGACGGGGAGACCGTCCTGGTGTCGGGCGCAGCGGGAGCAGTCGGGAGCGTGGTCGGGCAGCTGGCGAAGGCACGCGGGTGTCGCGTGATCGGCATCGCGGGTGGGCCCGAGAAATGCTCGTGGTTGCGTGAGATCGGCTTCGACGGCGCGGTCGACTACCGGAGCGACGGTCTCGCGGACCAGATCCGCGAGTTGGCGCCCGAAGGGGTCGACGTGTTCTTCGACAACGTCGGCGGGACGGTCCTCGATGCGGGTCTGGTGAACCTGCGTCGCGGTGCGCGCGTGGTCATGTGCGGTGCGATCTCCGCGTACAACGCCGAGACCCCGCCCGAAGGTCCCCGCGCCATGCGGTTCCTCATCATCCAGCGAGCCTCGATCACCGGGTTCCTCGTGCTCGACTACGTCGATCGCTACCCGGAGGCCGTCGAGGGACTGCGCGAGATGATCCGCCGCGGCACTCTCGATCCCCGGGAGACCGTGGTCTCGGGAATCGAGAACTTCCCCGAAGCGCTGAGCGGTCTCTTCCGCGGGATGAACACCGGAAAGCTCGTCCTCCAGGTCTGAGCGCGGTCCTGCTTGCTCGGCGGCCTGCGTCACCCACGACTCTCTCCCCAGAAAGGGGTCCCCATGGATGTCTCGACCCTGTTCTCCCTCCAGGGCCGCACCGCCATCGTCACGGGCGGCTCTCGCGGCATCGGTCGGATGATCGCCGAAGGCTTCCTTCGCAGCGGCGCCCGCGTGTACATCACCGCGCGGAAGGCCGAGGCCTGCGACGCCGCGGCCGCAGAGCTCTCATCGCTCGGTGAGTGCGTCTCCATCCCGGCCGATGTCTCGACGATGGACGGCATCGGCGCGCTCGTGAGTGCCTACCGGGAGCGAGAGTCGACGCTCGACATCCTCGTCAACAACGCCGGCGCAGCGTGGGGGGCCGAGTTCGACGAGTTCCCCGAGTCGGGCTGGGACAAGGTCATGGACATCAACCTCAAGACGCCGTTCTTCCTCACGCAGGCTCTGCAGGAGGAGCTGATGGCCGCAACGCACGACCACCTCGCCAAGGTCATCAACATCTCCTCCATCGACGGCATCTCCCTGAACGCCGACCAGACCTTCAGCTACCACGCGAGCAAGGCGGGTGTCATCCACCTGACTCGGCGCATGGCGCTCGCCTTGATCGATCGTCGCATCGCCGTCTCGGGGATCGCTCCGGGCGCCTTCGCCTCCAGCATGAACCGGGAGGCGCGCGACAACGCAGAGGCAGTCGTGCAGCTCGTACCAGCCAGGCGCATCGGCGACCCGGAGGACATGGCCGGCGCCGCGATCTACCTCGCGTCCCGAGCCGGCGACTACGTCGTGGGGGAGACGCTCGTGGTCGACGGTGGGGCAACCCACGCACGATGAGCACGACGAAGCCGCCGACGTTCCACGTCTGCACCCGTCACGTGGTGTGGGGAAAGGCCAGTCGGTCGGACCCGACCGGCACGCGGCACGTCCGCCAGCTCGGTGCGCCGACGACCGTGTGCGGTGAGCACGCCCTCGACTGGGTGACGCACTTCGACCGGCGCTTGGACGTGCGCGATGTCGACACCTGTGTCGCGTGTGCGCGTCTGATCGGGCTCCGACCCTAGCGGTCGGCGAGATTCGACGCTGGCCCGCCGACCTGAAGCCCAGGGAGAACAGATGTTCAGGAAGATCCTCGTCGCCAACCGCGGAGAGATCGCGATACGCGCGTTCCGCGCGGCAGACGAGCTGGGCGCCCAGAGCGTCGCCGTGTTCCCGTTCGAGGACCGCCGCTCCGAGCACCGTGTGCGCGCGAGCGAGGCCTACGAGATCGGGGAGCGGGGCCACCCGGTCCGCAGCTACCTCGACGTCGAGGCGATCGTGGCTGCGGCGAAGCGAGCGGGTGCCGACGCGGTCTACCCCGGCTACGGGTTCCTCAGCGAGAACCCTGACCTGGCTCAGGCGTGTGCCCGAGAGGGGATCGCCTTCATCGGTCCGCCCAAGGAGGTGCTCGAGCTCGCGGGCAACAAGGCCGCGGCGATCGCAGTGGCCAAGGGTGCCGGCGTGCCGGTGCTGGCATCGGTCGCGCCGAGCGCGGACGTCGACGAGCTCGTCGCGTCCTCCGCGTCACTCTCATACCCGCTCTTCGTGAAGGCCGTCGCCGGGGGAGGAGGGCGAGGGATGCGCCGCGTCGACGACCCTGCGGACCTGCGACCGTCTCTCGAGGCGGCCATGCGGGAAGCCGAGGGTGCGTTCGGCGATCCGACTTGTTTCATCGAGGAGGCGGTGGTCGGCGCTCGTCACATCGAGGTGCAGGTCCTGGCCGATCCTCGCGGCAACGTCGTGCACCTCCACGAGCGGGACTGCTCGGTGCAGCGTCGGCACCAGAAGGTCGTCGAGATGGCGCCGGCGCCGAACCTCGACCCGGACGTCCGGACAGCGATGTGCGAGGACGCGGTCCGCTTCGCGCGGTCCATCGGGTACGTGTGCGCGGGGACGGTGGAGTTCCTGCTCGGGGAGGACGGACGCTACGTCTTCATCGAGATGAACCCACGCATCCAGGTCGAGCACACCGTCACGGAAGAGGTCGTCGACGTCGACCTCGTCCAAGCGCAGATGAGGATCGCCGCGGGTGAGTCGCTGGCCGACCTCGGCCTGGCCGACCAGGACGACATCACGGTGCGCGGCTTCGCGCTCCAGTGCCGCATCACGACCGAGGATCCCGCGAACGGGTTCCGGCCGGACACCGGCACCATCACCGCCTATCGGTCGCCGGGCGGACCAGGTGTGCGCCTCGACGGCGGAACGATCTATACCGGTGCCGAGGTGGGTGCCCACTTCGACTCGATGCTCAGCAAGATGACGTGCCGCGGACGCGACTTCCCCGCGACCATCCGTCGCGTGCGGAGGGCTCTACGGGAGTTCCAGATCGGCGGCGTCTCGACGAACCTCGCGTTCCTCCAGTCGCTTCTGGAACACCCGGACTTCTCCGCCCAGGAGGCTGCGCCGGTCACCACGACGTTCATCGCCGACCACCCGGAGCTGCTCCATGCCCAGGGGGCCGGCAACCTCACGGACAAGACGCTGCGGTACCTCGCCGACGTGACCGTGAACAAGCCGCACGGTGAGTCGCCCATCGCGATCTCCCCTCGCGCCAAGCTGCCCACGATCGACCTCGACGTCCCCGCCCCGGCCGGTTCACGTCAGCGGCTCCGCAACCTCGGGCCCGAGGGCTTCGCGCGAGCTCTACGTGAAGCGCGCACGGTCGGTGTCACCGACACCACGTTCCGTGACGCCCACCAGTCGCTGCTCGCCACACGCGTCCGCACGCGCGACCTGGTCGACGTGGCGCCGCACGTCGCCCGGTTGACGCCCGAGCTGCTCAGCGTCGAGTGCTGGGGCGGCGCGACGTTCGATGTTGCCCTGCGATTCCTGACCGAGGACCCGTGGCAGCGCCTGGCAGAGCTTCGCGAGGCCATGCCGAACCTGGCGCTGCAGATGCTGCTCCGCGGTCGCAACACAGTCGGCTACACGGCCTATCCGACGAGGGTCACGGACGCGTTCGTGGCCGAGGCGGCCGAGACGGGCATCGACATCTTCCGCATCTTCGACGCCCTCAACGACGTCTCGCAGATGCGACCGGCGATCGACGCCGTCCGCGCCACTGGGACGACGGTTGCGGAGGTCGCGCTCTGCTACACGGGTGACCTCTCCGATCCCGGCGAGAAGCTCTACACGCTCGACTACTACCTGCGGCTGGCCGAGGAGATCGTCGAGGCCGGCGCGCACGTCCTGGCGATCAAGGACATGGCCGGTTTGCTCCGCGCGCCCGCTGCTCGCACCCTCGTCTCGGCCCTGCGGGCGCGGTTCGACCTGCCGGTCCACCTGCACACTCACGACACGCCTGGAGGTCAGCTCGCGACACTCGTCGCGGCGATCGACGCCGGTGTCGACGCGGTGGACTCAGCCAGTGCGTCGATGGCCGGGACGACCAGCCAGCCCCCGATGTCGGCGCTGGTCGCGGCGACGAACCACACGCAGCGGCCGACAGGGCTCGCCATCGCCGCGGTCGACGCCCTTGAGCCGTACTGGGAGGCCGTGCGGCGGCTCTACGCGCCGTTCGAGTCAGGACTGCCCGCGCCGACGGGGCGGGTCTACCGCCACGAGATCCCGGGAGGTCAGCTGTCGAACTTGCGCCAGCAGGCCGTCGCGCTGGGACTCGGCGAGAAGTTCGAGCAGATCGAGGACATGTATGCCGCGGCCAACGACATCCTCGGCAACGTGCCGAAGGTGACGCCGTCGTCCAAGGTCATCGGCGACCTGGCACTCCACCTCGTGGCGGCCGGCGCCGAGCCGATGGACTTCGCGACGGACCCCTCCTCCTTCGACCTACCCGACTCGGTCGTCGGGTTCCTCTCTGGAGAGCTCGGCGATCCGCCCGGAGGCTGGCCCGAACCGTTCCGCACGAGGGCGCTGGAGGGACGCAGCGCGCAGCGTGGTCTCGTTGAGCTCACCGACGACGAGACGACAGGTCTCGAGACTGATCGTCGAGCCACGCTGAACCGTCTGCTCTTCCCCGGACCGGCGGCGGACTTCGAAGCCTCCTGTGACCAGTTCGGTGACGTCTCCAAGCTCCCGACGGACGCGTTCCTGTACGGACTTCGGCCCGGCGTCGAGACCGAGGTCGAGGTGGGGGAGGGCCGGCTTCTCGTCTTCGGCATCGAGGCGGTCGGCGAGGTCGACGAGCGAGGCATGCGCACCGTGCTCGGCACGATCAACGGCCAGCTGCGGCGCACCGAGACGCGAGATCGTTCGGCGGACTCGCGGGTTCAGAATGCTGAGAAGGCCGACGCCACGAACCCGAGACACGTCGCCGCTCCCTTCGCCGGCGTCGTCCAGACGTCCGTCACCGAGGGCGAGGTGCTCGAAGCGGGCCAGGTCGTCGCCACCATCGAGGCCATGAAGATGGAAGCGTCCATCACCACACCCCGCGCGGGCACGGTCGATCGGGTCGTCGTCTCGGATGCCAAGCAGGTCGAGGGCGGCGACCTCCTTGTGGTCCTTCGAGACCAGGAGCCTCCCGAAGGTGAACTCGCGCGACGTGAGACGCGCTGACGCTTACGGACTTCTTGCGCGGTGGCGAGCTGCACTCACCTAGACGTGATTGCGTCGGAGGCTTCTTCGCAGCGTCTGCACCGGCCCCACGGAATCGCTGTCGGACTATGGCGTGCTCGTGTGCGTTACCGTCCCCGAGGGACCCGGTCGGTCACCCCACAGCCGCCGGATCGCGACCATCGAGGCTGCGGTGCGCCTTCTTCCGACGATCGGCCGCTTCTGCATCTCTGGACGGGCGGACCCGCGCGAGTCCAGGGGTCAACCCGGCCGTGGCAGGCGAGAACGGTGTGGGGACCGCGCTGAGCCTTCGTCGCATTCGGAATGTCTCTCAGACGCTTTCGCGCGGCTGCAGCGGTTCGCGAAACCTATGCTCCGGACCGGATGTCGGGAGTGTCGGTCTTCGTGTGGGGGGGGGGGGGGGGGGGGCCGGGGGGGGGCGCCCGCCCCCCCCCCCCCCCCGCCGGGCGCAGGGCGGGGGGGGGGGGGTGGGTGGCGGGGGGGGGGGGGGGGGGCGCCCCCGCGGGCGCCCCCCCCCCACGCCCCACACCGTTCGAGTCTGACCGAGCGGGCTGCGTCGCTCGCGCGCCGGCGGCAAGGAACAGCGGCGGCCCGGGGGCCGGGGATCAGCGCGCCGCGCATCGTTCCGAGCTTCCCGTCGGCCCCGCAGCGGCGCTCTCGTGAGACGGAGGTCTGGGTCCGGGTGCTCAGCCTCCGGCACGTGCTCGGAGGTCTCCATCGAAGGCCTCGGACCGGAGGAGGAGAGCATCACCCCCACACCGTGCTTGTTCGAGCGGACTTCAGGTCGACGGGGAGGCCACCCGCGCCGTCGATGCTCGAGGGAGTGCGACGGAGGCCCTCGGGGGCGGGTGGCGCGCGCAGCGTTCCTGATCCGACGCTGCGACCGCGAGGGAGGAACGGCCGGCTTGATGTCAGGGCGAAGGCGCGGGGAACTGTGTGGCCTCGTCGGAGACAGGTTGGCGGTGGCTACGGAATTGACATGACCGCGGCGGCTGTCGCTACGCGGTTCGTGCCCGTCCGCGCGTCGGTCCGGGTACGGCGTCCCCGTCGGGTGTGCCGGGGCGTAGGACCGCAGAAGGTCGGGGCCCGGAGTTTGCTCGGGGCCCCGACCTTCGGCGTTCAGTTCACGATCTCGGACGCGTGGCGTTGGCGGACCATCCACACTTTCAGGAGCGGAAGAGGCGTCTTGCTCTCGCGATGGTCGATCTCGACGTACTGAGGGGGGAACCGACTGGGGTTCACGTTCTTTGCCACGATGGTCCGCGGCTGACTGACACCTTGAGGAACTCGATGAATGGGATCGCGCCGACAGCGAAGAGGAAGATTGGGCTCACCAACGCGAGACTCCGCTCAACGCCACCGCGGAAGTCTGTACTGAAGGCGCCGGATCCGGACCATCCGGCGACAACGCCGACAATGGCGAGCGCCACGCCCGAGATGAGACCAGCCAACGCGAACTTCTTGAGGACCTTCTGCCACGCGAATCTCGAGGCAGTCGACGTCTCGTAGAGCCTCTCGGTTACCCAATCTGTCGATTGAGTTTCAGACTCGTACTTCGCCAGTTCCCGTGCAGCATTCAGCACAAAGTGTCGCTTGAGCGAAGTACCACTAAACCGCCAGGCGTCGTATCGGACGAGTCGGTACGCGCCAGGAGCGTTATCAAGCTTTTCCTTGACGAGCGGGAAGATGCTGGATTTCCCGGAACCCCATGGTCCGTACAGCGCTACGGTGCTCGGAGTTTCGACGCTCGAAACCAGTTGGGCGCGTCGGTCGGCGATTTGCTCGTGCTCGAACTCGTCCTCAAGGCTCGTCGAGACCGCGCTGTCAGGGATTAGGTCTGCGTCCGAGAGTGGTGGATACAGCGGCGTCGTGGAGGACTGGCCGGCGATTGACACTCTGAGATCTCCCTCGAACCGGTCGTAGCGTTTCCTAGATTCCCATGGGTGGGATCACAGCCCTAGTAGATCCGCAGGGGGATCGCGCGCGGCCTTGGGTTTGGAAGTCGTGTGTGAGTCCTGGTCGTACCTGACCCAGGCGCCGGCTGTGGACCGGTAACGCCGCTGGTAACTCGCGCCGAAGAGGTTTTATCTGGAGCTGGAACGGTAGGCCCCGTGGGACTCGAACCCACAACCCGCGGATTAAAAGTCCGCTGCTCTGCCAGTTGAGCTAGAGGCCCTGGACGCTGGGGATCTCTGTCCGGAGGTCGATTCGGACGGTCCATGCTCCGACCATCATCATCGCAGAGAACGGTGGGAGTGTCGTCGTGTCGTGGCTCAGAAGGCGACGGAGCCTGCGTTCCCCGGTTCTTGTTCTCGATTTGCTCGAACGGGTGTGCATCAGGCTGGGGTGATCCGCTGCCTCCCGTTCCGAGGCGGCCGGTGAGAAGCGGTCCACGCCCCTCACCAGCCGCGCTGGGCGAGGCGGTGGGGCTCGGGGATGTCGTCGACGTTGATGCCGACCATGGCCTCGCCGAGCCCGCGGGAGACCTTCGCGACGACGTCGGGGTCGTCGTAGAAGGTGGTGGCCTTGACGATCGCCTCGGCCCGCTGGGCGGGGTTGCCGGACTTGAAGATGCCCGAACCGACGAAGACGCCCTCCGAGCCCAGCTGCATGACCAGCGCGGCGTCGGCCGGGGTGGCGATGCCGCCGGCGGTGAACAGGGTGACGGGCAGCTTGCCGAGCTCGGCGACCTCCTTGACGAGCTCGTAGGGCGCCTGCAGCTCCTTGGCCGCGACGTACAGCTCGTCCTCGCGCAGGGCCTGCAGGCGACGGATCTCGCCGGTGATCTTGCGGATGTGGGTGACGGCGTTCGACACGTCGCCCGTTCCGGCCTCACCCTTGGAGCGGATGAAGGCCGCACCCTCGGTGAGGCGACGCAGCGCCTCCCCCAGGTTGGTCGCACCGCACACGAACGGCACGTTGAAGGCCCACTTGTCGATGTGGTTCGCATAGTCCGACGGCGTGAGGACCTCGGACTCGTCGATGTAGTCCACACCCAGGCTCTGCAGCACCTGCGCCTCGGCGAAGTGGCCGATGCGCGCCTTGGCCATCACCGGGATGGAGACGGCCGAGACGATGCCGTCGATGAGGTCGGGATCGCTCATGCGCGCCACACCGCCCTGCGCGCGGATGTCGGCCGGGACCCGCTCGAGCGCCATGACCGCGACGGCGCCGGCGTCCTCGGCGATGCGCGCCTGCTCGGCGTCGACGACGTCCATGATCACGCCGCCCTTGAGCATCTCGGCCATGCCACGCTTCACGCGGGATGTACTGGTCTTCTGTTCGGTCATGGGTCTCCACTCCTGACGTCCGATGGTCAGTGACGGTTGATCGGGACGAGTCGCTCAAGCTGGGTGACGTGAGCGGGCTCGAGCTCGTCGATGGTCGAGGCGCCCAGCAGCTGCATCGTGCGGACGATCTCGGTCTCGAGGATCTCGATGGTTCTGTCGACGCCTTGGCGGCCGCCGGCCATCAGACCGTAGAGGTAGGCGCGGCCGATCATCGTGAAGTCGGCGCCCAGTGCCATGGCAGCGACGATGTCGGCGCCGTTCATGATGCCGGTGTCGACGCCGATCTCGACGTCGGAGCCGACCTCGCGGACGACCTCGGGGAGGAGGTGGAACGGTACGGGTGCGCGGTCGAGCTGGCGCCCGCCGTGGTTGGACAGGATCACGCCGTCGACGCCCAGACCGGCCAGCTTCTTCGCGTCCTCGACGTTCTGGACACCCTTGATCACGATCTTGCCGCCCCACATCGACCGGATGACGTCGAGATCTTCGAAGCTGATCGTCGGGTCCATCGCTGAGTTGAGCAGCTCGCCGACCGTGCCGCCGGTGGAGCTGAGCGACGCGAACTCGAGCTTCGGCGTGGTGAGGAAGTCGAACCACCACCACGGGCGGATCGCGGCGTTGACGATCGTCTTGAGCGAGATCTGCGGCGGGATCGAGAAACCGTTGCGCTTGTCGCGAAGGCGGGCGCCGGCCACGGGGGTGTCGACCGTGAACTGCAGCGTGTCGAAGCCGGCGGCCTGCGCGCGCTCGACCAGCCCGTAGGAGATCTCGCGGTCGCGCATGACGTACAGCTGAAACCAGTTGCGTCCGTCAGGATTGGCGGCCTTCACGTCCTCGATCGACGTGGTGCCCAGTGTCGACAGCGTGAACGGGATGCCGGCCGCGCCCGCGGCTCCGGCGCCGGCGATCTCGCCCTCGGTCTGCATCAGCCGGGTGAAGCCGGTCGGGGCGATCGCGAACGGGAGCCGCGACGGGCCGCCGAGGATGGTGGTCGAGGTGTCGACCGACTCGGCCGGCCGCAGCACGCGCGGGCTGAACTCCACGTCCTCGAACGCCTGGCGGGCACGGGCCAGCGACAGCTCGCCCTCGGCTGCGCCATCGGTGTAGTCGAACGCGGCGCGCGGGGTACGTCGAGCGGCGATCCGGCGGAGGTCGTGGATGGTGAGGGCCGCCTCGAGTCGACGTCTCCTCGGGTTGAGCACCGGCTTCTTGAACCGGAGCAGCTCGAAGATCTCGCGAGGGTTCGGAACCTGGCGCTGGGTCATGGGATGCCTTTCAGTCGTCAGGCTGCCAGGCGTGCGGTGCACGCCGGGCAGGCCTCGGTCGCATGAGGTTCGTAGGGGAGCACGAGGAACAGGTGCCAGGTGACGGCCGACAGTCCGCACGCCGTCGTGGGACCACCGATCTCCCGCGCGTGACGGACGCCCCAGGGCTCGTCGTCGAGCTCGCCCGGCGCCCGGTGCTTCTGCCGCGCGGTCGTGAACCAGCGGCTCCCGGTGCCCGTCCCGCTCATGTCCACGCCACCGAGAAGTACTGGGTCTCCGTGAACTCGGCGAGTCCCTCACGGGCCCCTTCGCGTCCCAGGCCGCTCTGCTTGACGCCGCCGAACGGCGCGGAGGGGTCCGAGACGAGACCGCGGTTGACGCCGACCATGCCCGCGTCGAGACCCTCGGCCAGGCGCAGCGCCCGGTGCAGGTCGCCGCTGAAGACGTACGACGCGAGGCCCATCTCCGACCGGTTGGCCATGGCCAGCAGCCCTTCGTCGTCGTGCCACCGCACGACCGGTGCGACCGGGCCGAACAGTTCCGTCTCGAGGATGTCCGCCTCGGGCGCCACGTCGACGAGCACCGTCGGCGGGTAGAACCAGCCTGCGGAGGCGGGGATCTCGGCCCGATGTGCCACGCGGGCGCCCGACGCGACGGCGTCCTGGACGACCTGCTCGAGGTCGTCGACCGCCTTGGCGGAGATGAGGGGCCCGATCTCGGCGCCCGAGGCGGCCGGGCCGACCGTCAGGGCCTCGACCGCCCGGCCGAACCGTGCGACGAACGCGTCGTGGACCGACGCGTGCACGTAGAACCGGTTCGCCGCGGTGCAGGCCTGTCCGCCGCCGCGGAACTTGGCGACCAGTGCACCGGCCACCGCCGCGTCGAGGTCGGCGTCGTCCGCGACGACGAACGGGGCGTTGCCGCCCAGCTCCATCGAGGCGTTGACGATGCGGTCGGCGGCCTGCTTCAGGAGGATCGTGCCGACGCGGGTGGAGCCGGTGAAGGAGATCTTGCGGACGCGGGGGTCGGACAGCCAGGTCCTCGCGATGCCCGAGGAGTCCTTGCTGGGCACGACGTTGACGACGCCGGCGGGCGCCCCTGCCTCGACCAGGAGGTGGCCCACGGCGATCGCGGTCAGGGGTGTCTCGGACGCCGGGCGCAGGACGACCGTGCACCCCGCCGCGAGGGCCGGGGCGATCTTGCGGGTGGCCATCGCCGCCGGGAAGTTCCACGGCGTGATCAGCGCCGCGACGCCCACGGGTCGGTGCGTGACGATCGTGCGGGTTCCCCCGGCGGGGGACGATCCGTAGTCGCCGCCTGGGCGGACGGACTCCTCGGCGAACCACCGGAAGAACTCGGCCGCGTACCCGACCTCGGCGCGTGCGTCGGTCAGGGACTTCCCGTTCTCCAGCGAGATCAGGGTCGCGAGTCGATCGAGGTCGCGGTGCATGAGCTCGAAGGCCCGGCGCAGGATGTCAGAGCGCTCCCGGGGCGCGGTCGCCCGCCACGCGTCGAACGCGGCGGCCGCGGCGTCGACGGCGCGTGTGGCATCCAGCAGGTCGCCGTCGGCCACGTGGCCCAGGTGCGTGCGGTCGGCGGGGTTCTGGACCTCGAAGAAGCCGGCGCCGCCGCGGCGCCACTGTCCGTCGATGAGGACCCCGTGGCCGGGGTCGATGCTGACGAGATCATGGGTGTTCACGGGTACAGGCCTCTCTGGACGTGGGCTCGGGCGACGCGCTTGACGGCGAGGCTCGTCGCCGCGGCGCGCAGGGTGAGGTCGCCGTCCTGGGCGTGCTCGAGCACGTGCTTCCAGGCGGTGGTCATGCGGTCGGCGAGGCGGCCCTCGACCTCGTCCTCGGTCCACCAGTACGCCTGGTTGGCCTGGACCCACTCGAAGTAGGAGACGATCACGCCCCCGGCGTTCGCGAGGATGTCGGGCACCACGGTGATGCCCCGCTTTGCGAGCACCGCGTCGGCCTCGGCGGTCGTGGGGCCGTTGGCGCCCTCGACGACGAGGCGCGCGCGGACCCGCTCGGCGTTGTCGCCGTGGATCACGCCCTCGACCGCGGCGGGCACGAGCAGGTCGACGTCGAGCTCGAGCAGGTCGGCGTTGTCGATCGGCTCGGCGCCGGCGAACCCGACCACCGACCCGGTCTCGTCGACGTGGGCCTCGAGGGCCGCGACGTCGAGCCCGTCGGCGTGGTGGACGCCGCCGTACTGGTCGCTGACCGCGCGGACCGTCACACCGGCGTCGGCCAGGAAGCGCGCCGCACCCCGGCCGACCTTGCCGAAGCCCTGGACCGCTGCGCTGGAGCCTGCTGGGTCCAGACCGAGATGCCTCAACGCCTCGAGGGCGACGTGGACAACGCCACGGGAGGTGGCCGAGGCCCGGCCGAGGGAACCACCGAGGCTGATCGGCTTGCCGGTGACGACGCCCAGGACGGTGTTTCCACACCCGACGGAGTAGGTGTCCATCATCCAGGCCATGGTCTGCTCGTCGGTGCCGATGTCCGGCGCGGGGATGTCGTGCTCAGGGCCGATGAGTGGTGAGATCTCCGACGTGTACCGGCGCGTGACGCGCTCGAGCTCGGCCGTGGAGTACCGGCGCGGGTCGATCGCCACGCCACCCTTCGCCCCGCCGTAGGGCACGTCGAGCAGGGCGCACTTCCACGTCATCCACATCGCGAGGGCGCGCACCTCGTCGAGGTCGACCTGCGGGCTGTACCTCAGGCCGCCCTTGGCCGGGCCCCGCGAGTAGTTGTGCTGCACCCGGTGCCCGGTGATGACCTCGACGCTGCCGTCGTCGCGACGCAGCGGGATGCTGACCGTGAGCTCGCGCCGAGGGGTCGCGAGCAGGTCGAACGTGCCTCGGTCGAGGCCGAGCAGCCTGACCGCGTCGGCCAGCTGCCGGCGCGCGTCGACGAGCGGCGAGCTCATCGCCGAGGGAGGGGGAGCGAGGCGGGCATCATGTTCTCTCAATTGACCTAACGAACGTTAGGGGCAAACGTACACGTCGTCGCCGACGCTGGCTAGTGTCCGGTCAACTCCGGGTTGACCAGTCCGCAGGCCAGCAGTGCTGCAAGGGCAGACGGAGGAGTGTGCCGACAGGGACGGCCGTGGACGGCTCGGTCGACCGATCCGGGCGATGCCCCTTGCATCCGGTGCCTAACGATTGATAGGGTCGACGTGTTCGAGGTCCTCGGCGACGATGACGAGGACTCCCAGACGACATCGGAAGGGCCAGTCGTGGCATCTCAGTTCGTGGTGACCAACCCCGCCAGCAACCAGGTCGAGGCGACGTATGACCGCATCGACGCGGAGCGCCTCGAATCGGCTCTCGCGACTGCGGACGCGGCCCAGCGGCAGTGGCGGACGACCGACCTCGCGAAGCGCGTCGACGTCCTGCGCGCGGTGGCGGGACTCATGGAGGAGCGCAAGGACGACCTCGCGGCGACCATCTCCCGCGAGATGGGCAAGCGTCACGTCGACGCGAAGGGCGAGCTCGACATCTGCATCGCCATCCTGGGCTACTACGCCGACCACGCCGCCGCCCTGCTGGCCGACGTGCCCGTGCCTGCCTACGACGGTGCGCGGGCCTACGTCCGCAAGACCGCCACGGGTGCGCTGCTCGGGATCATGCCGTGGAACTACCCCTACTACCAGGTGATCCGGTTCGCGGCGCCCAACATCGTCGCAGGCAACACCGTGCTGGTGAAGCACGCCTCCCAGTGCCCCGAGTCGGCCCTCGCGCTCGAGGCGCTGTTCGCCGACGCCGGTGCGCCCGCCGGCGTCTACACCAACCTGTTCGTCGACCACGCCCAGCTGGAGACCGTCATCGCCGACCCCCGCATCGCCGGGGTGTCCCTGACCGGCAGCGAGCGCGCCGGCTCGACCGTCGCGTCGCTCGCCGGCCGGCACCTCAAGAAGGTCGTGCTGGAGCTCGGTGGCTCCGACCCGTACCTGGTCCTCGCGACCGACGACATGGACGCCACGATCGTGCACACGACCAAGGCCCGGATGAGCAACGGTGGCCAGTCCTGCAACGCCGGCAAGCGCTTCATCGTCGTCGACGACCTCTACGACGAGTTCGTGGCCAAGACCAAGGCCGCGTTCGAGGCGCACCGGCCGGGGGACCCCTTCGACGAGGCGTCGACCTTCGGACCGATGTCGTCGGAGGGCGCTGCGGCCGAGCTCATCGAGCAGGTCGAGGACGCCGTCGCCCACGGCGCCACCGTCCTGGTCGGCGGCGGGCGCCCTGACCGCGAGGGCGCCTACGTCGACGCCACGGTCCTGCTCGACGTCCCCCGCACGGCGCGCGCCTTCGAGGAGGAGCTCTTCGGTCCGGTCTCGGTGATCCACCGGGTGCCCGACGTCGAGGCGGCGATCGAGCTCGCCAACGAGAGCCCCTTCGGGCTCGGCGCGGCGGTCTTCCACACCGACGTCGCCGTCGCCGAGGAGGTGGCGAGCCGCATCGACGCAGGCATGGTCTTCATCAACCAGCGCGAGGGCGGCGGTCCCGAGATCCCGTTCGGCGGTACCAAGCGGTCGGGCTTCGGTCGCGAGCTCGGACCCTCGGGAATCGAGGAGTTCCTCAACCACAAGCTGATCTACGTGCCCGCCGGTTCCTGACCGCGACGACCCTCACCTGGAGCCACCCATGACACACACGCCCACGATCGCCATCATCGGCGGCGGCGCGGCCGGTCTGAGCACGGCGATGTACACGGCCGAGCTCGGCTTCACCGACATCGTGGTGTTCGAGGCGCACCACCCCGCGGAGGGATCGTCCGGCCGCTCGGCCGGCATCTTCAACCGGCAGACCAACAAGGTCGAGGAGCTCCAGATGCGGGCCTTCACGGCCCGGGAGCTGGAGCGGGTGTCGACGTGGAGCGACTTCTCGCTCGTGCGGCGCGGCTACGTGCGCGTCGCGAAGACCCACGAGCAGATGACGGCCTACGCGCAGGCGCGTGAGCTGCAGGACGAGCTCGGCGTGCCGGGCGAGCTGCTCGACCAGGCCGGTCTGGCCGCCCTGGTCCCGGGGATGCGCGTGGACGACTTCGTCGGCGGTCTCTACGGACCCGAGGACGGTCACATGGACGGGCACGAGCTGTGCGACGCGTTCCGCATCCGGGCGACCGCGTTGGGCGCGAAGGTCCGCAACCGCACCCGGGTCGCGCGCGCCGAGCGAAAGGGCGGCCAGGTCCGCCTGTACGGTGCCGACGGCGCCGACCTCGGGGCGTTCGACGTCGTGGTGAACGCGGCCGGTCCCGGCGCCCCGGCCGTCGCCGAGGTCCTTGGCGTCGAGCAGAAGGTCGTGAACGAGCGGCACCAGATCTGCATGGTCGAGTTCGAGGACCGGCCGGAACGACACATCCCTGCGGTGCAGACGTACGTGCCGGGATCGGGCGAGGAGTCGCTGTGGGTCCGGACCGAGGGGACGGGATCCCTGTTGGCGGGGCTGCACACCCAGGAGATCCGCAGTGGCGGCGACACGATCGACCCCGAGAACTTCGACCTCAAGATCGACCCCGACTACGCCGAGGCCATCGGGGAGGAGATCCTGTCGCGGTTCGAGGGCTGGGACGACCTCCGGTTCTCCGGCGGCTGGTCCGGTCTGTACCCCGTCAGCGCCGATGGGCGCTTCCAGATCGGTCCGTACCGCGACCGCCCGGACATCGTGGCCGTGGGCGGGCTCGGCGGGGTGGGCCTGACGAACGCCCCCGCAGCCGGTCGCACCGCCGCGGAGTGGATCGTCCACGGCGAGCCCACCACCTTCACCTTCGCCGCCGAGCTCGTGCCCGACCGGCCGAGCCTGCTTCTCGGGAGCTGAGCGCCATGCATGCCCTTCTGACGAACGACGACGGCTTCGACAGCCCCGGCCTCGCCGCGATCCGCTCGGCGCTGATCGCCGCAGGACACCGCGTGACGGTCGTCGCGCCCGACGGGAACCGCAGCGCCACCGGGCACGCCGTGACGATCCGTCCGGCGCTTGAGCTGCGCCGGGTGACGGCCGCGGACGACTCGCAGGCGATCTTCGCGTGCTCCGGACGACCCGCGGACTGCGTCCGCGCGGGGCTGTTCACCGACGGACTGTGGCCCGCCGTCGACGTGGTCGTCTCGGGCATCAACATCGGCATCAACCTGGGGCACGACGTCAGCTACTCGGGAACCGCGTCCGCTGCTGCCGAGGCGACGCTGCACGGTGTCCGAGCGATCGCGTTCTCGCAGCAAGGGACGGCGGGGGGAGCGCCGTTCATCAACCACTCCGACCACGAGTACCGGCTGACCCGCTACGCCGCGCGCCTCATCGAGGCGGTCGTCGCGGCGGAGCCGTTCGAGCACGTCTTCCTCAACGTGAACCTGCCGCACGAGCCGACGGGCGAGCCGGCCGTGGTCACGCGGCTCGGCCGGCGCTACTACCGGTCGCGCGTGACGCCCACCGAGGTGGCCGAGGGCCACTGGACCGTGGCGCCGTACGACTCCGGCGACTTCCCCGACCCGGACTTCGAGAACGAGCCCGGGACCGACTTCCACGCGACGCTGGCCGGCCGGGTCGGCATCACGCCCGTCGACGCCGACCGTCGGCCCGAGGGCCACGACTCACGCGCCTGGGTCGAGCGGATCATCGCCCGCGCCGGCGACGTCACGCTCGACTGACCCGAGACCGCCCAGCCATCCGAACAGGGGACGACATGACCGACGCACCGACCGCCGCAGACGCGAACCGCTTCACGTTCGCCGACGACGTCGAGCCCGCCTCGCGCCAGGCCGTCCTCGAGGTCCTGACCACGCTCGACGCCCCGGGGCTCGACGGTCCGGTCGCAATCCGTCGCCTCGAGGGCGGAGGCAGCAACGAGAACTTCGTGGTGTCCACGAGCGAGGTCGACCTCGCGATGCGGCTCGCCGGTCTGATGACCGAGCGGTTCCTGTTCGACCGTCCACGGGGACTCGACGCCCACCGGCACGCCTTCGCCAGCGGGCGCGTGCCGCGGCTGTACTCCTGGGTGCTGCCGGAGGGGCACTGCTTGTCGCAGCTCGTGCCCGGACGCACCATGACCACCGAGATCCTGGCCGAGGACGGCGTGATCGAGCTGTGCACGGAGACCCTGCTGAGGGTTCACCACGCCGAACCGATCTCCGGCCGACGCTTCTCGATGTTCCAGGACGCCCGCACGTGGATCGAGGTCGCGCACGACGAGGGCCTGCCGCTGCCGGACGACATCGCCGAGATCGAGGAGATGCTGGCGCGGCTCGAGGCGCTGTTCGACTCGCTCGACGTGCCCGATCGGCTGTGCCACAACGACCTGCAGGTGCAGAACTACCTGATCGAGCCCGACCGGGCCTGGCTCGTCGACTGGGAGTACGGCGCGATGGGAACGCCGTACTCGGACCTGGCCATGCTCATCCACTACGGCCAGATCGGATCCGAGGGCGCATCGCGCGTGTTCACCGCCTACCTCGGGGTCGACCGAGCGTGCGACCATGCCCGCGCCCTGCTCATGTACTTCGGTGCGGCCATCCGTGAGGCTGCATGGTCGGTGATCGCCGAGCCCGTGCTCGGGCCGGTCACGGGCTACGACTACGCCGGATCGGCGCGCCGCTTCTTCGCGGCCACCGCGGCGCTGATGCAGGACCCCGAGTTCGAGGCCGCGCTCGTCGCGGGGGGACCGAACGATGACGACGCCACCGTCTTCGCGCACGCCGCCGAGCGAGCCCGTCGATGACCACCCGGTCTGGGGGGAGGCTCGCGGGCAGGACGGTCGTCGTGACCGGCGCCTCGCGGGGCATGGGTGCGGCACACTGCGAGGTGCTCGCCGGCGAGGGTGCCCACGTCGTCGCCACCGACATCGACAGTACGGTCACGGCGACGGTGGGGCGAGTCTGCGCGGCGGGGGGCTCGGCGACGGCGGTGGTCCACGACGTCGCCTCGTCGGACAGCTGGGCTTCGATGGTCGCCGGCGTCGTGGCAGAGCGCGGAACGATCGACGTGCTGGTCAACAACGCCGGGGTCCTGGACATGCGGGACGCTGTCGACATCGAGGAGAGCGCCTACGAGCGCGTCATCGCGGTGAACCAGCGGGGCACCTTTCTCGGACTGCGTCACGTCGTTCCCGTGATGCGACGCGCCGGAGGTGGCTCGATCATCAACGTCAGCTCCGTCTACGGACTCGTCGGCACCACGGGGTATCTCGCGTACTGCGCGTCCAAGGGTGCCGTCACGCTGATGACCAAGAGCGCTGCCGTGACCCACGGCCCCGACGGCGTCCGCGTGAACAGCGTCCACCCGGGCGTGGTGTTCACCGAGATGCTGGAGCAGGAGCTGGCCGGGCTCGGTCCCGACTCGCTCGACGCCTTCCTGCAGGCCACGCCACTGCGGCGGGGAGCGCGACCCGACGAGGTCTCCGGATGCGTGCTCTTCCTCGCCTGCGACGACAGCTCGTTCGTCACGGGCGCCGAGATCGTCGTCGACGGCGGCCTGATGGCCGGCCGTTGACCTCCACCCCGCCTCACCGTCCGTGAGGCCTCTGCAAGAGAGCTGCTGATCATGACACAGGCCACCGACGTCACCTACCCGATCGCCGTGCGCGGCGCCGTGCTCCGCAGCGCAGGGGCGGCCGCGCCCTACGCCGACTCTCGGCCGCTCGTGATCGAGGACCTCGCGCTCGAGTCACCCGGACCCCACGAGGTGCTGGTGCGGATCGAGGCGGCGGGCCTGTGCCACTCCGACCTCTCGGTCATCAACGGCTCACGCCCGCGCCCCCTTCCGATGCTGCTCGGCCACGAGGCCGCGGGCATCGTCGAGGACATCGGCCCGGCCGTCGACGACCTGGAGCGCGGGCAGCGGGTCGTCATGGTCTTCCTCCCACGCTGCGGCGAGTGCGCGGGTTGCTCGACCGACGGCCGCCGACCCTGCGAGCGGGGTTCGGCGACCAACGCGGCCGGCACGCTGCTCGACGGCGGTCGCCGGATCACCTCGCAGGGCGGGCAGGTCCAGCACCACCTCGGGGTGTCGGGCTTCGCGACCCACGCCGTCGTGGATCGTCGCTCCGTCGTCCCGGTCGACGCCGACGTGCCGGCGCCCGTGGCCGCAGTGCTCGGGTGCGCCCTGCTCACCGGTGGCGGAGCGGTCCTCAACGTGCGTCGGCCGACCCCGTCCGACTCCGTTGCGGTGGTGGGCCTGGGAGGCGTCGGGATGGCGGCACTCATCACCGCGCGCGCCCTCGGCGTCGAGCGGCTCGTCGCGATCGACCACCTGCCGGAGAAGCTGGCCCGCGCGACCGAGCTCGGCGCGACCGAGGTGCACACCCCCGTGGAGGCGGCCGACCGTGAGGTCACCGCCGACCTGGTGATCGAGGCGGCCGGCCACCCGCGCGCGTTCGAGACCGCCGTCGGAGCCACTGCCGTCGGCGGCACCATGGTCACGGTCGGTCTACCGGCGCCGGGAGACCTCTGCTCGATCGAGCCCCTGGGCATCACGGCGGGAGCCCGTTCGATCGTCGGGTCCTACCTGGGCTCGGCGGTGCCCGATCGCGACATCCCCCTCTACGTCGATCTCTGGCGTGCCGGGCGCCTCGACGTCGAGGCGCTCGTCTCGGCGTCCATCGGTCTCGACGACGTCAACGCGGCCATGGACAGCCTCGCTGCCGGCCACGCCGTCCGCCAGGTCATCACCTTCTGAGTCAGCCCGTTCGAAAGGCATCCCCATGAAGCACGAGCTCTACCCCGGGACCATCGCCGGGACCGTCGAGGTCGACGGCGCGGTCGTCGGGTACCAGGACGCGGGCGAGCGGCGACCCGGTCGGCCCGCGGTCGTGATGATCCACGGCACCGGAGGCTCCGTCGAGTCGCACTTCTTCACCCTCTTCCCGATGCTCGCGTCGCGGAGCCGGGTGGTGGGCATCGACCTGGGCGACGCAGGAGACGGGCCACTCGAGCTGGACCACCTGGTGGCGCAGGTCCTGGCGGTGCTCGACGAGCGGTGCCCGGGCGAGAGCGTGAGCCTCCTGGGGTACTCGATGGGATCCTGCGTGGCAGCGGCGACCGCGGCCGCCCACCCGGCGCGCGTCGAGTCGCTCGTGCTGCTGAACGGCTGGGCGCAGACCGACAACGCGATGCGGCTGAGGTTCGACCTCTGGCAGCGGCTGCACGCCCTGCAGGACCGGAGCCACTTCCGGGCCTTCATGGTGATGAACGTCTACGGTCGTGCCTTCCTCAACTCCATCCCCTACATCGGCCCGCGCCCGTGGTCGCAGGTCGAGCAGATGTGCGACGACTACGTCACCGGACCGTCGGCGGCCCGCCATATGGAGATGAACGCCCGCATGGACGTCGCCGACCGTGTGGTCGACATCGCCTGCCGGACCCTCGTCATCGGGTCCCGCGGCGACCAGCTCGTGCCGCTGGAGCACAGCCACGAGCTGTTCGGCGCCATCGCGGGATCCACCATGGCCGAGGTCGCGGGCGGGCACGCGTCCGTCACCGAGCGGCCGGCCCACCTGTTCCACCTGGTCGACCGGTTCCTGCGCGAACCGGGCGCCTTCGAGCCCGGAGCGCGCGTCGACGACGACGTGGTCCTCCAGCTCGCCGCCCTCGAGAGGAAGTCCGCATGACCGCGACCCAGCACCCACCCTTCGACGACGAGACGACCGTGCACGACGTCGTCATCATCGGCACCGGCTTCTCGGGCCTCGCGATGGCGGCTCAGCTGAAGCGCAGAGGGAACGACTCGTTCGTCCTCCTGGAGCGCGCCGACGACGTCGGCGGCACCTGGCGCGACAACACCTATCCCGGAGCCGCGTGCGACCAGCCCTCGCACATGTACTCCTTCTCCTTCCGGCTCAACCCGGACTGGTCGAGCATCTTCTCCGAGCAGCCCGAGATCCTCGCCTACCTGCAGGCGACCGCGCGCGAGGAGGACCTGCTCCCGCACGTCCGCTTCGGGGCCGACGTCGAGCTCGCCTCGTGGGACGCGTCGAGCCACACCTGGAGCGTGCGCACGAGCCGCGGCACCGTCCTCGGGAAGGTGCTGGTATCCGCGGCGGGCCTGCTGTCCGAGCCGCGGCTGCCGGACATCTCCGGCCTCGCCGACTTCCGGGGCGACGTCTTCCACTCGGCGCGCTGGGACGAGAGCGCCGACCTCGAAGGGCGTCGGGTCGGCGTCATCGGGACCGGTGCCTCGGGCATCCAGATCGTGCCCCGCATCGCGCCACTCCTCGACCGGCTGTTCGTCTTCCAGCGCACCCCGCACTGGGTCACCCCCCGCGGCGACCACCGGTACAGCGAGCTGGAGAAGCGCATGTACCGGCGCAACCCCGAGAAGCTGCAGGAGCTCCGGACCTCGATGTTCTGGGAGAACGAGGAGCGCTTCGCCCAGCGAGCCGGCATCCCGCTCCTGCTGGCCAAGGTGGAGAACGTCGCCCTTGCCCTCCTGGAGGAGCAGGTCCCGGACGTCGAGCTCCGCGCCCGCCTCACCCCGGACTACGCGATCGGCTGCAAGCGGATCCTCAAGTCGAGCGACTACTACCCGGCCCTCATGCGCGAGAACGTCGAGCTCGTGTCGGGGGGGATCTCCCACATCGAGCCCGACGCGGTTGTCGACGCGGACGGGGTGCGGCACGAGATCGACGTGCTCGTGCTCGCCACCGGGTTCGAGGCGACCGAGCCGCCGATCGCCCAGCACATCGAGGCCCGCGGCCAGACCCTCGCGGAACGCTGGGCGGGCGGGGCCGAGGCCTACCGGACCACCTCCGTCAGTGGCTTCCCGAACCTGTTCCTGATCGGCGGACCCAACACCGGGATCGGCCACAACTCGCAGGTCTACATGTTCGAGGCCCAGGTCGAGCACATCCTCGGCGTCCTGGACCTGATGAGCGCGCGCGGCGTCGACGCCGTCGAGGTCTCGCGCAGCGCGGAGGCCGCGTTCATCGAGACGATGGAAGCCAAGGCCGCGACGACCGTCTGGATGACCGGCGGCTGCCAGACCTGGTACATCGACGACCGCAACGGACGGCTGACGACGCTCTGGCCCGACTACTCGCACACGTTCCAGGAGCAGATCCCGGTGGTCGATGCCGAGAGCTACGTGTCGGTCTGACGGTCGACGGCGGCCGTTCGCAGGGCTCCGAGGAGGGGCTCTGCGAACGGTTCGAGGCGACGGCTGGAGAGGCCGGCACTGGCGTCCACGAAGTGGCAGACGCTGCTGACCGTGGGACCGCTCTGCTCGACCAGCACGCTCCACCCGCGCACCACGGTGTCGGTCGTCGACGTCACCTGCACGTGGACGGCCACCCGCTCGCCGAGGTGCACCTCGGCGACGTAGGCGACGGAGTGGGCGAGGCTGAAGACCGTGAGCCCGGTGCGTCGGCGGTAGTCGTCGCCGAGCCCGAGGTCCGCGAAGTACCGCTCGCAACCGAGCAGGTGCAGGTCGACGTAGCCGCGTACGTCGAGGTGATCGTTGAGGTCGACGTCGTCGGGGCCGACGGTGTGCTCGAGCATCCGTCGTGCCTCGACCGCGACGTCGAGCGGGGGAACCTCGATGCGCCCGGTCATGTCGGCGTCCGGATCCGCACGGCTCAGGCCGGCGTGAGATCGGCCAGCCTGACAACCTGGCCGCCGTCGGCGACGACGTTCGAGCCGGTCATGAAGCCGGCCTCCTCGCTCGCGAGGAAGGCGATGACCTGAGCGATCTCGTCTGGGTGCGCCGGACGCTGCATGAGGTTGGCACTGATGGGTCGGCCCTCGAACTCCGGCGACCCGAAGAGGTACTCGGTCATGGGTGTGCGCACCCAGCCCGGGAGGACTGCGTTGACGCGGACGCCGACGGCGGCGAGCTCGACTGCCGCGTACCGCGTGAATCCGATCAGTCCACTCTTGGACACGCCATAGGGAACGGCCTCGGGCTCGGCCTGGAGCGCGTTGATCGAGGCGACGTTGACGATGCTGCCCCGCGACTCCGACAGCAACGGCGCGGCCGCCGCGGCGGCGACGACCGGACCGACCAGGTTGATGGCCAGCGCTTCGGAGACGTCCGTGTCGGTGAGCTCGGACAGGGGCTTCATCGTGCCGAGCACTCCGTGGGCGCACACGAGCACGTCGAGCCGCCCGTGACGTCCGCGGACGGTCTCGATCACGTGCTCGGCCGCGGCCGTCGTCGACATGTCGGCGACGACGTACGATCCCGCGCCGCCTTCGAGCCCGTCGACCGCGGTCTCCAGCCGCGCCTCGTCCCGCCCGGTCACCACGACGGCCCACCCCCGGCTGGACAGCAGACGTGCGGTCGACAGGCCGATGCCGCTTCCGCCACCGGTCACGAGCGCGACGCGCTGGACCTCGTTGCTGCGTGCGGTCATGGTGCCTCCTCAGCCTGCGTCCCGGTGACGCATCGATGGGTTGGCAGAAACCCTACTGATCGTTAGGTGAGACTGGCAAGGCCACCGTGCTTGCGAAAAGAATCTTGCGCACTCTCGACGGAACAACCATCAGACGACGGAGGCTAGCGAGACGGGCGAGGCACGGATGCGTTGGACCCGATGCCTTGACCTCAACTCCTAACATTCGTTAGGTTGCGCACCATGCAGATCTCCAGCTTCGGCGAGCGTCCCGTCGACCTCGGACCCGTCCTCGAGCGTGTCCCGGGATCGGTCGAGCACATGGAGCGCGCCCGCCGGGTCATCCCGCGCGGCATGTCCTCCCGTGGCCGCCTGCGTTCGGTGCCCGTGGCGTTCCAGCGTGGCCGGGGGGCGTATCTCGTGGACGTCGACGGCAACGAGTACGTCGACCTCGTGCTGGCGCTCGGGCCGATGCTGCTGGGCCACCACCCAGAGCACGTCATCGAGGCCGCTGTGCGTCAGATGGACCACGGCCTCCAGTTCGGGGGCCAGAGCCTGGGAGAGGTGGAGCTGGCCGAGCGCATCGTGGCGCACGTCCCCTCCGCCGAGAAGGTCTTGCTGACCAACACCGGGTCGGAGGCGGTGCAGACGGCCGTGCGGGTCGCGATGGGGGCGACAGGGCGTCACGTGATCGTGAAGTTCGAGGGGCACTACCACGGGTGGATCGACCCGTTCTTCGTCAACAGCCCGGGTGTTGCGGCCGCCGCGGACCAGCGCGCGCCCATACCGGTCGTGCACAACATCGCCGGCCAGCCGACATCGGCCGACGTCGTGGTCGTGGCGTGGAACGACGTTGCTGACTTCGACCGCATCATGGCCGAGATCGGGCACCGGGTGGCTGCGGTCATCATGGAGCCGATCCCGTTCAACTTCGGCTCGATGCACGCCGCCCCCGGCTACCTCCAGCACGTCGCGACGCAGACGAGGCAGCACGGTGCCCTGCTGGTCTTCGACGAGGTCGTGTCGGGCTTCCGGATGGGCCTCGGCGGCGCGCAGGCCATGGTGGGGGTCACGCCGGACCTCAGCATCTTCGCCAAGGCGATCGCCGCGGGATTCCCCATCGCCGCCGTCGCGGGCAGTGACGCGGCGATGGAGTGCGTGAGCAACGGGTCGGTGACGCACGGCGGCACCTACAACGGTCTGCCCTTCTCCGTGGCCGCCGCGATCGCGACCATCGATCACCTGGCCGAGCACGGGGACGTGCTCTACCCGCAGCTGGAGTCTCGCGGCGCGCAGCTCGCCGACGGGCTGCGCGCGCTGGGGATGAAGCACTCCGTGCCGCTCGTGGTCAACCAGATCGGCTCGGTGTTGCAGACTTTCTGGGCACCGCACCTGCCCATCGGCAACTACGCCGACGCGGCGACCTCCGATGCTGGCCCGATCGCGGCCATCAACGAGCTGGTGCTGGCGGAGGGGGTGCACGTGGCTCCCCGGGGCATCACCTTCATCTCCACCGAGCACACGACCGAGGACATCGACCGTGCGCTGAGCGGGTTCGACGCAGCGATGCAGCGCTACCTCGGCTGAGACGGCGTCAGAGTGAGGTGCGCAGTGCCGCCGAGCCGAGGGCCCAGGCCTGATCGGCGAGCTGGTCGGTCGGTGTCTCGGTCGATTCGGCCCACGCCGTGGTCCGATCACACAGTGTCAGCAGGGCGCGCGAGCGCAGCACCGGGTGCGGACCGGGGAAGGCCTCGGCCACGAGGCTCGTGACGACGTCGAGGTAGAGCTGGCGCTGCCCGTTGAAGACCTCGACCTGGTCGGCCTCGAGGTGCTTCTCGAGCGTGTGTGCCGCTGCGAGTGAGTCCCAGGCGCCAGCGCGCTCGGCGAAGCTCACCTGCCAGTTCACGTGCTGGCGCACGATCTGCTCGAGCTGCTGCTCGGGGGGGAGGTCGAGGTCGACGACCTGGCGGATGAAGGCCTGGAAGTCGGCGAGGACCTCCGTCATCGCGGCGATGAGCAGCTCTGGCTTGCCCCCGAAGTACTCGTAGATGCTGGGTGCGCGGATGCCGCACGCGTCGGCGATGATGCGCATCGAGCTCGCCGCGTACCCGTCCTCGGCGAACAGCCGGATGGCCGTCTCGAGGATCTGGCGACGGGTGGAGCTCGTGGACGGAACACCCGGCGACCTCGCCGCCACCAAGAAGCGGAGCATGGCCTGCTCGGTGCTCATGACCGGTGCGGGTGTAGTCATGACGTCCTCGATCTCGCAGCGGGCAGGCCCTCGGCCTGAGGTGGATCCACCCTAACGTATCGACACAGGCCCCGCGGCGGCGAGAAGGCCGTTCTTGCAGCGGCAGATCGTCCTGGTCGGACGGGTGAGTCCAGGACCGGCTGGCGTGGCCCCAAACGTGCGTTAGGTATGCCGTCGGGCGATCTGCCAACGCCCCCGCCGCGCGTCTCGTCGCGGCCTCCTGTCGCGACGTACGCGAGTTTCGAGATGATGACGAGCATATGTCCCGAACGTACATTAGGTGAGGAATCTACGCGCGAAGGCCCGTTATTGAGGAAAAGTGAGGCGAAGGCCTGGCGCGGGAGCTGCTTCTCTGGTTAGAGTTCCCGAACACCCGTTAGGAGCGTGACTGCGCTCACAGGCGGGTAGATCACCGTCGGGGTACGAGAAGGGACCATCACATGTCTTCAGTCCAGGATCCGGTGCCGCTGCAGCCGCAGCACGGCGCGTCGGGCGGTGAGTTCCGCAGGGACATGGGCCTGCTCTCCACGCTGTCGCTGGGCTTCACCTACCTCTCGCCACTGGCCGCCATCTGCGCGCTGATGCCCTTCGCGCTCGTCACCGGCGGTCCGTCGGCCATCTGGTGGATCGCCATCGCCGCCGTCGGCCAGCTCCTGGTGGCGCTCGTGTTCGGCGAGGTCGTGTCCCAGTACCCGATCTCCGGCGGCCTCTATCCCTGGAGCAGACGTCTGTGGGGCCGGAAGTACGCCTGGCTGGCCGCGTGGATCTACCTCGCCGCGCTGATCGTGACCATCACCTCGGTGGCGCAGTTCGGCGTCGTCTTCGTCACGAGCTTCTTCGGCATCGAGTGGTCGACCACGGTCAACCTGGTCGTCGCGGTGGCTCTCATCGTGGCCGGTTTCGTCATCAACATCGCCGGCACCCGAACGCTCGGCACGGTCGTCAAGGTCGGCTTCTTCGCCGAGATCGCGGGCGTCATCGTGTACGGCGTCTACCTGCTCGTCTTCGAGCGGCACAACTCGCCGTCGGTCTTCTTCGACTCGCTCGGTGCCGGAGGGGACGCCAGCTACTTCTCGACCTTCCTGCTCGCCGGTCTCACCGGCCTGTTCCTCTTCTACGGCTTCGAGGCGTGCGGCGACGTGGCGGAGGAGGTCAGCGACCCCGCCCGCCAGATTCCGAAGGCCATGTACCTCACCATCGTGGTCGGCGGCGGCTCGGCGGCCCTGGGCTTCATCGGCTTCATCCTCGCCGCGCCCGACCTGCAGTCCATCGTCGACGGGGAGGTGGCCGATCCCGTCTCGGCGATCCTCGACGCGACGGTCGGCACCGTCGGCACCAAGGTCTTCCTCGGCATCGCCATCACCGTGTTCGTCGCCTGCATCCTGTCTCTGCAGGCGGCACTGAGCCGCCTGATCTTCTCCTTCTCCCGCGACGACATGCTTCCCGGCAGCCGGTGGCTCAAGGTCGTCGACCAGCGCAGCCAGGTCCCGCGCAACGCCCTGATCCTGTGCTGCGTCCTGCCCTCCGTGCTGTGCCTCTGGGTGTACTTCCAGGCCGACAGCCTGACCCGCATCACCTCGTTCGCCGTCATCGCGATCTACGTCGCCTTCCAGATGGTCGTGCTCGCCGCACTGCGTCAGCGCCTGAAGGGCTGGCGCCCGGCCGGTCCCTGGAACCTCGGCGCGGCCGGCTTCGCGGTCAACGTCGCGGCGCTCGTCTACGGCGTCCTCGCCATCATCCTCCTGGCCCGACCCGGCGATGCGTCGCTCGGCTTCGTGGACCGCTACGTGGTCCTGCTCGGGCTCGGCGTGGTCCTCGTGGCAGGCCTCGTGTTCATGGTCCTCGCCAAGCCCTACGAGAACTCCGAAGGCCCTGAGGGCGACGCCGTCGAGGTGGCTGCGCGACTGCGTTCCAGCCACCGATCCTGATCCGTCAACACCATCCCTACGAAGGAGCACCACATGCCCAAGCCCACCCCGAACGGTCCCGCCAGCGCGCCGATGCTCTACGAGTTCGAGCTGATCACCGAGTCCAAGATCCAGACCGAGGAGGACCTGGACGTCCTCGCCACCGGCATCTGCGAGCTCTTCACGGACGACGTGCTGCTGGAGGACCTGTCCACGGACGAGGTCACTCGAGGTCAGGACCAGCTGCACGACTTCTGCAAGCAGCTGTTCGGCCCGTACTCGAACGTGAGGATCGAGGCCAAGGAGGTCATCGACTCGCCGAACGTGTCGACGATGGTCATCGAGATCTCGGGCGACCACACCGGCGAGCTGTACGGCTACCCGGCGACCGGACGTCGGGTGTCGTTCCCGGCCGTCGCGATCTACCGCACGAACGATGACAACACGAAGGTGCGCCACGAGACCCTCGCCTACGACACGAACGTCATCATCGATCAGATCAAGGGCTGATCGTGTTCGGACTCGACGGCAAGACCGCTGTCGTCACCGGCGCGGGCTCCGGCATCGGCCGGGCCTGCGCCGTCCGGATGGCGCAGGCCGGTGCCTTCGTGATCGGGCTGGACCTCGACGAGGCCTCGGCGGTCGAGACGGCCCAGATGACCGGCGGGTTGGGCGTGGGGGTCGACGTCTCCGACAGCGACGCGATGGAGGAGGTCTTCGCCGACGTCGCCTCGAGCCGGGGTGGCATCGACGTCCTCGTCAACAACGCGGGGATCGCGCTCGACCTGGTGGCGATCGCGGACACCGAGCCCGAGCACCTCATGAGGCACCTGGAGGTGAACACCCTCGGCGTGCTGAACGGCCTGCGCCACGGCGGCAGTCGCATGAACGACGGCGGGGCCGTCGTCAACACCTCGTCGGTCCTTGGCGTGTTCGGCGTGCCCGGCTACGCCTCGTACGCGACGTCCAAGTTCGGCGTCATCGGTCTGACCAAGGTGGCGGCCGTCGAGCTCGGACCTCGCGGCATCAGGGTGAACGCCGTCTGCCCGACCACCGTCGACACCCCGATGCTGTACTCGTTCCCGGCCGGGGCCCAGGAGGCGGAGGTCTTCGGCGACGCCGCGACGCTCGGTGGCATCGTCGACGCCGACCAGGTCGCGGCGCTCGTGCACTTCCTGGTGGCCGACGACTGCCCCGTGCTGTCGGGTCTCGCGATCCCGATCGACAAGGGCATCACCGCCGGCGTCAGCCAGACCCGGTGGGACCGCGGCGCGAGCTGAGACTCGTCACGACGAGGAGGACCTGCATGCTGGTACGTACTGCCGACGGCGCCGACATCGCCTACGCCGTTCATGGAGACGAGGGCGACGGCGACCTCGTGGTCCTCGTCAACGGGCTGGGCGATCCGATGGAGGCGTGGGACCAGCAGGTGCCGGCGCTCGTCGCCGCCGGCTACCGCGTCGTGACCCTCAACAACCGTGGTGTGAGTCCCTCCTCGGCGCCCCCGGGGCCGTACTCGATCGAGCAGATGGCCGACGACGTCCACGGGGTCGTGCAAGCAGTCAGCCTCGACGAGCCGTTCCATCTCGTGGGAGTCTCGATGGGAGGGGCCGTGGCGCAGCGGTACGCCCTCGACCACCCCGCCGAGCTGGCCTCCCTGACCTTGCTGTCGACGTTCGCGGAGCCGGGCGCGCACTTTCGGGCCGTCATCAGGTTGTGGCGCGAAGCGCTCGGTCCGCTCGGTCTCGCGTTCGTCATGCGCGACGCGGTCACTCGGTGCCTGACGCCCGAGTTCCACGTCGAGCATCCGGAGGAGGTCCGGTCGATCGAGGAAGGCCTGCAGCATGTCGACATGTCCGTCGCCGCCTTCGTCGCGCAGCTCGACGCCATCGAGGCGACGGACCTGACGGCCGAGCTCGCCTCCATCGGGGTACCGACCCGGCTCATCATCGCTCGGGACGACCAGCTCATCCACCCGAGCGCCGGACACGCCATCGCAGAGTCGATCCCGGGAGCGCGCGTCGTCAGTGTGCCAGGAGGTCACCTCTCCTTCGTCGAGAGGCCGGAGGACGTCAACGCTGCCATCCTCGCGTCTCTTCGTTCTTGACTGATGGCGTCGCGCTACTCGGCGCGACGGGCTCCTGGTGCCGGATGCGCGCGTCCACCCCGGCACCCACATGCAGCGGCCTACGCTCGGCGCGTGGACGAGGAACGCACTGGAGCGCCGACCGCCGGACCGTTCCTGGTGCTGGGTGCCGTGGGCGTCGTCTTCGGCGACATCGGGACGAGCACGCTGTACGCGATGAGCGCCGTGCTGCAGGCCGCCACGTCCGGCGGCGAGACCGTGGCGCGGCCCCTCGTCTACGGGATGGTGTCGACCATCATCTGGTCGATGACGCTGGTCGTCACGGTGCTCTACGTCCGCCTGCTGCTGCGGGCCGACAACGACGGCGAGGGCGGTTTGCTCGCGCTGATCGGGCTGCTGCGGCAGCGTCTCCCGGCCGGTCGGTCGCTGGCCGCGGCGAGCGTGCTCGGCGTGTTCGGGGCGGCGATGTTCCTCGGCGACAGCGTGATCACGCCGGCGATCTCGGTGCTGTCGGCGGCGGAGGGGCTCGAGCTCCTGGACTCCTCCCTGTCGAGGTTCGTCGTGCCGTTCGCCTTCGTCGTGCTCGTCGGCCTGTTCCTCATCCAGCGCTTCGGCACCGGCAGGATCGGCAGGCTCTTCGGACCGATCATGCTGCTGTGGTTCGCCTCCACCGCCCTCTGGGGCCTGCTGGCCGTGGCGAAGGCCCCCGCGGTGCTGCAGGCGCTCTCCCCGCACTGGGTCGTCCTCTACGTCCGCGACCAGCCGCTCGTCGCGTTCCTCTCCCTCGGTGCGGTCGTGCTGACCGTGACCGGCTCGGAGGCGCTGTACGCCGACCTCGGGCACTTCGGACGCGACGCCATCGCGCGGGCCTGGCTGCTCGTCGTCTTCCCGGCGCTCGTGCTCAGCTACCTCGGCCAGGCCGCGACGGTGGCCGGCTCGTCGACGGCGGTCGGCAACCCGTTCTTCGCGATCGTCCCGCACTGGGCGAGGCTGCCGATGGTCGTGCTGGCGACGCTGGCCACGATCATTGCCTCGCAAGCCGTCATCTCGGGCGCCTTCAGCGTCGTCCACCAGGCCTCGCGTCTCGGCTTCCTGCCGCAGCTGAAGACCTCCCACACCTCACGGCACCACGCCCGGCAGATCTACGTGCCCGCAGTGAACGGGCTGCTCGCCGTCGCGGTCCTGGCGGTGGTGCTGGTCTTCCGCAGCTCGGCCTCGCTCGCCTCGGCCTACGGGATCGCGGTCACCTCGACGATCACCGCCACGACGGTGCTCTTCCTCGTGTACCGCTGGCGACGTGACGAGGGCGCGTCGCCAGGGTTCGTCGTCGGGCTCGCGTTGCTGGTGGTCGAGCTCGTGTTCCTCGCCGCCAACCTCCCGAAGGTCCGCTCGGGCGGCTGGTTGCCCCTGGGCATCGGCGTGGTCCTCGTGCTCGTGATGACGTCGTGGCAGGCCGGGCTGCGGCGCATCGACCGGGCCCGCGCCGCGGCCGAGGGCCCGGTCGAGGACCTCGTGGAGCGCGTCCGCGGCGCCGACGCCGGCATCACCCGGGTCGAGGGGACGGCGGTCTACCTGACCCGGGGCCCGGGCGTCGTGCCGATCGCCCTCGACGCGATGCTCGACCTCAACCACATCCTGCACCGCACCACCGTCCTGCTGAGCTGGGAGTCCGTCGACGTGCCGACGGTGCACCACGACGAGCGCGTGCGTGTCGACGTGCTCGACGACCCCACCGACGGCATCGTCCACGTCCACGCGACGTTCGGCTACCGGCAGCGCCCGGACCTCGTCGCGGTGCTGCGTCAGGCGGTGTCCCTGGCGGAGGGCGAGCTCGACGACCTCGACCTCGACTGCGCGACGTTCTTCACGTCGGTCCCGGTCGTGAAGCTCAGCGCGAGGTCGGGGATGCCACGCTGGCGCCAGCGGATCTTCCTCACCCTCGAGCGCCTCAGCCCCGACCCCGTCGACGTGCTGCGGCTGCCACGCGAACGCACGGTCACCGTGGGTCGCGAGCTCCCCTGGTGACGGGTCGCGCCGCCCGGGCGCTGCGCGGTCGGTCGGTACCGCGTGCCGCGCCGAGGCTCACCAGGGCGGGGCCGGCAGGCGCGCCGCAGCAGCCGCCCTCGCTCGAGTCCGTCGCGTCGAAGTCGCCGGAGCCGCCGCACACACCGGTCTCGGGCAGGGTCAGCTCCACGCGCGCTGCCGCCTCGTGGTCGCCGGCGATCGCGGCGGCGACGGAGCGGGTCTGCTCGAAGCCGGTCAGGGCCAGGAACGACGTGGCTCGCCCGTAGGACTTCATGCCGACGAGGTAGAAGCCGGTCTCGGGCTGGGCGAGCTCGGCAGCGCCGTGGGGGTACACGGTGCCGCAGGAGTGCTCGTTCGGGTCGATGAGCGGGGCGAGGCGGCGGGGCGCCTCCAGGACCGGGTCGAGGTCGAGCCGGACCTCCGAGAGCATCGCCAGGTCGGGACGGAACCCGGTCAGGGCGACGACCTCGTCGACGTCGACGACCTGCCGTCCGTCTGACGAGGAGAGGGTCAGCCGGCCGTCGGGCTGCATGGTGACGCTCGAGGTGCGGAAGCCGTTCAGGGTGGCGACCGGGCCGTCGGCGACGACGGCGGCGGCCTCCTGCCCGAGGGCTCCGCGTTCGGGCAGCTCGTCCTGGCCGGAGCCGGCGAACGCGTCGCTCGTCGTCGATCGGCGCACCAGCCAGGTGACGCGGGTCCCGTCGTCGGCGAGGCGGGCCAGGGCGACGAGCGCGCCCTTGGCCGACGCGCCCGTCCCGGCGACGACGACGTGCCTCCCGGCGTACCGGGAGCGCTCGCAGCCGTCGAGGAGGTCGGGGATGCGGTAGACGATGCGGTCCGTGGCAGCGCGTTCGCCGATGGCGGGGACGCCGTCGCCGCCGAGAGGGTTCGGCCCGGCCCAGGTGCCGGACGCGTCGACGACCGCACGCGCTCGCAGGTGGGTCGGGCCGTCGGGCGTGCTCACGTGCAGGACGAAGGGCGCGCCGTCGCGGCCGGAGGAGACGAGCCGGTCGCGGTCGGCCCTGGTGACCGCGGTGACGCGATGGCCGTAGCGGACGACGCCGAGTGCGTCGGCGAGCGGCTGCAGGTAGTCGGCCGCCCAGTCCGCCCCGATCGGGTAGGCAGCGGCGTCCGGCGCCGTCCATCCGGCTGTCTGGAGGAGCTCGTGGGCGACCGGGTCGACGAGCTCGGACCACGGCGAGAACAGACGCACGTGGCCCCACGCCCTCACGGCCGCACCGGCGGCCGGGCCGGCCTCGAGCACGACGGCGTCCAGTCCGCGCGACGCGAGGTGCGCGGCGGCGGCGAGGCCGACGGGTCCGGCCCCGACGACGGCGACGGGCAGCGCGTCGCGGGTGGTGGTCATGCGCCCTCGACGAGGAGGGAGTCGATGAGCGCCTCGATGCGGGTGCGGATCTCGTCGCGGATGGGACGGACCGCGTCGATGCCCTGGCCCGCAGGGTCGTCGAGCACCCAGTCCTCGTAGCGCTTGCCGGCGTAGTAGGGGCACTCGTCGCCGCAGCCCATGGTGACGACGACGTCGGAGGCCACGACGGCGTCGTCGGTGAGGACCTTCGGCTGCTCGGCGGCGATGTCGATGCCGACCTCGGCCATGGCCTCGACGGCGACGGGGTTGATGCGGTCGCCGGGCATGGACCCGGCCGAGAGGACCTCGACGCGGTCGCCGCCGAGGTGCCGCAGGAACCCGGCGGCCATCTGCGAGCGTCCCGCGTTGTGGACGCAGACGAACAGGACGGTGGGCTTGCTCATGACGTGGACCTTCCGGCGGGGGTGAACCAGGGACGCAGCCGCAGCGCGACGTGGACGAGGGCGACGAGGACGGGGACCTCGATGAGGGGACCGATGACCCCGGCGAGCGCCTGCCCGGAGGTGACGCCGAACGTGCCGACGGCCACGGCGATGGCGAGCTCGAAGTTGTTGCCGGCCGCGGTGAACGCCAGCGTCGTGGACCGCTCGTAGGTCATGGAGAGCGCCTTGCCGGTGAGCATGCCCGCGGCGAACATCACGGCGAAGTAGGCGAGCAGCGGGAGTGCGACCCGGGCGACGTCGACCGGGTTGCCGGTGATCGCGTCACCCTGCAGCGCGAACAGCACGACGATCGTGAACAGCAGGCCGTACAACGCCCACGGCCCGATGCGCGGGAGGAAGCCGGTCTCGTACGCCTCGCGGCCCCAGCGCCGCTCGCCGACCCGTCGGCTCAGGTAGCCGGCGACGAGGGGGACGCCGAGGAAGACCAGGACGCTGGTCGTGATGGTCGCGACCGAGAACTCCGAGCTCACGGTGTCCAGGCCGAGCCAGCCGGGGAGGAGCTCGAGGTAGAACCAGCCGAGCAGCCCGAACGCGAGCACCTGGAAGACGCTGTTCACGGCCACCAGGACGGCCGCAGCCTCCCGGTCGCCGCACGCCAGGTCGTTCCAGATGAGCACCATGGCGATGCACCGGGCCAGGCCCACGATGACCAGCCCGGTGCGCAGCTCGGGCAGGTCGGGGACGAGGAGCCAGGCGAGGCCGAACATCAGGGCCGGTCCGAGCACCCAGTTGAGCACGACCGAGGCGGCCATGAGGCGCCGGTCCGCGAGCACGTGGCCGGTCTCGTCGTAGCGGACCTTGGCCAGCACCGGGTACATCATCACGAGCAGCCCGACGGCGATCGGGACGGAGACGGAGCCGACCTCCACCGCGTCGAGGACCTCGGCGACACCCGGCCAGGCCCACCCCAGCGCGAGGCCGGCCACCATCGCCGCCACGATCCAGACCGGCAGGAAGCGGTCGAGCGTGGAGAGGCGCCCCGGGGCGGTCGCGGCGTCGGTCGGTGCAGCAGTCACGGTCATCCCATCGAAGAAGGTCGATGCCTGCAGGCTAGCAATTCATCGATGGATGTCAATGCGTGGGGTAGGGTGAGGCCATGACCGCCTCTCCCCGGGCCAGCCAGGCCGAGCTCAGCGCCTGCTGCGCCCCGCTGACCGCCGAGGCCGTCTCCGTCGAGGCGGCGGCCGAGCTGGCCGCGCGGTTCAAGGCCCTGGGCGACCCGACCCGCGTGCGGCTGCTCTCCCTCGTCGCCGCCCACGAGGGCGCCGAGGCCTGCGTCTGCGACCTCACCGAGCCCGTCGGCCTCAGCCAGCCGACGGTGAGCCACCACCTCAAGGTCCTCGTCGAGGCGGGCATCCTCAGCCGGACCAAGCGCGGCGTCTGGAGCTACTACGCACTCGTCCCCGGGGCGCTCGACGACCTCGCCGCCACCTTGGGGGCGACCTCGACCCCGATCGCGACGCCGACGGCGCCGGAGGCCCGCGCCTGACCCTGGTCGCGCCGGCCGACCTGCGCTGCGCTCGGCGCGCTGCGGGACGAGGACCCCGGTGCAATGCTTGCGGCATGCAACGACTTTCGGTGGTCCGGTCCCGATGAGGTGGCGCGAGGCAGGCGTCGCACGCTTCCTGCTCCTGGCCGTCCTGGGTGTCCTCGTCGTCCTGACGCTGGTCGCGGCCGTCATCGGCTCCGCCGCCTGGTGGGCGCTGCTCGGCGTGCTCGTCGCCCTCGTGGTGCTCGGCGTCTGGGACCTCGTGCAGCCGCGGCACTCGATCCTGCGCAACTACCCCGTCCTCGGCCACATGCGCTTCCTGCTGGAGTCGATCCGGCCGGAGATCCAGCAGTACTTCATCGAGCGCAACGTCGACGGACGCCCGTTCGACCGCGACACCCGCTCGGTGATCTACGAGCGGGCCAAGGGCGTCCACGGCGAGAAGGCCTTCGGCACGGAGCTCGACGTGAACGAGGTCGGCTACGAGTACCTCGTCCACTCCACGGCCCCCGTCGAGCCGCCGGACACCCCGCCGACCGTGACGATCGGCGGCCCCGACTGCCGGCAGCCCTACGAGATGGCACTGCTCAACGTCTCCGCCATGAGCTTCGGCGCCCTCTCGGCGAACGCGCTGCGGGCGCTCAACTGGGGAGCCAGGGAGGGCGGCTTCGCCCACGACACCGGTGAGGGGGGCATCAGCCCCTACCACCTGGAGCACGGCGGAGACCTCGTCTGGGAGATCGGCAGCGGCTACTTCGGTGCCCGTACGAAGGACGGCCGACTCGACGAGGCCCAGTTCGCCGAGAAGGCCGCGCTGCCGTCGGTGAAGTGTCTGTCGGTCAAGCTCAGCCAGGGCGCCAAGCCCGGCATCGGCGGGGTGCTGCCGGGGGAGAAGGTCAGCGAGGAGATCGCCGAGACCCGCGGCGTCCCGGTGGGGGAGAAGTGCGTCAGTCCCGCCGCGCACCGCGAGTTCTCGACCCCGCGCGAGCTCGTGCACTTCGTGGCCCGGATGCGCGAGCTCGGCGACGGCAAGCCCGTCGGCTTCAAGCTGTGCGTCTCGAGCCGCGTCGAGGTGCTCTCGCTCTGCAAGGCGATGCTCGCCGAGTCCATCACGCCCGACTTCATCATCGTCGACGGCGGCGAGGGCGGTACCGGTGCGGCGCCCCTGGAGTTCGAGAACCGGATGGGCGCCTCGCTCACGGAGGGGCTCCTCACGGTCCACAACGCACTCGTGGGCACCGGGCTGCGCGACCGCATCAAGGTGGGCGCGTCCGGCAAGGTCGCCACCGGCGCCGACATCGTGCGCCGCATGATCCAGGGCGCCGACTACACGAACGCCGCCCGCGCCATGATGATGGCCACCGGCTGCATCCAGTCCCAGCGGTGCCACACCAACAAGTGCCCCGTCGGCGTCGCCACCCAGGACCCCCGCCGCGCACGCGCGCTCGACGTCGACGACAAGTACCAGCGCGTCCAGCGCTACCAGCAGGCCACCGTCGAGGAGGCGTTGCGGATCATCGCGTCGATGGGGGTCGACGACCACGCCCAGCTGCGCCCGGAGATGCTGCGCCGCGTCGTCGCGCCCATGGTCGTGCGCTCCTACGCCGACCTGTGGGACTGGACCGAGCCCGGTGAGCTGCTGGCCGAGCCGTCGGCCGCCTGGGCCGGCGACTGGGCGCTCGCCGACCCCGACCACTTCGGCCTGGCGCGACGCCCGGCCGCCTGAAACCGCTGCCCCACCTCGAGGAGAGCACCATGAGTCGCACCGTCGCCCAGCTGATCACCGACACCATCGCCGACCTCGGCGTCACCGACGTGTGGGGCGTCGTCGGTGACGCCCTCAACCCCATCACCGACGCCGTGCGCACCGACGACCGGCTGCGCTGGATCGGCGTGCGTCACGAGGAGGCGGGCGCGTTCGCGGCCGGCGCGCAGGCGCAGGTCGGTCCGGCCGGCCTCGGCGTGTGCATGGGCACGGTCGGGCCGGGCTCGATCCACCTGCTCAACGGCCTCTACGACGCCAAGAAGTCCGGTGCGCCCGTGCTCGCGATCTGCGGCCAGGTACCCACCACCGAGCTCGGCAGCGACTACTTCCAGGAGGTCGACAACGACGCGCTCTTCGCCGACGTCGCCGTCTACTCCCGCACCATCACCTCCGCGGCGCAGGCCGCGCCGATGCTCGAGCAGGCGCTCAACGCGGCGCTGCAGCGCCGCGGGGTCGCGGTGCTGACCGTCCCCGGCGACGTCGGCAGCCTCGACCTGCCGAAGGGCACCCGGGTGCCGCACGTCGTCCGGCGCCGCCCGGCACCCGCCGCCGCGTCCGAGGACGTCGCGACCGCGGCCCGCCTCCTCGCCGACGGCCCGGTGACGCTCCTCGTCGGGCAGGGGGGGCGCGGGGCCCGCGACCAGGTCCTCGCCCTCGCCGAGCGGCTGCAGGCGCCGATGGTGCTCACCCTCAAGGCCAAGCCCGTCCTCGAGCACGACAACCCCTACCAGGTCGGGCAGTCCGGGCTCATCGGCAACCCGGCGGCGCAGCAGGCCTTCGAGGACTGCAGCACGCTGTTCCTCGTCGGCACCGACTTCCCGTACCGCGACTGGTACCCGGAGGGGAAGACGGTCCTGCAGCTCGACCTCGCCGGCGACCGCATCGGACGACGCGTCCCGGTCGAGCTCGGCCTCGTCGGCGACGCCGCGCGCACGCTGGACGCGCTGCTGCCGCAGCTCGCCGCCCACGACGACGCCGGGCACCTGACCACCTGCCGCGAGCACTACCTGTCGTGGCACGAGCGCCAGCAGCACCTGGCCGACCCCGACTACGACCACGAGCGGCTCGGCGTCATCCGCAAGGCGTTCGACAACCCCGAGCACGCCATCCGTCCGGAGGCGCTCGCGGCCGCCGTCGACCGGCACGCCGCCACGGACGCGATCTTCACCAGCGACACGGGCATGGCCACGACCTGGATGGCGCGCTTCATCACCATGTCGGGCACCCGCGAGCTCCTCGGGTCCTTCAACCTCGGCTCGATGGCCAACGCCATGCCGCAGGCCCTCGGCGTCGCCGCCGCCCATCCGGACCGCCAGGTCGTCGGCCTCTGCGGCGACGGCGGCCTCACGATGCTGCTCGGCGACCTCATCACGGCCGTCGCCCACGGCCTCGCCCCGAAGCTCGTCGTCTTCGACAACGGCTCGCTCGGGATGGTGCGCCTGGAGCAGGAGCAGGGCGGACTGCCCACCTTCGGCACCGGCCTGGCCAACCCCGACCTCGCCGCCGTCGCCCGCGCGATCGGCTGGAGCGCCACCCGGGTGGAGGACCCGCACGACCTCGATGCCGCCGTCGCCGCCTTCCTCGCCGAGCCCGGTCCCGCCCTGCTCGACGTCGTCACCAACCCCGACGAGATCTCGGTGCCCGGTCGCATCACGCCGGCGCAGGTGTGGGGCTTCGCGATCGCCAAGTCGACCGAGGTGATCGAGTCGGCCCGCTCGCGCTGACCGGGGCGATTCCGCTCGATTCGCGCCTGGATCGCGGGAGGCGCGTTACCCTGGCAGCACCCGTCCCCCGGCGGCCCCCCACCCCTTGCACCCTCGGAGCGACCCGTGCTCGAGCCCCTCGACGAACGTCTGCGCGACGACGCCGTGCTCGACGAGATCGAGCTCACCAGCCGGCTGATCATCGCTGCGTCCAACCGCGACACCCCCATGACGCAGGCCGAGGTCGACGCCTTCCTGGGCCTCGACGTCCGCTGAGCCGACGGCGGCCTCGCACGCCTGCGACGCGCCGTCGACGCGTGGAGGTCCGGCCGATTGACACCCGGTGAACGCCAGCACCTACAGTTGTCTCGGCCTGAACCGACCTGACAGGAGCTAGGCGTGCGATTTCGCATCCGTCCGGTGGAGACCACCTTCTACGACCTCTTCGCCGAGGCCGCGTCCCACCTCGTGAACGGTGCCAACCTCCTGGCACAGGTGCTCGACCCCGACGCCGACCGTGCCGCGCTGGCGGAGGCCATGCGCGACGCGGAGCACCAGGCGGACGAGACCACCCACAAGATCGTCAAGCGCGTGAACTCGACCTTCGTCACGCCCTTCGACCGCGAGGACATCTACCGCCTCGCGAGCAGCCTCGACGACGTCATGGACTTCATGGAGGAGACCGTCGACCTCATCGGGCTCTACGAGATCGACCAGCTGCCCGCGCAGTTCGCCGCGCAGGTCGAGGTGCTGCAGCGGGCCTGCCAGCTCACGGCCGAGGCGATGCCGCGGCTGCGCACCATGAAGGACCTCGAGGAGTACTGGATCGAGATCAACCGGCTCGAGAACCAGGGCGACCGGTCCTACCGGCGCATCCTCGCCGACCTCTTCAGCGGCAGCTACAAGTCGCTGGAGGTGCTGAAGCTCAAGGACGTCGTCGACTCGCTCGAGCACGCGATCGACGCCCTCGAGTCCGTGGCCAACACGGTGGAGCAGATCGCCGTCAAGGAGTCCTGAACCCATGGACCTCGTCCTGGCGATGGTGATCGCCGTCGTCGTGATCGCGCTCGTCTTCGACTACACGAACGGCTTCCACGACGCGGCCAACGCGATCGCGACGTCGATCTCGACCCGCGCCCTCACCCCGCGCATCGCGCTGGCGATGGCCGCGGTGCTCAACTTCGTCGGAGCGCTCCTGGGCGTCGGCGTGGCGCAGACGATCCAAGGCATCATCGCCATCGACACGCAGGTCTCATCGGGCATCGCCATCGACCGCGCCCACGGCCTGACGATCGTCCTGGCGGCCCTGATCGGCGCCATCACCTGGAACCTCATCACCTGGTACTTCGGCATCCCGTCGTCGTCGTCGCACGCCCTCATCGGCGGCATCGTCGGCGCCGGCGTGGCCTCGAGCACCAGCGTCGACTGGGCCACGCTCGTCGACAAGGTCGCCATCCCGATGGTGGTCTCGCCGCTGCTCGGCTTCGCCGGGGCGTTCGCGCTCATGACGGCGATCATGTGGATCTTCCGCCGGGCCAACCCGGGCAAGGTGAGCCGGGGGTTCCGGCACGCCCAGACCGTGTCCGCGGCCGGCATGTCGCTCGGCCACGGCCTGCAGGACGCGCAGAAGACGATGGGCGTCATCGTCCTCGCCCTCGTGGCCGGCGGCTTCGAGGACGGTTCCGACGTCCCCTTCTGGGTCATCGTCGCCGCCGCCTCGGCCATCGCGGCCGGCACCTACTCCGGTGGCTGGCGCATCATGCGCACCCTCGGTCGCCGCATCATCGACCTCGACCCGCCGCGCGGCTTCGCCGCCGAGGGCGTGGCGGCGACGGTGCTCTACGTGATGGCCATCGGTCTGCACGCGCCCGTCTCGACCACGCACACCATCACGTCGGCCATCATGGGCTCCGGTGCCACCAAGCGGTTCAGCGCCGTCCGCTGGGGCGTCGCCAAGGGCATCGTCACCGCCTGGATCGTCACCATCCCAGCCGCCGCGTCCGTGGCCGCCGTCTTCTACTTCATCGCCCGCCTGTTCCTGCCGTGACCGAACCCGAGGGCGCGTAGCGCCTGAGCGGTTCGGGCACGTGGAGCCGTCGCAGGTAGGGCGTAGCCGCGACGGACGAGTGGTTCACCGGCGGAGCCGGTCCCGCTGTATCGAGACCTCTGGACACTTTCAGGCTCGCTCGACCCGAGCACGTCCGCGCCGATCCGTTGCCGAGTGGTCTCGATACGCCCCGACGAGCTCGCTGGCGCTCGCCGTCGGCGCTACTCGACCAGCGGACCCGACTCCCGACCAGCGGAGCCACGCCTCCGCTGGTCGAGGAGCGCCACGGGCGACGGAGGAGCTCCGTCGGGGCACGTGGAGCCGTCGCAAGAGGGGCGTAGCCGCGACGGAGCGAGACCACCCGGCAAGGGATCGGCGTCAGCGTGCACGGACGCCCGCTCCGAGCGGAGCGGGCGTCGTGTTCGTGCGGGGGTCTGGACTCTTGCTGGGTCTCGATACAGCGGGGCGCCTACGGCGCGAACCACTCGACCTGGCTTCGCCGCTCCCTCGCTGCGCTCGGTCGGGCTCAGCCAAACCGGCCCTGGATGTAGGCCTCGGTGGCGGCCTCGTCGGGGTTGGAGAAGATCTTCTCCGTCCGGCCGACCTCGACCAGCTTGCCCGGCTTGCCGACGCCGGCGAGGTTGAAGAAGGCGGTGTCGTCGGAGACCCGGGCGGCCTGCTGCATGTTGTGCGTGACGATGACGATCGTGTACTTCTCCTTGAGCTCGTGGATCAGGTCCTCGATGACGCTCGTGGAGATGGGGTCGAGGGCGGAGCACGGCTCGTCCATGAGGAGCACCTCCGGCTCCACCGAGATGGCCCGCGCGATGCAGAGGCGCTGCTGCTGGCCGCCCGAGAGGCCCGAGCCGGGGCGCGACAGGCGGTCCTTGACCTCGGCCCACAGGCCGGCGCTGCGCAGGGACCGCTCGACGATGTCGTCGGACTCGGACTTCTTCATGCGCTTGCTGTTGAGCTTCTGGCCCGCGAGGACGTTGTCGTAGATCGACATCGTCGGGAACGGGTTGGGGCGCTGGAAGACCATGCCGACCATGCGGCGCACGTTCACCGGGTCCATCTCGTCGGCGTACAGGTCCTCGCCGTCGACGAGCACCTTGCCCTGCACGTGGGCGCCGGGGATGACCTCGTGCATGCGGTTCAGCGACCGCAGGAAGGTCGACTTGCCGCAGCCCGAGGGCCCGATGAACGCGGTCACGGACCGCGCCGGGATGGTGATGTTGACGCCCTCCACGGCGAGGAAGTCGCCGTAGTAGATGTTGAGGTCGGAGACGTCGATGCTCTTGGCCATCGGGGGGTTTACCTTTCGCCCTTGGGAGAGAAGAAGTAGGACACGAGCCGGGCGACGAGGTTCAGCAGCATCACGATGACGAGCAGCGCGAGCGCCGCACCCCAGGCGCGGTCGATGCTGAACTCCGGGGGGACGCCCGGGTAGCGGATGGAGCTGTACGCGAACACCGGCAGCGTGGCCATGCGTCCGTCGAACAGGTTGAAGTTCGTGGAGTCGGTGGAGCCGGCGATGATCAGCAGCGGAGCGGTCTCACCGATCACGCGCGCGATCGCGAGGGTCACGCCGGTGACGATACCCGCGAGCGCCGTGGGCACCACCACCTTCGCGATCGTGCGCCACTTCGGCACGCCCAGCGCGTAGGAGGCCTCACGCAGCTCGTTCGGCACGAGCTTGAGCATCTCCTCCGACGACCGGACGACGACGGGGATCATCAGCACCGAGAGCGCGATCGACCCGCCGATGCCCATGCGCACGCCCTCGCCGAAGAAGAGCACGAAGAGCGCGTAGGCGAAGAGCCCGGCGACGATCGACGGGATGCCGGTCATGACGTCGACGAGGAAGCGGATGCCGCTCGCGATGCGGGTGCCCGCGCCGTACTCGACGACGTAGATGGCCGTGAACAGGCCGATCGGGACGCTGATGAGGGTGGCGGCGCCCGTGATGAGCAGGGTGCCCATGATGGCGTGGTAGATGCCGCCGCCCTCGCCGACGACGTTGCGCATCGAGGAGTTCAGGAACTCCCCGGACATCACCGGCGCACCGCGCGAGACGACGGTCCAGATGATGCTGACCAGCGGGATGAGCGCGAGGCCGAACGCCGAGTACACGAGCAGCGTCACGAGCCGGTCGACGGCCTTGCGGCCGCCCTCGACCAGGCGCGACCAGACGGGCAGCGCGAACGTCAGTGCCCAGCCGAGCAGGATGCCGCGGACGGGTCCGAGGCCGCCGAGCCAGCCGAGGACCGCGACAGTGGCGGCCACCCCGACGACGACGCGCGGCGCCCAGAGCGGGAGCGTGCTGCCCCGCAGGGAGTCGAGCAGCTCGTCGGCGTCGCGGTCGCGAGAGGGACGGGGTGCGGTGGAGGTCATCAGTTGGCTCCCGAGAAGTCCTTGCGCCGGTCGACGATCGCACGGGCGGCGAAGTTGACTGCGAAGGTGATGACGAACAGGACGAGGCCGGAGGCGATGAGCGCGTTCACGGTGAGCCCGCTGGCCTCGGGGAAGCTGAGCGCGATGTTCGAGGCGATCGTGTTCGGGTTGGTCGAGCTGATGAGGTTCGACGTGACCACGAGGGCGGGCGAGAGGACCATCGCCACGGCCATGGTCTCGCCCAGCGCGCGACCGAGGCCGAGCATCGCGGCGGACACGATGCCCGAGCGCGCATAGGGGAAGACGGCCATGCGGACCATCTCCCAGCGCGTGGCACCGAGGGCGAGCGCCGCCTCCTGGTGCAGGCGCGGCGTCTGCAGGAAGATCTCGCGGCAGATGGCCGTCATGATCGGCAGGATCATGATCGCCAGCACGATGCCGGCCGTCAGGATGGTGCGTCCCGTGGCGGACGGCGGGCCGGCGAACAACGGGATGAAGCCGAGGTTGTCGAACAGCCAGGTGTAGAACGGGACGATGTTCGGGGCGAGGAAGATGATCCCCCAGGCGCCGTAGACGACGCTGGGCACCGCCGCGAGCAGGTCGATGACGTAGCCGAAGGCGGCGCTCAGCCGCTTGGGGGCGAAGTGGGAGATGAAGAGCGCCACGCCGATGGACACGGGGACCGAGAGCACCAGCGCGATCGTCGCGGCGAGCAGGGTGCCGAAGACCAGCGGACCGACGTAGGACGGGAACGAGAGCCCGCTCTTGACCTCGTCGGGGGACGCCGTGATGCCGGGGATGCCCTCGGCGGTGAGGAAGATGGCGACGCCGGCGAGCGTCAGCAGGATGACGAGGGCGGCGCCGAAGGAGAGTCCGAAGAACACTCGGTCACCGGGGCGCGTCGGGGTGCGGCGGGCCTGGGCGGGCTCGGGGGCGAGCTGCGAGGTCACGACGGTCCTTCCGGGTCGATGGGGTGGAGCAGGTCCGGTCCCCGCTGCCTGCCGGGGGGCAGGCAGCGGGGACCGGTCCGGATCAGCTGGCGGCCTTGATGGCCTGGACGGCCTCGGCGACCTTGGTCGAGAAGTCCGCGCTCAGCGGGGCGGAGCCGGCCTGGTCGGCGGCCTCCTTCTGGCCCTGCTCGCTGGTCACGTACTCGAGCCAGCCCTTGACGAGGTCGGCCTTGGCGGCGTCGTCGTAGCTCTCGCACGCCATCATGTACGACACGAGGACGATCGGGTAGACCCCGGACTCCTGGGTCTTCCGGTCGATGTCGACCGCGATGTCGGTCGCGTCGCGACCCTCGACCTGCGTCGCGGTGTCGAGCACCTTGGCGGCGGCCTCGGGGGTCACCTCGACGAACTCGTCGCCGACCTTGACCTTGGCCTTGCCGAGGTCACCGGCCTGGGACTCGTCGGCGTAGCCGATCGTGCCCTGGCCGTTGCTCACGGCCTCGATGACGCCCGACGTGCCCTGGGCGGCCTCGCCACCCTTGATCGGCCAGGTCTCGACCTCGCCGCCGGTCCACGCGCCGTCGGAGGCGGCGTCGAGGTAGGCGGTGAAGTTCTTCGTGGTGCCCGAGTCGTCGGAGCGGTGGACCGGCGTGATCTTGCTGTCCGGCAGGTCCGCGTCGGGGTTGTCCGCGGCGATGGCCGGGTCGTTCCACGTGGTGATCTTGCCCTCGAAGATGCCGCCGATCGTGGCGGGGGAGAGCTGCAGGTCGTCGACGCCGTCGAGGTTGTAGACGACGGCGATGGGGCTGACGTAGGTCGGGACCTCGACGACGTTGCTGCCGCACTGCTCCTTGGCCTTCGCGAGCTCCTCGTCGTCGAGGTACGCGTCGGAGCCGGCGAAGTCGACGCCGCCGGCGGTGAACTGCTCGCGGCCGGCGCCGGAGCCGGAGGGGTCGTAGTTGACCGTGACGTCGGGGTTGGCGGACTGGAAGCCGGCCTGCCAGGCGCCGACAGCGGCCTCCTGGGCGCTGGACCCGGCGCCGTTCAGCGTGCCGGAGAGGTTCGAGTCGCTCGAGCCGGAGTCGCCACCCTCGTTGGAGGCGCCACAGGCGGAGAGTCCGAGAGCGAGGGTGAGGGCGAGCGCCGCGGGGGCGGCGACACGCAGCGTGGTGCGGTTCACGGGGGTGTTCCCTTCGGTGATCACATGCTTCTGTCGCCGGTGACGCTAGGGAGGGCAGGTGTATCGGGACCCCTGCGAGGGTGAACGCGAGGTGAACGGTGGACGAAGGACGTGCTCTTGTCGCAGGTCAGGCGCGTGATGCAGGTCTCCCCAGCGGCTCGCTCGCGACGACGACGCCGCGGCGCAGGTGCAGCACCACGCCCTCGCCGGGAGCGAGGTCCGGGGCCTCGGTGTCGAGCGCCTCGAACACCCACGGCAGGGTCGGGCGGTGGCCGCACAGCACGGCCGGCGACTTCGAGTCGAGGACGGCGTCGATGCACCGCCGCACCTCCGGACGGCGGGCCTGCTCGGACAACCGGTCGTCGAGGCGCACGACCGCGCCCGTCTTCTGCGCGAAGGGGTCGACCGTCGACGCGCAACGGACGGCCGGGCTGGTGACGACCCGCCGGACCCCGTAGGCCTGCAGCAGCGGCACCAGGTCCTGGGACCGCCGCTCGCCGACCACGGTCAGGGGTCGTTCCTCGTCCGGTGCGCGCCACCGGTCGCGCGAGCGCGCCTTCGCGTGGCGGACGACGACGAGCGTGCGGGTGCGGTGCGCCTTCTCGTCGCGCAGGGCGAGGAAGGACTCGAGCAGGTCGTGGTCGTGGTCGTAGCTCAGGAGGCGTCGCGCCTGCCCGGGTCGGACCCACCGGACGTCGTCGATCTCGCGGTTCGGCTCGAAGGGCGTCTCGGTGCGCGCGGTGACGCGCGCGCACCAGTAGCTGACCCGCTTGGGCCCGCCCGCCACGCGGTAGCGCGTGTCGGGGAGGGGATGACCCAGCCGCACGCGCTGCCCGGTCTCCTCGGCCACCTCTCGCACCGCGGTGGCGACGAGGTCCTCGCCGGGGTCCGGCTTGCCCTTCGGGAACGTCCAGTCGTCGTAGCGGGGGCGGTGGACGAGCAGGACCTCGACGGGGCGGCGGCCGGCGTCACCGGGGCGGGGCGCGGCGCGCCTCCAGGTGACGGCGCCGGCGGCGGTCAGCGGACGTTCACGTGCCATGCCTCGTATTGTTCACGTCCTAGGTGTCCGGCAGGTGACACCCGTCGTCCGTCGAGGACCTGGAGGTGACCCGTGGCCCGCACCGTCCGGTCGGCGCCCCTGGCCGCTGCGCTCGCGCTGGTGGTCCTCGCGGCGGTCCTCGTGGGCGGGTGGTGGTGGTCGGCGGACTCGCGCGCCGACGTCCGCGGGCCACTGGCGTCGGCACTGGCGTCGGCACCGGCCGACACCACCGTCCTCGGGTTCACGGACTGGGAGCGTGTCCGCGCGGTCGGCGTCGACGACGCCGGCGCGCGTGACCTCCTCACCCGCTCGACCCTGGCCGACCTGGGCGACGCCGTGCCGCAGGCGCTCGGCTGGTCGACCGACGACGTCCGGTGGGAGGCGTTCGTGCAGGACCAGTCGGCCGGCGTGCTCGTCGTGGCACCCGGGTCGTCCCTCGGCTGGGGGCGCCTGGAGCGGGGCCTGCGCGCCGCGGGCTTCACCGACGAGGGCGACGGCGCCTGGAGCGCGGAGCCGTCCGCACTCGCCCGGCAGGGGCTCGGCGAGCAGTTCGCCGCCGTTCGCCTCCTGCCCCGGCAGGGCCTCCTCGTCGCGGCCGCCGAGCCCGGGCCCGTCGAGGAAGTGGTGGCGGCCGCGACGGGGCGTGAACCCGCGCTGGCCTCGGTGCGCCAGGCCGCCGACACGGCCCAGGCACTCGCCGGCAACGACACCGTCCTGCTGCAGGCGGGCGACCTCGGCTGCCGCGGCGCGGCGGTCCCCGACGACGCGGCGGCCCAGGCCGGCGCCGCTCAGGCCGCCGCGGGTCGCCTGCAGCCGTACGACTTCTCGGGGCGGGCCCTGCTCGACCGCGGAGGCGACGGTGACGACGCGCAGACCGCGACCTTCGCGATGACGTTCGACCGGGTGGCCGTGGCGCGGGAGCAGGCCGGCGTCCGGCTGCGCCTGTCGACCGGTCCGTTCATCGGGCGGACCGGACGGCTGGAGGACGAGCTGCGGGACCCCGCGGCGAGCGTCGACCAGGCGACCCTGGCCCTGTCGTTCTCGCGCTCGGCCGAGGGGACCGTGCTGATGCTCGGCAGCGGGCCCCTGCTGCCCGCCGCCTGCTGACGCCTCCCGGACGGCGCGACAGGGACGGGGCCTGCTCACGGTGGGGGTCCACGGTTGGGGGGCGGACGGACCTCAGCTCGACGAGGCCGCCCGGCTGCGACGGTGGCGGGCCCGGGCGATGAGGTCGGCCTGCACGTCGCGGTCGGTGGCGTGCCGGGTCCAGACACCGTCGGCCCCGAGGTGCCAGGAGCTGGTGCCGTCGTCGGCCATCGTCGCGAGGAGGTCGCCCAGCGACGCGACGTGGTCGGCGCGAGGGACTCGGACGAGCACCTCGACGCGGCGGTCGAGGTTGCGGTGCATCAGGTCGGCAGACCCGAGCCAGGCCTCGGGCTCCCCGCCGCCCGCGAACCAGTACACCCGGCTGTGCTCGAGGAAGCGGCCGAGGACGCTGCGGACCTCGATGTTCTCGCTCAGCCCCGGGACCGCGGGACGCAACGTGCAGATGCCGCGGATGACGAGCCGCACCGGCACACCCGCCTGCGACGCGCGGTAGAGCGCGTCGATGACGGCCTCGTCGACGAGGGAGTTGACCTTGAACGAGATGCCCGCCGGCCGGCCGGCGCGGTGGTGGGCGATCTCGCGGTCGATGCGCTCGACGAGCCCGTCACGCAGGCCCGACGGCGCCACCAGGAGGCTGCGGTAGTCGTCCTGCTGGCCGAACCCGGACAGTGCGTTGAACAGCTCGAGCAGGTCGCTCGTGATGTCCGGGTCGCTGGTCAGGAGCCCGAGGTCCTCGTAGACCCGGGCCGTCTTCGGGTTGTAGTTGCCGGTGCCGAGGTGCGCGTAGCGGCGCAGGCCGTCGGGCTCGTCGCGCACGACGAGGGCCAGCTTGCAGTGCGTCTTCAGCCCGACGAGCCCGTAGACGACGTGGCAGCCGGCGCGCTCGAGCTTGCGGGCCCAGCGGATGTTGGCCTGCTCGTCGAAGCGGGCCTTGATCTCGACCAGCACGAGCACCTGCTTGCCGGCGCGGGCGGCGTCGACGAGGGAGTCGATGATGGGGGAGTCGCCGGAGGTGCGGTAGAGCGTCTGCTTGATGGCCAGCACGTGCGGGTCCGCCGCTGCCTGCTCGATGAAGCGCTGGACGCTCGTCGCGAAGGAGTCGTAGGGGTGGTGCACCAGCACGTCGCGCCGACGCAGGGTGCGGAAGAGGTCGGCCGGGCTCGCGGTCTCCACCTCCGCCAGGTGCTCGTGGGTGCCGGGCACGAACGGCTCGAACGACAGCTCGGGGCGGTCGAGGTCGGCGATCTCGCCGAGGCTGCGCAGGTCGAGGGGGCCCTGGAGCCGGAAGACCTCGTCGTCGCGGATGCCGAGCTCGGAGACGAGCAGGTCGAGCACCTCGTCGTCGATCGTCTCCTCGACCTCGAGGCGCACCGGCGGGCCGAACCGGCGGCGCAGCAGCTCCTTCTCCAGCGCCTTGAGGAGGTTCTCGGCGTCGTCCTCCTCGACCTCGAGGTCCTCGTTGCGGGTGACGCGGAAGGCGTGGTGCGCGACGATCTCCATCCCTGGGAACAGCAGGTCCAGGTGCGCGGCGATCACGTCCTCGAGCGGCACGTGCCGCCCGCGGCTGGTGCGCATCCAGCGGTCGATGATCGGCGGGACCTTGACGCGCGCGAAGTGCTGCTTCGCGGTCTCGGGGTTGCGCAGCACCAGCGCGAGGTTGAGCGAGAGTCCGGAGATGTAGGGGAACGGGTGGGCCGGGTCGACGGCCAGCGGCGTCAGGACGGGGAAGACGCGCTCGCGGTAGACGGCGCTCACGTCCTGGCGCTCGTCGTCGTCGAGGTCGTCCCACCGCACGAGGTGGATGCCCGCGTCGGCGAGGGCGGGCACGACGTCGGCGGCGAAGGTGCCGGCCTGCTCGACCATGAGGGCGTGGCTGGCGGCGAGGCTGCGCGCCAGCACGTCCTTGGGGTGGAAGCCGCTGGCCGACGGCACCGCCACGCCCGCGGCGATGCGCCGCTTCAGGCCGGCGACGCGCACCATGAAGAACTCGTCGAGGTTGCTGGAGAAGATCGACAGGAAGCGCACGCGCTCCAGCAGCGGCAGCGCCGGGTCCTGGGCGAGCTCGAGCACCCGGGCGTTGAAGGCGATCCAGGACAGCTCACGGTCGAGGAAGCGGTCGTCCGGGAGCTCGCCCTCGGCGGGGTCGAACGGCGGGTCGACGTCGAACTCGTCGGGCGAGGCGGGAGTCTCCTCCGCAGCGTGCAGGTCCAGGTCGGCGGTGTCCACGAGGTCATCCTCCCAAGACTCGGTGAACGGCGCCTGAACGACGAGGGGTGCGAGCGGGCGTCGTCGCAGGTCAGGAGGGTGTTCCTGCTCACCCGGCGCGGCCCTCGACCTCCGATACGCTCCGCCCATGACCTCGACGGCGGACCTGCTGGCCCTCGTGCAGGCGCGTGGCGCGCAGGCCCTGTTCTCGCTCCCCACCCCGGTGCTGCGCCGGCTCGCCGGCCGTCCCGTCGAGGTCGACGGGCGCCGGCTGGACCCGGAGATGCAGCTGCTCCTGCGGCTCGCGCGACTGCAGGGCCCGCCGGTCGAGTCGCTCGCGATCACCAAGGGCCGTCGGATGTACACCGACGCCTTCCGCACCTTCGGCGGCCGCCAGCCGGTCGGCGCCGTCACGGACCGCACCATCGACGGCCCCGCGGGCCCGATCGGCCTGCGCTTCTACACCCCGCGCGGCCTGAGCGGCCGGTCGCCGGCGCTGGTCTACCTGCACGGCGGCGGCTGGGTCTACGGCGACCTCGAGGCCTACGACGCGCTCTGCCGCGTCCTGGCCGAGGAGGCGCAGGTCCGGGTCGTCTCCGTCGACTACCGCCTCGCGCCGGAGGCGCCCTTCCCGGCCGCCTTCGACGACGCGTGGGCCGCGTGGCGCTGGGTCACCGAGCACGCGGTGGGCCTCGGCATCGAGCCGTCGGCCATCGCGGTCGGCGGCGACAGCGCCGGGGGCAACCTGTCGGCGCTCGTCGCGCAGCACGCGGCGCGGCAGGACGACGTCGAGGCGCCCGCGTTCCAGCTGCTGGTCTACCCCGCCACGGACTTCGTCGAGGAGCGGCCGAGCCGCACCCGCCTCGGTGAGGGCTTCCTCCTGACGAAGGCGTTCATGGACCTGTGCCAGGACACCTACCTGGTGGGCGACGAGGACCTCGCGGACCCGCGCCTGTCGCCCCTGCGCAACCCCGTCGACGGTGTCGCGCCGGCCTACCTCGTCACCGCGGGCTTCGACCCGCTGCGCGACGAGGGCACCGCCTACGCGGCCCACCTGCGCGCGGCAGGGGTGCCCGTCGAGCACGTCGAGGAGGCGGGGCTCATCCACGGGTTCGCGAACATGGTCGGCATCGGGCGGTCGGCGCCCCGCGCCGTCCGGCGGGCCGCCGCGGCACTGCAGCGCGGGCTCAGCTGACGTAGAGCACGTCGCGGGCGTGCTCGGCGAAGCCCAGCCGATGGTACACGGCGAGGGCAGCGGCGTTGTCGCCCTCGACGTAGAGGTCCACCGTCCGCACGCCCCGCTCGTGCAGGTGGCGCAGGCCGCGCGCCGTGAGCGCGGTGCCGAGGCCGCCACCGTGCGCGGCGGGGTCGACGCCGACGACGTACACCTCGCCCAGGTCCGTCCCGTCCGGCTGGGACTCGACCTTCGTCCAGTGGAAGCCGACGACCTCGCCGTCGGCGTCCTCGGCCACGAACAGGCCATCGGGGTCGAACCAGTCCGACGCCGCGCGGCGGTCGAAGTCGGCACGGTCCATCGCCCCCTGCTCCGGGTGCTGGGCGAACGCGCGGCCGTTGACCGCGACGACGGCGTCCGCGTCGTCCGGGCGGAAGGACCGGAGGGTGATCCCCGCGGGCACTGCTTCCCGTGGGGCGTCGCCGCCGAGCTCCAGGCGGAGCACGAGCAGGGTGCGTTCGGCGGCCAGGCCGACGGCTGCCGCGAGGGCCTGCGCACCGGGGAGGTCGCCGTGGGCCCAGAAGCGGCTCTCGCCGGCCGCCAGGAGCTCTCCGACGAGCGCCCGTCCGACGCCCCGGCGCCGGTGGTCGGGGTGCACGACGACCTCGACGGGGGCATCGGCGGGCGCGAGCGCCGCGGCCGTCCCGTCGCCGCGCCGCAGGTCGACCCGCAGGGCGTCGCCCGCGGCGACCGCGAGACGGGTCGCCTCGTTGACGGGCTCGACCCCGTCGGCCTCGGTGGCGGCACGGACGAGCTCCAGCAGCGACGGCGACATGGCCCTCATCATGCCGCGCGTGCGCCGGCTCAGCGCTCCAGGAGGCCCCGGAGCTGCGCCCCGACCTCGGCCGCCACCGCCTGAGCGAGCGCCTCCGGCGTGTCGCCCTCCGGCTCCGGCACGACGTGGTGGACGGTGCCGGTCTCCTGGAGGTCGAGCGCCGACACGCGCTGCTGCTCGGCCATCTCGGCGGCATGGTCGACGTCGCCGTGGACGATGGCGCTCGCACCCTCCGGCGGGAGCGGGGAGAGCCACGCGTTCTCGGTGGCCACCACGACGTCCGCGGGCAGCAGGGCGAGGGCGCCGCCGCCGCACCCCTGTCCGAGGAGCACGGACACCGCGGGGACGGTGAGCGTCGACATCGTGGCGATGCAGCGGGCGATCTCGCCCGCGATCGAGCCCTCCTCGGCCTCGGGCGACAGCTCGGCGCCCGGCGTGTCGATCAGCGAGACGAGCGGAAGGTCCAGCTCCTGTGCGAGCCGCATGCCACGGCGGGCCTCGCGCAGCGCCGCGGGACCCATGGGGTGCTCCGGGGTCTGCGTGGTCCGGTCCTGGCCGACGACGACGCAGGGGACGCCGTCCAGCCGGGCGAAGGCGACGAGCATGGCCGTGTCGCGCTCGCCCTCCTCCGTGCCCTGCAGGCGGATGACGGCGTCGCAGCCGTGGCGGAGCACGTCGCGCACGCCGGCGCGGGGCTCGCCCCGCGTGACCTCGATCGACTCCCAAGTGCCCCGCCGGCGTGGCGCGCCGGGCTCGATGCCCTCGCGGCGCTCGCGGGAGGGCTCCGCCACCGGGTCCACCAGCAGGCCCAGGGCCCGGTCGACGATCGTCGGCAGCTCCTCGTGGAGGACGACGGAGTCGACGATGCCCCGGCTCTCGAGGTTCTCGCTCACCTGGACGCCCGGCGGGAAGGGCCGACCCTCGAGCAGCTCGTAGACCTTCGGGCCGAGGAACCCGACCAGTGCGCCCGGCTCGGCGACGGTGATGTGGCCGAGCGAGCCCCAGGAGGCGAACACGCCACCGGTGGTCGGGTGCCGCAGGTGGACGAGGTAGGGGAGCCCGGCGGCGCGGTGGTCCATGATCGCGCGCGAGATGTCGACCATGTGGACGAACGCGGGCGTGCCCTCCTGCATGCGGGTGCCGCCGGAGGCGGTGGACGCGAGCAGCGGCAGTCCCTCGGCCGTCGCGCGCCGGACGGCGGCGACGATGCGCTGGGCCGCTGCCCGGCCGATGGACCCGGCCAGGAACCCGAACTCGTTGAGGACGAAGGCGACCGGCCGGCCCTTCACCAGGCCCCGCCCGGTGATCACCGACTCGTCGGTGCCGGCCCGCTCGGCCGCCTTGGCCACGGCGACGCGGTACTCGGGGGAGTAGCCGGACGTGTCCACCGGCTCGTCCCACGACTCGTGGGACCCGGGGTCGAGCACCAGCTCGACCAGGTCGTGCGCGCCGATGGCCACCGGCTAGGCGCGGGCGCCCGGGCCGGCGGCGCTCCCGGTCTCGCGCTCCGACCGCTCCTCGTCGGGCTCCGGGGTGGTCGCGACGAACCGGTAGCCGACGTTGCGCACGGTGCCGATCAGCGTCTCGTGCTCGGTGCCGAGCTTCGCGCGCAGGCGCCGGACGTGGACGTCGACGGTCCGGGTGCCGCCGAAGTAGTCGTAGCCCCACACCTCCTGGAGCAGCTGCTGGCGCGTGAAGACGCGGCCGGGGTGCTGCGCCAGGAACTTGAGGAGCTCGAACTCCTTGAAGGTGAGGTCGAGCGTGCGGTTCTCCAGGCGCGCGGTGTACGTGGCCTCGTCGACGACGAGGCCGCTCGAGGCGATGACGTGGGTGTCGTCGCTCCCGGCCTGCCCGGCCGCGACCCGACCGATGGCCAGGCGCAGGCGGGCCTCCAGCTCGGCAGGACCGGCGGTGGTGAGGATGACGTCGTCCATGCCCCAGTCGGAGGCGGCGACCGCGAGTCCGCCCTCGGTGAGGACGAGCACGAGCGGGCAGTCGATGCCGGTGGTGCGGATGACGCGGGTGAGGCTGCGGACCTGCGCGAGGTCGTGGCGACCGTCGACCAGGACCGCGTCCGAGGGCGGCGCGTCGATGAGGGCGCTGGCCTCCGCCGGGAGGATCTTGACGTGGTGGGGCAGCAGCGCGAGGGCGGGCAGCACCTCCACCGATGACTGGGTGCTCCGCGTGAGGAGCAGAAGGTGCGACACGACCGTCCTCCGTCGTTTCCACTCGTGGCGCCGGCCGGGGACCGGTGCCTATGACAAGAGGCCAGGTGGGAACCACCGTGGCCTCGTTGCGTGCCCCAGACTAGTCCATGTGTCGGACGAATCACCAGCAGGTGTCGAGAATGCGAACGACGTCACACGCCCGGGTGACGCCGGCGTGACGGTCCGCTACTGGGCCGCGGCGCGCGCCGCGGCGGGGGTCGAGGCCGACCACGTCGAGGCCACCACGCTGGCCGAGGCGCTGGAGGCCGTGCGCCGTCTGCGCCCCGAGGACCGACGCTTCGCCGACGTGGTCGCCATCTGCTCCGTCCTCGTCGGCGAGGTCCCGGTCGGCGCCCGCCCCCACGCCGAGGTGGGGCTGGGACCGGGCGACGTCGTGGAGCTGCTCCCCCCGTTCGCCGGGGGCTGATCGACCGACTGCCGTGCGGCGCGGACCGCCCGCCCTGGACCGACTGCTCTGGACCGACTGCTCTGGGAGGATGGCGCCGTGCCCCGCCTCGTGTCGTCCGTGCTGTCGGTGGCCCTGGCCGGGCTGCTGGTGCTGTCGGCGAGGACCGGCGAGCTCTGGCTCGTCGTCGCCGCCGTGGGCCTCGCGCAGCTGCTGGTCGCGGCGGCCCCGGCCGCGTCGGGCCTCGAGCACGTCCGCTCGCGTCCCTTCGTGCCGGTGGTCGCCGGGTGCGCCGTGGCCACCACGCTCGGCTACGACCCGAGCCTGCTCGCCGGCACCGACGGCACGCACGCGGCCGACGACGCCCTGCTCGCGTCGGGCGTGCTCGCGGGGATCCTCGTCGGCGTCGCGGTCGTGGTGGCCCTGGCACTGCTCGCCCAGATGCTGCGCCGCGACGGCCGCGCGGACCTCGTCCGCTCCGTGGCCGCCACGGTCACGCTCGGCGTGCTGGCCGCACTGGGTTCCGGCTGGGTGGCAGCGGCACGCGCGTCCGCCTCGACCGACGTGGTGGCGGCGGGCGCGGTCGCACTCGCCGCGGCACTGCTCGTCTGGGCCGTGCCCGGCGACCGGGTGGTCGTGGTCTCCGCGTCCGTGGCGGTGGGCGTCGGCGTGGGGGCCCTGGCGCCGCTGCTCGTCGACGGACCGGGCACCTGGGTCCTCGGTGCGGCGGTCGGTGGCGCCGCCGCGCTGGCCGCCGTGCTCGGCCAGGTGCTCGGGCGGGCGTGGACCGCCGGCCGCCGGACGGGTCCCGAGGGGTGGGCGTTCCCGGCGGGGCTCTCGGTCGTCCTGGTCGGGCCGGTGGTGCACGTGGGCGCGCAGCTCGTCGTGCTCGTGGTCTGAGCCCGCGTCGTCCGCCTCGGCCACCGTGGTCGCGTGCCGGGCCGCTCCTGGAGGTACTGCGTACGCTGGAGGCGTGACCGGTCCGCTCGTGCTCCTCGTCGCCCTCGTGGCGACGGGTCTCGTCGCGCTCGTGCTGCGTCGCCGGGACGGCCGGTTCGCCGCTGCCGCCGCGTCGGCCGCCGACGACCGGGCCGGAGCCGACGGTACCGACGCCGGCGGGGCCGCCGCGCGAGGTGCGGCGAGCGACGCCGACGTCGTGACGGCCGAGGAGGTGGGCGCCCCCCTGGGCGACCGCCTCACCCTCGTCCAGTTCTCCAGCGCCTTCTGCAGCCCGTGCCGGGCCACCCGTGCCCTCCTCGCCGACGTGGTCTCCTCACGCGACGACGTCGCCCACGTCGAGGTCGACGCGGAGTCGCACCTCGACCTCGTCCGCCGGCTCGGGATCCTGCGCACCCCCACGGTGCTGGTGGTGGACGCCCAGGGCCGCGTCCTCACGAGGGCCTCCGGCCTGCCGCGACGCGAGCAGGTGCTCGCGGTCATCGACGCCTGAGGTCCCGCCTTCCCGTCCTCGCCTCCCGGGAGGCCGTGTCGCGACGCGTCGTCCATCCAATGAGACGAGCGTCCACGATGTGGGACACGATGCGGGGTCCCGCCTCGCAGCGACCTACGCTGGTCGCATGACCGGCTCGACGCACCTCACGCGACGTCGCGCAGTGGACCACTGCCGCACGCGTTCCGCGCTCTGTCGTCCCTCCTGATCCGTCCCCGACCAGGACGCCGGCGCCGCGATCCCGCGGCCTCGACCGGCGCGTCGAAAACCTCAGGAGCACACCCGTGTCACGACCCCTGCACGTCGACCCGCGCGGCCAGCGCTTCGCCGCCACCCTCACCTCGGTGGTGCTGGCGCTCGTGCTGGTCCTGCCCACCACCGCCGCCGTGATCCTGCTCGCGGCCCAGGCCGTCGTCTTCGCCGTCGGGGCGAGCGGCAACCTGCACCGCACGCCGTACGCGGTGCTGTTCACGCGCCTCGTCCGCCCGCGCATCGGACCGCCGGCCGAGCCGGAGGACGCCCGCCCGCCCCGGTTCGCCCAGACGGTGGGGCTCACCTTCGCCGTCGTCGCCCTCGCAGGGTTCCTCGGCGGGTCCGACGTCGTGGGCTACGTCGCGACGGCCTTCGCCCTCGTCGCCGCCCTGCTGAACGCGGCCGTGGGCTTCTGCCTGGGCTGCGAGCTCTACCTGCTCGGCCGGCGTCTCGTCGCCGGTCGGGTGACCGCCTGACCACCCGCACCACCCGTCCCCACCAAGCCCCCACGAGACCGTGGGTCAACACATGGAGGTATCCACCATGAGCCGCGACACCGCGCTCGTCACCGCCGACTGGGTCGAGGAGCACCTCGACGACCCGAAGGTCGTCCTCGTCGAGGTCGACGAGGACGCCGAGGCCTACGACAAGGGCCACATCCCCGGCGCGATCAAGCTCGACTGGAAGAAGGACCTCCAGGACGGCGTCCGCCACGACTTCATCTCCAAGGACAAGCTCGAGACGCTCCTGTCGGAGAAGGGCGTCGCCAACGACGACACCGTCGTCTTCTACGGCGGCAACAACAACTGGTTCGCCGCGTACGCCTACTGGTACCTCACCTACTACGGCCACGAGAACCTGCGCCTGCTCGACGGTGGTCGCAAGAAGTGGGAGCTCGACAGCCGCGAGCTGACCACCGACGTCCCGGACCGACCGGCCACGACCTACACGGCGCAGGAGCCGAACGAGCAGGTCCGCGCCTACCGCGACGAGGTCGTGGAGGCCATCGGCACGAAGAACCTCATCGACGTGCGCAGCCCCGACGAGTACGCCGGTCGCCTGCTCGCGCCCGCGCACCTGCCGCAGGAGGCCGCCCAGATCGCCGGCCACATCCCCACCGCCGGCAACGTCCCGTGGAGCAAGGCCGCGAACGACGACGGCACCTTCAAGAAGGACGAGGACCTGAAGGAGCTCTACGCCGAGGTCGGCTTCGACGAGGGCAAGGACACGATCGCCTACTGCCGCATCGGCGAGCGCAGCTCGCACACCTGGTTCGTGCTGCACGAGATCCTCGGCTACCCGAACGTCAAGAACTACGACGGCTCGTGGAGCGAGTACGGCTCGCTGCGCGGCGTGCCGGTCGCGGTCGGCGACGAGCGCGGGGAGGCCTGACATGTGCGGAGCCGTCAAGGGCGGACCCAGCCTCGAGGGCGTCGACGTGGCCAACCAGGCCGTCATCCAGGGCGTGGTCGTCCGCGGTGACGAGCCCGTCGGCACCGCGTACGTGCGCCTGCTCGACCGCACCGGCGAGTTCACGGCCGAGGTGCCCACCTCGGCGACCGGCCAGTTCCGGTTCTTCGCCGGCCCCGGCCAGTGGACGCTGCGCACCCTGGCGCCGCGCTCGGAGGCCGTCGACCTGGTCGTCTCGGCCGCGATCGGCGTCGTCGCCGACGTCGTCGTCGACATCGACCGCGTCCCGGCGACCGCATCGGCCTGACACGCCGGCGGTATCCACGGCCCGGCGCCCCTCTCGGGGTGCCGGGCCGTGGCGCGTCCTGCATCACCGTCGCGATCCCGTCGTCTTGTGGCGTGACCTTTCGCGCAGCACGATCGTTCTCGTCGTCGAGCACACCCTCGTCCGGGTAGGGTGTGCCTGATCCGTCACCGACTGGGAGTGTCATGAAGAAGATCGCCGCGGCCCTGGCTGCCACCGCCCTCGCCGCGCTCGCCCTCGTCGCGCCCATCTCGCCGGCGGCGGCCTATCCCGACCCGGTGTGCACGGTCTCGGTCTCGAGCACCCAGGTGCGCGCCGGCGAGCCGTTCACCGTCACGGTGACCTCCGACATCCCGGCCGACCTCACCGCGACGTACCGCGGCGTCACGCGCAGCGCGTCCCAGACGCTGCAGCTCGTGGCCCAGTTCGTCGCGCCCCAGACGGATCGCGACCTCCAGACCACGGTCACGACCACCTGCAACGGCCAGCCCGGCAGCACCGCCGGGGTCACGGTCATCGGCTCCGGCGGCGGTGGTGGCGACGACGCAGATGCCGACGGCGGTGCCGACTCCGATGCCGACGGCGGCGTGAACGCCGATGCCGACGGCGGCGTGAACGCCGATGCCGGCAACACCGACGCCGCGGCCGACGCGGACGCCGACGCGGGTGACGCGAACGGCATCCTGCCCGGCACGGGTGGCACCGACTTCTGGCTGCTGGTCCTCGGCGCGCTCCTCGTGATCGCGGGCGTGGGCACCGTGGTCGCGCGTCGTCGCCGCAGCTGACCTCGGTGGAACCGAGGTTCCTGCCCGCGTCGTACGACCGCGCGGGGTGGGCTCGCCTCGTCTCCGCCGTGGTCGGCGGGTTGCTGCTGGTCGCGCTGCTCGTGCTCGCCTGGCAGGGCGCGCGCGCCACGATCCTCCTGGCGCGCGCCAGCGACCAGTCGTCCGTGCTCCTCGCCCAGGTCGCCCAGGGTGACGCCGACGGTGCCCGCCGCACCGCGGGTGAGCTCGGCGACGCCGCGGGTGGTGCGCACGACTCCACCGACGGCCCTCTCTGGGCCGCAGCCTCCTGGCTCCCGATCGTCGGCGACGATGTCGGCGCGCTGCGCACGATCGCCCGTGAGGTCGACCGGGTCGCGACCCAGGCCGTGCCCACGGTCGTCGACGTCACCGCCCAGGTCGGGCTCGACGCCTTCTCCCCACGCAACGGACGGGTCGACGTCCGCAACCTCGAGCTGGTCGCGCCGCGCCTCGGCCAGCCGCGCCGCGCCCTGGAGCAGGCCGCCCGCGGCGTCGGTGACATCGAGCCGCAGGACGTCGTCGGCCGGCTCCAGGTGCCCGTGCGGCGCCTGCAGGCCACGCTGACGAGCGCGGCGAACGCCGCCCGGATCGCCGACACCGCAGCCTCGCTGCTGCCCGACATGCTCGGGGCCACCGAGAAGCGTCGGTACCTGCTGCTCATCCAGAACAACGCCGAGGTGCGGTCGTTGGGCGGCATCCCCGGTTCCTACGCCGTGATCGAGGCCGACCGTGGGCGGGTGCGCATGCTCGAGCAGGGCTCCGCCGTGGACGTCCCGCCCGTCGACGACCCACCGGATCCGTTGCCGAGGTCCTTCTACGGTGCCGTGCCGACGGCCGTCACGCAGGACCTGCGTGACACCACCACGATGCCGAGCTTCCCGCTCGCGGCGAGGTACGCCGGTGGCCTGGTCGCCGACGCGCTCGACACCCGCTTCGACGGCGTCGTCTCCGTGGACCCGGTCACCCTCGGCTACCTGCTCGAGGGGCTGGGGTCGGTCACGCTCGACGACGGCACGCGGCTGACGGCCTCCAACGCGGTCGACGAGCTGCTGAACGGCGTCTACCAGCGCTACCCGACGGACCCCGCTGCGCAGGACGCCGTGTACGAGGACGCCGCGCGGCGCATCTTCGACGCCTTCGTCGGTGGCGCCGGCGCCACCCAGCCGGTGCTGGAGGCGCTCGTGCGGGCCAGCATCGACAACCGCATCCTGGTCTGGTCCAGCGACACGTCCGAGCAGGACCGCATCGCCCGCACGGGCGTCGCAGGCGGGCTGTCCCAGGCCGCGGACCGCGCGGACGTGGGGATCTACCTGAGCGACGCCGCATCCTCCAAGCTGCAGTACTACCTGGAGTCGGAGTACACGTTGCGTTCGGACCGCTGCATCGACGACCGCGCGCAGGCGCTGACGCTGCAGGCGCGTCTGCGCTCCGTGGTGCCCTCGGACGTGGGGTCGTTGCCGCTGGCGGTCACGGGTCAGCCGAAGGGCACCGTGCGGCGAGGCGACCAGCGGCTCAACGTCCGGGTCGTCGTCCCCGCCGGTGGCGTCGTGGACTCGCTGCGCGTCGGTGACGAGACGGTGCAGGCCGTGGGAGGGCGCCTGGGCGATCGTCGGGTCGTCGTCGTCCCCGTCACCATCGCGCCGGGTGAGTCGCTCGACGTGACGGTCACGATGCGCAGCGGCGACGGTCAGACGGGGGAGGCGGTCCTGACCAGCACGCCCGGCATCCAGGCCCAGCCGAACGACGTCCGCGTCCGGTCGGCCTGCTCGTCCTGACCGGACCTGCGGTCAGCCGATCTGGTCCTCGTCGGCGAGCCGGTCGTCGGGGTACTTCGCGAGGTACTCGTCCATGCGGTCCTCGCGGAGCGCGGTGAACAGCTCCTTGCACTTGGCCTCGTCGAGCCGGACGATGCTGCCCACGACGGGGATCGTCTCGGTGGTGGCGACCGGCGCGGTGAGGAACGTGACGTCGTCGGAGGTCGTGCCACGGAGGCTGAGCGCGAGCGCGCGCATGTCGCCCGGGTCCCAGCCGGCGTCGACCGTCAGGTTCTGGGTGACCGCGGTGAGGGTGCGGGTGAGCTTGATCGGGTTGCTCATGGTGCCCTTGGACAACATCTTCTTCATGAGCGAGCGCAGGAAGTTCTGCTGGCGCGCGATGCGGTCGAAGTCGCCGCGGAGCAGCCCGTAGCGGGTGCGCACGTAGGCGAGGGCCTTCTTGCCCTCCAGGGTCTGCTCCCCGGCCTCCCACTGGACCTTCTGCTTGGGGTCGTAGAAGGCCCGCGGGATGTAGACCGGCACGCCACCGACGGCCTTCGACAGCGCCGTGAACCCGTCCCAGTCGATGATCGCCAGGTGCCGCATCCGCAGGTCGGTGAGGTTCTCGACGGTCGCGATCGCCCCGTTGGGACCGAACTCGGAGAAGGCGTCGTTGATCTTCTGCTGCGACCGTTCCTGGCCGTCCGCGTCGAAGATCCCGGTGTAGGTGTCGCGCGGGATCGAGACGAGGTAGACCTTCTTCCGGTCGGAGGTGATGTGGGCGATCATCAGCGTGTCAGAGCGGTACTTGCCGGCCGGCCACGAGGCGGACGCGGCGTCCTCGGCGAGCGTCGTGTCCTCGGCGCCCTCGACCTTCTTGCCCTTGTCCGACCCGAGCAGCAGGATGTTGAGCGCCCGGCCCTTGTCGGGGTCGGGGCGGTCGGCCTCCTTGAGCTTCGTGTCCACCTCCACGCGGCCGACGTTGCCGAGCTGGGAGTTCAGGTAGTAGGCGTAGGCCGACCCGGTCCCCAGCACCAGCGCCAGCACGCCGACGACGCCCACCACGAGGCGTCGGTGCCGCCGGTGCCAGGGGATGCCGCCCTGGCGCCGCTTGCCGGCGACGGCGCGACGCGCGCGCTTCTCGCGTCGCGACATGGCACTCCCGTTCGGTTCGGTGGGGCTCGGGTGAGGGACGTCGGGCGATGCCTCGACGTCACCCGCAGGATCCTACGGCCTCCACCTGAAAGCACGGTCAGAACAGGCTCGTGGGTGGGTCCGGCCCGGCGTGCCCGGCCGCTGCTCCTCCCGCGTCGGCCGGGGTGCTCGGGGCCTGACCGGTGCTCCGGCGCCGCACGGTTCTGCGTTGCCGTGGTTCTGAAGCACGGTTCTGCGTTCGCGTGCCAGGAACCGAGGATTCGGCGTTCGTGTCCGGATCCCGTCGCGAACGCAGGATCCTCCGGGCTTCCGTGCAGGAAGGCAGGATCCTGCGTCCACCACCCCGGGAGGTAGGTGGCACGCGCTGTCCGCCGGGGTGGAGGTAGGAGGCCCGCGGATGGCCGGCCCGTATCCGCGGGCCACCTACCTCCCAGACCCGACGTAGCGCGCGCAACCCACCTCCCACCCGCCCGTTCCGCGCCTCACCTACCTCCCACCCGGCTCGGATCCCGGGGGCCCGGCGTCGGGCGCACCCGGCTCCCGGTCGCGGCCTGTTCAGGAGAGCAGGACGCGACGAGGCCGCGCCGGCGCCGCCGCAGGTCGAGCGGAAGCGCGAGCAGGTCTACAGCTCCAGCAGGATCGTGGTCGGCCCGTCGTTGACCGATCGGACCTGCATGTCGGCGCCGAACCGACCCGTGGCGACGGTCGCGCCCAGCGCGCGCAGTGCGGCGCAGAACTCCTCGTACAGCGGCTCGGCGACGGCGCCGGGAGCGGCGGCGGTCCACGTCGGGCGGCGACCCTTGCGGGCGTCGCCGTAGAGGGTGAACTGGCTGACGACCAGCACGCCGCCACCGGTGTCGGCGACGGAGCGCTCGTCGCGCAGGACCCGCAGGCCGTGCACCTTGCGGGCGAGCGCGTCGGCCTGCTGCACGGTGTCGTCGTGGGTGACCCCGAGCAGCACGAGCAGGTGGCCGCCCGGGGCCGCGGGGACGTCCGACGCGCCACCCACTGTGCCGACGACCTCGCCGTCGACGACGACCGACGCCTCCGTCACCCGCTGCACCACCGCTCGCACGTCGGCAGGCTAGCGGGCGTCGATACGATGGACACCATGGCCTTCGAGATCCCCGCCGACCTGCACCCGGACGTGGCGCCCCTGGCGTGGTTGCTCGGGACGTGGCACGGGAACGGTCGGGGCGAGTACCCCACGATCGAGCCGTACGCCTTCGAGCAGGACGTCGTGTTCGCGCACGACACGCGGCCCTTCCTGCACTACTTCAGCCGCACGTGGGTCACCGACGACGACGGCGAGCGCACCGGGCCCGGCGACCTCGAGACGGGCTTCCTGCGTCCCGCCGGGCTGGTGGAGGGCGGCAAGGGCATCCAGGTGGAGCTCGTGCTCGCGCACCCCACCGGCTACGCGGAGGTCTGGTACGGCGTCGCCGAGGGACCTCGCATCACGATGGCCACCGACGTCGTCGCGCGCACCCAGTCCGCGGCCGAGTACACCGCCGGCCAGCGGATGTACGGCCTCGTGGACGGCGCCCTCATGTACGCCGTCGACAAGGCCGCCGAGGGCCACGGGATGCAGTCGCACCTGTGGGGGAAGCTCGCCCGTGTCTGAGTCGCCTGCACAGGAGCCCGTCCTCGACCCGGAGCCCGTGCGCCGCAGCCCCCTGCTCGACCTCGACGGTGCCGTCGAGGCCGACCCGCCCGACCGGGGCGTCGCCGCGCACTACGGCGAGCTCACGGCGGAGCAACGACGGCTGGAGAAGGGTGAGGGCTTCGTCGACCTGTCGCACCGCGACGTCGTCAGCGTCTCCGGTCCCGACCGGCTCACCTGGCTGCACTCCCTCACGACGCAGCACCTCGAGTCGCTCGCGCCCGGCGAGCCCACCGACGTCCTGCTGCTGAGCCCCCAGGGCCGCATCGAGCACGCCTTCGCCGGCATCGACGACGGCACCACCTTCTGGGCCCACACCGAGCCCGGCGCGGGTGCGGCCCTCGTCGCGTTCCTCGACCGGATGCGGTTCATGATGCGGGTCGAGGTGGCCGACGCGAGCGACACCCACGCCGTGGTGGGGCTGTACCGATCTGCCGCCCAGGGCCCGGCACCCCTGCCGGGCCGATCTGCCGCCCAGGGCCCGGCACCCCTGCCGGGCCGATCTGCCGCCCAGGGCCCGGCACCCCTGCCGGGCCGATCTGCCGCCCAGGGC
>CAZREF010000006.1:0-105301 GCA_964599245.1 uncultured Aeromicrobium sp. | reverse complement strand
CGACAGGAGTCGAACCCGCGACATCCTCATGACACGTGAGGCGCACTCGAATCCCGCACGACCCACGTCAGGTGGAGCCACGGACCGTGGACCAGAGCCTCCGACAGGAGTCGAACCCGCGACATCCTCATTACAAGTGAGGCGCTCTACCAGCTGAGCTACGGAGGCGTGCCGCCCCCGAGGGCGCGGACCCGCCCATCGTACGGGCGACGGCCGTCACAGACGGGACGTCGGCCCCTCCTCTACCGTGGAGCAGTCATCGAGATCGGGGGCCACCCATGCGGATCAGGACCGTCAGCCTCGCGACGGCGTGCGTCGTGATGCTCATGCTCGCCGTCGGCACGGTCGCGCTCGTGTCTGTCACGGGCGGGGGCGAGGCGTCGGTCGCGTCGGAGTCCTCGCGCACGCAGGCGCCGTCGACGACGCCCGCCGAGCCCCGCACCGAGACCTCGCCCTCGCCCGAGCCGTCCCCGTCGGAGCAGGCTCGGCGTGAGGCCCGGGCCCAGCGCCAGGAGACCCAGGCTCCGCGGGCGACCACGACCCCGCGGCAGGCGCCGGCCGGGTCGACCTTCGCTCCCCGGCCACCGCGCGCCTCCAGCGACACCGCGACACCCTCCCCCACCCCCACGGACGCCTCCCCCGCCCCGAGCCCGGCGCCCGGCCTCCTCGACGGCCTGCTCGGTCCACTGCTGGGCGGCTGAGGACGGCACGGCCGGCCCTCCCGGTGACACCCGCGTCCATGTCATCCTGGCCACGTGAGCCGTCCCTTCGACCGTCTCCTCTCGGCGACCGCCCAGCGGAGCGCGCCGCTCGCGGTGATCGACGAGCCGGCCCTGTGGGCCAACGCGGACGACCTGGTGCGACGGGCCGCCGGCGTGCCGGTCCGAGTGGCGAGCAAGTCCGTGCGGGTCCGCTCGGTGCTCGAGCGCACCCTCGCGCTGCCGGGCTTCGCCGGCGTCATGTCGTACTCGTTGGCCGAGAGCTGCTGGCTGGTCGACGAGGGCGTCACGGACGACGTGCTCCTGGCCTACCCGACGGTCGACCGGGCCGGCCTGGCCGCGCTCACCGAGCGGTCCGAGGCGGGTGAGCGCCGCCGCGCCGCGATCACCCTCATGGTCGACTCGGTCGAGGCGCTGGAGGTGCTCGACACCCTCGTCGGCGGCTCGCACCCGACCCTGCGGGTCTGCCTCGACGTCGACGCGTCGCTCCGTCCCGGGGCGCTCGGCGTTCACCCCGTGCACCTGGGGGTGCGGCGCTCGCCGGTGCACTCACCGAAGCAGGCGGCGGTCGCGGCACGCGGCGTCGCGGCGCGCCCCGGCTTCGACCTCGTCGGCGTCATGTTCTACGACGCGCAGGTGGCGGGGCTTCCCGACACCTCGGCCGCGGTGCGGCTGGTCAAGCGGATCTCCTCCGGGGAGCTGGCGCAGCGACGACGAGCCGTCGTGGAGGCGGTCTCGCGCCACGCCGACCTCGAGCTCGTGAACGCCGGCGGCACCGGCAGCCTGGAAGTCACGGGCGCCGACCCGACGGTCACCGAGCTCACTGCGGGCTCGGGCCTGTTCACGCCCACCCTGTTCGACCACTACGACGCGTTCGAGGCGCGGCCCGCCGCCTACTTCGTCCTCGACGTGGTGCGCCGGCCCGCGAAGGACGTCGCCACCTGCTTCGCCGGGGGCTACACCGCGTCGGGCCCTGCCCAGGCCAACCGCATGCCGACGCCCGTCTGGCCGGAGGGTCTGTCGCTGGTCGGCACGGAGGGGGTCGGGGAGGTGCAGACGCCGGTGCGCGGGAAGGCTGCGCGTTCGCTGCGCATCGGAGACCGCGTGGTGTTCCGCCACGCGAAGGCCGGCGAGATGTGCGAGCGGTTCGATGCTGTGACGCTCGTCGACGAGGCCGGCCGGGGCGAGACCGTGCCCACGTACCGGGGCGAGGGGAGGAACTTCGGATGAGCGTGCTGTGGCAGAACTGGGGTCGGAGCGTCCGCTCCCACCCGCGTCGCGTCGTCCACCCGGCGTCGACGCCCGAGGTCGTGGAGGCGATCCGCGCCGCGCGGGCGGAGGGTCTCACCGTCAAGGCCTACGGCGCCGGGCACTCCTTCACGCCCATCGCGGCGACGGAGGGGGTGCTGCTGCGGCTCGATCGGATGGACGCCGTCCTCGGGGTCGAGCCCGGCGGCCCCGGCGGGGGTGCCGGGCCGTGGGCGGACGGCGGAGCCCGAGTCCGGGTCCAGGCGGGCATCTCCCTGCACGCGCTCAACCCGCGGCTGCTCGCTCTCGGGCTGGCCCTGCCGAACCTGGGCGACGTCGACCCGCAGTCCGTCGCCGGTGCCGTGTCCACCGGCACCCACGGCACCGGGCACCGCCTGCACGGCATCTCCGCGGCGGTCGTCGGGGTCCAGCTCGTGACGGCCGACGGCGACGTCGTCGAGATCGACGAGCAGCACCCCTGGTTCGGGGCGTCGCGGGTCACCCTCGGCGCGCTCGGCATCGTCACCGAGGTGACGCTCCAGTGCGTCCCGGCCTTCCTGCTGCACGCCCGCGAGGAGCCGCTGCCGCTCCCCGAGGTGATGGACCGCCTGCCCGAGCTCGTGGAGGAGAACGACCACTTCGAGTTCTACTGGTTCCCCCACACCGAGAAGGCGCTCGTCAAGCGCAACAACCGCGTCCCCGACGGCACCGAGCGAGCTCCCGTCGGCCCGCTCCGCCACCTCCTCGACGACGAGCTGCTCAGCAACGGGCTCTTCGAGGTGGTCAACCGGGTCGGACGTCGCGCCCCGTCCCTGGTGCCACGGATCAACCGGGTGAGTGGTTCGGCGCTGTCGGCACGTGAGTACGTGGACCACTCCCACGAGGTCTTCGTCTCGCCACGCCGGGTCCGGTTCCGGGAGTCGGAGTTCGCCATGCCACGCGCGGCGCTGCCGGAGGTCATCGCCGGTCTGCAGGCGTGGTTCGCCGCCGGCCACGGGACGGTCTCGTTCCCGATCGAGGTGCGCTTCACCGCGGCCGACGACGTGTGGATGTCCACCGGGCACGAGCGCGACAACTGCTACGTCGCGGTGCACCAGTACCACCGCGCCGACCCGACCCGCTACTTCGCCGCGGCCCAGGAGGTCTTCACCGCGCACGAGGGGCGCCCCCACTGGGGCAAGATGCACACCCTCGACGCGAGCTACCTCCGGGAGCGCTACGCGCGCTTCGACGACTTCGTGGCCGTCCGCGACGAGCTCGATCCGCAGCGCGTGTTCACCAACCCCTACCTCGACCGCGTGCTGGGCGCGTAGCCCTCAGGCGAGGGACAGGAAGACCTTCTCCAGGCGGGCGACGTCGACGTCCTCGCCCTCGGTGACGCACTTCTGCATCCCCGTGCTCACGAGGGCGAACCCGCTGCGGCTCAGGGCCTTGCTCACCGCGGCGAGCTGGGTGACGACGTCCTCGCACTCGGCGCCCTCCTCCAGCATGCGAATGACGCTCGCCAGGTGGCCGTGGGCGCGCTTCATGCGCAGGGCGACGGCCTTGGTGTCCTCGGGCTCCAGGTGCATGACCCCAGCATACAACCCCCCTGGGGGATCTTTGCTACGGTCGTCATCATCCCCCCTAGGGGATGGAGAGGAGATCGTCATGACCCACGGAAAGGCCGTGCTCGACGACCTGTCACCGCTGCACCGCTCGCTGCGCAAGGCCGTGCCCGACGTCTACGCGGGCTTCGGCGCCCTCCACAAGGCCGCCTTCGCCGAGGGCGCCCTGGACGCCCGCACCAAGGAGCTCATCGCCCTCGCCATCGGCGTCGTCGAGGGCTGCGACGGCTGCATCGCGTCCCACGCCCAGGCGGCAGCCCGCGCCGGCGCGACGCGACAGGAGGCCGCCGAGGCCATCGGCGTCACCTTCCTCATGCACGGCGGGCCGGCCACGATCCACGGCGCCCGTGCCTACGAGGCGTTCTGCGAGTTCGCGCCCGCCGACGACACCGACGAGTCCTGAGGAGCAGCCATGTGTCGACCTGTCACCTGCCGCACGTGCGGCAAGACCACCTGGGCCGGGTGCGGCCAGCACGTCGCCCAGGTCCGCGCGATGGTGCCCGCCGAGCAGTGGTGCACCGGGCACGAGGACGAGCCGCGCAGCGGCGGCGTGCTGAGGCGCCTGATCGGCCGCTGACCCGGCCGGCGTCGACCTGCGGACCGTTGCCCGGAGTCACCCGGCCGTGCCGAGGTGACTCGTGACCATCGACGACCAGGGCCGCACGGAAGCACCCCTCACGGGCGACGAGACCGCCACGCTGCGCGGGTTCCTCGACTTCCACCGGCAGACGTTCGCCCTCAAGACCGGCGGCCTCTCGCACGAGCAGCTGCACACGCCGCTGTCGCCGACCACCATGACGCTCGGCGGCATGGTCAAGCACCTCGCGTACGTGGCGGACTGGTGGTTCGGCGTGGTGCTCGACGGCTCCGAGCCCGTCGAGCCATGGGCGAGCGCGCCGTGGTCGGACGATCCCGACTGGGACTGGCACTCGGCCGTCGACGACGATCCTGCGGACGTCCGGACGCTGTGGGAGTCGTCCGTCGCCCGCTCCGACGCCCTCCTGGTCGCCGCTCCCGACGGTCTCGACACGGTCGCGGTGCGCCGGGACCGGTACACCGGCGAGCCGATCTCGCTCCGCTGGATCGTCGTGCACATGGTCGAGGAGTACTGCCGCCACAACGGCCACGCCGACCTCCTCCGCGAGGCGATCGACGGGGCCGTCGGGGAGTAGCCGCCTTCTCGCGTCCTGCATCTCGTGGTTGGATGGATGTGACCGGCGACACACGCCTGTCTCCCGGTCGAGCGCGCCCCACCCCGGCGCGCACCCGCCACGGCGGCCGCCCACCCGGCGCCCGCGGACAGGAGGACCCGTGTTCGAGGAAGGCCAGTACTACGCCCCGGTGCGCACCGCCGCCGACGGCAGCGCGACGGTCGAGCTCGGCGCCGACCACCCCGGCCTGCACGACCCCGAGTACCGCGAGCGTCGCGACCTGCTCGCCACCCTCGCCCACCGCTGGCAGCCAGGCGAGCCGGCCCCCGAGGCGCCCTACACCGACGCCGAGCACGAGGTCTGGCGCGTCGTCAGCGAGGACCTGCGCTCCAAGCACGACACCTACGCGTGCCGCCAGTACCTGGACGGCAAGGCCGCGCTGGACCTGCCGATCGACCGCGTGCCCCAGCTGGAGGAGCTGTCCGACCGGCTCGAGCCGATGACCGGCTTCCGCTACCGGCCCGCCGCCGGCCTCGTCCCGCTGCGCGAGTTCTACGGCGCGCTGGCCGACCAGGCCTTCTGGGCCACCCAGTACGTGCGCCACCACTCCGTGCCGCTCTACACGCCCGAGCCCGACGTGCTGCACGAGGTCGTCGGGCACGGCAACACGCTCGCCGACCGGCGCTTCACGCGGCTCTACGAGGCCGCCGGCGACGCGGCCCGCCGGGTCGAGTCCGACGACGCGCTCGAGTTCGTCAGCCGCGTCTTCTGGTTCACCCTGGAGTTCGGCGTGGTGCACGAGCCCGACGGGCTCAAGGCCTACGGCGCCGGGATCCTCTCCAGCCCGGGCGAGATCGAGGAGTTCCGCGGCATGACGATCAGGCCGCTCGACGTGCTCGCGATGGGCACCACCGACTACGACATCACCCACTACCAGGACGTGCTGTTCGCGGCGTCCTCCTGGGGCCAGGTCGAGGACGAGGTCGGCGGCTTCTGGGACACCTGCACCGACGACTCGATCGCCGCCCTCCGTCGCACCGCAGCCTGACGCCCACCCCTCCCCCGCTGAGTGTGACGATGTGGCCCCGGATCCCGCGGATCTAGGGCCACATCGTCACGGTCAGCGGGGTGGGGAGGGGCGCAGCGTCGCGTCGAGGAGGGCGCGGAGCTCCTCCTCGTGGCGTCGCGCGGCGCGCTCGTCGTACATCGAGGTGTCGGCCATGGAGTAGCCGTGGGGTGCTCCCTCGTAGACCGCCTGGTCGAGCGCGACGCCGTGCTCGGCCGCGAGCGCCTCGATGGCGTCCTGGGCGTGCGCGGGCATCGAGGAGTCCCCGTCGGCGTGGCGCAGGAGCACGGTCGCGCGGGTGGTGGCCAGGCCCAGGTGGGGACTGTCCGCGTCGCCCGTCACCAGGCCGCCGCCGTGGAACCCGCCGACGGCAGCCACCCGGTCGGGGTGGTCCCCCGCGGCGCGCAGCGCGAGTCGCACGCCCATGCAGTAGCCCACCACGCCGACGGGGCCCGAGGCGACGTCGGCGCGGGCCTGAAGAGCATCGAGGTAGCGGGTCATGTCCTGGCGGTACAGCTCCGGGGTGAGCGCCTCCATGCGGGGCCACACGCCCTCGAAGAACGCCTCGCGTGCGCCCGGCTCGCGCAGGTCCGTGGTCGGCGACGTCTCGGCGGCCGTGCCGGAGCGGTGGAAGACGTTCGGCGCGAGCACCGTGTACCCCCACGACGCGAAGCGGTCAACCATGTCGTGGATCTGCGGCCGCAGGCCGATCGCGTCCATCACCAGCAGGACCCCGGGCGCAGGTCCCCCCTCCGGCGGGGTCGCGACCCACGCCTCGATCGGACCGTCGGGACCCTCGATCGTCGTCTCAGCCATGTCGCCACCGTAGGTCGCCCCCGCCCACCCGGCCCGTCGAAGGAGACCGCCCACCGAGCCCCTCGAGGTGCACCCCCTCGACAAGCTCGGGGAACGGGTCACCGCAGAACGGAACCGCCCACCGAGCCTGTCGAGGTGCCCCCCTCGACAAGCTCGGGGATCGGGGCGCTGGGGGAGAACGCGGCGTTCGGGGAACGGGTCACCGCAGAACGGAACCGCCCACCGAGCCTGTCGAGGTGCCTCGGCCCGGGCCGACCTCAGCCCGCGTCGACCTGGTCGGCGTCGAGCCGGTCGAGCAGGTTGCGGCTGAAGCCACGGCCCATGCCGGCGAGCACACCGTCCATCGCCGTCCTCACCGCCGGCTTGGCGAGCCGGTTGAGCGGCAGGTCGACGCGGACCGCGAGGTCCATCGCGAGGCGGGCGCCCTCGGCGTGCTCGGCGAGCAGGTAGGTCCCCTCCACCCCGGCGCGCTCCCGCCGACCCTCGGGCGGGTCGTGCGTGAAGGCGATGCGCTCGGGCTCGTCGGCCTCCATCAGGACGGTGAAGGAGGGCGCGAGGCTGATGCCGAGACCGGGGATCTCCTCCATCACCCAGGTCCAGTGGTCGCCGTCGACGTCGATGCGTCGGACCAGTGGCGTCATCTCCGCGATGGCCGCGGGGTCGCTCAGCACCGCCCACACCTGCTGGCGGTCGGCGGTCACCACCGCCGAGATCTCCCGCGTCGCCGAGAACCACGTCATGGCTCGATCCTGCCTGCGATCGGGTCGCACCGCCCCTCGGTAGCGTGGGGCCATGCGTGTCCTCGTCACCGGCGGTGCCGGCTACATCGGGTCCCACACCGTCCTGGCACTGCTCGAGCAGGGGCACGACGTCGAGGTCGTCGACAACCTCGTGATCGGCAAGGCCGAGGCGGTGCGCCGCGTGGGCGAGCTCGCCGGACGCGACGTGCCCCTCCACGAGGTCGACCTCACGGACCGCGCGGCCACGCACGGGCTGCTCGCAGGTGGCTTCGACGCCGTGGTCCACTTCGCCGCGCTCAAGGCCGTCGGCGAGAGCACCCGCAAGCCGCTCGAGTACTACGCGAACAACATGGGCTCCACCTTCACGCTCCTCGACGCCATGCGCAGCCACGGCTGCCGCACCATCGTCTTCTCCTCCTCGGCCACGGTGTACGGCGAGAAGGCGCCGGTGCCGTACGTCGAGGACTACGCACCGCTCGACTCGTCCAGCACCTACGGCCAGACGAAGGTCATGACGGAGCGGATCCTGTCCGACGTCGCCGCGGCCGACCCCGCCTGGCGCATCGCCCTGCTGCGGTACTTCAACCCCGTCGGCGCGCACCCGTCGGGGCGCATCGGCGAGGACCCACGCGGGGTGCCGAACAACCTGGTCCCCTTCATCGCGCAGGTCGCCGTCGGCCGCCGCGAGAGGCTCTCGGTCTTCGGCGGCGACTACCCCACGGCCGACGGCACGTGCGAGCGCGACTACATCCACGTCGAGGACGTCGCCGACGGGCACGTCGTGGCCCTCGACGCCATCACCTCGGGCGACCCCGGCGTGAACGTGTGGAACCTCGGCAGCGGCCGCGGCACCTCCGTGCTGGAGATGATCCACGCCTTCGAGCGCGCCAGTGGTCGCGAGATCCCCTACGAGGTCGTCGACCGCCGCCCCGGCGACCTCGCCGCCTTCTGGGCCGACCCGGGCAAGGCCGAGCGCGAGCTGGGCTGGACGACCTCGCGCACCGTCGACGACATGTGCCGCGACACGTGGACGTGGCAGTCGCAGAACCCGCAGGGCTACGACGCCTGACCAGTCCACCCGTTTTGGAGACTTCCGGGTCAAGAACTGGGGTCCACACGCCCCGCAACTGTCCGAAACGCGCGTTCTGACGGGGAGGACCTACGCCCGCCGCTGCGCCACCTGGTACAGCGCGATCCCGGCGGCGACGCCGGCATTCAGCGACTCCAGGCTGGACGCCATGGGGATCGACACGATCTGGTCGCAGGTCTCGGAGACGAGGCGGGAGATGCCCTTCCCCTCGCTGCCGATGACGACGACGAGGGGGCCGTCGGCGAGGTCGAGGTCGGGGAGGGAGACGTCGCCGTCGGCCGCGAGTCCGACCACCATCAGCCCGGCCTCCTGGTACGCCTTGAGCTGACGCGTGAGGTTCGTGGCGCGAGCCACCGGCACGCGGGCGGCAGCGCCGGCCGAGGTCTTCCAGGCCGCCGCCGTCATCTGCGCCGACCGGCGTTCGGGGATGACCACCCCGTGCGCGCCGAAGCCCGACGCCGAGCGCACGACCGCGCCGAGGTTCCGGGGGTCGGTGACCCCGTCGAGCATGACGACGAGCGGCGGGACGCCCTCCTCGGCAGCCCGCGCGAGCAGGTCGTCGGGATGGGCGTAGTCGTACGCGTTCAGCTTGGCGGCGACGCCCTGGTGCACGGCACCACCGGTGAGCTTGTCCATCTCGACGCGGCCGATCTCCAGCAGCGAGACGTGCTGCTCGGCGGCCAGCTTGAAGATCTCGCGGATCCGCTCGTCCCGTTCGGCTCCCTCGGCGATGTAGAGCCCCGCCACCGGGACCCTCGCACGGAGCAGCTCGACGACGCTGTTGCGACCGGCCACCCACTCCGGCCCACCGTCCGCGGACTTGCGCTTCGGCCGCGCGGCCTCACGCTTGTCCGCGGCGCGCGCCATCTTGTAGGCCTTGTGGTTGGGGCGCTCCTCCGCACGCGGCGTCGGGCCCTTGCCCTCCAGACCCTTGCGCCGGCGTCCGCCGGACCCGGCCGTGGGGTTGCCCTTGCCGGTCTTCTTGATCGCGCCGCGGCGCTGGCTGTTGCCCGCCATGAGTCAGGCTCCCTTCACGGACCAGCGCGGACCGTGCGCCGTGTCCTCGATGTCGATGCCGGCCGCAGCCAGCTGGTCGCGCACGCGGTCGGCGGTGGCGAAGTCCTTCGCCGCACGGGCCTCCTGCCGCTGCGCGAGCAACGCCTCGACCAGCGGCGCGAGCGCGCCGTCGGCTGCCGAGCCCGACGTCGAGGCGGCCCAGTGCTCGGACAACGGGTCGAGCCCGAGCACGTCGAGCATGGCACGCACGCCCGCCAGCACGTCGCGCAGGGCGCTCACGTCGCCGTCGGCGAGGAGCTTGTTGCCGGCGGTGACCTCCTGCTGCAGCACCGCGAGCGCGGCGGGCACGCCCAGGTCGTCGTCCATCGCCTCGGCGAAGCCCGCGGGGACCTCGCCGGGCTCCACCGGTGCCCCTGCCCCGCGCACGGACTCGTCGGCGCGGCGCACGAAGCCCTCGATCCGCTCGAAGGCGACGACGGCCTCGGCGAGCGACTCCTCGGTGAACTCGATGATCGAGCGGTAGTGGGCGGCCACCAGGTAGTAGCGCAGGGCGATGGCGGGGACGCGCTTGACGACCTCGCTGACCATGAGCGTGTTGCCGACGCTCTTGGACATCTTCGCCCCGCTGAGGTTGAGCATCGCGTTGTGCATCCAGAGCCGCGCGAACGGCTGGCCCGCGGCTCGCGACTGGGCGATCTCGTTCTCGTGGTGCGGGAAGCGCAGGTCGAGGCCGCCGCCGTGGATGTCGAACTCCGTGCCCAGGTACTTCGCGGCCATGGCCGAGCACTCCAGGTGCCAGCCCGGACGCCCGCGACCCCACGGCGTCGGCCACGAGGCCGACTCCGGGTCGCCGTCCTTGTGGCCCTTCCAGAGCGCGAAGTCGCGCGGGTCGCGCTTGCCGTCGGCCGGCGCGTCGGGCGCGGCCTGCATGTCGTCGACCTTCTGGTTGCTGAGCTCGCCGTAGGCCGACCACGAGCGGACGTCGAAGTAGACGTCGCCGGAACCGTCCTCGGCCGCGTACGCGTGGCCACGCTCGACGAGCGTCTCCATGAGCTCGATCATCTCGGGGACGACGCCCGTGGCCCGCGGCTCGTAGGTGGGCGGTCGGCAGCCGAGCACCTCGTACGCGGCGTGCAGCGCGCGCTCGTTCTCGTAGGCCACGGCGAACCACGGCCGACCCTGCTCGCGCCCCTTGTCGAGGATCTTGTCGTCGATGTCGGTGACGTTGGCGACGATCGTGACCTCGTACCCGGCGCGCTCGAGCCAGCGCCGCAGCACGTCGAAGACGACCTCCTTGCGGATGTGGCCGATGTGCGGGGGGCCCTGCACGGTGAGGCCGCAGTGGTAGATGCCGACCTTGCCGGGCACGACCGGGTCGAGGTCGCGCTGCTGCCGGGTGGCGGTGTCGTACAGGCGCAGGCTCACTCCCGCAGCCTATCGGCCCGGCAGCGACCTCCCTGCCCCGAGGATTCGTCACAACCGCCCCACGAGCCACAGGAGTCACCTACCCTCGGAGGATGCCTCTTCCCCACCGGCACCCGACGAGACGCGGTGCGGCCCTCGCGACGGCGACCGCCGTGGTCACGACCGCCCTGGCCCTCGTCCCCTCGACGGCGGCCCACGCCGCCGGCGACCGCGTGCGCACCGACCGCTGGTGGTCGACCGCCCAGCTGTCGAAGGGCACGTTCGACGGCGTGCGTCTCTCCGGGTCGGCCCTCGTCCTCTCCTCCCCGCGTCGCACGCTCACCTACACCGACCCGTTCGGCAGCAGGAAGCCGACGACGTGGACCTACGGCAGCTGGACGTCGCCCTGGGTGACGACCGGCTTCGGCGCCCGCACCCTCGTGCCCTCGTGGAGCGCGACCTCGATCCCGAACGGCACCTGGGTCCGGGTGCTGGCCCGGGTGAAGGACGGCTCCACGACCGGCAGCTGGGACACGATCGCGACCTGGGCCTACGGCACCGGCGGGATCCGGCGCGCGTCCGGCACGAGCCAGGGCGACGACCTCACGAACCTCGCCACCGACACGCTGCGCGCGAACGGCTCGCGCACCTTCGACCGGTGGCAGGTCCGCCTCGACCTCGTCCGGCCGCGGTCGGCGAGCACGACACCGAAGGTCGAGTCGGTCAGTGGCGTCGCCGCCTCGTACTCGAGCCGGCGCACCTCCACGAGCCGCACCACCATGACCACCGGCAAGTCGCTCGCCCTGCCCGGCTTCTCGCAGATGATCCACCGCGGCCACCACCCCGAGTGGGGCGGTGGCGGTGAGGCCTGGTGCTCGCCGACGTCGGTGGCGATGGTGCTGCGCTACTTCGGCACCGGCCCGAAGAAGGCCGACTACTCCTGGACCAAGGGCGCCGACGGCCAGGTCGACCACGCCGCCCGCTACACCTACGACTACCGCTACCGGGGCACCGGCAACTGGCCGTTCAGCGCCGCCTACGCGGGCCGCTACGGACTGGACGCGTTCGTCACCCGCTTCGTCGACCTGCGCGACGCCGAGGCGTTCATCAAGGCCGGCATCCCGGTCGTCGCCTCGGTGGCGTTCGGCAAGGGCGAGCTCAGCGGCGCGCCCATCTCCTCGAGCCCGGGCCACCTCCTCGTCATCAGCGGGTTCACCGCCGACGGTCGGGTGGTCGTGCACGACCCGGCCGCGCCGTCGGGCTCCTCGGTGCGCCGGGTGTACGCGCGCGCCCAGCTCGAGCGGGCCTGGCTGGGCGGCAGCGGCGGCATCGTGTACGTCATGCGCCCCGGGTCCAGGGCACTGCCGAAGGACACCTCGCGCTGGTAGTCGGGCAGGATGCCTGCATGAGTCCCCTCGACCTGCGCACCGGCATCGGCACCGACGTCCACCGCCTCGTGCCGGGGCGGCCGATGCACCTCGCGGGCCTGGAGTGGCCGGGGGAGGACGCCGGCCTGGAGGGCCACTCCGACGGCGACGCCGCGTGCCACGCGATGGTCGACGCCCTGCTGTCGGCGGCGGGGCTCGGCGACATCGGCTCACGGTTCGGCACGGCCGACCCGCGCTTCGCCGGGGCCTCCGGCACGACCTTCCTGGCCGAGACCGTGCGGCTCCTCGCCGACGCAGGCTGGACGGTGGTCAACGTCGCGGTCCAGGTGATCGGCAACGCCCCGCGCCTCGGCCCCCGACGCGAGGAGGCCGCTGCCCGGCTGTCGGACGTGGTGGGCGCACCCGTGAGCATCTCCGCGACCACCACCGACGGCCTCGGGCTCACCGGCCGCGGGGAGGGCGTCGCCGCGGTCGCGACCGCGCTGCTCGCCCGGCCCTGAACGACGACGGCCCCCGCCCGCAGGGGCGAGGGCCGTCGTGGTCGAGCAGGCTCAGGAGGCGAGGACCTCGTCGAGCCGGATCTCCGCCTTGTCCTCGTTCGTCTTCTCCGCGAGCGCGAGCTCGGAGACCAGGATCTGACGGGCCTTGGCCAGCATGCGCTTCTCGCCGGCCGACAGACCACGCTCGTGGTCGCGGCGCCACAGGTCGCGGACGACCTCGGCCACCTTGAGCACGTCGCCGCTGTGCAGCTTCTCGAGGTTCGCCTTGTACCGGCGCGACCAGTTGGTCGGCTCCTCGACGTGCTCGGCCCTCAGCACGCTGAACACGCGCTCCAGGCCGTCGGCGTCGACCACGTCGCGCACACCCACGAGGTCGACGTTGCAAGCAGGGACACGGACGACCAGGTCGTTCTGGGCGACGATGCGCAGGACCAGGTAGTCGCGCTCCTCCCCCTTGATCGTCCGCTTCTCGATGTCTTCGATGACTGCGGCCCCGTGGTTCGGGTACACAACCGTCTCGCCGACAGTGAAAGTCATAAACGCGGCACCTTTCGTAGGTGATCAGTTTAACACGCGGCACGGACGGCCTTTCCGGCCGTTCCAGGCCTCCGGCGGGTAGGTTGCCCCGTCCGGCGCTCCTCCGGGTCGGGGCGTCGACCCCCGGCCTGCTCCGATATGATCCCCGCGACGACCCTCCTCGACGCAGAAGCAGGTGCCCGGTGCCCACCGTTCGCACGCGCCGTCTCACGGCCGCCGCCCTCTCCCTCACCGCCGCCCTCGGCCTCACCGCCTGCGGCACCGGCGGCGACGCCCAGACCAGCCAGCAGTACCAGCCCGGCGTCGGCGCGAACCTGCGCACCGGCGAGGTCCAGCTCTACAACGCGCTCGTCGTGGCCGGCTCCGACGACACCCTCGCCATCTCCGCCGGCATGCTGAACACGACCGACAGCGAGCAGACGCTGGAGTCGGTGACGCTCACGCCCCTCGACGGCTCCGCCACGGTCACGGCCGAGCCGTCCACCCCCGTCGAGCTGCCGCCGGGCCGGCTCTTCACCCTCGGTCGCGAGGGCGAGCTCGCCGGCATCGACGGCAAGGACATCCCCGTCGGCCGCTACGTCGACATCACCCTGACGTTCTCCGGCGCCGGCGAGGTCGAGATCTCCGCGCCGGTCGTCGCGCGCACCGAGATGTACTCCCAGGTCGCCGAGAAGCCCGCCGCGGGCGCGGCCCAGGACCAGCAGGGCGAGGAAGGCTCCGGCTGACCTGCCCAGCTCCTCGGCGTCGACGACACGACGAGGAGCGACACGACGAGGGGCCGCCCCGATCCGTGAGGATCAGGGCGGCCCCTCGCCGTGGAGACCGTGCCGTCGCCGGCGCGGCTCCGGGGCTCAGACGCCCGGGACGATCTCGCCGGTGACGAGGTAGACGACGCGGCGCGCCATCGAGACCGCGTGGTCGCCGATGCGCTCGTAGTAGCGCCCGAGGAGCGCCAGGTCGATGGCCGGCTCGATGCCGTGCTCCCAGGTGCCGCCGAGCAGCGCCCGGAAGAGGTCCTTGCGCAGGCGGTCCATCTCGTCGTCGGTGTCCTCCAGGCGCGACGCGGCGTCGACGTCGCGGTTGGCGACGATGCGCGAGGCGGCGTGGATCATCTGGTCGGCCACGGAGGCCATCGCCATGATCGTGGGCTGCAGCGTCGTGGGGACGGCGACGTCGGGCATGCGCATGCGCGCGACCTTGGCGACGTGGACGGAGAGGTCGCCCATGCGCTGGAGGTCGGTCAGCATGCGCAGCGTCGCCACGAGCTGGCGCAGGTCGGTGGCGACGGGCTGCTGGGTCGCGAGCAGCAGCAGGGCGCGCTCCTCGATCTCCTCCGTCGTCTCGTCGATCTGCTTGTCGCCGGCGATGACCTGCTCGGCGAGCGGCCCGTCGGCGTTGAGGAGGGCCGCGGTGGACGCAGCGACGGCCTTGCGGACGGTCCCGGTCAGCTGGACCAGGTCGTCGACGATGGTGTCGAGCTGCTCGTAGTACGCATCACGCATGGTCGTGAGGCTACGAGAGGGCGGTGAACGGGAGGCGACCGGCGGTGAACGAGGCGTGAACACCCGCGGAAAGCCGCACGTCAGAGGGGGTTCGCGCTCGGTCCGGGGCGGGGCTGGGCCCTAGCATCGAGGCGTGGACATCAGCGCAGGACTCGTGGTCGCCGGTGCCGTCGGTGCGGCTCTCGGCGCGACGGTGACCTTCGTCTGGCTGTTCAGCGAACGACGGCAGAACGCCGCCCCACCCGAGCCGGCACCACTCGTGCCGCCGGGAGCCGAGGCCGTGCTGTCGGTCCTGTCGTCGACCACCGTGCTGCTGGACTCCTCCGACACCGTGCTGCAGGCGTCGGCGCCCGCGGTCGCCCTCGGGATCGTGCGCGACCAGCGGCTCGAGCCCGAGGAGATCCGCGCGCTCGTGCAGCAGGTGCGGCGCGACGGACAGGTCCGCGAGGCCGACCTCACGCTCCAGCGTCGCCGCGGCCTGCCCGCCCACGTGCAGGTGCGCGTGGCCCCCCTGACGTCGCGGCTCGTCATCGTGCTCGCGCTGGACCGGACCGACCAGCAGCGCGTCGAGAACATCCGCCGCGACTTCGTCGCCAACGTCAGCCACGAGCTCAAGACGCCGGTCGGCGCGCTGAACCTGCTCGCCGAGGCCGTGGCGGAGGCGAAGGACGATCCGGAGTCGGTGGTGCGGTTCGCGTCGCGGATGCAGACCGAGAGCGAGCGGCTCACCCGTCTGGTGCAGCAGATCATCGACCTCTCCCGGTTGCAGAACGACGTCGCGAGCGACGACGCCACGACCGTCAAGGTCGACGAGCTCGTCGCCGAGGCGTGCGAGCACTCCGCCACCGAGGCCGAGCGCAAGCGGATCGAGATCGCGCGCACGGTCGAGCCCGACCTCCTGGTGCTCGGCGACCGCGCCCAGCTGCACGCCGCCGTGAGCAACCTCGTCGAGAACGCCGTCACCTACAGTCCCGAGGGCTCCAAGGTCGCGGTGACGGCCGCGCTCGCCGGCGACGACGTGCGCATCAGCGTCGCCGACAACGGCATCGGCATCGCCGGACCCGAGCTCGAGCGCATCTTCGAGCGCTTCTACCGCGTCGACCCCGCACGCGCCCGCTCCACCGGCGGCACCGGGCTCGGCCTGTCCATCGTCAAGCACGTGGCCGCCAGCAACGGCGGCACCGTCGACGTCTGGAGCGAGCCCGGTGCCGGCTCCACCTTCACGCTGGTGCTCCCGCGCTTCCAGCACGACCTCGATGAGGAGATCCCGTGACACGAGTGTTGGTCGTCGAGGACGAGACCAGCTACAGCGAGGCGCTGTCGTACGTCCTGCGCAAGGAGGGCTTCGACGTCGCGATCGCCGAGACCGGCCCCGACGCGCTGACGGAGTTCGAGCGCGGGGGCGCCGACATCGTGCTGCTCGACCTCATGCTGCCCGGCCTGCCCGGCACCGAGGTCTGCCGGCAGCTCCGGCAGACGTCGAGCGTGCCGATCATCATGGTCAGCGCCAAGGACACCGAGGTCGACAAGGTCGTGGGCCTCGAGCTCGGCGCGGACGACTACGTGACCAAGCCCTACTCGCCGCGCGAGCTCGTCGCCCGCATCCGCGCGGTGCTGCGTCGCGGCGCCGTCGAGGAGGTCGACGACGACGGCGTACTGGAGGCCGGGCGTGTCCGCATGGACGTCGAGCGCCACCTCGTCTCCGTCGACGGCGAGACGGTCAAGCTGCCGCTCAAGGAGTTCGAGCTGCTCGAGTTCTTCCTGCGCAACCCCGGGCGCGTCCTGACCCGCGGCCAGCTCATCGACCGGGTCTGGGGCGCCGACTACGTCGGCGACACCAAGACGCTCGACGTCCACGTCAAGCGTCTGCGCGCCAAGATCGAGCCCGACCCGGGCCACCCCGCCACCCTGACCACCGTCCGCGGACTCGGCTACAAGCTCGACGCCTGAGGTCTCCGGCGGAGCCTGGGTACGCGGCGCCCACCGTGCGGCCCTCATGCTCCGCCGCTACCGTCCCTCCATCGACGGACGAGGTGGACCGCATGAGCCGATGGCCGAGCTGGCTGCAGGGCGTGCTGACCGTCGTCGTGATGCTCGTCAGCATCGGCGTGACGAACGGCGTGGCAGAGGCTCTGCCTTCTCGGTGGGCCGTCGTGTGGTGGGCCGGCGTCGTCGTCGCCGCGCTGGGCTTCATCATGTGGGTGCGCCGTCAGGCAGGGCACCAGGTCGGCGGGCGCGACCAGTTCACGCTCTTCCGGAAAGCGTTGCGGACCGGCGAGGTCCCGCCCGACGCCGACCGTCGACAGTGGCGCGCGATGATCGACGAACAACGGGAGAAACGCGCGGCGCAGTGGTGGTTCTACGGGCTGCTCGCGCTCTTCATCGCCGCCATCAACGTGTACGGCGCGCTGACGTCCGACCTGTCCGCGCCCGCCAGGGCGACAATCCTGGTGTTCGCCGTCAACATCGCCGTCGGCTGCTGGGTCGGGCTGCCTGCACTCATCGTCCGCAGACAGAACCGGCGGCTGGACGCACTGCGCGAGGAGCTGGACGACCCGTCGCCGGCCTGAACGAGGGCTGACCAACGGATCATCACCCGGTCGACGTGGAGAGACTCGACGGGCCACGAGGCTGCTGACCGAGAAGGATTCCGCGTGGCCAGCGACGAACTCACCATGGTTCTTCCTCGCTCACCAGCGGATGTTTCCCGTGGTGAGCAAGGGAGAACCGTGGTGAGCTGCTGATTCCCATCAATTGATGGGAATCAGTGCCCCGCGAGGGGAGGGTCAGCGGCCCTGGTTCGCGACCGCCGCGATGGCGTCGGCGGCGGCGTCGGGGTCGAGGTACTGCCCGCCCTTCGTGACCGGCGTGAGGTCGTCGTCGAGCTCGTAGACCAGCGGGATGCCGGTGGGGATGTTGAGGCCGACGACCTCGTCCTCGCCGAGGCCGTCGAGGTGCTTCACGAGCGCGCGCAGCGAGTTGCCGTGGGCCGTGACGAGCACGGTGCGGCCGTCGAGCAGGTCCGGGACGATGCTGTCGTACCAGTACGGGAGCATCCGGTCGAGCACGTCGGCCAGGCACTCGGTGCGGGGCAGCAGCTCGTCGGGCAGCGAGGCGTAGCGCGGGTCCGACGCCTGCGAGAACTCCGAGTCGTCGGCGAGCTCCGGGGGCGGGGTGGAGTACGAGCGGCGCCAGGTCATGAACTGCTCCTCGCCGAACTCCTCCAGCGTGGCCTTCTTGTCCTTGCCCTGCAGCGCGCCGTAGTGGCGCTCGTTCAGGCGCCACGACCGCTTGACCGGGATCCAGTGGCGGTCGATGCCGTCGAGCACGATCTGCGAGGTGCGGATCGCGCGACGCAGCAGCGACGTGTGCGACACGTCGGGCGCGATGCCGGCCTCGGCCAGCAGCGTCGCGCCGCGGCCCGCCTCCTCCACGCCCTGCTCGTTGAGGTCGACGTCGACCCAGCCGGTGAACAGGTTCTTGGCGTTCCACTCGCTGTGCCCGTGGCGCAGCAGGACGAGCGTGTAGGTCATGCCCCGAGCCTATCCGTCGGCGGACTCGTCCTCCGAGGCGCGCCACTCGCGGTGGATCTGGTGCAGTGCCTGCACGTAGTCGTCCTGCGACTGCGGTCCGGCCAAGGTCCAGCGGTTCTCGACCACGACGTACGGCAGCTGCGTCACGCCGAGCGCCTGTGCGGTCTCGTCCTGGGTGCGCACCGCGTCGGCGTACTCGTCGCTGGCGAGCAGCGCGTCGGCCGTCTCCAGGTCGAGGCCGACGAGCGCGGCGCGACTGGCCAGCACCAGCGGGTCGGCGAGGTCGGCGCCCTCGAGCAGGTGGGCCCGCCACAGCTGGTGGGCCAGCTCGTGCTGGGCGCCGGGTGCGGCCTCGTCGGCCCAGGTGAGCAGGCGCCACGCGTCGAGGCTGTTGGCCTCGACCGCCTCGACGAGGTTGAGCTCGATGCCGCTGATGCGCGCGGCCGCGGTCACCTGCGCCTCGACGAGGTCCACCTTCTCCTCGCCGCCGAGCCGCTCGGCCTGCACCTCGCGCAGGGAGCGACCGGAGCTGGGTGCGTCGGGGGCGAGGAGGCGGGCCCGGAGCCCGACCTCGACCGGCTCGCCCGTGAGGATCTCGAACATGCCGCCGGCTCGCTCGAACCGCGTGACGCCGACGTACGACCACGGGTCCGTCAGGTCGCAGAACACGATGGCCTTCACGAGCACCACGCTACGTGCCGACCCGAGGCCGGGCGACCAGGGATCAGTCGCGGGGGCGCAGGTGCTCGAACGCGGCGAGGTTCTTCGTGGACTCGCCGCGGGCGGTGCGCCACTCCCACTCCTTGCGGATCGAGGAGGCGAAGCCGAGCTCGAGGATGGTGTTGAAGGAGTCGTCGGACGCGGTGAGCACGGCACCGAGCAGCCGGTCGACCTCGTCGTGCGTCACGGAGTGCAGCGGGAGCCGCCCGTCGAGGTAGATGTCACCCGCAGAGTCGACCGCGAACGCGACGCCGTAGAGCTTGAGGTTGCGCTCGAGGAGCCAGCGGTAGACCCCCTCGTGGTTCTCGTCGGGGTTGCGGGCCACGAACGCGTGGACGCCGAGCGCGTGCCGGCCGACCTCGAGGCGGGTGGTGGTCTTGAGCTTGCGCTCGCCCGGCAGGTCGACCTCCACGACGGTGAGACCGTGGCGGACGTGATCGAGCCCGGCCTTCGCGACGGCGTCGAGGATCACCTCGAGCGCCTGGCGCTGGTCGGGGGTCAGGTCGTCGCTCATGCTCGGTCCTCCTCGGGTCGGGTCGCCCGTTCGTGGTCGTCGATGGCCTGCGCGTACACCGCGAGGACCCGGTCGACGGTCGCCTCCCAGCCGAAGCCGGCGGCGTGGGCGACGGCCTTCGCGCCCAGCGCGTCGCGCAGGGACCGGTCGGTCAGGAGGGGCAGGATCGCGTCGGCGTAGTGCCGGGGGTCGTGGCCGTCGACCAGGACGCCGCTGACCCCGTCGGCCACCGCCGTCGTCAGGCCGCCGACCCGCGCTGCCACCACGGGCGTGCCGCACGCCTGCGCCTCGATCGCCACCAGTCCGAAGGACTCGTTGTGCGACGGCACGCAGACCACGTCGGCGGCGGCGTACCAGTCGGCCAGCACGGTCTGGGTGACGGCCGGCTCCAGCCGCACGACGTCGGCGATGCCGAGCTCGTCGGCCAGGTCGGCCATCGACGTGGGTCGGTCGAGCCCGGAGCCCGACGCGCCGCCCACCACGACGACCTGCAGGCGCGACCGCAGCGCCGGGACACGACGCACCAGGTCGGCCGCCGCCCGCAGCACGACGTCGGGTGCCTTGAGGGGCTGGATGCGACCGGCGAACAGCAGCACCGCCGCCTCGGCGGGGAGGTCGAGCGCGTCGCGCGCCTCGTCACGACGGCCCGAGCGGAAGACGTCGAGGTCGACCCCGGGGTTCACGACGTCGACGCGGGCGGGATCGGCTGCGTAGAGCTCGAGCAGCTCGCGCCGCTCCTCCTCGGTGTTGGCCACCAGCCGGTCGGCGAGCCGGACGATCTCCTCCTCACCCACCTCCCGGCCGATCGGCTCGGCCCGGTCGCCCTCGGCGAGGTGGGCGTTCTTGACCTTCGCCATCGTGTGCATCGTGTGCACGAGCGGCACCGACCAGCGCTCGGCCGCGACGGTCCCGACCTGGCCGGAGAGCCAGTAGTGGCTGTGCACGAGGTCGAACAGCCCCGGTCCGGACTCGACCTCGGCCCGGAGGACGTCGCGGACGAAGCTGCAGAGCTGGCTCGGGAGGTCGTCCTTCGTCAGGCCCTCGAACGGCCCCGCGGTCACGTGGCGGACGAGCACGCCCGGCGCGGCCTCCACGAGGGGCGGCTGGTGCCGCGAGGTGGACCGCGTGAACACCTCCACCTCGACACCCCGGGCGGCGAGCCGGCGCGAGAGCTCCAGGACGTACACGTTCATCCCGCCGGCATCGCCGCTGCCGGGCTGCTCCAGCGGCGACGTGTGCGCCGAGAGCATGGCGACGCGGCGCGGTCGGCGGGTGGAGGTCACGGCACCATCTTGACCCTCCCCCCCTGGGTCCGCAGCCCTCGGGCCACCTGACCGTGCCGCGCCCTCGCCGGGGTGCGGTGCCACGATGGGGCCATGGTCGACGCGAGCACCTCGTCCCCCCGTCCCGTCGCGGTCGTCACCGGCGCCAGCAGCGGCATCGGCGCCGCGGCCGCGCGCCAGCTGGCCGCGGCCGGCTACCGCGTGGTGTGCGCCGCACGTCGGCAGGACCGCGTCGAGGCGCTCGCCACCGAGATCGACGGACTGGCCGTGGCGTGCGACGTCACGGACGCCGACCAGGTGGCCGCGCTCGCCGAGGCGGCCGGTCCCACGGTCAGCCTCCTCGTGAACAACGCCGGCGGCGCGATCGGCCTGGACCCGGTCGAGTCGGCCGACGCCGACGACTGGCGGGCGATGTACGAGACGAACGTGATCGGCACGCTCCAGGTCACCCGCGCGCTGCTGCCCGCGCTGGAGGCGAGCGGCGCCGGCACCGTGCTCAACATCGGCTCCACCGCAGGTCGCATCGCGTACGAGGGGGGCGGCGGCTACACCGCGGCCAAGCACGGCGTGGCCGTGATGACGGAGACGTTGCGCCTCGAGCTGCTGGGGCGGCCGGTCCGCGTCTGCGAGGTCGCCCCGGGCATGGTGCGCACCGAGGAGTTCGCCCTGACGCGCTTCGACGGCGACGCCGATCGTGCCGCCGCCGTGTACCGCGGTGTCGAGGAGCCGCTGACGGCCGACGACGTGGCCGACGTCGTCACGTGGGTGGCCACCCGGCCCCAGCACGTCAACGTCGACCTGGTCGTGGTCAAGCCCCTCGCCCAGGCCTCCCAGCACAAGGTCCACCGCACGTCCTGAGGCGGGTCGGCCGGCCGTACCCGTCCACCGCGCGAGCATGCGTGGGGAGGGTGTACGAATTGACGCGCTGAAAGAGCGCTGAGAAGGTCGAATGTCCGACACCCCCATCGGAAGGACCTCTCGTGACCACCCAAGAACACGAACGGGCGACCGGGCTGCGGGCGCGGCTGTCGTCCGTCGCCCCCGGTGTCTTCTACCCCGCCGCCGGCATCCTGCTGACGGTCGTGGTCGTCGCCGTCGCCTTCCCCGGCTGGACCAACGACGTCCTGTCGGGAGCCCAGAGCTCCGTCATCACCGGCATCGGCTGGTACTACACGCTCCTCGTGAGCGGCTTCGTCATCTTCGCGCTATGGATGGGCGTCGGCCGCTTCGGCGACATCACCCTCGGCAAGGACGACGACGAGCCCGAGTTCAGCCTGCCCGCCTGGTTCGCGATGCTGTTCGCCGCGGGCATGGGCATCGGCCTCGTCTTCTGGGGCGCCGCCGAGCCGCTGACGTTCTTCACCACGCCGAAGCCCGGCGTGGAGGGCGACAGCGCCGACCTCGCCAACTCCGCCATGTCGCAGGTGTTCCTGCACTGGGGGCTGCACGCGTGGGCGATCTACGTCGTCGTCGGTCTCGCGCTCGCCTACCAGATCCACCGCAAGGGCCGCTCGGTCTCGCTGCGCTGGGTGCTCGAGCCGGTCTTCGGTGACCGGGTCAAGGGCCGACTCGGCGACGTCGTCGACGTCATCGCCGTCGTGGGCACCGTGGCCGGCGTCGCGACCTCCCTCGGCCTCGGCGTGCAGCAGATCACGGCGGGCCTGGCCCACCTCGGGCTGTTCGACGAGCCCACCGACACGATCCGCGTGATCGTGATCATCGCGATCACGGCCGCCGCCACGACCTCGGTCGTCAGCGGTGTCGGCAAGGGCATCAAGTGGCTGTCGAACGCGAACCTCGCCCTCGCCGGCGTGTTCATCGTGCTCGTCGCCGCGGTCGGGCCGACGCTGTTCATCCTGCGCGACTTCGTCCAGAACATCGGCAACTACCTCGCCGGGATCGTCCCGCTCAGCTTCAACACGAGCGCACTCGCCGGCCAGGCCGGGCTCGACTGGCAGGCCGCCTGGACGACCTTCTACTGGGGCTGGTGGATCAGCTGGGCGCCCTTCGTCGGCGTCTTCATCGCCCGCATCTCCCGCGGCCGGACGATCCGCGAGTTCGTCGCCGGCGTGCTCCTCGTCCCGACGCTCGTCACGGCACTGTGGTTCACGGTGCTCGGCGGCAGCGCCATCATGCGCCAGATGTCCGTGGGAGACCTGGTGGGCTCCGACGGCGTCACCAGCAGCGAGAACGTGCTGTTCGACCTGCTCAACACCATGCCCGCGGGCGAGGTGCTGTCCGGGATCGCCATCATCCTGGTGACGATCTTCTTCATCACGTCCTCGGACTCCGGCTCCCTCGTCGTCGACATGCTCGCCTCGGGCGGCGACCCCGAGCCCCCGACGTGGAGCCGCATCATGTGGGCCGTCCTCGAGGGCGCCGTGGCGATCAGCCTGCTGCTCGCCGGCGGGCTGGGCGCGTTGCAGACCGGCGCGATCCTGACGGCGGTGCCGTTCAGCGTCGTCATGGTCATCGGCGCGTACGCCACCTACAAGGCGTTGAAGTCCGAGCACCGCGAGATCACGCGTCTCGCGCGGCGCGCCCGGGAGCGCGAGTGGCAGAAGGAGCTCTCGAGCCGGGTCACGGACGACCTGGTCGAGAACTTCGACGAGCACCTCGCCGACCCGGTCGACGACCGCATCGAGGCGGCACTGAAGAACGGCGGCAACGGTTCCGCACGGAACTGAGCCGCTCGTTCCACGACGAAGCCCCCGGCACCTCGGTGCCGGGGGCTTCGTGCGTCGCGGTGCGGCTCAGTGCACGACGACCGGCGGGCGGCCCTCGTCGTCGAGCAGGTGCGACTCCTCCCGCTTGCGCGGCATGAAGGCCACCGGCACGAGCGCCACGAGGATCAGCGCGAGCGCGACGACGTAGGTGTGCTGGAACGCGTCGGCCATGTCCTGCAGGACCGTCGACTGGAAGCCGTCGCCCAGGCGCTGGGCGAGCTCGACCGCACCGGCCGGCGGCTGCGTGCCCTGGCGCTCGGCCTCGGCGATCGCCTGGCCGGCGCTGACCGCGGCCGAGTCCTTGAACCCGTTGGTGAGCAGGACCGTCATGACGGCGACACCGATGGAGCTGGCGACCTGCTGCACGACGTTGATGAGCGTCGAGCCGCGGGCGACGTCGTGCGCCTTGAGCGTCTTCAGGGCGGAGGTGAAGATCGGCATCATCGTGCCGCCCATGCCGAGGCCCATGACGAACAGCCACGCCATGATGTGCCAGAGCGGGGTGCCGGGGTCGGTGCTCGTCGCGAGGCCGACGACTCCGACGATGATCCCGACGAAGCCGAACGGCACGATGCGACCGATCGGCATCCGGTCGACCAGCGTGCCGGCCACCGGCATCGTCAGCATGGCGCCGAGGCCCTGGGGGGCCACGAGCAGACCGGCCTTCAGGACGCTCTCGCCGCGCACCTGCTGGAAGTAGGTGGGCACGAGCAGCAGCGCCCCGAAGAACGCGCCGACGAACAGGAACATCGTGATCGTCGCGACCGTGAGGTTGCGGTCCTTGAAGAGGCGCAGGTCGAGCAGGGGGTGCTTCGGCCGGAACGCCCAGAACACGAAGCCGACGATCAGTAGCGCGCCGACGATCGCGGGCACGAGCACGCGGGCGGACTCGACGGTGCCCGTCTCCGGGATGGAGGAGACACCGAACAGGAAGAGCGCGAGGCCGGGCGACATGAGCAGCATGCCGACGACGTCGAACGACTCGCTGGGCTCGGCGTCGTCCTTCGGGAGGATGATCTGCGCGTACACGAGCGCGGCGAGGCCGAGCGGCAGGTTGATGAGGAAGATCCAGTGCCACGAGGCGACCTCGATGAGCCAGCCACCGAGGATCGGGCCCATGATCGGCCCGAGCAGCATCGGGATGCCGAGGATCGCCATCAGGCGACCCATGCGGTGCGGACCGGCGGCCCGGGTCATGATCGTCATGCCGAGGGGCATGAGCATGCCGCCGCCCAGGCCCTGCAGCACACGGAACGCGACCAGCGACTCGATGCTCCACGCCGAGGCGCACAGCACGGAGCCGAGCGTGAAGAGGCCGATGGCGCTCATGTAGAGCCGCTTGGTGCCGAAGCGGTCGGCGGCCCAGCCGGTCAGGGGGATGACGGCCGCGAGGGCCAGGGTGTAGCCGGTCACCGACCAGGCGACGGTCGACAGCGCGTCGACGTCGAACGCCTTCTGGAACGTCGGCAGGGCGACGTTCACGACGGTGATGTCGAGGATCGACATGATGGCGCCGAGGACGACGACGCCGGCCACCTTGAGGATGTCGGGGGTGATGCGGTCGTCGTCCGGGATGGACACCGCACCAGCCGCGCTGGTGGTCGTGTCAGACATGGGATTCCTTCTTCTCTGCGGTTCGCAAGGCGTCGCTCGCGAGGATCTGGCCGAGCACCTCGTGCAGGCGCTCGGCGTGGTCGGGGTCGAGCCGGTCGGCGACCTCGCGCAGGGCGCGTCGCTTGTGCTCCATCTGCGCGTCGACGGCGTCGAAGCCGCGCTTGGTGAGGGCGACGAGCTTGACGCGTCGGTCCTCGGGGCTCTCGTGGCGCTCGAGCGCGTCGAGCCGGACGAGCTGGTCGACGGTGCGACCGGTGGCCGCGACCGAGAGGCCGATGCTCGAGGCCACCTCGTTGATGGCCAGCGGTCGACCCGCCATGGCCACCGTGAACAGGGCACGCGCCTGCGTCATCGAGAGGTCGAGCTCGACGAGCTGCTCCAGGCCCTCGGAGTGCACGCACGACATGAGCTGCTGGACGAACTGCTCCAGCCGCTCGTGCAGGGCGGCGCGGGATGTGGTCACCGGAAGATGCTAACGCACACGCAACCTTTGCAGACACGCGATGGTTGTGATCTGCATCCTATTCGCCTTCGAGGGTCCTCGGTGGCGAGGGCACGGGGACCGGGCGACTAGACTCGGCTGGGACGCACGCCGTGCGTGCCCCGCGGACGCGCCCTCCCCTGGCGCTCGCCCCCGATCATCCAGCGCGAGGAACTCCTGCATGTCCAGCCGCCGTCACGATCTGCGCAACGTCGCGATCGTCGCCCACGTCGACCACGGCAAGACCACCCTGGTCGACGCCATGCTCCAGCAGCAGGGCGCCTACGCCGAGCATCAGGAGGTCACCGACCGGGTCATGGACTCCGGCGACCTCGAGCGCGAGAAGGGCATCACCATCCTCGCGAAGAACACCGCGGTGCGCTACGAGGGCCCGGGCGCTCCGGACGGTGGCGTCACGATCAACATCATCGACACCCCCGGCCACGCCGACTTCGGCGGCGAGGTCGAGCGCGGCCTGTCGATGGTCGACGCCGTCGTCCTGCTCGTCGACGCCTCCGAGGGCCCGCTGCCCCAGACCCGCTTCGTGCTGCGCAAGGCGCTCGCCGCGAAGATGCCGGTCATCCTCGTCGTCAACAAGGTCGACCGTCCCGACTCGCGCATCGCCGAGGTCGTCGACGAGACCTACGAGCTGTTCCTCGACCTGCTGCCCGAGGACGCCGGCGACGACGCCCTCGACTTCCCGGTCGTCTACGCCTCGGCCAAGGCCGGTCGCGCCTCGCTGGAGCAGCCGACCGACGGCGGCCTGCCCGACAACGACAACCTCGTCCCGCTGTTCCAGACGATCATGGACGCCGTGCCGGCCCCGGAGTACACCGAGGGCGCACCGCTGCAGGCCCACGTCACCAACCTCGACTCCTCGCCGTTCCTCGGCCGCCTGGCGCTCGTGCGCGTCAAGGAGGGCACCCTCAAGAAGGGCCAGCAGGTCGCGTGGATGAAGCGCGACGGCTCGACCGAGCGGGTCAAGATCACCGAGCTGCTGGTCACCGAGGCGCTCGAGCGCAAGCCCGGCGAGTCCGCCGGCCCCGGCGACATCGTCGCCATCGCCGGCATCCCGAGCATCACCATCGGCGAGACCCTCGCCGACCCGGAGAACCCCGTCGCACTGCCGCTCATCCACGTCGACGAGCCGGCCATCTCCATGACGATCGGCACCAACACGTCGCCGCTCGCCGGCCGCGAGAAGGGCACCAAGGTCACGGCCCGCCTGGTGAAGGACCGGCTCGACTCCGAGCTCATCGGCAACGTCTCGATCCGCGTGCTCCCCACGGACCGCCCCGACGCCTGGGAGGTGCAGGGTCGCGGCGAGCTGGCCCTGGCCATCCTCGTCGAGCAGATGCGGCGCGAGGGCTACGAGCTCACCGTCGGCAAGCCGCAGGTCGTCACGAAGGAGATCGACGGCAGGCTGCACGAGCCGGTCGAGCGCCTCACGATCGACGCCCCCGAGGAGTACCTGGGCACGATCACACAGCTGCTGGCCGTCCGCAAGGGCCGCATGGAGCAGATGATCAACCACGGCACCGGCTGGGTCCGCATGGAGTTCCTCGTGCCCGCGCGCGGCCTGATCGGCTTCCGCACCGAGTTCCTCACCGACACCCGCGGCACCGGCATCGCCCACCACATCTCCGAGGGCTACGAGCCCTGGTTCGGGGAGATCTCGACGCGGCCCTCGGGCTCGCTCGTGGCCGACCGCGCCGGCGCCGTCACGTCGTTCGCGATGACCAACCTGCAGGAGCGCGGCGTGCTGTTCGTCGAGCCCTCCACCGAGGTCTACGAGGGCATGATCGTCGGCGAGAACTCCCGGGACGACGACATGGACGTCAACATCACCAAGGAGAAGAAGCAGACCAACATCCGCTCGGCGACGTCGGACAACTTCGAGAAGGTCATCCCCCCGAAGAAGCTGTCGCTGGAGCAGTGCCTCGAGTTCTGCCGCGAGGACGAGTGCGTGGAGGTCACGCCGTCGCACGTCCGCATCCGCAAGGTGATCCTCAACGCGTCCGAGCGCGCCCGCGCCGCCAAGTCGCGTCGCTGACCCGCGCCCTTCTCGGACACTTCCGGGGCGGTCGACCCCTCCGGGGTGCCCCGGAAGTGTCCGAAACTTGGGGGTTCAGGGTCAGGAGTCCTGGAGGTACTCGAGCTGCGCGCGGACGCTGAGCTCGGCGGCGTCCCAGAGCACGGGGTCGACGTCGGCGTAGACGTGCTCGACGACGGCGCGGGGCGTGGTGTGGCCGGCGGCGACCGCTGCCCGAACCTGGTCGAGCCGCTCGTGCCGGTGCTCGAGGTAGTGGTCGAGCACGGCACCGGCCTGGTCCACGACGGGCCCGTGGCCGGGGAGCAGGCGCTCGGCCGACCCCTCGTCGACGAGCTGGCGCAGCTTGGCGAGGGAGTCGAGGTAGGGCCCCAGCGCGCCGTCGGGGTGGGCGACGACGGTCGTCCCCCTGCCGAGGACGGTGTCCCCCGTCAGCACGGTCGGCTCGTCGACCAGGCGCAGGCAGGCGGAGTCGCGGGTGTGGCCGGGGGTGAGGACCACCTCCAGGCGCAGGCCGTCGACGTCGACCACCTCGCCGTCGACCAGGGGCTCGGCATCGGCACAGAAGTCGGCGGAGACCGCGCGCGCCGGTGCGCCGGTGCGCTCGCGGAGCGTGGCGAAGGCGTCGGTGTGGTCGTGGTGGTGGTGGGTGTAGAGCACGAGCGCGACCTCGCCGGCGGCGGCGAGCACCGCGTCGAGGTGGTCGGCGTCGTCCGGCCCGGGGTCGACGACGACCGAGCGACCGGCGCCCGGCTCCCGCAGGATCCAGGTGTTGGTGCCCTCGAGCGTCATGATCCCGGGGTTGTCGGCCCGGACGACGGACGCGCGCTCGGTGACCGGCGTCGGCTCAGCCATGGGTCTCCTCCTCGATCGGGTTGTCCAGGAACCACGCGCCGTCGACCCGGACCAGCTTCGGCTCGATCGCTCGGATCTCGCGGGCGGCCGCGGAGGCGACCACCGTCGCCGGGTCCGCCGACACCAGCTCGCGGCACGTGATCCACGTGGGCGGCAGCATGGCGGCCTCGCCCGCCTCGACGGCCTTCATCACCGACGCGATGGAGGCCCAGGTGGCCCGGTCGGCCTCCCCGGGGAGCGTGCCGACGCTCTGGCCGCGCGGCACGGCCGCCACGAAGAAGCGCGTGTCGAAGCGTCGCGGCTCGAAGGCGGGGGTGATCCAGTGCGCCCACGCGCCGAGCAGGTCCGAGCGCAGCACGAGTCCCCGCGCGCCGAGGAAGTCGGCGAAGCTCAGCTCGCCGGCGTCGAGGTCGAGCCGGGCCTTCTGCATCTCCGGCGTGGAGGTGTCGACGACGACCGAGCCCGCGTCCGGTCCCGCGAAGAGGATGCCCGACTCCTCGAAGGTCTCCCGCACCGCGGCGACGACCAGGGCGCGAGCCGTGTCGGGGTCGCAGCCGAAGCGCTCGCCCCACTGGCTCGACGTGGGCCCGATCCACTCGACGACCTCACGGTCGGACTCCTGGAGGCCCCCACCGGGGAAGACGTACATGCCGGGGGCGAACGCGAGCGTCGGCCGTCGGCGCAGGAGGTAGGTCTCCGGCCCGCCGACGCCCGGACGCAGCAGGGCGATGGTGGCCGCGTCCCGCGTGGGGGCAGCCGTCCCGTCCCAGTCCGCCACCTTGTCGGCGAAGACCTCGGGCACCGGGACGCGCACGGTCAGCGGACCTCGACGACGAGCTCGACCTCGACGGGCGCGTCGATCGGCAGGACCGGCACCCCCACGGCACTGCGCGCGTGGACGCCGGCGTCGCCGAGGACGTCGCCGAACAGCTCGCTGGCCCCGTTGGCCACGACCGGCTGCCCGGTGAAGTCGGGCGTGGACGCCACGAACACGGTGGCCTTCACGATCCTCACGACGTCGTCGAGGGAGTCCGTGACCGACGCGACGGCGGCGAGCGCGTTGAGGGCGCACTGGCGGGCGCAGGCCGCGGCCTCGTCGGCGGACACCTCGCCGCCGACCTTGCCCCGGGCCAGGAGCTCACCGTCGACGAGCGGGAGCTGGCCGGCGGTGAAGACGTGCCCGCCCGAGCGGACGGCCGGCACGTAGGCGGCGAGCGGCGCCGCGACCTCGGGCAGGGTGAGCCCGAGCTCGGCCAGCCGCTGCTCGACGCCGCCGCTCACGACTGGACCGGCCGCTTGAAGTAGGCGACGAGGTTCTCGGGGTTCATGCCGGGCACGATCTGCACCAGCTCCCAGCCGTCGCGGCCGAAGTTGTCGAGGATCTGCTTGGTCGCGTGGACCAGCACGGGTGCGGTCAGGTACTCCCACTGCGTCATGCGCCGACTCTAGCCGCGGCCGCCTTCCCGGCTTCCCTCGGATTCGCAGGACAGGGCCGAAGGTCCCGTGGAAGGCTCGCACCATGTCGATCTTCCCCACGACACGGCTCGGCCGCGCCCTGGTGACGGCCGCCCTGGTGACCGGCGTGGTCAAGATCGCCCCCTTCCTCCTCCAGACCGTCCTCCTGGCCGGCGACGAGCTGACCGAGCTGCCGCCGCTGACACCGTCGGGGACCCAGCGCACCTTCCTGCTGGCCAACCCGGTCACGTGGTTCCTCGCGGTCACGGCCGGCGTGTGGGTCGTCCTGGCACGGCGCGACCTCCTCGTGCGCTGGACGCGACCGGCCCCGCCCCCGCGGCGTCGTCCGGCGCGCGCCTCGACCGCACGGAAGCCGGTGCCCAGGGCGACCGCGCGCACCGCCTCGGCGCCGCGACCGCGCGCGACGCCGACGCGGACGCGGACGAAGGCGGCGGCGACCCGCCGGACAGCGACCTCGTCGTCCCGTTCCACGACGCCGAGGAAGCGCTCGTCCGCCGCCCGGACCGGCGGCGGCTCCCCGGCCGGCCGGCAGCGGCCACGGCGCTGATCGTCGTTCGGCTCGCACCCTCCGCGGGCGTCGGTACGCTCGTGCCGTGAGCGCCTGGACCCCCGTGCACGTCGTCACGGGCAAGGGCGGGACCGGCAAGACCACCGTCGCCGCGGCGCTCGCCACCGCCCTCGCCTCCCGCGGACGACGCGTCCTGCTGTGCGAGGTGGAGGGTCGCCAGGGCATCGCCCAGCTCTTCGACGTCGCTCCCCTCCCGTACGAGGAGCGCAAGATCGCCACCGGGCTCGACGGGGGCGCGGTGTACGCGCTGGCGATCGACCCGGAGGCGGCGCTGCTGGAGTACCTGCAGATGTTCTACCGCCTCGGCAGGGCCGGGAAGGCCCTCGACAAGTTCGGCATCATCGACTTCGCGACGACCATCGCCCCGGGCGTCCGCGACGTGCTGCTCACCGGCAAGGTCTACGAGACCGCTCGCCGCACCGGCGCCGACCGCTACGACGCGATCGTCATGGACGCCCCGCCGACCGGCCGCATCGCCCACTTCCTCAACGTCAACCACGAGGTCGCCGGCCTGGCCAAGGTCGGTCCGATCCGGCGCCAGGCGGAGTCGATCATGGAGCTCATGCACGCCCGCACGACGCAGGTGCACCTCGTGACGGTCCTGGAGGAGATGCCCGTGCAGGAGACGATCGACGGCATCGCCGAGCTCGAGCGCACGGGGTTGCCCGTCGGGTCGGTGCTGCTGAACCTCGTGCGGCCCGAGCTCGTCTCCGCGGCGACGGGCCAGGCCCTCGAGTCCGGCGACCTCGGCGAGCGCGCGGTCGCGAAGGCGCTGCGCTCGGTCTCGCTGCCCCCGGACGCCGCCGCCTCGCTCGTCGCGCAGGGTCGGGCGCACGTGGAGCGCCAGGAGCTGCAGCGCGAGCAGCGCGCCGTCATCGGCGACTGCGGCAAGCCGTTGGTGGAGCTCCCCCTGCTCGGTGACGGCGTCGACCAGGCGACGCTCTTCGAGCTGGCCGAGGTGCTGCGCGAGCACCTCGGGCCCACGCCCAGCGGCGGTGCCGCATGAGCCCCCGCTCCACCACCACGCCCGGGTCGCGGGGACGCACCAAGCAGCCGGCCCGCGGGATGCCGGGATCGCGAGCCGGACGAGTCGACGTCGACGCGCTCCTGGCCGACCGCGGCACGCAGATCATCGTCTGCTGCGGCTCCGGCGGCGTGGGCAAGACGACCACGTCGGCCGCCCTCGCCCTGCGCGCGGCCGAGCAGGGCCGACGCGTCTGCGTCCTCACGATCGACCCGGCCCGGCGTCTCGCGCAGTCGATGGGCCTCACCGAGCTCGACAACACGCCGCGCCTCGTCGAGGGTGTCGACACGTCCGCCGGCGGCTCGCTCGACGCGATGATGCTCGACATGAAGCGCACCTTCGACGAGGTCGTCGAGGCCCACGCGACGCCCGAGAAGGCGCAGCAGATCCTGCAGAACCCGTTCTACGTCGCCCTCTCGAGCTCCTTCGCCGGGACCCAGGAGTACATGGCGATGGAGAAGCTCGGCCAGCTGCACGCCGCGGCGTCCGAGGACCCCGACGTCCCGGACTGGGACCTCATCGTCGTCGACACGCCACCGTCGCGGTCGGCCCTGGACTTCCTCGACGCGCCCGAGCGGCTCTCGAGCCTGCTCGACGGACGGTTCATCAAGCTGCTGCTCGCGCCGGCCAAGGGCCCCGCCCGCCTGTTCAGCGCCGGCCTCGGCATCGTCACCAGCGCGCTCAACAAGGTGCTGGGCGCCCAGGTGCTCTCGGACGTGCAGACGTTCGTCGCCGCCTTCGACACCCTCTTCGGCGGGTTCCGCCAGCGCGCGGAGGCCACGTACGGACTGCTGCAGGCCGACGGCACGGCGTTCCTCGTCGTTGCCGCGCCGGAGCCCGACGCGATGCGCGAGGCGGCCTACTTCGTCGAGCGCCTCGCCCAGGAGGACATGCCGCTGGCCGGGCTGGTCGTCAACCGCGTCCACCAGCGCGGCGTCGACGGGTTGACGGCCGCCGACGCCGAGAGCGGCGCAGGTCGGCTCCGCCAGGACGGCGACGAGCGCGTCGCCGAGCTCCTCGACGTGCATGCGGAGCGTGAACGGGTCGCGTCCCGCGAGGAGAAGGTGCAGCGACGCTTCACCGGCAGCCACCCGCGCGTGCCGAGCGTGCCGGTCCCGGCGCTCGCCACCGACGTGCACGACCTCGACGGCCTGCGCCGCATCGGTGAGGTGCTCGCGACGGGACGCTGACGGGCGTCCACGGACGTCAGGTCAGGCGACGCGCGGCTCGGCTCAGGCCGTGGCCTGCAGGATGCTGCGCCAGGCCGTCACGTTCGGACGCCGGCGCAGCAGGGCGCGACGCTCGCGCTCGGTCATGCCGCCCCAGACGCCCCACTCGATCCGGTTGTCGAGCGCCTCGGCGAGGCACTCGGCCCGGACGGAGCAGCCGCCGCAGACGGCCTTCGCGCGGTTCTGCTCCGCGCCCTTGACGAACAGTGCGTCGGACTTGCCACGGCACGCGGCCTGGCCGGCCCAGTTCTGGTTCCACCCCATGGTGATCAACCTCCCGAGAGTCGGTCCCGAGACCGACAAGGTTTCTCTGATACCGAGAACGCTAAGGAAATGCTGAGGACCGCGGCAGACTCCGTGCGAGCCAACTTGGTCTAGTCCGATGGGACTATGGTCCCGCCGGTCCCGGGCCCCCGATGGGACCGCCCGCGCCTCCCGGCATCCTCAGGTCGGCCCCGTATCCTGGGGCGCATGCCTTGGGACGACCTCACCGACAACGTCCGGCGGATCGCCCAGACCCCGCCGCGCACGTCCAGCCGCGCCTCGCTCGTGGGCACGATGGTCGTGCTCGCCGCCGCCGCCGGCGTGCTGGTGGCGGCCGTCGTCATCCCGGGCACGGCGTTCTTCGCCGCCACCGCCAACGACGTGACCCGCGACGTCGTCGAGCTGCCCCTGGAGCTCGACGACCAGCCGAACCCGCAGACCACGCGGCTCTACGCGGCCGACGGCAGCCTCCTGGCGTACTTCTACGAGGAGAACCGCCAGGACGTCCCGCTCGACCAGATCGCGACGACGATGCAGACGGCGATCGTCTCGATCGAGGACAACCGGTTCTACGAGCACGGGGCCCTCGACCTCAAGGGCACCCTGCGCGCACTCGTGAACAACGCCTCCGACGGCCAGACCCAGGGCGGCTCGACCATCACCCAACAGCTGGTCAAGCTGACCCTCGTCCAGCAGGCCACCACCGAGGAGCAGATCCGCGCGGCGACGGAGAAGTCGACGGCACGCAAGGTGCGTGAGCTGAAGCTCGCGATCAACTACGAGGAGAAGCACTCCAAGAAGGAGATCCTCGAGCGCTACCTCAACATCGCCTACTTCGGCGACGGCGCCTACGGCATCAACGCGGCCGCCTACCACTACTTCTCCACCTCCCCGGACAAGCTGACGGTGAAGCAGGCGGCCACGCTCGCGGGACTCGTGAAGAACCCCGAGGAGTTCAACCCGCGGGTCTACCCCGAGCGCGCGCTGCAGCGGCGCAACACCGTGCTGCAGGTGATGGCCACGCAGGGCAAGATCACGCAGGAGCAGGCCGACGAGCTCATCGCCTCGCCGATCGACCTCAAGATCACCAAGTTCCCGAACGGCTGCGTCGAGTCCGTCGCCGCCTTCTCGTGCGACTACATCCGCCAGTACCTCATGGACGACGAGGCCTTGGGCGCCACGGTCGACGAACGACGCAACCGTCTCGAGCGCGGCGGGCTCACCATCAAGTCGACCATCGACGTCCGCATGCAGAAGGCCATCAACAAGGCCGTCAAGAACCGCGTCGGCGCGAAGGACAAGGCCATCGGCTCCCTCGCGCTCGTCGAGCCGGGCACCGGCAACGTGCGGGGCATCGCGCAGTCGCGGCCGATGGGCCGGGACAAGAAGAAGGGCCAGACCTTCCTCAACTTCTCCGTGCCCACGCAGTACGGGCAGTCCACCGGCTTCCAGGGCGGCTCGACGTTCAAGATGTTCACCACCGTCGCGGCGCTGAAGGACGGCATCCCGGCCTCGAAGTCGTACCGCTCTCCCCAGACCCTCACCATGCGCCCCGGCACCTACTTCACGTGCGACGGCCTCGGCACCAGCGAGTGGGACGTCAAGAACTCCACCGGCGCGGGCACCTTCAACCTCTACACCGGCCTGCGCCGCTCGGTGAACACCTACTTCGCGCAGCTCGAGCGCGACGCCGGCCTGTGCAACACGGTCGAGGCCGCCGAGGACATGGGCATCGACGTCCCGGACCGCGACGTCGTCGGCCCCTTCACCCTGGGCGCCACCTACGTCAGCACCCTCTCGATGGCCGCCGCCTACGCCACGCCCGCCTCCGGCGGCACCTACTGCGCGCCGCGGCCGGTGGAGGAGATCCTCGACGCCAACGGCAAGGTGCTCAAGACGTACCCCGAGCAGTGCACGCGGGTCATGAGCAAGGACGTCGCGGCCACCGTCAACGACATCCTCCGCGGAGTGCAGCAGCCGGGCGGCTTCGGCTACAGCAACGGCACCGCCCTGAAGATCGACTCCGCCGCGAAGACCGGTACCACCAACAGCGCCCAGTCCGTCTGGTACGTCGGCTACACGCCCGAGCTGGCCGCCGCGTCGATGATCGCGGGGGTCAACAGCAAGGACAACCCCGCCAGCCTCGTCGGCGTCACCCTCAAGGGAACGCCGATCAGCTTCTCGCAGGCAGGCGGCTCCTCGCTCTCGGGCCCGATGTGGAAGGACGCCATGGGCGTCATCCAGGACTACCTGAGCCCCGAGCGCTTCGACGCCCCGCCGCGACCGGAGCCGTCGGTGCGCTCGAGCCGTGACGACGACCGCGCCGACGCCCCGGCGACCACCGAGCGGCGCACCGACCAGGCACCCGGTGGCGGCAACGGCCGGGACTGAGTCGGGTCAGGCGCCGAGAGCCTTCTTGACCTCGGCGGCCACCACGCCTCCGTCGGCGCGGCCCCTCACCTGGGGCTGCAGGGTGCCCATGACGCGGCCCATGGCCTTCATCCCGTCACCCGCCACCCCGAGCTCCTCGATGGTCCCGGCGACGAGCGCCGCCACCTCCTCGGCGGTGAGCTGCTCGGGCAGGTACTCGGCGAGCACCGCCGCCTCGTCGCGCTCCTTCTGCGCGAGCTCCGGCCGGTTGCCGGCGTCGAAGGCCTCGGCGGCCTCCCGTCGCTTCTTGGCCTCGGAGGTGAGGACGCCCAGGACGTCGTCGTCGGTGAGCTCGCGCGCCTGCGTGCCGGCCACCTCGGCGTTGGTGACGGCGGTGAGCACCATGCGCAGCGTGCCGGCGCGCAGGGAGTCGCGAGCCTTCATCGCGGCGGTGAGGTCGGAGCGGAGCTGGTCCTTGAGAGCTGCCATGCATCCATCCTCCCACCTGGTCCCGACGCGTCGTCGCGGCCGGACGCGCCTACGCTGGTCGACATGAGGGCATCGCTCGCGGCACCGCTCGGGCTCGTGGGCGCGGGCGCGGCCGGCCTGGGCTACGCCTGGCTGGAGGCGCGCTGGTTCGCCCTGCGCCACGCGACGGTGCCCGTGCTGGAGCCCGGCGCCGAGCCCGTGCGGGTGCTCCACCTGTCCGACGCCCACCTGACGCCCGCGCAGGGACGCAAGCGCGACTGGCTGCGCGGCCTGGCCGACCTCGAGCCCGACCTCGTCGTCAGCACGGGCGACCACCTGGCCCACCCCGATGCCGTCGCCCCGCTGCTGGACTCCTACGGCGACCTCCTCGACCGGCCCGGCGTGTTCGTCTTCGGCTCGAACGACTACTACGCCCCCGTGCCGAAGAACCCGGTCAAGTACCTCACCGGGGGCACCGGGACCGAGGCCGGCGGACCCTGGGAGCGGCCGCCGACCCTGCCCTTCGAGGAGCTGCGGTCGGGACTGTCCGAGCACGGCTGGCTCGACCTGAACAACCGCACGGGGACGCTCGACGTCGGTGGACGCCGCGTGGCGTTCGCGGGCGTCGACGACCCCCACCTCGAGCTCGACGACCTCGACGCGATGCCCCCGGCCGCCGAGCTCGACCCCGCCGCGGACCTCGCCGTGGCCGTGGCCCATGCGCCCTACCTGAGGGTGCTCGACCACGCCACCCGGCAGAGGTACCCGCTGGTGCTCGCCGGCCACACCCACGGCGGCCAGCTCTGCGTGCCCTTCTACGGCGCCCTCGTCACCAACTGCGACCTCGACCGGGCCCGCGCGAAGGGACTCAGCACCCACCAGGTCCCGGGCCACGAGCCGTCCTGGCTCCACGTCTCCGGCGGGCTCGGCACCTCGCCGTTCACCGTGGTCCGCTTCGCCTGCCGACCCGAGGCCACGCTCCTCACCCTCACTGCGTTAGACTCACCGAGGTCGTCCTCCTAGCGCGGACGGACCGGGGTGTGGCGCAGCTTGGTAGCGCGCGTCGTTCGGGACGACGAGGCCGCAGGTTCAAATCCTGTCACCCCGACCCACCAGCACGAAGCCCTCGGACCACGGTCCGGGGGCTTCGTCGCGTCCGGGACGGCGGACCACCGCAGACGTGCGCTGTGACACACTGACGGCATGGTCGAGGAGGGCACGACCCCCGGGGAAGATGCGGGCAGCACGCAGCCGCGGGTGGTCAAGAAGGTCGTCAAGCGCACCGTCGTGCGTCCGGTGGCAGCGCCGGGCTCGACGGCCCGTCCCGCCCGCCCGACGGCGCCGCGCGCGACAGCCGTCTCGCGCCTGCGCGGCCGGGATCTTCGCCCCACCGACGACGGCGCGCGAACGGCCGAGCAGCCCCCCGCGGAGGTCGAGGACGAGTCGGTGGGGCCGGCCCGCAGCGGCCCGCGCACGACGGTGGACGTCGGAGCCGCCCTCGGCTCGGCCCGCGACCGGGCGGGCGACGCCGCGCACGCGGCGGCCGAGCTCGCCCGCCGCCTGGGCTTCGCCGTCCGCGACCGCGGCGAGGACGCCGTGTGGGCCGTGCGCGACTACCGGGTACCGACGATCCCGCCCCTGCCTGCCTCGCTCGTGACCGGGCTGCTCGTCGGCCTCGTGGTCACGGCCGGCGGGTGGGGCTGCCTGGCCCTCTTCTCCGCCATCCGGGGGACGTCCGCCGGTGGAGCGTTCTGGGGTGGTCTGGCCGTCCTGCTCGTCGTCGGCATCGCCTTCGAGCTCGGGTCGCGGCTGCTCGCCGCGTTCGGGGTGCAGCAGGCGCGCGCGGTGCTCGCGCTGTCCCTCATGGTCGTCGCGGTCCTCGTGATGCTCTTCTTCCTCGAGCCCGTCGACGGGCCCTGGGCCTGGCTCGTCGTGCCCGGACTCATGGTGGTGACGGTGCCGCTGGTGCAGCGCCTCCTGGTGTGGGCCGCGAGCGACGTCCCGGCCGACGACGCGCACCGTTGAGCCCGGTGCGCACCCCCGCCCCGGAGCTGGCCGCATGAGCTCGACCGCACCCGAGCCCGAGGTCCTCTGGCGACCCGATCCCGAGGCGTCGCCCCGGATCGCCGCGTTCGCCGCCGAGGTCGGGATCGACCCGGCCGACTACGAGGCGCTCTGGCGGTGGTCCGTCGAGGACCCCGACGCCTTCTGGACCGCGGTCTGGCGGTTCTTCGACGTTCCCGCGGACGGCACGGGCGAGCCGGCACTCGCGGACGACTCCATGCCCGGCGCGCGCTGGTTCCCGGACGTCCGCCTGAACTGGGCCGAGGTGGCGCTGCGCCTGCCCGGCCGCGCGGACGACGACGTCGTGGTCGTCGGACGGTCGCAGTCGCGCGACGACGTCCGCCTGACGGCCGCGCAGCTGCGCGACCAGGTGGCCCGGGCGCGCACGGGGCTGCAGCGGGCCGGCGTCCGCCGTGGGGACCGGGTCGCGGCGTACGCGCCGAACGTCCCGGAGACCCTCGTCCTGCTGCTCGCCGCGGCGAGCCTCGGGGCCGTCTTCAGCTCCTGTGCCCCAGAGTTCGGGGCGCAGAGCGTGGTGGACCGCTGGCAGCAGACCGAGCCCACGCTCGTCCTCGCCGTCGACGGGTACCGGTACGGGACGAAGGACGTCGGGCGTCGCGCGGAGGTCGAGGAGGTCGTGAGGTCGCTGCCCAGCGTCCGGACGCTCGTGTGGCTGCCCTACCTCGACCCCGCGGCGGAGGCGCCCGCCGGCGCGACGACCTGGCACGACCTGCTCGCCGAGCCGGGCGAGCTCGCGTTCGAGCGGCTGGCGTTCGACGCCCCGCTCTACGTGCTGTACTCCTCCGGCACCACCGGGCTGCCGAAGCCGATCGTCCACGGCCACGGCGGCATCACCGTCGAGCACCTCAAGTCGCTCGGGCTCCACCAGGACCTCGGGCCGGACGACGTGTTCCTCTGGTTCTCCACCACCGGGTGGATGATGTGGAACCTGCTGGTGTCGGGCCTGCTCGTCGGCTCGACGATCGTGCTCTGGGACGGCAACCCCGCCCACCCCGACCTCGGCGGGCTCTGGCGCGACGCCGAGGAGCTCGGTGTCACCTACGTCGGCACGAGCGCGCCCTTCCTCCTGCAGTGCCGCAAGGACCAGGTCGTGCCGCGCGACCTCGCCGACACGTCGACGATCCGCGCGGTCGGCTCCACCGGCGCCCCGCTCCCGGCCGAGGGCTTCCACTGGGTGCGCGAGGCCGTCGGCGAGCACGTGCACCTGGAGTCGATCTCCGGCGGCACCGACGTCTGCGCCGGCTTCGTCGGGGCTGCGCCGACGGTGCCCGTCTGGGCCGGCGAGATCTCCTGCCGCTCGCTCGGCGCGGCGGTCGAGGCCTACGACGAGCACGCTCGTCCGGTGGTCGGGCAGCTCGGCGAGCTCGTCATCACGCAGCCCCTGCCGTCGATGCCGGTCGGCTTCTGGGGCGACGAGGACGGCTCGCGCTACCGCGCCGCGTACTTCGAGGACATTCCCGGCGTCTGGCGCCACGGCGACTGGATCACGATCACGGAGCGCGGCAGCTGCACCATCACCGGCCGCAGCGACGCCACCCTCAACCGTGGCGGCGTCCGTCTCGGCACGTCGGAGTTCTACACCGTCGTCGAGGCGTTGCCCGAGGTCGCCGACAGCCTCGTCGTCCACCTCGAGGACGACGAGGGGGGCGCGGGGACGCTCCTGCTGCTCGTGGTGCTCGCCGACCCCGACGGCACCGACGTCGACGCGCTCCGCACGACGATCGCCCGCGAGCTGCGCAGCCGGCTCTCGCCCCGCCACGTGCCCGACGAGCTGCACGTCGTGCGCGCGCTCCCCCGCACCCTGTCGGGCAAGAAGCTCGAGGTGCCGGTGAAGAAGATCCTGCGAGGCGTACCCGCCGACGAGGCCGCCACGCGGGGCGCCCTCGCGGATCCCTCGGCACTCGACGAGGTGGCGGCGGTCGCGGCGACGCGCTGACCCGGGTCGGGACACCCGCCCCACCGCGTCAGGCGCCGGCCGCCCCTCGAGCGCCTGGCCGGCTGCGCGACACGACCACGACGAGCAGAGCGCCGCCCACCGCGACGAGCGCGGGGACCACACCCGTGGTCGCCGCCGCACGCAGGACGTCACGACCCACGGCGAGGGTCTCCGTCGGGTCGCCCTGCAGCAGACGCGTGCCGAGCGCCGTGGCCACCGCGGTGACGACCGGCGGGAGGACCAGGAGCACCGCGAGGCCGGTGCACCACAGCGCGACCCGGCTGCTCGACCCCAGCCCGACCCGGACCAGGACGACGGCGACCACCAGCGCCGGCAGCCAGCGCACGACGGTCGACGTCCACGACGGAGGACCGGCGTCGCCGCCGGCCAGCGCGGCCCACAGTCCGGCCCACGAGCCCAGCGGCACGGCGACGAGCACCCAGCCCAGGCCGGCCTGGACGTCGGAGCCCCACGCCACGAGCGAGCCCACGAGGACGCCGAGGGCCACGACGACCACCGTCCCGAGGAACATGCCTCCCCAGTAGAGGCTCGCCCGCGGGTCCGCCGACCCCGGGTCGGCGCCGAGTCCCAGCCCTCGCCGCAGCACGACGAACGACTGGGCCACCGCCACGACCTGGAGCAGCGTGGCCGCGGCGACGGTGGCGAGGGGATCCGCCGATGCGCGCGCCACGAGACCGGCGAGCAGGGCGCCGACGAGCACCAGCGCGGCGATCGAGCTCGTGGCGTACTGGCTGAGCGGCAGGAGCGCGACCGGCATGGAGTCGGGGTCCTCGAGAGGTGCGGTCCAGAGGTTCTGCAGCGGCAGCCGCGCGCCGGTGAGCAGCCACGGTGCCAGGCCGACGGCCACGGCCGCGAGACCTCCCGCGACACCGACGCCGATGGGGCGCGCCCGCACGGAGCTCACCGCAGCCACCGCTCGCGCACGAGCTGTCCGATCGAGGCCACCACGGCGTCGTCCGGGGTCGCATCGGGGTCCTGCGTCCGGGTGAGCACGGCGACCGACACCCGACGATCCTCGCGGAAGTAGACGCCCACGTCGTTCACGACCCCGTACGCCCCAGCCCCGGTCTTGTCCGCGAGCTCGACGCCGGCCGGGAGGTCCTGGCCGAGCCGGGCTCCCGACGTCCGGTTGCGCAGCATCCAGGACCGCAGCCGGGCCCTGCCGAGCTGGTCGAGCCCGTTGCCGAGCAGCAGCGAGGTGTACAGGTGGTGCAGGTCGCGGGGCGTGCTGGTGTCACGCTCGTCGCCCGGCACGGCGGTGTTGAGGTCCGGTTCCCACCGGTCGAGTCGCGTCCGGACCGCTCCGAGGCTCCGCGCGAACCTCGTGACGCCGCTCGGTCCACCGACCTCGCGCAGGAGCAGGTTGCCGGCGGTGTTGTCGCTCCAGCACAGGGCAGCCTCGGCGAGCTCGTCGATGGTCGAGGAGCGGTCCGGGTCGACGCTCGTCACCGGCGAGTTCTCGACGATGTCGGACTCCTCGTACCGCACCGTCCGGTCCCAGTAGGCGTGGTCGTAGGCGTGGTCGCGCAGCAGCGCGGCGACGAGGAGCGTCTTGAACGTCGAGCACATCGGGAAGGTCGACCCGCTCCGGTACGCGTAGAGCGTGCGTCGGCCGTCGCCGACGACCACGCCGACCGTGCGTCCCGTCCGCCGCTCCAGCGAGCCCAGCTGCCGGTCGAGCACGGCGTGCCCGCCGGCGGACGGGCTCGCGGCGGCGCCGGCGCCGACGAGGGCCGGTGCCACGCTCGTGGTGAGTGCCAGGCCCGCCCCGGCGGAGAGGAAGGACCGTCGGGTGCTGCGTGAGTGCCTCATGAGCAGCACTCTCCTGGACGATCGAATGCCGATCAAAGACCGCAGTGGCCTCTTCGATGCGTCATGTGCATAGTATCGAGGGTGGACCTTCATCTGGCCGTGCGCGCGTTCGTCGCCGTCGCGCGACACCACGGCTTCTCGGAGGCGGCCTCCCGCGAGCAGACGTCGCAGCCCGTCATGAGCCGACGGGTGGCCGCGCTGGAGTCGAGGGTGGGCGGTCCGCTGCTCGATCGGTCGACGAGGCGGGTCGCGCTCACCCCGCTCGGACGGACCCTCCTGCCGCACGCCGAGCGACTGCTCGACGTCGAGGAGGCGCTCCTCGCAGCGGCCGCGGCCCATGGGCGCGACGCGCGGCGCGTGCTGGTGCCGCCGGGTCTCGACCCGTCCGCATGGTCACGCGTCGTGCTGCTGGCCGGCGCCCGGGGTCGTCGGCTGGAGATCACGGAGGAGCCGCGCTCGCGCCGGGAGGCGGCACTCGATCGCGGCGAGGTCGAGGCCGCGGTCCTCGGCTGCCCGGGCCGGCAGCCCGACTGGCGGGTCCCGCTCGGGCTGGGGCACGACCCGGACGACGAGTCCTCGCTCCGTCTCCTGCGACCGACCCGCGCCTCCCGAGGATCCGCGGCCACCGTGCTCGTGACCGCGGAGGACGCGGAGCCGTCGCAGCTGAGCGCGATACGGCGGACCCTGGCGCAGCTCGGCCTCGGTCACGACCAGGTGCGGGTCGCCGACAACCTCGTGTCGGCACTCGCGCTCGTCACGGCCGGCGACGCCCGGATCCTCTGCGCACCGGCGCAGGCCGCGAGCTGGGGCCTGGCGTGGCGCTCCGTGCCCGAGCTCGGTCTCGAACGTCGGTACCGCCTGGCGACGACGCGCACGGACCAGGCGCACGACGACGACGTCCTGCGGGCGATCGGCGACGCGCTCGGGGCCGAGGCGCCCGCATGATCGCCGCCGAGACGCGCGCCGCTCGCGTGCTCGAGAACGCCGGACTCCGGGGCGCGGTCCTGGCGCGGGACCTCACCACCGGGTACCAGGTGGCCGTCGGCGCAGACCGTCCCTTCGCCCTCGCCTCGCTCGTGAAGCTGCCGGTCGCCGCCGCCGTCCTCGACGCGGCCGCCCGCGGTGACGTCGACCTGGCGGTGCCGGTCACGATCGACGCTGTGCACCGGTCGCGCGGAGGCCCGGGCCTCGCGCGGTTCCGGCACCCCGCCACCGTGGCCGTCGGCGACCTCGTCACGATGGCCCTCGAGCTCAGCGACAACACCGCCGCCGACCTGCTCCTCGGGCTCGTCGCCCCGGCGCAGGTGACGGGCTGGCTGCGGGAGCACGCGATCGACGACCTCGTGGTCCGTCACCCCGTGGAGAGTCTCTACAGGTCGCTCGCACTGCGCGTCGAGGAGCACGACGCGGCCACGGTCGCCTCGCTCGTGGTGGCAGCCGACCAGGACGGGATGCCCTCGCCGCTGCCCGAGCTCGACGCGGAGCGCGCGAACGTCGGTACCGCCGGCGCCCTCGCGGACCTGCTGGGCCTCATCTGGACGGGTGACCTCGACGCATCGGTGTCCGGACCGCTGCGCTCGGCCCTGGAGGGCACGGTGCACCGACAGCGGCTGGCGCCGGACTTCGCCTCCGACGACGCCCGCTGGTCGTCGAAGACCGGCACCTTCGCCCACCTGCGGCACGAGGCCGGGGTCGTGGAGCACCGCCACGGCGAGGTGGTCGCCGTGGTGGCCCTGACGGCGAGCCGCTTGCCGGCGACCCAGCAGCCGCTGGCGGAGCAGGCGATGGGCGAGGCCGCACGGCTGGTGCACGACGAGGTGCTCCGGCGACGCCCGGTGGACTGAGGCGGGAGCCCACTCCGAGCGCCGGGCACGAACGCACCGGGCCCGGGCGGGCGTCGGACCCGCGTCCGACCACATGGCCCGTCCGGGCCATTCCTGCGCATTACTTGTTCACGCCGCGACCCTCGGCCCTACGCTGACCTGGCCCGGGCCCCCGCGTGGGCATCCCACCCACACGATCGGACCGGTCCCCCATGCGCAAGATCCTCGTCCTGCTCGTCGCTGCCCTCGTCGGCGTCGGCTCCACCCTCACGCTCGTCGCTCCGGCCCAGGCCGCGACCGGCGTCTCCATCAGGACCATCGCCGACCCCAGCGCCGCGCCCGGCAGGACGGCGACCATCAAGCCGAAGTACGTCACCTCGGGCAAGGTCAAGGTCACCTACGCCCGCCTCACGGTGCGCCGGGGCTCGAAGGTCGTCGCCCGCGACAAGGCGTCCGTCGCCCTCAAGATCGCCGCCGACCCGACGGTGTACTCGGTCACGACCGTCGTGAAGTACAAGGTCAAGAAGAAGGGCAAGTACGGCAAGACGATCACGAAGTCCAAGCGCCAGGACCTGTTCGCCTTCGCGTGCGCGACCGCCACTGCCCTGAAGGCCATCACCTACAGCGACCTCCCGGGCACGGGGACCACCTCGTCCGCCGTCGGGAGGGCGATCGGCAACCCGCAGGCCGGCAACGGGGTCACCCTCGGCGACCTGTACGCGGACGGCGACGAGGCCACCAAGGCCGAGGTCGAGGGTCTCTTGAGCAAGGGCTGGACGTCCTCGGACGTCCTCGTCACGCTCGGCTACGCGCGCTGCGGCACCAAGCCGACCGCCTTCGCGATCGAGTTCCTGCTGGCCGGCGACTCCGAGCCTCGCGCGTACCAGCTCGCGGCCGAGTAGCCGCCTGCACGAGGGCCCCGCACCGCGCGACGGTGCGGGGCCCTCGTGCGCGCCTCGGCTCAGCCGGCGTGTCTGGAGTAGCGCAGCAGCACCGGGGCGACGCCGCTGCCGTCGAGGAAGAAGTCTGCGGTGGTGCTGCCGTCGCGCTGCCAGCCCCGCCGCACGTAGACCGCCTGGGCGTCGCGGTTGTGCTGCATGACGACGAGCCGCATCGGCACGCCGTCCGCGTCGGCCCAGGCCTCGGCGACGTCGAGCAGGGCGCGTCCAGCGCCCGAGCCGCGTGCGTCGACCGCCACGAAGTAGCGGGTGAGCTCCCAGGCGGCATCGACGCGGACGAGTGCCACGTGCCCGACGACGCGGCCGTCGAGCTGGGCCACCCAGGCGACGTCGCTGCCGTCGTACAGCCAGTCCTGCGTCACCCGCGAGGCCCGCACCGGGTAGGCGTCGCGCTCGTGCACCTGCGCGAGTGCGGCCACCAGCGCGTCCGCGTCCTCCGCCCGGCGCGACCGGACGATCAGGTCGCCGGCCACGTCAGCCGAGGAGGAGCTCGGCGATCTGCCCCCGAGCTCTCCTGCCCCAGGCTCCCCCGGACCCGTCACGCCCACCTCAGCCGAGGAGGAGCTCGGCGATCTGCACCGTGTTGAGCGCAGCGCCCTTGCGCAGGTTGTCGCCGCTGACGAACAGGACGAGACCCTTGCCCTCGGGAGCGGACTGGTCGGCGCGGATGCGACCGACCAGGCTCGGATCGGTGCCGGCGGCCTGCAGCGGCGTGGGCACGTCCACGAGCTGGACACCGGGGGCTTCGCTGAGGATCTCGGTGGCGCGCTCCGGCGTGAGGTCGCGGTCGAACTCGGCGTGGATGCTCAGCGAGTGGCCCGTGAACACCGGCACCCGCACGCACGTGCCGGCGACCCGCAGGTCGGGGAGCTCGAGGATCTTGCGCGACTCGTTGCGCAGCTTCTGCTCCTCGTCGGTCTCGCCACTGCCGTCGTCGACGATGCTGCCGGCCATGGGCAGCACGTTGAAGGCGATGGGGGCGACGTAGACGTCGGGGTCGGGGAAGGCGACCGCCCGACCGTCGTAGGCGAGGGCGTCGGCCTTGTCGACCACGGCCTGCGCCTGACCGTGCAGCTCGCGGACGCCGGCGACACCCGAGCCCGAGACGGCCTGGTAGGACGCGACGACCAGGCGCACGAGGCCGGCCTCGTCGTGCAACGGCTTGAGCACCGGCATCGCCGCCATGGTGGTGCAGTTGGGGTTGGCGATGATGCCCCGGCGGCCGGGGCCGTCGCCGGCCGGGATGGCATGCGGGTTGACCTCGCTGACGACGAGCGGGATGGCGGGGTCCTTGCGGAACGCCGAGCTGTTGTCGACGACGGTCACGCCGGCGTCGGCGAAGCGCTGCGCATGGGCCCGGGAGGTGGTGGCACCGGCGGAGAACAGCGCGATGTCGAGACCCGACGGGTCGGCCGTCGCGGCGTCCTCGACGGTGACCTCGCGACCGGCGAACGGCAGGACGGTGCCGGCCGAGCGCGCGGAGGCGAAGAAGCGGACCTCGTCGGCCGGGAAGTCGCGCTCCTCGAGGATCTGGCGCATGGCGACGCCCACCTGGCCGGTGGCGCCGACGATGCCGATGCTCGCCGCCCGTCGCCCGGCACCCCCGCCGGGGCCGATGGAGGTCATCGTCCGGTCCCCCCGTAGACGACCGCCTCGACCTCGTCGGTGCCGAGGTCGAACGCGGAGTGGGCGGCGCGGACGGCGTCCTCGACCTGGCTCTCCGAGACGACCACCGAGATGCGGATCTCCGAGGTGGAGATCATGGCGATGTTGACGCCCGCGTCGGCCAGGGCCTGGAAGAAGGTGGCGGTGATGCCGGGGGCGGAGCGCATCCCGGCGCCGATGATCGAGACCTTGCCGACGCTGTCGTCGTACTGCAGGCGCTCGAAGCCGACCTCGTCCTTGAGCCGCGCGAGGGCGGTCATGGCGGTCTGGCCGTCGGCGCGCGGCAGCGTGAAGGAGATGTCGGTGAGCGCCGTGGCGGCGGCCGACACGTTCTGCACGATCATGTCGATGTTGATCTGCGCGTCGCCGAGCGCCTTGAGGATGGCGGCGGCGTAGCCGACCTTGTCGGGCACGCCGACGACGGTGATCTTCGCCTCGGAGCGGTCGTGGGCGACGCCGGAGATGATGGCTTGTTCCATGGTGGGGTCCTTCGTGACGTCCTCGGCCTTGAGGACCCACGTGCCGGGCTTGTCGGAGAACGACGAGCGGACGTGGATGGGCATGTCGTTGCGGCGCGCGTACTCGACGCAGCGCAGGTGGAGGATCTTGGCGCCGTTGGCCGCCATCTCGAGCGTCTCCTCGTAGGAGATCTGCGGGATCTGGCGGGCGTCGGGCACGATCCGCGGGTCGGCGGTGAAGATGCCGTCGACGTCGGAGTAGATCTCGCACACCTCGGCACCGAGCGCGGCGGCGAGGGCCACGGCGGTGGTGTCGGAGCCGCCGCGGCCGAGCGTCGTGATGTCCTTCGTGGTCTGCGAGACGCCCTGGAAGCCCGCGACGATCGCGATGGCCCCCTCCTCGATCGCCTTCTCGATGCGACCGGGTGTGACGTCGATGATCTTGGCCTTGCCGTGCTCGGCGTCGGTGATGACGCCGGCCTGCGAGCCGGTGAACGAGCGCGCCTCCTGGCCGAGGTTGCCGATGGCCATGGCCAGCACGGCCATGGAGATGCGCTCGCCGGCGGTGAGCAGCATGTCGAGCTCACGGGCGGGCGGCAGCGGCGAGACCTCGTTGGCGAGGTCGATCAGCTCGTCGGTCGTGTCGCCCATGGCCGAGACGACCACGACGACGTCGTGACCGGCCTTCTTGGTGGCGACGATGCGCTGGGCGACCCTCTTGACGCTGGTGGCGTCTGCGACGGAGGAGCCACCGTACTTCTGGACGACGATGCCCACGACGGGTGTCCTTCTGGTGCGGGGGTGGGGTGGATCCGTGCCAGGGCGACGCTGACCGGGCAACGACGTCCATGCTACCGGCCCTCGCCACCGTGCTTGCAGGCTCGTTCCTGCCGTGGGACGGGGAGATCGTGCCACCGTGCTCTCGACCTGCGGCTGCGGCGGCTCGGCTCCTGGTCGTCCTGCGACTCCGCTCCTCGGCTCCTGGTCGCGTCACCTACCGCCGACGAGGGTGGAGGGGCAGCGATTCTCCCTTCGCGTGGCACGGTCCACGAGAAGGGAGAAGCCTTGCCCACGCAAAGGAAGAATCGTGCGTCAGACCCCACCGGACCCCGAGAACCCAGCCCGGACGCGCACCCAGCTCCCCGGTCGAGGCCCTTGCGCGACCCACCACCACGAGGAGCCGAGCCGACGCAGCCGCAGGACGCCGAGTAGCCGAGCCGACGCAGCCGCAGGACGCCGAGAGGCCGAGGCAGCGCAGCCGCAGGACGAGAGGACACACGAACGGCGCGGACCCGACACCACCAGGGGAGAGGGTGCCGGGTCCGCGCCGCGCGCGGTCTCCTGGGTGTCAGGAGGTCTTGAGGGTCAGCCCGTAGGCGCCGAGGATCTCGTTGACGGGCTGGAAGTAGGTCGTGCCCCCGGTGCGGCAGTTGCCGGAACCGCCGGAGGTGACGCCCTGCGCCTGGTTGCCGGTGATGGCCGATCCGCCGGAGTCACCCGGCTCGGCGCACGCAGTGGTGCGGATGAGGCCGTACACCGCGCCCTCGGCGTAGTTCACCGTGGAGTTGCGGGCCTGGATCGTGCCGCAGCGCCAGCCGGTGGTGGAGCCGGAGCGGCAGATCGACGAGCCGACCGCAGCGTCCTGCGAGCCGCGGACCGCGACGCTGCCGCCGCTGTAGTTGTTCACCGTGCCGGTGATCGAGGCCGAGGAGCGGATGAACGCGTAGTCGTTGCCCGGGAAGCTCGAGCCGGCGAACGTGCCGCTCGGCGACGACGTGGTCGAGCCCGTGGTGCCGCAGTGGCCGGCGCTCACGAAGCCGCCGGTGACCGCGAAGCCGATGGAGCAGCGGGCGCCGCCGATGTAGTAGGCGTCGCCGCCCTGGTACAGCGGCTGCGGACGCTCCGGAGCGGCCTCGGCCTCGAACGCCGACGCCGGGACGCCGGCCTTCGCGGCGAACGCCTCGGCGGCCGCGACGTCGCGCGTGGGCAGCACGACCTGGTTGGCCCGGACGTCGACGTACCAGCCGGCGACGGTGCTCGGCGCCGACGCCTTCCTCGCGTCGAGCTTCTTCATGTAGGCGTCGAGGGTGGCGGCCGAGCGCTGCGCGGTGCGCGCCTGCGCGCCCTCCGCGCGGACCGTGTCGGCCTTCGTCGCATCGGTCACGGCGACGACGAGCGTGCCCTGCTTCGCGTCGTACCAGGACCCGGCGTAGTCGGCGCCGAGGGACTTCTCGAGGGAGCGCTCGGCCCTGGCGGCCTTCGCCTCGTCCGCGATGCGCGCCTTGGCCTGGGCCTCCGTGAGGCCGAGGTCGCGCTCCATCGCCTTCATCATGCTCGTCTTGGGTGGTGCGTCGTCCGGCGACGGGGCGGCCACGGCCTGCTGGCCGAGGGCCGTCGCCAGCACGGCTGCGACGGCCAGGGAGCCGAAGAGGGTGCGCTTGGGAGTGCTCACGATGGGTCTCCTTCGTCGTGGCGACGAGCCCGGGATCGTCCGGGTGCCGCCGTTCCTGCGGGAACGGACGGCTCGCCGCCACGCCCCACTGTCGTCCGGAGGCGGGTTCGCCTCCGCAGCCCCCCCGAGGGGTTGGCACGACGGTAGTGGCGGATCAGGCGCGCAGGGTCATACCGGTTGAGTCATACCGCGGGCGTGATGCCCGGGTCGTGCTGCTCTCCGAAGCCCGGATGGCGCTCGAGCCAGGAGGCGTACACGGGGCTGCGCGAGACGAGGTCCCCGTGCGCCAGACGCACCGTCAGGAGAAGGTCGTCGGCGAACTCGGCGGCTGCGGAGTCCTGCCGCCAGCCGACCAGGTGGCGCCAGCTCAGCGGGACCCCGGCGAGCGGCTTCGTGACCAGCCCGGGCAGCACGCGCGTGGGCTGGCAGAGTGCGACGGCGGTGCCGGAGGCGACCAGGTCGATGCAGCTGGCGGCGTCGGCGACGTACAGCGACCGCGGGGCGAAGCCCTCCCGCGCGCACGCAGCGGCGAAGCACTCCTGGAAGCAGCCGTCGCCGGGGGTGGCCGCCCACCCCGCGTCGGCGAGGTCGGCGAGGGACACCTCCTCGGCGTCGGCGAGCGCGTGGTCCTGGGGGAGCATGACGAAGACGGGGTCGGCGGCGAACGTCCGCCAGGACAGGCCCCGGTCGGTGGGGGCGGTGTCTCCCCCGCAGATGCCGATCACCGCGACGTCGAGGCGGCCGGCGTCGAGCTCGCGCGTGAGGTCGTCGGCCGACCACGAGGCAGTCGTGGAGACGCGCAGGTCGGGGAAGCCCTCCGCGAGACGCTGGATGAGGGGCGCGAGGACGGCCGGCGACGACGAGCCGATCGACAGGTGCTCCGGCGTGCTGCTCCCTCGCTCCGGGTCGGCCAGGCGGGTGGCGTCGTCGAGCAGCCCGGTCATCGCCGGCAGGAGCATGCGTGCCCGCGCGATCACGAGCTCGCCGAGCGACGTCGGCCGCACGCCGCGGTGGTCGCGGTCGAAGAGCGGGCCGCCGAGGGCCCGCTCGATGCGGCTGAGCTGGGCCGTGAGCGCCGGCTGGGCGACACCCAGCTCCGCGGCGGCCTTCGTGACGCTCCCGGCGTCGGCGATGGCGCACACCACCCTGAGGTGTCGCAGCTCCAGCTCCACTCCGTGAGTCTACCGGCGGATGCCTCCGCCCACGGCCGAGGAACGTCTCCGGAGCCGGTCGCTCAGTGGCCGCGGGTGAGGGTGAGCAGCTGGCCCAGCGTGGCGTCCGCCAGGTAGGCCCGTCCGATCGCGAGGCCGATCCTCGGCAGCGCCGCCTCGTCCGCCGCGACGAGGTAGAGCGGCTCGTACCGCGGTTGAAACTTGGCCTTGAAGGCCTGCAACGACTGGAAGCCGTAGTACGGCTCGAGCACCGCCCCGGCGCGCGCCAGGACGTCGTCGATCGCGGACCTGTCCACCGCGCTGTCGCCGGCACCGGCGTGGGCGAGCGGCGCTCCCGAGAGCGAGACCACCCGGTGCCCCTGCTCCTGGAAGCCCCGGATGGCGGAGGCGATCAGCAGCTCCATCGTGTAGCGGAACCCCCCGGGCAGCCGCCGCATGAGGTCGAGGGTGAAGCCCTCGACCTCGCCGTCGGCGCCGCGGATCGGCATCCAGCTCGTGACGCCGTGCACGGTCGCGTCCGCGTCGACGGCCACGCTCACCCGGACCTCGGGGTCCTCCGCCTCGTCGAGCCCGCCGAGGGTGAACCCCATCTCGGGCAGACCCTTGTCACGCACCCACTCGTCGGAGATCGCCCTGAGCTGCGTGCGGATGCCGCGCGGCGCGTCGGCCAGGGGCAGCATCCGGGTCTCGATCCCCTGCTTCTGCGCCTGGTTGAACGCCGATCGGACGTCCTGCCACTTCTTGCCCGTGAACTCCAGCCCCGGCAGGTCGACGATCGCCTCCTCGGCCACCTGCACGGCGATCCAGCCCTCCTCCTGGGCCCAGCGCGCGACGTCGGCGCTGCAGCTGAACAGGCAGGGGGTCGTGCCCGCGTCGCGGGCGGCGTCGACGAACCGTGACGCGACACCCAGCGGGTCGGGGCCGACCGGGTCGCACAGGCCGATCGTCACGCCCATCGCGGACTGGTAGGCGACCATCGCGTCGTCGCCGTCGAACCACCAGCGGTTCTGGGGCCAGGTGGTCATCCACGCCAACCGGTTGGCCGACCCGTGCCGGACCAGGAGGTGGCGGGCCCGGTCGCGGTCGCCCTCGGTGGGCCGCGCCCCGATCCGGTCCGGTCCGACCCGCCGCAGTCCTCGTCGGCCGGGGTTGCGGAAGGCGCTGCGGCCCCAGACCAGGGCGCCGAGCTGGGCGGTGTCGATGAGCAGCGAGACCCAGAGCAGCCCGGAGTCACCGGCACCGCCGGTCACGATGAGCAGGGCCGTCAGCGCGCCCCCGGACCAGCTCAGGAGGGTGAGGACCAGGGCGAGCGTCCACCAGGTCCGGCGCCCGCGGACCAGGCCCCAGGCGATGAGCAAGTCGGCCCCGACCACCAGCAGCACCCACCACCACGACTCCGGGTCGCCGCCGATCGGCCCGAAGGGGCCGTCGCGGTGGGCGACCTGGCCGAGCACCGCCAGGATCGCGCCCCACAGGAAGTACCCGCCGGTGATCATGCGCACGTCGCGGCGGGTGAACCCGGGGCGCAGCCACTCCGACGGGGAGCGCGACGGCCGCCGCCCCACCAGCCACGGGCCGGCCCAGAGCCCGAGCAGCACGGCGACGAGGTGCTCCACGTCGTACAGGTAGCCGAGGAACGTCAGCGACGTCAGCACGTAGCCGAGGACGACGAGCCGCAGCCGGCCGCGCCAGGGTCGACGCAGGTCGGCCGAGACGACCATGGCCGCGGCGAGGGCACCGGCGCTGAAGCCGACGTCGAGGTCGGCGGCGGTGCGCTGGGCCCAGCCCCACCCGGTGTGCGCCAGGGCGATCATCAGGAGCCCGCCGAGCACGATGCCGAGGAGCTGGCCCACGACGACGATCGCCGAGGTCAGCCGGGTGCCCAGCCTCCACTCGCACAGCCCGACCGGGGCCGCGAAGAAGACCAGGATCGCGGGGTACTGCAGCGGCTGCAGCGCGAAGAGCGAGCCGGTGACGAGGGTCCACCACCGTCCGGCCTCGAGGGCCGGTGGGCCGAAGGCGACGTCGGGGTACCAGGAGGCGTCCTCCAGCGGCGACCACGCCGTGCCCGTCGTCAGGGCCAGCACCACGATGAGGACGACGACGGAAGCCGTGAAGGGGACCCGCCGCACCAACGTCAGCACGTGCACGGCCCCAACCTAGGGCGCGACCACCCGCCGGTGGGGTGCACGCGACGATTCTCGGCCAGGCCTCAGGCAGACCTGGACGAATCCCCCGGTTCGAGGGACAGGCGACCGACGCTGCCCCTAGGGTCCTGGTGACCGACCACCGAGGGGGACCCATGACCGGACCGACCTACCCGCGCTACCCGGCTCCGGACGACGTCCCGCAGCCGGAGGACCCGGCGGCCGCGGACACGGAGGCCACGCCCCCCGCCGTGGTGCCGGGTGGTCGGGTGGTCGGGTGGCCCAGCCGATGGGGGCGCTCACCGGCCTGACCCTCGCGTTCGCGCTCGCCTACACCGTCCTCGTGCTCCCCCGGTACTGGCTCGCCCAGGACGCGGTGGGCCGGTGGGAGGACCGCGCGGCCGACGGGGGCGGCGCGCTCGACCTCTGGACGCCGTACGAGGTGGTCGACGCCCTCACCTTCCCGGTCGTCGTCGGCGCCTACGTGACGACGTGCCTGTGGCTGTGGCGGGCGCGGACGAACGTCGAGGTGCTGTCACCGACGGCGCCCCAGGCGCGGCGGCGCGGCTGGATCTGGGGCGGGTGGCTGACCCCTGTCGTCGGCCTGTGGTTCCCCTACCAGCTCGTGCGCGACGCGCTGCGTGTCCGCTCGCACCACCCCTCGTCGGGGTCGCGGGTGGGCTGGTGGTGGGGAGCGTTCCTCCTCGCGAGCGTCGGCTCGGGGCTCGAGACGGTCTTCGTCCCGGCCGACGAGATCGACACCTCGTCGATCCAGGACCTGCCGGCCTTCGCGGCGGCCAGCACGGTGCTGTTCGTGGTCGCGCTCGTGCTCTGGGTGCGGGTGGTCCGCTCGATCGCCGCCGACCAGCGGGAGCTGCTCGCGACGCCGTGAGGCGGGCCGGTCAGCCGGCGATGGGGGTGCGGCCCTCGAAGGCGCGCCCGAGCGTGAGCTCGTCGGCGTACTCGAGGTCGCCGCCCACCGGCAGACCGCTCGCGAGCTTGCTCACGCGCAGGCCGAGGGTGCTGAGCATGCGGATGAGGTAGGTGGCCGTGGCCTCGCCCTCGAGGTTCGGGTCGGTGGCGATGATGACCTCGGTGACCGTGCCGTCCTGCAGCCGCGACAGCAGCTCGCGGATGCGCAGCTGGTCGGGGCCGATGCCGGCGATCGGGCTGATCGCACCGCCGAGCACGTGGTAGCGGCCCCGGAACTCCCGGGTGCGCTCGATCGCGACGACGTCCTTGCTCTCCTCCACGACGCACAGCACGGCGGGGTCGCGGCGGGGGTCGGAGCAGATGCGGCACTCGACGTCGACGGTGACGTTGCCGCAGATCGCACAGAAGTGGACCTTGTCCTTCACGTCGACCAGCACGGCCGCGAGGCGGCGCACGTCGTCGGGGTCGGCGTCGAGCAGGTGGAACGCGATGCGCTGGGCGCTCTTCGGACCGACCCCGGGCAGCTGCCCGAGCTCGTCGATGAGGTCCTGGATGACGCCGTCGTACACCCGCTCAGTCTAGGGGCCCGACCCGACCGAGGCCCGCGGACGCGCTGTCGACGACTCGCTCAGACGAAGGCGTTGATCCCGGTCTCGGCGCGACCGATCAGCAGCTTCTGCACCTGGCTGGTGCCCTCGTACAGCGTCATCACCCGGGCGTCGCGCAGGTACTTCTGCACCGGGTACTCGTCGATGAAGCCGTACCCGCCGAAGGCCTGCACGGCGAGGTTCGCCGCGCGCACCGCCGCCTCGGAGGCGAACAGCTTGGCCTTCGAGGCCGCGGTGCCGAACGGCTCGTGTCGCTGCATGAGGTCGGCGGCGCGCCAGGTGAGCAGGCGCGCGGCGTCGGCGTCGAGGCTCATGTCGGCGATGAGCTCCTGCACGAGCTGGAACGAGGCGATCGGCTTGCCGAACTGCTCGCGCTCCCCCGTGTACCTCACCGTCTCCTCCAGGCAGCCCTGGATGATGCCGACGCAGCTGGCGGCGATGGTGACGCGACCCTTGTCGAGGGTCTGCATGGCGATCTTGAAGCCCGAGCCCTCCTCGCCGAGCAGCGCGTCGGCAGGGACGCGGACGCCGTCGAAGGAGAGTGACGCGGTGGCCTGGCCGCGGAGGCCGAGCTTGCCCGTGATCTCGGTGGCCTCGAAGCCGGGCGTGTCGGTGGGCACGAGGAAGGCGGACACGCCGCGCGGTCCGTCGTCGCCGGTGCGGGCGAAGACGAGGGCGACGTCGGCCCAGGTGCCGTTGGTGATGAAGATCTTGGACCCGTCGATGACCCAGGCGTCGCCGTCGCGCCGGGCCCGGGTGACGAGGTTGCCGGCGTCGGAGCCGTTGCCCGGCTCGGTGAGGCCGAAGCAGCCGAGCTTCCGCCCGGACGCGATGTCGGGCAGCCAGCGCTGCTTCTGCTCCTCGGTGCCGTGCTGCAGCACCGAGGTGCCGAACAGGCCGGAGGAGACCGAGACGATGCCGCGGATCGCGGAGTCGGCGCGGCCCAGCTCCTCCGCGGCGAGCACGTAGGTGAGGTAGTCACCGCCGACCCCGCCGTACTCCTCGGGGATCGTGAGGCCGAAGAACCCGATCTCGCCGAGCTTCGGGATGATCGCGAGGTCGACGGCCTCCGCGCGGTCCCACGCCGCCCGGTGCGGCACGACCTCCTTGTCGAGGAAGTCGCGCGCCAGCGCCCGGAAGCTCGCCTGCTCGTCGGTGAGGGTCAGGTCCATGAGCCGATGCTGCCACGCGGACCGGACGCACACCGTGCGGCGTCAGGGCTGCTGGGCGAGGAAGGTGGCGAGGAGGTCGTGGCCGTGGCTCGTGAGGATGGACTCCGGGTGCCACTGGACGCCCTCGACCGGGTGGCTGGTGTGCCGCAGCCCCATGACGACGCCGGACGCCGTGCGGCTCGTGACCACGAGCTCGGGCGGCAGGGTCGCCTCGTCCGCGACGAGCGAGTGGTACCGGGCGACCACGAGCGGCGTGGGCAGGCCGGCGTGGAGGCCGAGCCCGTCGTGGTGCACCAGCGACGGCTTGCCGTGCACCACCTCCGGCGCCCGCACCACCTGCGCGCCGTACGCCTCCGCGATCGCCTGGTGGCCCAGGCACACCCCCAGCAGCGGGGTGGTGGGGCCGAGACGGCGGACGACCTCGACGCTGCTCCCCGCGTCCGCCGGGGCGCCCGGCCCGGGCGACACGACCACGTGGGTGAGGTCGCCGGCCTCGCGCGCGGCCACGAGCTGCGCGACGTCGACCTCGTCGTTGCGGACGACGTCGGCCAGGGCGCCGAGCTCGCGGACGTACTGGACGAGGTTGAAGACGAAGGAGTCGTAGTTGTCGACGAACAGCACCCGCGGCGCCCCGCCCCCACCGCTCCCCCCTCCCCCCTGACGGTGACGATGTGGCCCCGGTTCGCGCCTCGCAGGGGCCACATCGTCACGGTCAGGGGGGTGGGGGGAGGTAGTGAGGAGGGTGGTGAGGGGGCCGGGGGCGGTCCACGCGCCGACGCCGACCACCTCGCGCACGGGAACCACGCCGCGCAGCGCGTTGGTGACCAGCACCTCGGACGCGGCGGCGAGGTCGGCCGTGGTGAGCCGACGCTGGTGCAGGGGGACGCCCGCCGCGAGGAGCGCGTCGACGACGCGGGCGCGGCCGGTCCCGGGGAGGATGCGCCCGTCGAGGGGCGGGGTGTGGACGCCGTCGTCGAGCACGCAGAACACGCTGGTGCGGCCGCCCTCCAGCACCGAGCCGTCGTCGTCGAGCAGGAGGAGGTCGTCGGCGCCCCCGGGGCCGGCGACGGACGACACGTCGTCGAGCGGGCCGCGGTCGACCCACTTGTGCTCGCCCCAGCCGCCGGGCACGACCACGGGCGCCAGCGTCCAGGGCCCGGGAACCGGTGCCAGCTCGTCGTGGACCATGCGCACACGGACGGGAACCGGGTCCTCCCCCACGCGCTCGGGCTCGAGCGGGACCGCCTCGACCCGAAGGCGATGACGGCCGGGCCCGAGAGCCGCGGCGCGGAGGGCGACCGCGTCGTCGAGCCCCTCGCGCACGGTGGTGCCGTAGACCGCCCGCACGCTGGCGTCGAGCCGCGCCAGGTGGGCCTCGACGTCGACGGCCCGGCCGTCGTCGACCAGCAGCGTGGTGAAGACGCCCCGGCGCGCGTCGGCCGACGTGCCGGCACGCCCGCGGGTGGCCGAGCGCGGACGCCCCGCCGCCTCGGGCGCCGCGTCGGCCAGGCTCCCACCGATCGCCCGCACCACCGGGGCGGCCTTGACGAGCACCTCGGCGAGCTCGGCCGCCGGCACCGAGTCGGCCACGATGCCACCGCCGGCACCCAGCCACGCCCGTCCGCCCGCCACCTCGACGGTGCGGATCACGACGTTGGCCTCGAGCCCGGCGAGCGGGCTGACGTGCCCGATCGCACCCGTGTAGGCCTCGCGCCCGGTGGCCTCCAGGTCGGCGGCGACCTCCATCGCCCTGACCTTCGGAGCGCCCGTGACCGACCCCGGCGGGAAGGTGGCGCGCAGCAGCTGCGCGTCGGTGACGTCGGGCCCGAGGTGCCCGACCACGTCGGAGACCAGCTGCCACACCGCGTGCCGCTCCGGGCGCACCAGCGCCGGGACGCGCACGCTCCCGGGCGCGCTCACGCGCCCGAGGTCGTTGCGCATGAGGTCGACGATCATCACGTTCTCGGCACGGTCCTTCGCCGACGCGACCAGTGAGGCGACGGTCTCGGCGTCCGCGGCGGCATCGACACCGAGCGGCGCCGTGCCCTTGATCGGGGAGGTGAGCACCTCCCGGCCGGTGCGACGCAGGAACAGCTCCGGCGAGAACGACAGGACGGCACCACCGGGCAGCCCCACGTAGGCGCCGTACGCGGGCGACAGGGTCTCGACACCGGCGCAGAAGGCGTCGAGCGGGTCACCCTGCAGATCGGCCTCGAGCCGGGCGCAGAGGTTGACCTGGAAGACGTCGCCGGCGCGCACGTGCTCGACGGCACGCGCCACCGCCGCCTCGTGCTGGGCGGCCGACGGGACGAGCGTGAAGGTGCCGGCACGGTGCGGACGGGCGGCGGGCGGCGGGCCCTCCAGCGCCGCCAGCACGGGGTCGACGTCGGTGTCGCCCAGCCACTCCAGCCACCAGGTGCCCCGCCCGCGGCGCACCACCCACGGGTAGAACGCGAGGGCCGCCTCGGACCGCGGGACCGGCCGTGACCGGGGCTCGGGCACCCGCTCCAGCCGTGCACCGAGGCGGTACCCCCACAACCCGATCCAGCCGCCACCGAAGCCGGCCGGGGCGTCCTGCGACGTCGGGGCGACGACCTCGGGCAGCGGCAGGTCGAACGGGTCGTCGACGTCGGGGTCGAGGACGCGCACGGGGTCGGCCGCGACCAGCGCGTCGCCCTGGTGCCAGGCGCCGACGAGGGCGACCAGGCGGTCGCGCCCGCGCAGCCGGCGCACCATCTCCGTGGGGGTGTCGGACAGGTCGAGGCGGCGCCGTCCGACCTCGAGCGCGACCCCCTCCGGGAAGGGGAGGTCAGCCGTGGTCGATCTCATCGATCACCCGGGCACCCAGCTCGCGGGACAGGAGCTGCTCGGGGTCGGCGCCCTGGTCGACGACCGGGTCGTCGGGGCTCACCCCCGCGTCGGGGTCCTCCGGCGGTGCGGACGAGGCGGGTTCGCGCATGGCCTGGCGGACGGACTCCGGCGCACCGACACCCCGCGAGGGGCCGTCCGCAGCCGGCTCGGGGGCGGGCGCCGCGGGCTGCGCAGCGGGCCGGCCTCCCCCACCGGCGGCAGCCGCCCGGGGGTCGGCGGACGGGTCGACGATGGCCTCGATGCGCCACTGCATGCCGATGACCTGCTGCAGCGCCTGCTGGACGTACTCGGCCGAGCCGCTGGCCACGAACGAGTCGCGGGCACCGGTGTTGACCAGCGCGATCGTGAGGGTGGAGCCGTCGAGCGCCTGCACCTGCGCGTTCTGGCTGAGCATGATCCAGGTGAAGCGGCGCAGGCCCTTGACCACCTCGAGCACCTCCGGCCAGAGGCGCCGGACGTCGGCCACGGTCAAGGAGCCGGCGCTCGTCGGCGCGGCCGGGGCCGGGGCGGCCGGGGTCGACGAGGCTGGGGGCGACGAGGCTGGGGGCGCGGCCTGCTGCGCCGGCGCGGCGGGCGCCGGCGCGGGCTCGGCGGGACGCTGCTCGACCGGCGGACGCCGGGTCTCGACACGCCGGGACTCGAGCGGCTCGGTCTCGGCCGCCGGTGGCTCCTCGACGTCCCACGGCGGCGCGTCGTCCAGGGCCGGTGGCTCCTCCACCCGTTCCCCGGCGGACCGGGAGGGCTCGACCGGGGCGGGGGCGGCCGGAGCGGGACGCTCGGGCGCGGGCCGGACCGCGGGGGCGCTCGCGGCCGGCGTGGCGGCCGACGTCGGCGCGGGCTCGGCCGGCTCACCACCCATCGACAGCCGCTTCTCCAGACGGTCGACCCGGGCCACGACCGTCGCCGCGTCGTGCGCCGGCACGAGGATGCGCGCGCACATGAGCTCCAGCAGCAGCCGCGGGGCCGTGGCGCCGCGGAACTCCGTGAGGGCGGCGTTGACGATGTCGGCCATCCGGGTGAGGTCGGCCGGGCCGAACGACGTGGCCTGGCTCTGCAGCCGCTCGGCGCGGTCGCCCGGCACGTCGAGCAGACCGGTGGCCAGCGCGTCGGGGACCGCCCGCAGGACGACGAGGTCGCGCAGGCGCTGCAGCAGGTCCTCTGCGAAGCGGCGTGGGTCCTGGCCGGACTCGATGATCTTGTCGACGACGCCGAAGACGGTCGCGCCGTCGGCGGCACCGAACGCGGCCACGGCCTCGTCGAGCAGCGAGTCGGGGGTGTAGCCGAGCAGCTGGACGGCGAGGTCGTAGGTGACGCCCTCGGGCCCGGCGCCGCCCAGGAGCTGGTCGAGGACGCTGAGGGTGTCACGCACCGAGCCGGCGCCGGCGCGGACGACGAGCGGCAGCGCCGCGGGCTCGAGCCGGACGCCCTCGGCCCGGCTGAGCTGCTCGAGGTAGTCGCCGAGCGCCTTCGGCGGGACGAGCCGGAACGGGTAGTGGTGGGTGCGGGACCGGATGGTGCCGATCACCTTGTCGGGCTCGGTGGTGGCGAAGATGAACTTCAGGTGCGGCGGTGGCTCCTCGACGAGCTTGAGCAGCGCGTTGAAGCCCTGCGGGCTCACCATGTGCGCCTCGTCGATGATGTAGACCTTGTAGCGGCTGTTGATGGGGGCGAAGAACGCCCGCTCGCGCAGGTCGCGGGCGTCGTCGACACCGCCGTGGCTGGCCGCGTCGATCTCGATGACGTCGACGCTGCCCGGCCCACCGCGCGCGAGGTCGCGGCAGCTCTGGCACTCCCCGCACGGGTCGCTGACCGGTGCCTTCTCGCAGTTGAGCGCGCGAGCCAGGATCCGCGCGCTGGTGGTCTTGCCGCAGCCGCGCGGGCCGGAGAAGAGGTAGGCGTGGTTGACCCGGTTGGCCCCGAGGGCGTGCCGCAACGGGTCGGTGACGTGCTCCTGCCCGATCACCTCGGCGAACGTCTCGGGACGGTACCGGCGGTAGAGGGCGAGAGGGGCATCCACGCGCCCGAGCCTAGCCGCGGTGCCCGACACCGGTCACGGCGTCCGTTCAGGCCTGGGGGCCGAAGGCCTCGTGCAGCTGGACGGCCTGGGCGTAGGCGTCGTCGATCTTGAGGAGGAGGTCGGTGGCGCGGGTGGAGCGCAGCATCCCGAGCCGGTCGTACGGGCCCGCCGGGCACCCCTCCGCGAGGTGCCAGCAGGCGTCGACCAGGCCGTGCGGCGGCGGCTCGGGAGGCATGAGGCCGAGCCGCACCGACGCCGTGACGGCACGGTCGTGCACGGCGGCCACGAGCGCGTGGTCGGCGTCGGCCTCCAGCTCCGGCAGGTCGCGGACCTTCGCGCGCGGGTAGGGGTCCTCGGGCAGCCAGCCCTCGACCTCGACCCGCCGGCGCCCGACGGCCACCATGCCGATCTCGCTCTCGCGCGGCTCCACCTGGACGATCCGCCCGACCGTGGCGGTCGAGAACCGGACGTCGCCGCCGCCGGCCTCGTGGCCGCGCTCGATGAGCACGAAGCCGATCTCGGGCTCGTCCTCCTGCAGCACGTCGGCGAGGAGCGCCAGGTACCGCGCCTCGAACAGCCGCAGCGGCAGGAGCCCGCCGGGCAGCAGGACGGTGCCCAGGGGGAACATCGGCAGCGCGGTCACCCCACCAGGTGTACCCCAGGGAGGTGACGAGCGCCGGTCAGACGAGCGACGTCACCTTCAGCCACTCGTCCACCGCTGCGTAGGCGGCCTCGCGCGGCTCCTTCAGCGACAGGAAGACGTCGTGCCGGGCGTCGGCGATCGGGATGGACGTCACGGCGTCGCCGAGGCACCCGGCCCAGCGAGCGATCTGCCGGACGTCGAGCACCACGTCGGCCGTGTCGACCTCCTCCCGCCAGGACCGCGCGAAGTGGGTCTTGTCCGAGCGGAGCACGAGCGACGGCACCCCGACGTCGAGGCCGCGGTGCAGACGGGCGTGGCCGGCGCGGATCGCCCCGAGCCAGCCGTAGGTGACGCGGAAGCCGTCGAGCGGCTTCATCACGACGTCGAACTCCCACTCGCCGTGCCCGCTGACGTGCAGGCTCGTGCCGTACGCGTCGGTGGGCGGGAGCTTCATGACGTCGAACGGCTTGATCGTGCCGAGGGCGCGGATGACGACGGTTCCGACCGAGCGCATCCACGGCTTGCCCTGGAGGTCGAACCAGGGGCTGTTCAGCAGCAGGCCGCTGACTCCGGCGCCGCGGGAGCCGCCCGGCCGGCGATTCACGCGGTCGAGCCAGAGCGGGAGCACCAGTCCACCGGTGGAGTGGCCGGAGAGCAGGACGGGACCGCCCGGCACCTCTGCCCGGACGACGGCGAGCGCCTGGTCGAGCTCGAGGTCGTACTGCGCCAGGTCGGTGACGTGGTGCGCGGTCTGGCCCTCGCGACGCGAGCGTCCGCACTTGCGCAGGTCGAGGGCGTAGAACGCGAACCCGCGGTCGGTGAAGAACTCGGCGAGCTCCTTCTGGAAGAAGTAGTCGCTGAACCCGTGCACGTAGAGGACGGCGCGCTGCGCGGCAGTGTCTCGCGTCCACGTGCGCCGCACGAGGGTCGCGAACACGTCGCCCTGCCCGTCGGGGTCGGGGCCGAGCGCGAAGGTGCGCTGCTCGTAGCCGTCGCCCAGAAGGTCGGGCCTCCAGTCGTCCATGCTGCCTCCTCGGTCTCGCCGAGAGGACTCTAGAGGACGTTCGCGGTGTTCGGGGCCCACTCGCGCCCGGGGCGGCGCGGGCCCGGCACCGGCACTGCGCAAGGCGGGCCGGGCGCCGCGTCACCCGCCCGTCACGTACCCCGTCGCGACGACCTCATGCACCGCGGGCGGTGCAGGACGTCGCACGAGGCTTGACCCGACCTACCGTGGGTACGTCGACGGCATGAGGATCCCCCTGCCCTGCGGTCCGGTGAGCCGGGCCGTCCACGACCACCTGGTCCACGGAGAACCGCTGACCGTCGGCCCGGAGCCCGCGCCCGACACGCGCGACCACGCCCTGGCGCTGTGGACGCTGTACGAGCTCGCCTACCGCGGCTTCGACGACGTCGAGCCCGACCTCGAGTGGTCGCCCGAGGTGCTGGCGCTGCGCAACCGGCTCGGCCGGCACCTGGAGGACTGGCTGCGCGCCCGCTTCGCGGAGCACGAGGGACCTCGCGACCTCGAGGGCCTCGTGACCGCCGACGGCGAGGTGCCGGGAGTGGCGCGGTTCGTGCGCGACGAGGCCACCGTCGACGACGTGCGGCGCATCCTGCGGCAACGGAGCGTCTACCACCTCAAGGAGGCCGACCCGCAGTGCTTCCTGCTGCCGCGCCTCGAGCCGGCCGCCAAGGCCGCGCTCACCGAGCTGCAGTACGACGAGCTCGGCGACGGACACCCCGAGCGGGTGCACCAGCTCCTCTTCGCCCGGGCGATGGAGGCCGCCGGCCTCGACCCGACGTACGGCGCGTACGTCGACGTCGCCGACGAGGAGACGCTCACCCTCAACAACGCGATGTCGCTGCTGTGCCTGCACCGACGTCTGCGCCACGCCGCCCTGGGCCACCTCGCCGCCTTCGAGGCGACCAGCTCGCTGCCGAGCGCCGACATGGTCCGCGGCCTGCGGCGCCTCGGGTTCGACGAGTCCGTCGCCCTCTACTACGACGAGCACGTCGAGGCGGACGCCGTGCACGAGCACCTAGCCCGGACGATCTGCGACCTCGCGACCGGCGGTGACCCCCTCCTCCAGGAGGAGGTCGCGTTCGGGGCGTTCGTCTGCGTCGACACCGAGGAGCGCTGCGCCGCCCGCCTCGTCCCGACCCCGGTGCACGCGTGACGTCGGCCCGGGAGGCGCTCCGCGAGCGCGCCGCGGCCGGACCCCTGCTCGTCCGGGGCCTGGGGTTCGTCGTCGACGGCGACGGCGTCGCCGTGCGTGCGCAGCGTCCGGTCGTGGCCGTCTGCCGCTGCGAGGCCTCCGCTCGTCGGCCCTGGTGCGACGGCACCCACAAACGACTCGCCTGACCGCGACTTCCCCGCGTTTCGGAACACCATCGCCCGTTTCTGTCGAAGGAACGGGCGATGGTGTGCCGAAACGCGAGGCCCGTCAGTCGCTGGGGCGGAAGACCGTCTTGACCATCCCGTCGGCCTTGGCCTGGAAGTCGGCGTAGGCGCGGGGGGCGTCGTCGAGGGACAGCCGGTGGGTGGCGAAGTCCTCGAGCCCGAGAGGGTCGTCGGCGCGCTCGGCGAGCGGCAGCAGGTCGTCGGCCCAGCGCTTCACGTTCGCCTGGCCCATCCGGATCGTCACCTGGCGGTCGAAGAGCTGCTGGATCGGCAGCGGGTCGTGCGTGCCGGCGTAGACGCCGGAGAGGGACACCGTGCCGCCGCGTCGCACCAGCTGGGTGGCGAGGTGGAGCGCGGCGAGCCGGTCGACGCTCGCCGTCGTCATCGCCTGCTTGGCGAGGCCGTCGGGCAGCAGCCCCACCGCCTTCTGCAGGATCGACGGGGCGGGCGACCCGTGCGCCTCCATGCCGACCGCGTCGACCACACCGTCGGCGCCGCGCCCGGACGTGAGCGCGAGGACCTGTTCGACGACGTCGTCGTCCTCGACGTGCAGCGTCTCGACACCGCGCTCCCGCGCCCGTTCGAGCCGCTCCGGGACGAGGTCGACGCCGATGACGCGGACGCCGTGGTGCAGGGCCAGCCGCGCCGCCATGTCGCCGATCGGACCGAGGCCGACCACCGCGAGGGTGTCGCCCTCGTGGACGTCTGCGTACCTGACCGCCTGCCACGCGGTCGGCATGACGTCGGAGAGGTACACGTACCGCTCGTCCGGAAGGTCCCGACCGACGCGGATGGCGCCGTAGTCGGCGTGCGGGACCCGCAGGTACTCGGCCTGGCCGCCGGGCACGCTGCCGTAGAGCTCGCTGTAGCCGAAGAGCGCCGCACCCATGCCCGTCGAGCGGACCTGGGTGGTCTCGCACTGGGTCTGCAGCCCCCGTGCGCACATGAAGCAGTGGCCGCAGGCGATCTGGAACGGCACGACCACACGGTCGCCCACGGCCAGGCCCGAGACGTCGGAGCCGACCTCCACGACCTCGCCCATCGTCTCGTGGCCGAGCACGTCGCCGGCGTGCATGAACGGACCGAGCACCTCGTAGAGGTGCAGGTCCGAGCCGCACAGACCGGTGGTCGTCACCCGCAGCACGACGTCGCCCGGGTCCTCGATGCGCGGGTCGGGCACCTCCTGCACGCGGACGTCGCGTCGGCCCTGCCAGGTCACTGCTCGCACGGTTGCTCCTTCGTCGGGGTCACCCTGGCGGTACCCGGGTGGTCGACGACCATGCGCGGGCATGCGCCCGACCGACGCGGGTACACCGTCCCCGACGCACCAACCGAACCGCCTCGCGCGGCCCCAGGAGGACCCATGAGCTCGCTGCTCCCCGGCGGATCGCCGATCGCGCACCACGTGCACACGCACCTCGCCGGATCGGCGGCCGGCATCGACCTGTTCGACCGGAGCGCCGGCGCCCAGCTCGACCCCGAGATCGGCACCGTGCTGCGCGACATCCACGGCGAGCTGCTCGACGAGCGGCGTCGTCTGCGCCGCATGGCGCTCGACCTCGGCGTCGGGGAGTCGAGGGTCATGACCCTCGCCGCACGCGCGGGCGAGCGGGTGGGGCGGCTCAAGCCGAACGGGTCCGTCACCCGTCGGACGGACCTCACCGACCTCGTGGAGCTGGAGGCGATGCGCACCGCCGTCGCCGGCAAGCGAGCCGGCTGGCAGGCGCTCCTGGCGGTGGCGGACCACCACACGTGCCTCGACCGCGAGGAACTGCAGCGGCTCATCGCCCAGGCGGAGGACCAGCAGTCACGGCTGGCCGACGTCCACACCCGTGCGGCGGCACGCGCGCTCGTCCGCTGACCACGACCCGCCGACGGACCCGGTCCTCAGGCGTCCGCGTCGTCGTCCTCCACCTCGGACGCGTCCCGCGACGGCTCGGCCTGCGTCGCGTCGGCCTCGGGCTCGGTGTCGGGCCAGGTGCGGGGGTCGACCTCGCGGGTCTCGCTGGCGCCGGGGCCTGACTGCGGGGTGCTGGCGAAGGAGCTCATGGCACGAGCGTGCCCCCACCACGTCCGTCCTGCAGCGCGAGACGGGTGCGGACGGCCGTCAGGGACCTGGGCTGACCTGCTCCGGATCGTCGCCCTCGGGGAGGCCGGCGTCGCCTCCGGCGTTCCCCTCGAGGTCGCGGCCGGTGCCCTCCTCGTCGTCGTCGAGCTCGGAGGCGTCGACCGACGGCTGCGTGGGAGGGGAGTCGGTGTCCGGCTCGGTGTCGGGCGAGGTGGCGGGGTCGACCGGCGCGTCCTCGCCGGTTCCCGGCCCGGACTGCGGGGTGCTGCCGAGATCACTCATGGCCCACACGTACCCCGTCCGACCCGGCGCACGCGCCCGCTCAGTCGTCGAGCGGTCCCACGCTCTCGCGCACGCGGGCGAGCAGGGCGGTGAGCCGGCGCGAGACCTGCATCTGGGAGACGCCGAGCTCCGCGCCGATGTCGCGCTGCGTCCGCTCCTCCACGAACCGCATCTCCAGCAGGCGGCGGTCCTCGTCGTCGAGCTCGTGCAGGGCCGGCAGGACCGACTGCCAGCGGTCGACGGCCTCGATGCCGGGGTCCTCCGACCCGATCCGCTCGTGCGCGGCCGTGCCGTCGGACGGCGAGGGCACGTCGAGCGACTGCGGCGCGAAGGCGTCGTGGGCGGCGTCGGCCCGGCGGACCTCCGTCTCGCTGACGTGCAGGTGCTCGGCGACCTCCTCGGTCGTCGGCTCGTGCTGCTGCGTCTCGCGCACCTCGTCGCGGGCGGCGGTGACGGACATCTGCAGCTCCTGCACCGAGCGCGACGGGCGGATCGCCCAGCCCCGGTCGCGGAAGTGGCGCCGCAGCTCTCCCAGGACCGTGGGGACCGCGTAGGCGGCGAACGAGCGCCGCTCGGGATCGAAGCGTCGCACCGCCTTGAGCAGGCCGAGCCGCGCGACCTGGCGGAGGTCGTCGTCGGCGACGCCGCGGCCGCGGTAGCGACGCGCGAGGCGTCCGGCCATCGCGTCGTTGTCGTCGACCACGCCGTTCTGCAGTCGCAGTCGCTCCAGCGGCGAGGCGCCCGACGCCTCACGCAGGCGCCGGCACGTCACCTCGTCGGGATCGGGGGTGCCCGCCTGGTCGGGGTGGTCGCGGGAGGACGGTTCGTGAGCCATGGGGTGCTGCCTCTCGTCGTGCGTTCACGAGGTCGGCTGCGATCTCAACCACCACTCACGGAAGCACGGATCCGCGCCGGCATCAACCGCGGGAGGCCGGCGCCAGCAGCGCCAGCACACCGCGCGAATAGCCTTCACCGCCGTCGCGCACCTGCACCACTCGCAGCCCCACGGCCTCGACGGTGCGGGTCACCACGTCGACCTGCTCCCGGCTGCCGAGCTGCAGCAGCACCCGTCCCTCGTCGGCGAGGTGGTCGGCCGCGACCTTGACGCAGCGGCGCGCCACCTCCAGGCCGTCCAGCCCGCCGTCGATGGCCCATGCCGGGTCCTCGGGGTGGTCGTCCACCCGCTGGCTCGGGACCCACGGCGGGTCCGCCACGACGAGCACGAAGCGTTCGGCGTCGGCGAGAACCGCGTCGAAGCGACCCTCGCGCACGTCGACCGGCTCGTCGACCTGCGTCGCGTTGAGCCGGGCGAGCTCGCAGGCGCGTGGGGTCATGTCGACCATCACGAGCGCCCGACCCGTCCCGCGCACGGCCCCGAGACCGATCTGACCCGCGCCGGAGCAGAGCTCGAGCACGTCGCCGACGGGCAGGACCCCCAGGAGCTCCTGGGCCCAGGCCGACTGGTCGTAGGTCCACGGTCGCGGCTGCAGCACGGTCTCGTCCACGGTGATCGTCAGCGGCCCGAAGGGCACGCTCGTCGTGGCCGGGTCGTCGCTGGTGCTCGCGGTCTGCATGCCCGACGGGTACCCGCGTAGCGCGCGTCGACACCCGGGACCGCCGCCGACTTGCACGGTCGGGAGACCCGGGTGAGGGTGCTCGTGGGGGGTTCAGCAGCAGCCACCCGACGTTTCGCACCTCGGGAGACCGACATGGTTGCTGCACCTTCTTCGTCGACTTCTTCGTCGACCGCCCTGGTCGAGGACCACCTGCCCCTCGCGGCCCGCATCGCCCGCACCTACCGTGGACGCGGTGTCGAGGACGACGACCTGCTCCAGGTCGCCCGGCTCGCGCTCGTGAAGGCGGCGGAACGCTTCGACCCCGACCGGGGAGCCTTCGCGCCCTACGCGGCGAGCACGATCCGGGGCGAGGTGAAGCGCTACTTCCGCGATCACGCCTGGAGCGTGCGTCCGCCTCGCCGCCTGCAGGACCTGCAGGCACGCATCGCGGTGGAGACCTCACGGGGCGTGCGCGACCCTCGCCGGCTCGCCGACCTGCTCGACGCGCCCCTGCAGGACGTGCGGGAGGCGCTCGCGGCGAGCAGCTGCTTCGCGACCGACCACCTCGAGGAGGCCCTCGGTGCCAGCGCCCGGGTCGACGACGGGTTCGAGCACGTCGACGCTTGGCTGACCATGCGCTCGCTGCGCACCGCGCTCTCCGCCGACGACAAGCAGCTCCTCGCCTGGCGGTTCGTCGACGAGATGCCGCAGCGCGAGATCGCCGGCCTGCTCGGCATCAGCCAGATGCAGGTCTCCCGCCGCCTCTCGTCCCTCCTCTCCCGGCTCCGCGCGGAGGTGGGGGTCGCCGCGGCTTGAGGACGAGGCGGTCCTGCGGCTGCGCTGCCTCGGCTTCGTCTCGTCCTGCTGCGCTGCCTCGGCTTCGTCTCGTCCTGCGGCTGCGCTGGCCCGGCTTCACGTGGGAGTAGGGGGTCCGTAGGAGCCTCGACCGGGGAGCTGGGTGCGAGTCCGGCTCGGGGTCTCGGGGTCCGGTCCGGGGGTGGGGGTGACGCACGATTCTTCCTCTGCGTGGGCAAGCATTCTTCCTTCTCGTGGCACGGTCCACGGGAAGGGAGAATCGCTGCCCTCCCGCCGTCGTCGGCGGTAGGTGAGACACCGAACTGCTCGTCGGGAGGTAGGTGGCCCGCGCTACCGCGACCCCCGCAGGTCGGTGACCCGCGGATACGGGTCTCCTATCCGCGTGCCACCTACCTCCCGCCCCGCGGGAAGCGCGCGCCACCTACCTCCCGGAGCCTGCGGGACGCAGGATCCTGCGTCCGCGCGCGATGGCCCGAACGATGTTGCATTCACGATCGGATCCCGACACGGACGCAGCATCCTTCGCCCTCCAGCACACGAAGGAAGAATCATGCGTCCACCACACGCCAACGCAGAACCTTGCGTCGCCCCAGCACCACCGCAGGCCCGAGAACCCGACCCGGAGCGCACCCAGCTCCCCGGTCGATGGCCCTACGGAGACCACGCCCACGACGAGCCGCGGCAGCGCAGCCGCAGGTCGCGGGTGAGCCGAGGCGACGCAGCCGCAGGACGGGAGGGAGCCGACTCGAGCAGCCCTCAGGGCGTGAGCAGCTGGTCGACCGGCGCGTAGTCGTCGGTGAGCACGGCCGAGTCGCCGACCCAGGCCGTCAGGTCGTCGCCGTCGGTGACCTCCCAGGGCACCTGGCGCTCGCGCAGGCCCGCGGCGATCGCGTCGACGTCGATGGGGCGCTCCGACGCGGCCACCACGATGTTGCCGCCGCCCGGGCCGGGGCCCGGGGCGGGCCAGCCGAGCACCGCGACGTGCGGCCACCGGTCCTGCACGGTCCGCACCTCGGCGCGGGCGAAGCCGAGGTCGCCGTGGTCGATCACGTTGAGCACGTACACCCCGTCGTCGTCGAGGGCGCGGTGCACCTCGTCGATCATCTCGCGGGTGGCGAGGTGCCACGGGACGCTGACGCCACCGAACGCGTCGCCGACGACGAGGTCCTGGCTGCCGGCCGCGACCTCGCGCATGCCGAGCCGTCCGTCCTCGACGCGGACCTGGAGGGCGTCGCTCGTCCGGAGCCCGAGCTCGTCGCGGTCCAGCTGGACGACGCCCCCGTCGATCTCGGACACCACGCTCGTGCTGCCGGGCCGGGTGGCCTCCAGCCAGCGGGGCATCGTGACCCCGCCCGCTCCGAGGTGGTGCGAGCGCAGCGGTGCGTCGCCGGGGAACATCGCGTCCACCACCGCCGCGTAGCCACGCGTGTAGGAGAACTCCAGGTGGGTCGGGTCGGCGAGGTCGACGTAGGAGTGGCGCAGGTTGTCGAGGACGAGCGTGCGACCCTCGGGCGAGCTGCCGCCGGCCTCGACGGAGGCGCAGTGGTAGGTGGTCTCCACCTCGCACCCGCTCGGCACGAGCGTGGCGGTGCCACCGGCCAGCAGAGCGCCGCCCACCGCCAGGAGGCCGAAGCCGGGGCCGCGCAGCCGCAGCGCGAGCGCCGCCGACGCGAGGGCGAGCAGGATGCCGAGCCCGACGAGGATCGCACTGACGCGGACGTGGGAGATGAGCACGAAGCCGGTGACGACCGTGCCGACGATCGCGCCGACCGTGCCGATGCCGGAGAGCCGGCCGACGATCGTCCCGGTCTCCCCCAGGTCGCGCAGCAGCAGCTTCGTGACCATCGGCGTCACGGCGGAGAGCAGCGCACCCGGCACGACGATCGTGGCGGCCGCGACGAGGTAGAGCAGCCCGACCGCCTGCGGGTCGGCGACGCCGCGCACCGCGAACGGGGTGGCGGCGATGACGACTCCCGAGATCGCCAGCAGCGGGGCCAGGGCGCGTCGGGGGTCGACCCGGTCGGCCGCGAGGCCACCGGCCCACGATCCTGCCGCGATGGCGGCGAGCGCCAGACCGATGACCGTCGTCGAGGTCTCGAGCGTGAGCCCGAGGTAGGGGGCGAGCAGCCGCAGGGCGACGATCTCGACGACGAGCACGGCCGCCGACGAGCCGAAGACGAGGACGGCCGCGGCCGTGTCACCGAGGGCGGGTCGGCCGGCGGTGGGGGCGGCTTCGGGGTGCTCGTCGCTCATGGCGACAGTCTCCCAGGTCCGCCCACCCCCGTCCGACCGCGCCGCGGACGGGCTCAGTGGTTGCGGAGCTTCTCGATCAGCTCGTCCTTGCGCAGGTCGGAGTAGCCCTCGAGGCCGAGCTCCTTGGCCCGGTCGCGCAGCTCGTCGACGGTCCAGTCCTCGTAGGAGCTGGACTCACCACCGCGCCGACCGACCGACCCCTCGCCGTCCCGCGCGGCGGCGTTGGAGATGCGCGCGGCCTTCTCCTTCGAGGCACCGTCGTCGCGCAGCGCCTCGTACATCTCGGGGTTCTTGAGCGACGGCTCGTCCTTGGCGCTCTTGCCTGCGGGCATGGTGCGTCTCCTCCGTGGATGGGTGGGTCGGTGGGGTCAGAAGACGGGCTTGCCGCCGGTGACGCCGAGCACGGTCCCCGACACGTAGCTCGCGTCGCGCTCGGAGGCGAGGAACACGAAGGCCGGAGCGACCTCGGCGGGCTGTCCCGCGCGGCCGAGCGGCGTGTCCGAGCCGAACTGCTCCAGCTTCTCGGGGGGCTGCGTCGCGGGCTGCAGGGGCGTCCAGACGGGTCCCGGCGCCACGGCGTTCACGCGGATGCCGTCGCCGCCCAGCTCCGCGGCCAGGTTGACGGTGAGGTTGTTCAGCGCGGCCTTGGTGGACGCGTAGTCGAGCAGCGACGTCGACGGCTCGTACGCCTGGATCGACGTGTTGGTCACGATGCAGCCGCGACGCTCGCGCAGGTGCGGCACCGCGGCACGCGACAGCCAGAACGCGGCGTAGAGGTTGGTCTTCAGCACGCGGTCGAGGTTCTCGTCGGTGATGCCCTCGATCCCGTCCTCGCGGGCCATCTGGTAGCCGGCGTTGTTCACCAGGACGTCCAGACCGCCGAGCTCCTCGACCGTGCGCGCGACCACCTGGTCGCAGGTCGAGCGCTCACGCAGGTCGGCCTCGATCGCCACGGCGGTGCGCCCTGCGGACCGCACCAGCTCGCTGGTGGAGTCGGCGTCCTCCGCCTCCTCCGGCAGGTAGGTGAAGGCGACGTCGGCGCCCTCGCGGGCGTAGGCGATGACGACCGCCCGCCCGATCCCGGAGTCGCCTCCGGTCACGAGCGCGACCTTGCCCTCGAGCCGGCCGGTGCCGACGTAGGAGTCCTCCCCGTGGTCGGGGACCGGGTCCATCGCGGCGGTGGTGCCGGGCGGCTGCTGCTGCTGCGCGGGGAAGCCGTCGCTCATCGGATGCCGGTCTCGTCGGGGGCGGGCTCGGGCGTCTGCGGCACCTCCGGGACGTCGTCGGGGTCCTGCGGCTCGAGCGGCTCGACGTCCGGGTCGGCTGCGGGATCCGGGGACAGGGGCTCGTCGGGTGCGAGGGTCATGATCACTCCTTCCGTCGTGGTGACCACCTCGACGTTCCCCCGGATCACCGGTCCATGCATCTCGGACGCGTGCCCGGTCGACGGCAGCGCCCCTGCGAGCAGGGCCACGAGCCTCAGTCCGGTGCCGGACTGCGCAGCGGTCCAGCGGGCGACGGCGGACACGGCCGAGAGGACGTCCGCGACCTCGCGCGAGCGGATCGCCGCGACGTCCTCGTCGTGGAGCGGGGTGTGCCGGAGCACCGTGACGAAGCGACGTCGCGCGAGCCGGTGCCAGAGCGCCTGCACGTCGGCGTCCGGCTCCACGTCGAGCGGGACGAGGCACAGGACGTTGCCGTCACCCGCGGCGCCGTCGAGGGACCGAAGGTGGGCGACGTCCTCCCCGTGCGTGCACGACAGCACCACGACACCGGGTGCCAGGGCCGGGTCGACGGAGGTGTTCATGGACGCGACGTACCCCGCGGGCGGCGGTTCATGCCGAGGTGCGGGCAGCCGGCCCCGTCCCTACGGTGGCGCCATGGGCTACGACACCACGATCGACCTGGGCCGCCCCGTCACCGGGAGCGTCATCGACCTGATCCTCGACGACCACCGCCGCTTCGAGGACCTCCTGCGCCAGCTCCGCAGCACCGCCTCGGACCGCGACACGGTGCGCCAGGCGTTCGCCGCCCTGCACGTCGCGCACGCCGAGGCGGAGGAGAAGCACGTCTACCCCCAGCTGAAGAAGCGACGCGCGGTCGAGGCCGACGAGGCCGACCACGGCGAGCACGAGCACGCCGAGGGCAACGAGGCGCTCCTCGCGGTGCTCGAGTGCGCCTCGACGGACACGCAGAAGTTCGACGACGCCGTCGAGGAGCTGACCCGCCTGGTCAGCCACCACCTCACGGAGGAGGAGCTCACCATCCTCAACCCCGCGCGCGAGGAGCTGGGACCGGAGGTGCTGACGCGGCTCGGGGAGGCGTTCGCCACGGAGCGCAACCAGCAGATCGACGACGACTGCGGCCGGATCGAGAACGTCCGCTCCCTCGTCCGCGAGGCTCGTCGGGAGGGCCTCATCGACGAGGACTGACCCGGGGTGCGGCGGACCACACCCGTGTGGTTCGCTTTCCCCCGGTTGAGCAGCAGCCGACGACCTCGCACCCCGGAGGTGGTCGACCTGATCGACATCCCTGCTCCCTCCTCGCCCGACGAGCGCGACCCGGCCGAGCCCAGCGCCCTGCTCGTCGCCGAACGCGTGGTCGCACTGGCGTCGCTCGTCGTGCCGTGCGACGCGGCCGGGCTCCGTGTGCGCGGCGCCCTGGGCGACGGTCCTGGGCGCGTGGCGAGCGACGAGCGGGCGCGCCGCGCCCTCGACCTGCGCGACGTCCACGACGCGCCGGACGCCGGTACCGGTGGCCACGTGCTCGTCCCCGACAGCGCCGTCGAACGGCGGTGGCCCGGGTGGGCGGCGGGACTCGCCGAGCTCGGCCTGGCCTCGGCGGTGGTGGTCACGCTGGCCGCGTCGGGGCGCACCGTCGGGGTCCTCGAGCTCTCCTCGCGCCGGCAGCACGCCTTCGACGAGGATGCCGTCACGCGGTCCGTCGAGCTGGGCACGTTGGCCTCCGTCGCCCTGGCCGCCGCGCACGACCGGGACGGCCTGCGCAGGGCGGTCGACACCCGGAGCAGGATCGGCATCGCCATGGGCATGCTGGTGGAGCGCTACGGCCTGGAGGTGGACGCGGCCTTCCAGGTGCTGGTGCGCCTGTCGCAGCACCACAACGTCAAGCTGCGCGAGGTGGCGCGGATGCTCGTCGAGGACGGCGCGCTGCCCGACGAGAGGCTGCTGCGCGAGCCGTGACGGCGAGACCCCAGGCGCCCCTGGGGCGGCGACGTCAGTCGACGCCGGGCAGCGAGCGGGTCCGCACGAGGTCGGCCGCGACCGTGGCGAGCTTGACGTTGTGGTGCTGGGAGTAGCGCACGAGCACGGCGAACGCGCCCTCGGCGTCGACCCCGAACCGCTCCATGAGGATGCCCTCGGCCTGCCCGATCACCGTGCGGCTGGCGAGCGCCGTCTCCAGGGTCGAGCGCTCGTGCGCGGAGGCGAGGGCCACCGCGGCGTGGCTGGCCAGGTGCCGGGCGGCGACCCGGTCGGCCTCGTCGAACGCATGCGCCTCGCCGGCGTAGAGGTTGAGGGCGCCGAGCTCGCGGTCGTCGAGGTCGAGCTGGACGCAGAGCATCGCCCCGACCCCCGCCGCCACGACCCGCGGCCGCCAGTCGGGCCACCGGTCGTCGTGGGCCAGGTCGGGAGCGTCGACCTCGTCGGCGTGCAGGGCGTCGACGCAGGGCCCCTCGCCCAGCCGGTGCTGGAGCTCGTCGGCCTGCGCCACGAGGTCGCTCGTGGGCCCGACCGTCTCCACGCGGCCGCGACCACGGGCGAGCGAGACGCCGGCCTCGTCCGCGCCCGCGACCAGCTCCACCGCCAGGGCGGTCAGCCTCTGGGCCGTGGCCTCGGGCGTGGGCTGCGTGGCCAGCTCGCGCGCGAGGGCCGCGAGCCGCTGGTCCAGCCCACCGTCGACCGTCTCCTCCACCGCCGCACCTCCTCCGCGCCTGCGTACCCGTCCCGAGGCTAGCGACGCACGCGACGCTCCGCCACGCAGGAGGCCCCCGGCGGCGGCGCTCGGACCGCTCCGCCACCATGGTCCCGTGCACGACCCGAAGGACGTCCAGCGGACCCTCGACCTCGCCCTGAGGATCGGGGAGATGCTGCTGTCCAACGGCGCCGGCGCGGCCGACGTGACCGCGACGATGGCCTCGGTGGCGCACCACCTCGGCCTGCGCCAGACCCTCGTCGACGTCACCTTCACGTCGCTGAGCCTCAGCCACCAGGAGAGCGTCGACGACACGCCCATCGTCATGCGGCGCAACGTCACGCACCGCGAGGTCGACTACGCCGACCTGACCGCCGTCGACCTGCTCGTGACCGACCTGCTGACCGACGAGATCGACCGGGACGAGGCGGCGGCGCGGGTGCAGCGGATCGCGTCGACCGGGCACCCGCGCCCCCGCTGGGCCATCACCGCGAGCTGGGGACTCACGGGAATCGGCGTGGCCCTCCTGCTGGGCGGCGACTGGATCGTCCTCGCCGTGGCCGGGGTCGCCGGCGCCGCGATCGAGGTGCTGCAGCGTCGGCTCGAGCGGCTGCGTCTCCCGTTCTTCTACTCCCAGGTCGCGGGCGCCCTCGTCGCGACCCTCATCGCCGTCGCCGTGGCGGCGACCCCCGCGCCGGTGAACCCGTCCCTGGTCGTCACCGCGGCGATCATCATGCTGCTCGCGGGCCTCGGCTTCATCGGGGCCATCCAGGACGCGCTCACGGGCTTCACGATCACGGCGAACGCCCGGCTGATGGAGGTCATGATCGCCACGGTCGGCATCATCGTCGGCGTCTCGGCCGGTCTGTCGGTCGGTGAGTGGCTCGGCGTCGACGTCGCGCTCGACCCGGGCGCGTCCGGGTACTCCCGCGTGCCCGCGATCGTGCTCGGCGCCGCGATCACCGCCGCGGCCTTCGCCCTGTCGGCCTACTCCCCGAAGCGCATCGTCGTCCCGATCGGCCTCCTCGCCGCCCTGACGTCGGGGCTCTACGCCGTGCTCACGCAGTCCGACGTCGGGCGCCCGGGGGCGGCGGGGTTCGCCGCCTTCGTCGTCGGCTTCCTGGGCTACTCGGTCGCGCGGCGCTTCCGCGTCCCTCCGCTCGTCGTCGTGGTCTCGTGCATCGTCCCGCTGCTGCCGGGCCTGTCGATCTACCGCTCGCTGTCCATCCTGGCGGCCGAGAACATCGGTGGCCTGCTGCCCATGATCACGGCGGGCGGTGTCGCCATCGCCCTGGCCTCGGGCGTGCTCCTCGGGCAGTACGTGGCCCAGCCGGTGGGCCGGGAGGCGCGGCGTCTCGAGCGGCGCCTGGCCGGCCCACGCCTCGTCGGTCCGCTGCGCGCACGGGCCGCGCGCCGCGACGCCCGCTGATCTTCACCCGGCCGCGACCGCCCGACCCTGGCAGTCTGGGTTACCTGCGCGTATCGTGATCGCTAAGCAAGCGCTTACCCCATCGGAGATGCCCATGAAGCTTCGTCTGTCCGAGGAGGACGCCGCGTTCCGCGAGGAGATGCGGGAGTTCTTCACCACCCAGGTCCCCCAGCACATCCGCGACACCGTCGCTGCTCGCCGGGAGCTGACGAAGGACCAGATCGTCGAGTCCCAGCAGGTCCTCAACGCCGCCGGTCTGGCCGTGCCGAACTGGCCGGTCGAGTGGGGCGGCAAGGACTGGACCCCGCTGCAGCGCCACATCTGGCACGAGGAGATGCAGCTCGCGTGCGTGCCGATCCCGCTCGCGTTCAACGCCTCCATGGTCGGCCCCGTCATCGCCGCGTTCGGAAGCGAGGAGCAGAAGAAGCGCTTCCTGCCGCCCACGGCGAACCTCGACATCTGGTGGTCGCAGGGCTTCTCCGAGCCCGACGCCGGGTCCGACCTCGCGTCGCTGCGCACGGTGGCCCGCCGCGAGGGCGACGAGTACGTCGTCAACGGCCAGAAGACGTGGACCACACTCGGCCAGTACGGCGACTGGATCTTCACGCTCGTGCGCACCGACCCCGATGCCCCGAAGAAGCAGCAGGGCATCTCCTTCATCCTCATCGACATGACGTCGCCCGGCCTGACCGTGCGCCCGATCGAGCTGATCGACGGCGGGCACGAGGTCAACGAGGTCTTCTTCGAGGACGTCCGCGTCCCGGCCGAGAACCTCGTGGGTGAGGAGAACCGCGGCTGGGACTACGCCAAGTTCCTCCTCGGCAACGAGCGCGTGGGCGTCGCCCCGGTCGGCTCGACCAAGCGCTGGCTGTCCGCCGCCAAGGAGGCCGCCGGCGACCGGCTCACGTCCGACCCGCTGCTCGCGGCCCGCGTCGCCGAGCTGGAGAACGAGCTGCTGGCCCTGGAGCTCACCGCGCTGCGCGTGGTGGCGCACTCCGCCGACGGCAAGCCGCACCCGGCGTCGTCGGTGCTGAAGCTGCGCGGCACGGAGCTCCAGCAGGCCGTGACCGAGCTCTACGTGGACCTCGCCGGTCCGCTCTCGCTCGCCTCGGGCGCCGACGAGGGCTCCGAGGTGCCCGACTGGGCGCGCGTGAGCACCCCCCAGTACCTCAACTTCCGGAAGGCGTCGATCTACGGCGGCTCCAACGAGGTGCAGCGCCAGATCATCGCCAAGACCATCCTGGGACTGTGAGGACGCCATGGACTTCACCCTCGACTCCGAGCAGACCGCGCTGCGCGACGCCGTCCGCGGCCTGCTGAGCAAGACGTACGACTCCTCCGAGACGCGCCGCGAGGTCACCGGGACCGACCCCGGGTTCTCCGAGAAGACGTGGACCCAGCTCGCCGAGCTGGGTGCACTCGGCCTGCCGTTCGCCGAGGAGGACGGCGGCTTCGGCGCCGGCCCGGTGGAGGTCGCCATCGTGGCCGAGGAGATCGGGCGCGTCCTCGCGCCCGAGCCCTACCTCGAGACGCTCATGGCCGCCGGCCTCGTCGCCGACCTCGGGTCCGCCGAGCAGCGCGCCGACGTCATCGGCCGCGTGGCCGAGGGCGCGCTCGTGCTCGCCTTCGCGCACCACGACATCGGCGACGCCGTCGTCGCCTCTCGGTCCGGTGACGCCTGGAGCCTGTCCGGCGTCAAGGAGCCGGTGCTGCACGGCGCCCGCGCCGACCTGCTCGTGGTCTCGGCGCGCACCGACGCGGGGATCGGCGTGTTCCTCGTCGACCCGTCCGCGGGCGGCGTCGAGCGCACCGGCTACCGCACGCACGACCGCGGCCGGGCCGCGCACGTCGCGTTCGACGGGGCCTCCGCCACGCCGCTCGGCGACCCCGGCGCGGACGCGTCGGATGCCGTCGCCAAGGCGGTCGCCCGCGGGCAGATCGCGCTGGCGCACGAGGCCGTCGGCGCGATGGAGGTGGCGCTGCGCACCACGACGGAGTACCTCAAGACGCGCAAGCAGTTCGGCGTCACGCTCAACACCTTCCAGGCGCTCACCTTCCGCGCGGCCGACATGTACGTCTCGGCCGAGCTGGCCCGCAGCACGGTCACGTGGGCGACGCTGGTGCTGCAGGACGAGCCCGAGCGGGCCGTCGAGGCGGCCTCGCGGGCGAAGCTCCAGGTCTCCACCGCCGGTCGTCACATCGGCAAGGAGGCCATCCAGCTGCACGGCGGCATCGGCGTCACGGCCGAGTACTCCGTCGGGCACTACACGAGCCGCCTCACGGCGATCGACCACACGCTGGGCGACGGCTCGGAGCACCTGGCCACCCTGGCCGCACGCGTCGCCGACCACGGCGTCGTCGACCCGATCGGCTGACACCGGCCCCACGGACCAGCCGCACGTGGCGCAGATCCTTTTCCGGCGCCGCGTGCGGCTGCCGTGCGCGCGGCCGTCGTCCCCGGCGGGGCGGGGATCCACCTCGTACCGTGGCAGGAGATGACCCCCTCCGCCCGACGCTGGCTGCTCGTGGCACTGGTGTCGGCCGTGGTGGCCGCGACGCCGGTGCTCCCTCGGCTGCTCCCGGCGGAGGCGTCGGACCTCACCGCAGCACAGCTGCGTGAGCGGATCGCGGCATCCCGCGACCTCGGGTGGTCGGGGGAGGTCCGAACGCGCGGCTCGTTGCAGGTCCCCGAGATCGACTCGTTCGGGGGCGTCGCCGACCTGCTGGGCGACGACAGCACCCTGCGCGTGTGGTGGCGCTCCGACGAGAGCTGGCGCGTCGACCGCATCCGCGCCAGCGGCGAGACCGACCTCATCCGCGAGGGCGACCTGCTCACGCGGTGGCGCTTCGAGTCCGAGCGGGCCACCGCATCCCCCTACGCCACCGTGCGCCTGCCCGACGAGTCCGACCTCGTGCCGGCGCAGCTCGCGCGTCGGATGCTGGCAGGGGCCCAGGACGCCGAGCTCTCGCGACTGCCCTCACGGCGGCTGGTCGGCCGGTCAGCACCCGGACTGCGCCTCGTCCCGGCCGACGACCAGTCGACGATCCGGCGGGTCGACGTCTGGGCCGACAGCCGCACCGGGCTGCCGCTGCGGGTGGAGGTGGTCGGCGTCGGCGGGCGCCTCCCGATCGTCACCAGCACGGTCACGCGGCTCGACCCGACGACGCCCGACCGCGACACCACCTCCTTCACCGCTCCCCCAGGCGCACGTATCGGCTTCCGCGACGCGATCGACGTCGCGGCCGGCGCCAACGCCTTCGCTCCGTTCGTCCTCCCCGACGCCCTGACCGGGTTGCAGCGGCGGGGCGATCCCGACGAGCTCGGCGCCGTCGGGCTGTACGGGCGCGGACCCACGGCGCTCGTGGCCGTGCCGCTGCGCCGCCGACTGGCCGGCCAGGTACAGGACCAGCTCGCGACGTCGGGCGGGACGAGGTCGGCCGAGGGCACCTCCCTGGCGGTCGGTCCGCTGTCCGTGCTGCTCACCGACGGTGGTCGCGGCCGCGGCACCTTCCTGCTGGCCGGGACGGTGAGACCGTCCGTGCTGGCGGACGCCGCCGCCGAGCTCACCCGGGGCGTGTCCCTCATCGACGGGGGTGGGAGCCGGTGATCCGCACGACCGCACTCACGAAGCGCTACCGCGGCGTCGCGGCCGTCGACGGCATCGACCTCGACGTCCGCGAGGGCGACGTGTACGGCTTCCTGGGCGCGAACGGGTCGGGCAAGACCACGACCGTCCGGATGCTCCTCGGGCTCGTGCTGCCGACGTCGGGCGAGGCGGAGGTGCTCGGTCGCCCGATGCCCGCCGCGGCGGCCGACGTCCTGCCCTCCGTCGGTGCGCTCGTCGAGGGGCCCGGGGCGTACCCGCACCTGTCCGGGCGGGCCAACCTCGCCACCTTCGACGCCGCCGGGCCCGACGGCCGGCGGGCGGGACGTGCGGCACGCGTCGGCGAGGTGCTGGCGCAGGTGGGGCTCGAGCCGCACGATCGTCGCCCGGTCCGCGCCTACTCGCTCGGCATGCGCCAGCGTCTCGGGCTGGCCGGGGCCCTGCTGCGCCGCCCGCGCCTCCTGCTGCTGGACGAGCCGACCAACGGCCTCGACCCGCAGGGCATCCGTGAGATCCGCGAGCTGCTGGTGGGGCTGAACGCCGACGGCACCACCATCTTCCTCTCCAGCCACCTGTTGTCGGAGATCGAGCAGATGTGCACGCGCGTGGGGGTGCTGGACCGCGGCCGGCTGGTGCTGCAGGACCAGCTCGACGCGCTGGTGGCCCCCACCGGACGGGTCGCCGTCGGCACGCCCGACGTCGATCCGGCCAGGCGCGTGCTCGGCGACCGGGTGGAGTCGGTCGACGGGTCGACGCTCGTCGTGGTCGCCGACGACGCCGCGGCCGTCAATGCGCTGCTCGTCGGCGCCGGGGTGCGGGTGCACGCGATCGGTCCGCTGCGCCGCGACCTCGAGGACGTCGTGCTGCATGCGAGCGAGGCGTCATGATCCGCGTCGAGCTCGCGTCGATGCTGCGGCGGCGCCGCACCTGGGGCACCATCGCCATGCTGAACGCCCTGCCCGCGCTGGTCGCCGTCCTGCTCGCCACGACCCAGCTCGGCCCGCGGCCGGGAACGGGACCGCCGTTCCTGTCGGCGGTGCTGACGGACGGGACGCTGTCCCCCCTTGCCGCGCTCGGCATCGTGCTGCCCCTCTTCCTGCCGGTGGCGGTGGCGGTCGTCGCGGGCGACGCCATCGCCGGCGAGGCGCAGACCGGCACGCTGCGCTACCTGCTGGTGAGACCGGTCGGGCGCACCCGCCTGCTGCTGGCCAAGCTCGTCGGCGTGGTCGTCTTCGTGCTGCTGGCGGTGCTCGTGGTGGCGCTCGTGGCCTACGTGCTCGGCCGGCTGCTGCTCGGCGACGGCGACCCGACGGGGACGGTCACGAGCGTCTCGGGGTCCGCGCTCAGCCAGGGCGAGATGATCCAGCGCACGGTCCTCGCCCTCGGCTACGTCACGTGGATGATGCTCGGCGTCGCCGCGATCGCGCTGCTCCTGTCGACCGTCACCGAGTCGGGCCTGACGGCAGCGCTGGGCACGGTGGCCGTGCTCATCGGCTCCACCGTGCTGCTCGGGCTCGAGGCCGCCGACGTGCTCCAGCCCTATCTGCCGACCCGCTACTGGTTGGCGTTCGTCGACCTCTTCCGCGACCCGATCCGGTGGACCGAGGTGCTCCGCGGCATCGCCGCGCAGGCCGCCTACCTGGTGGTGTTCCTCGGAGCGGCGTGGGCGAACTTCACCAGCAAGGACGTCAACAGCTGACGTCGGCGGGAGCATTTGGTGCTCCGCGGCCGAGCACCGCCTCCGCGATCGCGACGACGGCGGGGGCTGCCGGCAGGGCGCCGTGCGAGGTCGTGGCGTCGGGGCAGAAGCGCTGCACCTCGAGGTTGAGCGCACCCGAGAGCTCGGCGGACTCGGTGGGGACCACCACGCGGTCGGCGGTGGAGCGAACCGTGATCCACTCCGGCCCGGCGGGCGTCTCGTCGCCCGTATTGAGGCGCCGCAGCAGGTCGCTGTCGGGCGTCAGCTGCTCGCAGGCCGTCGGGCACCCGCCGGCGACCTCGACGGCGAGCGCGGCGACGTCCGTGCCGTGGTGCGGCGACCCGAGGGTGAGCACGCGGCGCGCGAGCGCGGCCCCGCCGTCGTCGCGCACCCACAGCCGCGCGATGACGCCGCCGGCCGAGTAGCCGACGACGTCGACGGAGTCGGCGCCCGTCCGGTCGAGGGCGGCGCGGGCGGCGCGGTTGAGGCCCTCGGCGGCGGCCCGGAGGTCGCCGGTGCCGCCACCTGGCGGCGCCACCACCTGCACGTCGCGGCCTTGGGCACGCAGCGCGTCGGCGAGGGGCGTCAGGGAGGCGACCCGACCGCCGTAGCCCGGGACGAGCAGCACCGGTCCCAGCTCGGTCTGGTCGGCCCGACCGCCGCCGTCGAGGGCGCGCACGGCGACGACCCCGCCCACGACCAGCACGGCCGCCGCGAGCAGCCCGAGGGCGCCCAGCAGGGTGCGTCGTCGTTGCGGCGCGAGGTCGTCGAGCACGAGGCCATCCTCCCCGACGGCCCCCAGACGACGCCCCGAGCTCGCCGCTGGTCGAGCAGCCGGCGCGGTGAGCGCCAGCGAACGCGCGCCGGCGTATCGAGACCACTGCCGAGCAACCCATGACCGCTCGGCCCCACCTGGTTCTGCCACCCCGAGACGCAGGATGGGTCATTCGGCCGCCTGGACTCCGACGACAATGCGTTCGGGTCGCGAGGACCACCCGGATGCATCATCGCGACCGCACCAGCCCGTCGCGAAGCACGGCGAGTGACGTCGCCGCCCACCACGAGACGTGAAGGACCCCTCGCGCACCCGCCAGAGCCCACTGACCCTTGCTGCCTTCCGGCCCTGGGGGAGTTGGGTGAGATAGCGCCACGCGAGGGGCTGCGGCCAGCATACGGGGACTCCCCCGGTGCCCTCCAGGCGGGCGGCGACCGGTACGCTCGTCCGCGGAGGATTCGCATAGTGGCCTAGTGCGCTCGCTTGGAAAGCGGGTTGAGTGAAAGCTCTCAGGGGTTCGAATCCCCTATCCTCCGCCGCGTGCCACGGCCCCCAGCGCTCTTTGCTGGGGGCCGTGGTGCGTGATCGAGCATGGTGATTCGAGGAGGAGCGAGGAACGAGCGACGGAGTCCCCTACCCTCCGCCGCCGAGCAAGGAGCCGCACACGAGTGCGGCTCCTTCTCGTTGCGCTGGTGATGCCAGGAACGAGCCGGCGGAGGCTTGCCTTCAGCCAGAGCGTCCCGCCCCGCCCGCCGCAGAGTCCCAGACGTCCACGCCACACCGACCACATCGCGGGCCGTGGTGCGTGATCGAGCATGGAGATTCGAGGAGGAGCGAGGAACGAGCGACGGAGTCCCCTACCCTCCGCCGCCGAGCAAGGAGCCGCACACGAGTGCGGCTCCTTCTCGTTGCGCTGGTGACGCGCGAAGCGGGCCGGCGGAGGCTCGCCCTCAGCCGCAACGTCCCCGCGCGGCCCGCGACGCAGCCCGCGACGGACGAGCCTCCTCGATCCACCGAGAGGTTCCGTCGTCCTCGACGTGCCCAGGGGCTCACGGTCCCTGACCCGGGCCGGCGATTCACTTCGGGCTCCGGGCCGTCGCGACCCGGGCGTCAGGCCTTGTCCACCGCCTCGAGGGCGCCGCGCAGCCGGGCTCGGGCATCTGCTGCGATGTCGTGCAGGCCGGCAGCCGCCCCGGTGGCCAGGGTCGTCATGGCCTGGGGGTCGAAGGCCTCGACGACGGTCCGGTCCCCGTCGGCCCGCACGACGACGTTGCAGGGCAGCAGGGCCGCGATCGACGGGTCAGCCTGCAGGGCGGCGTGTGCGAGCTGCGGCCGACACGCGCCGAGGATCACCTGCGGCTCGACATCGACGTCGAGCTTCGTCTTGAGAGTGGCCTTGATGTCGATCTCGGTGAGTACGCCGAACCCTGCATCACCGAGGCTCGCACGTACCAGCTCGACGGTCTCGTCGTAGCCCTTCGCGGTCGTCACCGTCATCGTCAGCTGGGTCATCTCACTCCTAGGTCTCGAGGGTGTCCGGGTGTGCCGACACGGACGATCCTACATCCCCCCAGGGGGATATGCTACGGTGGCGACTGAACCCCCCGGGGGGATGGTTGTTCGTCTCTCCGGCCCGTGACTTCAGCCTTGGAGAACGCATGACATCGACGATCGACCCGCCCGCTCCTGAACGCGAGACGCGGATCTCCTCCGGCCCACTCGGTCGCCTCGGCACCTGGGTCGCCACCCACGGCCAGGTCGTGACCATCACCTGGCTGCTGCTGGTCATCGGCCTCGGCGTCTTCGCGCCCAAGGTCGAGCACAACCTGTCCGGCGCCGGATGGCAGGCCGACGGCTCGGAGTCCGTCGCCACCCGCGAGCTGGCACGCGAACACTTCGGCGGCAACGCTTCGTCGGCCATCCAGGTCGTCGTCCACAGCGACGACGGTCCGGTCACCGAGGGCCGCGGCGCCGAGACCATCGCGAGGGTCACCACCCTGCTGGAGGACGAGCCGCGCATCGCCGACGTGGTCGCACCCCAGCCCGGAGCGACCCTGAGCCAGGACGGCTCCACGGCCATCGTGCTCGCCGGCACCGGTGCCGACACCAACGAGATGGTCCGTGTCGCCACCGACCTCAAGGGCCCCCTGCAGGACCTGTCCGGCGACGGCGTCCAGGTCAACCCGACCGGCTCCTCGTTGCTGTGGTCGGACTTCAACGAGGCCAACCTCGAGGCCATGCTGACGTCCGAGATGGTCTCCTGGCCGGTCACCCTGGCCATCCTCGTCCTCGCCTTCGGCGCCCTCGTCGCCGCCGGCCTCCCGCTCCTGCTCACCCTGTCCGGGCTCGTCGCCTCGGCCGGCTCCTTGGTGCTCATCAACGAGCTGGTGCCCGTCTCCATCTGGGCGATGAACTTCGCCATGATGTTCTCCCTGGCCCTGGGCATCGACTACGCCCTGTTCCTCGTGGTCCGCTACCGTGCCGCCCGCATGGGAGCCAGGCTCTCAGCGCAACGGGCCGTCGCCGAGACGATGGACACCGCCGGCAAGGCCGTCCTGCTCTCGGGCCTGACCGTGCTCGTCTCCCTGTCCGCGGTGATGCTCGTGCCCTCGCCGTCGTTCCGCTCGATGGCCGGCGGCATCATGCTCTCGGTCGTCTTCGTGCTCGCCGCGACCCTGACGCTGCTGCCCCTGGTGCTGGTCAAGCTCGACCACCGCATCAACAGGCTCGCGCTGCCCTGGGTCAGGACCGGTGAGCACCGCTCGTCACGCTTCGCCGCCTGGGGCGAGCGTCTCTGGCGTCGACCCGTCCTCTGGGGCTCCGCCGCCCTGGTTCTGCTCGTCGCGCTCGCCGCCCCGGTCGTCGGCCTGAGCACCGCGATGCCGTCCATCAAGGTGCTGCCTGAGGACGCGTCCGCCCGCGTCGGGTACGACCGCGTCCAGGAGGCGTTCGGCCCGGGCGCCCCCGGTACCCTGCAGATCGTCGTCACCAAGGAACAGGCCCAGGCCGCCGGCGCGACCATCGGTGCCGACGACGGCATCGCCGCCGCCATGCCCGCCCAGCCCGCACCCGACGACTCGGACCTGGCCATGATCCAGGCCGTCCCGACCGTCGATCCGTCGGACCCGGCCCTTGCCGCGACCGTCGATCGGTTGCGCGCCGAGCTCCCCGACACCGCGCAGGTCGGCGGTGCCGCCGTGGAGAACCTCGACCTGAAGACCCAGCTCGACGACTCCACGCCCCTGGTCATCGGCGTCGTCCTGGTCCTCGGCTTCCTGCTCCTCCTCGTCGCGCTGCAGGCGCCTCTCATCGCGCTGCTCGGCACAGTCGTCAGCCTGCTCTCGACCGCGGCCGCGTTCGGCGTCGCCCGCCTCGTCTTCCAGGAGGGCTGGGGTGCCGGACTGCTCGGCTTCGAGAGCCAGGGGTTCCTCGACGCGTGGGCGCCGGTGTTCTTCTTCGCCATGATCTTCGCCATCGCGATGGACTACACCGTCTTCCTGCTCGCCTCGGCCAAGGAGCACTACGAGCGGAGCGGCGACCCTCACGAGGCGATGGTCGGCGCCCTGGCGCACTCCGGGCGCGTCATCTTCGCGGCCGGGGCCGTCATGGTCGCGGTGTTCTTCACCTTCGCCCTGTCAGGCCCCTTGCCGCCGAAGGAGATGGGCGTCGTGCTCGGCGTCGCCGTGCTGCTCGACGCGTTCGTCGTCCGCCTGGTGCTCCTGCCCGTCCTGCTGCGCCTGACCGGTCACGCGGCCTGGTACGTCCCGGCCCGGCTGAAGCGGGTCCTGCCGAACATCACCTTCGCGCACGACTGACCCCACAGACCGGGGCCGACCTGCCACACCCCTGGGGCGGGTCGGCCCCACCCGCACGACTCGAGAGGCACCCTCATGAACATCGACCGCGTCGTCATGGCGCTCGCCGGCACCCTCGTCCTCCTCGGCACCGCAGCCGCGGCCCTCGCCTCGCCCTGGTGGCTGCTCCTGCCCGCCTTCGCCGGCGCCAACCTCCTCCAGGCCAGCGTCACCGGCCTCTGCCCCGCCGCGACCCTCCTCCAGCGCCTCGGCGTGCCGGCCGGCTGCGCCTTCGGTCACGGGACGGCGGCGCCTACCTCTCCCCAGGCATGACGGCGTGGCCCCTCAGGGTCGTGCAGGACGCGTCGCGATCATCAGCAGCTGACGGACCGGACCGGCCGGCGGACGCCCCGCGCCGACCCACACGGCGGCCAGGTCGCGCGACAGGTCGAGGTCGGCGACCGGCACCTCGACGAGCCGCCCGCCCTCGACGTCGGCCCTCGCCGCGAGTCGGCTCAGGAAGGCCGGCGGGCTCCCGGCCGCGACGGCGGTCCGGATCGCCGCGGTGGTCGTCAGCTCCACGGCCGGTGCCGCGGCGGACAGCCCCGCGCGGACCAACGCCTCCTCGACGACCCGCCGCGTGCCCGAGCCCCGTTCGCGCCAGGTGAGCGCTCGCGCCGCGACCTGCTCGACGGTGAGCGGCCGGTCGCGCCGTGCCCAGGGGTCGTCGATCGCGGCGTAGAGCGCCAGCTCGTCTCGCGCCACCACGAGCGACGCCAGCCCCGCCCCTCCCGCACCGTCCTCGACGAAGCCGACGTCGGCCGCGCCGGAGGCGAGGGCGCTTCGCACGTGCTCGCTGTTGGTGGCCGTCAGGCTGACCGTGACGTCGTGCTGCTGGCGCAGCCGGACGATCCACGGCGGCAGCAGGTGCTCGGCGACGGTCATGCTCGCCGCGACCCGGAGCTCGTGGCGACGATCGTCGCGCAGCGTCGCGATCGACTCGTCGACCTCCCGCGCCACGTCGAGCAACCGGGAGGCCCAGCCGACCATGAGCACGCCGGCCTCGGTGAGCGTGGAGCCCGCGGCACCGCGGTGGAGCAGGGTCAGGCCCGTCTGTGCCTCCATGGCGCGCAGCCGCTCCGACGCCGACTGCTGGCTCACGCCGTTCGCCCGCCCGGCCGCTCCGATGCTGCCGAGGTGGGCGACGTCGACGAGCAGCTGCAGGGCGGCGAGATCCGGCACGTGGCGCACGCCACCACGGTACGCCTGGTCACAGGGTCGGCCTGTGGAGCCACAGGAGCACGACGTCTACCGGACGACGCGGGGCCGCGTGAGGCTGGGGCCATGACCGTCGTCCACGACCTCGCGACCGCGCACCGCTCCCCGCACCCGCCGGGCCGGTCGACCTGGCTGCGGGAGCTCGAGGGTGCTCCCGCGCTGGGGTACGTCGGACCGAACTGGTTCGCGTCGGTCATGGGCACGGGCATCGTGGCCGTCGCCGCGGCGGGGCTGCCGTTCACCAGTCCCGGCCTCACGGTCTTCGCGACCGTCGTCTGGGTGCTCGCATGCGTGCTGCTCCTGCTGGTGCTGGTGGCGACCGCCGGACACTGGACGAGGCACCGCGACGTCGCGCGTGGTCACCTGGACGACCCCGTGATGTCGCACTTCTACGGCGCTCCGGCGATGGCGTTCATGACCGTGGGTGCCGGCGCGCTGCTGGTCGGGCACCACCTCATCGGCTCGCCCGCCGCGCTCGCCCTCGACTGGGTGCTGTGGTCGAGCGGGACGGCGCTCGGCGTGCTCACGGCCGTCCTCGTCCCGATCCGCGCCTTCACGACGCACGACGTCCGCGCGGACTCGGCCTTCGGCGGATGGCTCATGCCGGTCGTGCCCCCGATGGTCAGCGCGGCGACCGGTGCCGCCCTCGTCCCCCACCTGGCGCCGGGCCAACCGCGCCAGACGATGCTGCTGGCCTGTTACATGCTCTTCGGCCTGACCCTCGTGTGCAGCCTCGTCATGATCGCGTTCATCTGGAACCGCCTGCTGCGCCACGGGGTCGGGGCGGCCGGCGCGGTCCCGACCCTGTGGATCGTCCTGGGCCCGGTGGGCCAGTCGATCACCGCCGCCCACCACCTCGGCGCCGTCGCCCCCGACGTGCTGGGCCGCCCGTACGGCGAGGCGTTCGGGGCCCTCGCGCTGGTCTTCGGCGTCCCCATGTGGGGCTTCGCGATGCTCTGGCTCGCCATCGCCGTCGTCCTGACGGTCCGCACGGCTCGCGAGCGTCTCCCCTTCGGCCTCACCTGGTGGTCCTTCACCTTCCCGGTCGGCACGGTCGTCACGGGCACCAGCGGCCTCGCGCTGCTCACGGGCAACCACGTCCTCCAGGTCGCGAGCGGCGTGCTGTTCGTGGTCCTCGTCGGCGCGTGGGCCGTGGTGGCGACCCTCACGGTGCGCGGCGTGCACTCGGGCCGGCTCCTGCGCCGTCCCTGACCCCACGGCGACGCTCGGGCCGCGACGCTCAGTCCGTCGGACCCACCCTGAGGCCGACGAGCCGCTCCGAGAGCTCCCAGGTCCGAGCCCACTCGCTCTCGTCACGGAACGGGGCCCAGGGCTCCTGCGCCCCGGGCGAGCCGCCGAGGCCCAGGAGACCTCGAGGACCGACGAAGGCGCCGTCGGCGACGTCCGGCGACGTGGCGGCCATCAGGGCGGGGAGCGCCGCCGACTCCGGCGTGCCGACAAGGATGCCCCGCCTGGAGAGCCAGCGGATCACCTTGACCGCGCCGGTGTCCGAGGAGCGCCCCATCTCGGGGCGGGCGGCGAGCAGGCTCGTCGGGGCGACGCCGGGGTGGGAGAGGGTGCTCGTGATGCCCCAGCCGCCGGCCTCGCTGCGCCGCGCGAGCTCCAGCGCGAACCGGGCGAGGGCGATCTTGGACTGCCGGTAGGCGGCCATGCCGTCGTAGCCCTGCTCCCAGTCGGGGTCGTCCCAGTGGATCTCACCGCTGCGGGCGGCGATGCTCGTCTGCGACGTCACCCGTCCGCCTCCCTCGCGCAGCAGTGGCAGCAGGTGTCCGACGAGAGCGACGTGCCCGAGGTGGTTCACGCCCAGCTGCAGCTCGTGCCCGTCCTCGGTGGTGCGTCGCTCCGGCGGCGTCATCACGCCGGCGTTGTTGACGAGGAGGTGCAAAGGCTCGCCCTCGTCGAGGAGGGTGCGCCCGAGAGCCTCGACCGACGCCAGCGAGGCGAGGTCGAGGTCGAGCACCTCGACGCGCGCGCCGGCGTGCCGGGCGCGGACCTCCGCGGCGACGGCCTCCCCCTTCGACCGGTTGCGCACCGGCACGAGCACGTGCGCGCCGGCGGCGGCCAGCCGGTCGACGATGGTGACGCCCATGCCGTCGCTGCCCCCGGTGACGAGGGCGCGGCGGCCGGTGAGGTCGGGAAGGTCGAGGTCGGGACGGGTGCGGGCCATGTCGTTCTCCTGGGTCTCGGTGGGTTCACCTCGAGCCTGCTGCACCGCACGGCGCGCATCCACGGCCTGGCGATCCGTGGATGACGGGGACCACCTCCGCGACGATGGACCCATGATCGACCGCGACGGCCTCGCCGACTTCCTCCTCACGCGCCGGACGGCCCTGCAGCCCGAGGACGTCGGACTGCCGCGCGGCTCGCGCCGTCGTACGGACGGTCTGCGCCGCGAGGAGGTGGCGGCGCTGTGCCACATGTCGGTCGACTACTACGCGCGGCTCGAGCGGCGACGCGGGCCGCAGCCGTCGGAGCAGATGGTCGCCTCGATCGCACAGGGACTGCACCTCACCCTCGACGAGCGCGACCACCTGTTCCGGCTCGTCGGTCACGTGCCACCGCCGCGCGGCCCGGGCGGCGACCACGTCGGGCCCGGCATGCTGCGCATCCTCGACCGTCTCGCGGACACGCCCGCCGAGGTGGTCACCGAGCTGGGCGAGACGCTGCGGCAGTCGCCCCTCGGGGTCGCGCTCCTCGGCGACCGGACCCGCTACCGGGGCCTGGCCCGCAGCATCGGCTACCGCTGGTTCACCGACCCCGACGTGCGCTCCCTGCACCCGGCGGAGGACCACGAGTTCTACTCGCGGCTCTACGCGTCGGGCCTGCGCGAGGTGGCCGGCCGGCGGGGTCCTCGCTCGTTCGCCGCCGAGGTGGCCGCGGCCCTGCGCGAGGACCACGCGGAGTTCCGGGAGGTCTGGGACCGCCACGAGGTCGGCCTGAAGCCGCGCGACCTCAAGCGGTTCCAGCACCCACAGGTGGGCCTGCTGGAGCTGCAGTGCCAGACCCTCCTCGACCCCGTCCAGCAGCACACGCTCCTCGTCTACACCGCGGCGCCGGGCAGCGAGAGCCAGGAGAAGCTGCGGCTGCTGGGCGTGATCGGCGAGATGTCCGGCTGATCGTCGACGGGGTCGCCCGCCCGGGACCCGGAGCCACCCCGCCCCCCAACTCGAGCCCATCGAGGGGCCGAATGGGTCGCACCTCGACACGCTCGGCGGACGGTGGTGAATCCCGCCCCTCGAACGACCCCGCCCCCCGAGCCCGTCGAGGGGCTCCCGCCTCACCCCGACGAGCTCGGCGAACGCCCACGCGGGCCCGGGACGACGAGGGCCCGGTCCACCTGGACCGGGCCCGTCGTCGTGACGTGCTGTCAGTGGGCTTCCTGGTAGGCCTCGATCAGGGAGGCGGGGACGCGGCCGCGGGCGGGGACGTCGAGGCCCTGCTCCTGGGCCCAGGCGCGCACGGCCTTGGCGTCGACGCCCGATCCCGACCCACCCGAGGTCGAGCGGGAGGCGCGGCCCGCCGCGCGACGACCCACCGCGATGTACGGCGCGACCGCGTCGCTGAAGGCCTTGCGCTCGGCCTCGGTGAGGTCGACCTGGTAGCCCACACCGTCGAACGTGAACGACACGGTCGGGCCGGGGGTGTCGATCTCGTCGCCACTGAGGTCGGAGTAGTACTTCTCCACGGTCTTCTTCGCCATGTTGCGCACGATATCGCCCATCACCACATTATGGAGTGATATTCATGACGCATTCAGGACTAAAGTCACAAATGTTTTTATCGTGTCACGGTGCCGCGACGAATCCGCGGTCGCTGAGCACCGGCACGACCGTGCTCGACCCGACCTCGGCCGCGAACGCCACGTCGCCCCCCGCGCCCGTGGCGACGAGCTCCTCGCCGCTCGCGCACGCCCGCAGGTGGCCGTCCTCGCGCCCCTGCACGAGGCGGTAGGCATCGGCCGCCGCGGCTGCCTCGGGCGACAGGCCCGGCCACTCGAAGTCCTCCAGCGCGGCCAGGACGGCGCCGGCGCCCCACAGGTCCTCGACGGCCGGTCTCAGCGACCCGTCGGGCCAGCGCTCCCCGGCCGCGACCACGGCCACCACGGTGTCGTCGGCGTCGTGCTCGCGCGCGATCCACGCGGCGACGGCCGACGCGTTCCGCAGGCTCGCCCCGACGACCGTCGTGGCCGACCCGGCCAGCGCGTGGGCCAGCGCCGAGCCATTGGGCGAGGGGAGCACCAGCCGCGGCGGGAGCGCGACCTCGGCGAGGCGGACCGGTGAGAGCGTCGGCTCGTGCGGCGCGGCGCCTGCACGCGGGGCGGCCAGCGCGGCACCGGTCTGCGCCGCCACCTCGGCAGCGTCGGGTCGGTCGTCGGGATAGGGGACGACCACCGTGCCCCGCTCGACGGCGACACCGAGCGCGGTGGTGAACGACAGCACGTCGACCACGACGGCGACATCGGCTCCCTCCGCGACGGCGACGCCACCGACCGGACCCCACTCGAACCGGACGGTGTGACCCGGCTGCGTCGTCGCGTGCATGCCCCCAGTGTGCCGCCGAGGGCGAGCGGTCAGGACGCTCGGGCGGGCTCGGGCACGCGTCCGTACCGCGCACGCCGTGCCGCGCGCCGCAAGGTCGTCAGCACCGCCGGGCCCAGGGTCGCGACCAGCAGTGCGTTGGTGATCGCCCGGCCGGTGTCCCATCCCCAGGTCGACGTCAGCAGGTTGTAGACGACGAAGCGCCGCAGGTTCTCGAGCACGGGATCGCCCGGTACGAGCTGCAGCGTCCCGGTGGAGCCGGGCACCGCGATGCCGAGCTGGTACGGCCAGGACGAGAGGTTCATCAGGAAGCCGAAGACGTAGGCGACCAGCACCGCGTAGACCACCAGCATGGCGATCTCCGCCCGCCCGCTGGGCCTCCGGGGCAGCAGACCGGCGCCGAGCCCGATCCATGCGGCACACATCATCTGGAAGGGCAGCCACGGCCCGACCCCGGACGTGAGCAGCGCCGACGCGAACAGCGAGGTGCACCCCAGGACGAACCCGAACCCGGGGCCGAAGACGCGCCCGGCGAGGACGAGCACGAAGAAGACGGTCTCGATGCCCGCGGTCCCCGCACCGAGGGGCCGCAGCGCGGCGTTCACGGCCGTCAGGACGCCGAGCATCGCCAGCGCCTTGGCGTCCATCCCGCCCTCGGTGAGCTCCACGACGACCACGGCCACCACCACGGGCAGCAGCGCCATGAAGAGGAACGGCTGGTCGACGCGCTCCGCGCCGGGTGCCGGCGTGATGAACAGCGGCCACAGGAACATCACCAGGCCCGCGGCGGAGGCGACCCCGAGCACGAGGGCCGACCGCAGCCCGAGACGGCCGCTCATCGTCGGACCCTCGGCGTCCCGCGGCCGTCATCGGTGGCTGTGCAACCGCACGCGTGCGCCTGCGGTTGCCGGTCCACCGGCGTGGGCCGGACGGAGGCGCTGATGTTGCCGATCCACCGATGGGGGGAGGTCATCGCAGCGCCTCCTCGACGTCGGCGACGGTGAGCCAGCCGGGGCCGAGCACCTTGGCGACCTGCGGGGCGAACGCGGGCGACTCGGCCAGCACCTTGGCGACGTCGCCCGCCGAGACCACCTCGCCCTCGGCGAGCACGACCACCGACGCCGCGACGAGGGCGACGAACTCGACGTCGTGCGTCGCGACCACGACGCCACGTCCCTGCGCCGCCTGGGCGCCCAGGATGTCGGCGAGCTGGGCCTTGGCGGCGTAGTCGAGGCCACGCGTCGGCTCGTCGAGCAGGAGCAGGGGCGGCGACGCGCTGAGCACGATCGCCAGGACGAGGGCGAGACGCTGGCCCTCGGACAGGTCGCGCGGGTGGTGGTCGCCGGCGATGCCCGGGGCGAGCCGGTCGAGCAGGCGCCGGCAGTCGCCCGCCCTCGCACCGGACTGCGCGTCGGCCGAGGCGCACTCCTCGTCCACCGACTCGAGGTAGAGCAGGTCGGCAGCCGTCTGCGGCACGAGCCCCACGAGGGCACGCGCCTCGGCCGCGGGCAGACCTGCCGGGTCGACGCCCGCCGGGCCGACGGCCACCGTGCCGCTCGCGCGCCCGAGCCCGCCCTGCACGGCCCACAGCAGAGACGACTTGCCCGACCCGTTGCGTCCCATGAGCGCGACCACCTCGCCCGCGCCGACCGTGAGGTCGACGGCGTCGACCGCACGGAGACGCCGGTGGTCGACGCTGACCGCGGTGGCGCGCAGCACCGGCTCGCCGGGGCCGGCCGTCCCGCGCGCGGCCGCCGCCCCGAGCTGTTCGCGCAGCGCGGCGGCCCGGCGACGGGCGTCCCGGACGGTCAACGGCAGCGGATCCCAGCCCGCGAGCCGTCCGAGCTCGACGATCGGGGGTGCCACCGGGCTGTCGCGCAGGAGCGTCGCCGGCTCACCCGATCGGACCCGGCCGTCCGCGACCACGACCAGACCGTCGGCGAACGGCACGACCCGTTCCATCCGGTGCTCGGCCACCACGACGCCCAGCCCGACGTCGGCCACCAGACGTGCCAACGTCGCGAGCACGTCCTCCGCAGCGGTCGGGTCGAGCGCCGACGTCGGCTCGTCGAGCACGAGCACCCGCGGGTGCATCGTGAGCACCGCACCGATCGCCACGCGCTGCTGCTGCCCGCCGGAGAGCGTGCGCAGGGCGCGACGGCGCAGGTCGGCGATGCCGAGCAGGTCCAGCGTCTCCTCCACGCGTCGGCGCATGGTCTGCGGGTCGAGGCCGAGCTGCTCCATGCCGTAGGCGAGCTCGTCCTCCACGACGTCGGTGACGAATCCCGCGATCGGGTCCTGGGGGACGTAGCCCACGAGGTGGGCGAGCTCGCGAGGCGGCGTGCCGACGATCGACCGCCCGTCGACGAGCACGTCGCCCTCCAGCCTGCCCCCGCTGAAATGCGGGACGAGACCGTTGAACAGGCCGAGCAACGTCGACTTGCCCGAGCCCGTGCGCCCGCACACCAGGTGCAGCTCGCCGTCGGGGACCAGGAGGTCGACGTCGCGCAGGACCGGCACCGCCGCAGCGTCGGCGTCGTCGTAGTGGAAGGTGACGTCACGCAGCTCGAGCACGCGCCACCTCCTGCTCGTCGCCGACCGCCCGGGGGTCGGGTCCACCGGCGGCGCCGACGGCCGGCGGCGGGGTCAGGAAGGCCGGGAGCACCCCGACCAGCACGACCAGCAGCACGGGCAGGCTCACCGTCGGCCACTGGCCGAGGTCGGGCACGCCCACGTACGGGTCCAGGTCGTAGGCGCGGTCGACCCCCACCGCCACGACGACGCCGCACAGCGCCGTGAGCAGCTCGGGGCGACGCCACCGGTCGGGTCGGTAGCGGGTGCGCTCGACCCGCCGCCCGGCCGACCACAGGCCGCCCGCGGCGAGGAGCACGCCGACGCCCAGCACGGGGACGGCCAGCACGCGGGGCGCGGTGCCGTCGAGGTAGGCGTAGGCGCCGATGCAGAGCGCACCGAGCCCGCCGAGCATCAGCACGCCGGTGACGAGGCGTTCGCGCCGCGTGGCCGAGCCCGACCGCCCGTAGCCGCGGGCGTCCATGCCCGCGGCGAGCGTCATCGACCGCTCGAGGGCGTCCTCGAGCACGGGTACCACCACGCGCCGCAGGCGTCCGACGCCCTTCGCCGCGTCGCCGCGCAGACGACGGGCCCGGTTCACGCGCTGCACGCTCTCGGCGAGCTGCGGGAAGACCGACAGCGCCACCACCACCGCCGTGCCGACCTCGTAGAAGGCCGGCGGCACCGCCGCCAGCAGCCGCCGGGGGTTCGCCAGGGAGTTGGCCGCGCCGACGCACAGGATGATGGCGGCGAGCCGCATGCCGTCGTACAGCGCGCCCAGGAGGGCGTTCGCCGTCACGTCGCCGAGCAGCTGGATGCCGCGTGCGGCCTCCGGGAGCGGGATCGCGGGGAGGTGCAGCACGACGCTCTCCCCCGCGACGGGTGCTCCGCCGAGCACGATGCGGTAGACCACCCGCAGCACCACGACGAACAGCGCGAACCACAGGTAGAACCGGAAGGACAGCGCCCAGGGGGCCTCGCCGCGCCGCGAGACCACCACGAGCACCACCACCGCGACGAGCAGGGCGAGCACGACCGGGTTCAGGGTGAACGAGGCGGCCGCGGCGAGACCGAGCGCCCAGAGCCACCAGGCTCCGGGGTGCAGGTCGCGGGCGGGGGAGGTCAGGGCGTGCTGCTCCGTCGACGCCAGGCGAGCACGCCCGCCATGCCCAGGAGCGCCAGCACCGCGAGGACGCCGACCACGGTGGACCACGGCGTCCCCGACGTCGCCGACGTGGCGCGGGTCTGCTCGTCGCTCGGCCCGGATGACGTCGACGTCCCTGCGGACGGCGACGCGGAGGACCCGGCCTCGTCCTGTCCGGCCCGCTCCTCGGCGGCCTTCTCCTGGGCCCCCTCCTCCTGGGCCGCCTTCTTCCGGGCCTGCGCGGCCTCGGGGGACGCCGAGGCCTTCGCCTTCGCCGACGCCGAGGCGCGCGGTCGAGGCGCGGTCGTCGCGGAGCCTCCGGCGGGCGGTCGAGCGGTGGCGGTGGGCGCGGGCTCGGGGCCCTGCGGGGTCACGCTCGGCGCGGACCTCGCGGACTGGCCCTGCCAGCTCCACGCGACCCATCCCCCGGCGGGGACCGACGTGCCGGACACGCCCGTGGAGGCGTACGTCCAGGACCCGTTGCCCGACGACGTCCACAGCGACCAGTAGGCGTTCGCCGGCGACGCGTTCACGCAGCCGGCGTTGGCCGGAGCACCGTTCACCCGGCACACGAAGCCCTGCTGGCGCGCGGCATAGGTCAGGGTGACGCCGGCGGCCGAGAAGGCCGACGTGGCGCTGCGGCCACCGCCCGGCACGCAGGTGGTGCTCAGCCCGCCGAGCTGGTTGCCGTCGACGACCACCGTGACGCCGGTGCCGCGCGGGCAGGCAGCGGCCGACGCCGGAGCCGCCGCGAGCGCGACCAGGCCGGTCGCACCGACCAGGCAGGCCAGGAGCGTCGCGAGACGACGACGCATCACGCGTCGCCCTCGGCCCGACGGCGGCGCAGCGCCAGCACCGCGCCGAGCAGCACGGCGAGCGCGGCCAGCGCCACGACGACCCACGACACGGTGGTGCCCGCGGAGGGGAGCAGCGAGCCGGTGTCGGCCGAGCCGGCACCGTCGGCTCCCCCGTCACCAGCGCCGGCACCGGGAGCCGCGTCAGCGGCCACGACGGTGACCGTCGTGGTGCCGCTGCGCTCCGGGACCGTGCTGACGACCGAGAGCGTGTACTCGCCGGGCTCCTCGGGCGCGACCACGCCGGAGACGGTGAGGGCCGCGAGCGCACCCACACCACCGGAGGGCAGCGCCCGCGCGGCCGGTGCCGCGTCGCCGCCGGACTGCTCGAAGGTGGCCTCGTAGCCCTCGCCGTCGACCAGGCCCTCGACGTCCAGGGCGAAGGCCTTGCCGGCCTCGACCGACGCCGGGGCGTCGAGCTCGAAGGTCGCCGGCGCGAGCACCTCGACGGTCGTGGAACCGCTGCGGCCCGGGGACCCGCCCTGCGCGCCGATCGTGACCGTGCCGGCGGAGGTCGGCATGGTCACCTCCAGCGCGGCGCGGCCGTTCGCGTCGGCCGCACCCTCGGCCGTGTCGGACGCGGCCGTGACGGTGACGGGCTCCTGCGGCTCCAGGCCCTCGACGACGACCTCGACGTCCTGCCCGGTGCCGGCGAAGCCGTCGGTGGCGGTGGTGACGCTGAGCGTCGTGGTGTCCGGGAGCAGCGCGAGGGCACCCGCAGCCTGCGCGGTCGCGCGACGCCACTGGTCGCGCGACTCCGGGAGCCCGGCCGTGCGGGCGGCGTCGAAGGCGTTCTCGTCGAACGCGATCGCACCGCGCTCGTCGGCGAGCGCGCCCTTCGCATCGTCGGGCACCCGCAGCGTGGCGACGAACTCGGCCGCCCTGGTGGCCGCGTCGACGTCGCCCGCGTCGGCGAGGGCGAGGGCGGCGAGGCCGGTCGTGTTCGCGTTCGCGACGCCGTCGTCCTGCAGCCCGCCGTCCGCGGCCTGGGCGTCGGCGAGCGCACCGGCTCCGGCGTCGATGGCGTCGCCGAGCCCGTCGATGCCCGCGTCCTCGGCCTCCACCAGCGCGGTCACGGCGAGGGCGGTCGCGTCGTAGCTCACGACGTCGTCGCCGGCGGTCGTCGGGTCGCCGCACTCGCGGTCGATGGGCGCGACGCTGTCGTCGTAGTCGGTCGACGGGTCGTCGGGGACCGCCTCGGCGAACATGCCGATGCGGAACGACCCGTCGGCGCACTGCTGCTTCAGCAGGTAGTCGATCGCGTCGACGGCGAGGTCGTCACCGGCGTCGACGAGGGCGCGCACGGCGAACGTCTGGCCGAGCGTGTTGGAGAAGTCGCCGTAGGTCGAGACGTCCGACGCGCGACCCGCCTCGGGTCCCTCCGTCGCGACGGTGCCCCGCAGACGCTCCAGCAGGTCCACGCCGCCGAAGGACTCCGGGTCGCGCCCGGCGGTCACCGCGCCGACCGCGAGCTTGGCCGTGGCGCCCGCGTACGTGCTGCCGGTGTCACCGAAGGCCTCGCCGCTGATGTAGGCCTGCGGGTCGGCGGCGAGGGCGTCGGCGATGTCGTCGACGGCTCCCGCCTGGACCCCGAGCAGGTCGAGGGACAGCAGCGCGTCGATGCTGAGCCCGTAGTCGGGGGAGCCGAACTGGCCGGGCAGGAGGCCGTCCTCCAGCTCGCCCGCGAGCCAGGCGCCCGTCGTGTCGGCCACGTCGGCCTGGGCGGAGGTGGGTGCCGCGACGACCGCCCCGGCGAGGGCGAGCGCGGCGACGGTGGCGCCGAGGCGGCGGGTGAGCGAGGTCGTCATGGGGGCCTTTCCTGCTGCAGACAGGAGGGCACCGGCGACGGGGCCCCACCTGCGATCCGCGACAGCGTGGAGGGTCAGGTGCCCGGTGCGGTGTTCCGGCTCCCCTCGCCGGCGCCGGGGCGTCGGGACGAGGGCTACGGTTGCGGGTCAGCGCCGGACTTCGACCGGCTTCCCCGCAGGCGGGCACGTGAAGTTGTGGTGTCGTGCTGACAGGCGGACCGTACCACCCGGGCGCACACCCTGAGAACGGTCTCAGGCCAGTGAGACGTCGGACACCAGCACCCCGTTGACGTCGGCGTAGACCCACTGGCCGGGCCGGACGGTGACGCCGCCGAACGTCAGGGGGACGCCGACGTCGCCGAGTCCGCGCTTCTCGGTGCGGACGGGACAGGGCGCGATCGCCTGCACGCCGAGGTCGAGCCCGCGCAGGACCTCGACGTCGCGGACAGCCCCGTGGATCACCAGGCCGACCCAGCCGTTCTCGACGTAGCGCGCGGCGATGAGGTCGCCGAGCAGCGCCTTGCGCAGCGAGCCTCCGCCGTCGACCACGAGGACGCGACCCGCGCCCGGCTCGTCGCCGAGACGCTTCACCTCGGAGTTGTCCTCGAAGCAGGCCACCGTCTCCACGGGTCCGGCGAAGGCCTCGCGCCCGCCGAAGGTGCGCAGCAGCCCGGGCTGCACCACGGCGACCCGGTCCGGGTGGTGGGCGTCGCAGAGGTCGGGGGTGGTCCAGTCGCTCATGCGTCGTCCTCCGTGCTGGTCGGGGGCACGACGATACGGGGCCGCGCGCCGCCGGTCAGGACGGTGTCGCCGCCGGAATCAGCCCAGCCAGGACGCGAGAGCGAGGAAGCCGACGAAGGCGCCGACGAACACCGTCACCCGCACCAGGCCCGCGCGGAGTGCACGCGACTCCGCGGCGCCGAGTCGTGCGGACGGGCGTCCGGCTCCGGGGTGCGCGATGTTCGCCATGCCCCACACGATACCCCGGGTCCCCCAACATGTAACTTCGGTCGTCCGAACTTCTCGCGGACCGGACGGGGTCGCGCCGCCGTTACCCTGGGCCGGTGCCCGCCGACACCCTGTCCGCCGCGATGCAGGACTACCTCAAGGTCATCTGGACCAGCCAGGAGTGGGACGAGACCCCGGTCTCGTCGCGGGTGCTGGCCGAGCGGCTCGGCGTCTCGCCGTCCACGGTCTCGGAGTCGCTGAAGCGCCTCGACGCGCAGGGCCTGGTCGACCACGAGCGGTACGGCTCGGTGACGCTCACCGCTGCCGGGCGGGCCGCGGCGCTCGCGATGGTCCGGCGCCACCGCCTGGTCGAGACCTTCCTCGTGGAGTATCTCGGCTACGCGTGGGACGAGGTCCACGACGAGGCCGAGGTCCTCGAGCACGCCGTCAGCGACGCGTTCGTCGACCGGCTCGCCGAACGGCTCGGTCACCCCGCCTTCGACCCGCACGGCGACCCCATCCCCACGGCCGACGGCGAGGTGCCGGAGCTCGACGCCCGCCGACTCGTGGACGTCGAGGCGCCCGCCGACCTGCGGGTGGTGCGCGTCTCGGACGAGGACCCCGCCCTGCTGCGCCACCTCGTCGACCTCGGCCTGGTGCTCGGTGCACGCCCGCGGCTGCTCGAGCGCCACGACTTCGCCGGCACGCTCGCCGTCGAGCTCGACGGACGCACGATCGACGTCGGGCACGTGGCTGCCGCGGCCATCTTCGTCAGCCGCGCCTGAGGTCCGCGTGCGGCCCACCTCACGTGCGCTGCGAGCAGCCCGGCCCGCGAGTAGCGTGCCCTCATGAGCCTGTCCGACGAAGTCCGCATCGCCCTCGACGGGAAGTGGCGCCACGTGCGCGAGCAGTCCCGCGTCGAGCTCGCCGCGATGGACCTGGCGTACGACCTCGACCTCGACATCGACGCCGCCCGGGAGCGCACCTACCGCCAGCTCGAGGGCCTCGTGCCCACCGGAGTCCCGGCGGCGGGCTTCCGCACCGAGCACGGCGGTGGTGGCGACCCCGGCATGGCGGTCACCGGCATCGAGATGCTCGCGCAGTTCGACCTGTCGCTCATGGTGAAGGCCGGTGTCCAGTGGGGCCTGTTCGGCGGCGCCGTCGAGAACCTCGGCACCGAGCGCCACCGCGACCTCATCCCGCGGCTCATCTCGCTCGACCTCGTCGGCTGCTACGCCATGACCGAGATCGGGCACGGCAGCAACGTGCAGCACCTGGAGACCACCGCGACGTACGACGCCGAGACCCAGGAGTTCGTGGTCGACTCCCCCACCCCGTCGGCGACGAAGGACTACATCGGCAACGCGGCCGCGCACGCGGAGGTCGCCGCCGTGTACGCCCAGCTCGTCACGCGCGGTGAGAACCACGGCGTCCACTGCTTCCTCGTCCCGATCCGCGACGAGAAGGGCAACGCCCTCGACGGCGTCGAGATCGGCGACGACCGGCACAAGGGAGGCCTCGGCGGCGTCGACAACGGCCGGCTCGCGTTCCACCAGGTCCGCATCCCGCGCGAGAACCTGCTCAACAAGTACGGCGACGTGGCGGAGGACGGCACCTACTCCTCGCCCATCGAGGACGTCAACCGCCGCTTCTTCACCATGCTCGGCACGCTGGTGCGTGGTCGCATCAGCGTCGGCGGGTCGGCGCTGGCGGCGGCCGAGGTCGCCCTCAGCATCGCCGGCCGCTACGCCCTGCAGCGTCGCCAGTTCGGCCAGGACGGCGAGCCCGAGGTGCTGCTCGCCGACTACCGCGTGCACCAGCGTCGGCTGCTGCCGCTCATCGCACGGTCCTACGCGTACCGGTTCGCGCAGAACCAGCAGGTCTCGCGCATGGACCGCCTGCAGCGCTCGACCGACCCCGACCTGCAGGAGCAGCGCGAGCTCGAGGGCCGCGCCGCCGGCCTGAAGGCGATCATGACGTGGCACGCCTCGCGGACCATCATCGAGTCGCGCGAGATGTGCGGCGGTGCCGGCTACCTCGCCGAGAACCGCCTCACCGTCCTGCGGGGCGACATCGACGTCTTCACGACCTTCGAGGGCGACAACCACGTCATGCTGCAGCTGCTGAGCAAGGAGCTGCTGACGGCCTACGCCAAGGAGGTCGGCGGGCTCGACGCGGTCGGCATGGTCCGGTTCGTCGCCGAGACGGTCGCCGAGACGGTCCGGGAGCGCACCGCCGCCAGCCAGCTCATCCAGCGGCTCATCGATGCCGCGCCCACCGGCGGTGACGACCACGACCTGCTCGACCGCGGCACGCAGCTCAGCCTCTTCGAGGACCGCGAGGAGCACCTCATCGAGACGGCTGCGCGGCGCCTGCAGCGCGCCGCGAAGGCTGAGGGCGACGAGGCGTTCCGCATCTTCAACGACGCGCAGGACCACCTGATCCGCTGCGGGCGGGCGCACGTCGACCGTGTCGTCCTCGAGGCGTTCACCGCCGGCATCGCGCGGTGCGAGGACCCCGAGGCCGCCGACCTGCTCCGCCAGGTGTGCACGGTGTACGCGCTGTCGGTCATCGAGGACGACCTGGCCTGGTTCATGGCGCACAACCGCCTGTCCGACCAGCGCGCGAAGGCCGTCACGAACCTGCTCAACGAGCAGCTCGCCGAGCTCCGTCCACACCTGCTCACGCTCATCGAGGGGTTCGGCGTGCCCGAGGAGACCCTCGGTGCGGCGATGCTGCTGAAGCAGTGACGGCGACCGGCGGAGGATGAGCGCGAGGGTGCGGCGGGCGGTCGTCACGGCGGTCGCGGCTGCCGTGGTCCTGGGTGGCTGCTCCGAGGGCGTCGACGTCGAGGGGGCCGACCGCTGGCGGGAGCGCGCCGACGAGGCGTACCGACTCGCCGCCGTCGCCGCGGGCGACCGCATCTCCCTGGCGCCCGACGACACCCTGGCCGGCCTGGCCGACACGCAGCGCTGCGACCCCCAGGGCGACGACTGGACCGAGGTGCGCCACCGGGTCGACGCGACGTTCGAGCTCGCCGCGCCCGCCCCCGCCGACCTGGCCGACGTCCTGCGCGCGGCGGTGCCCCCGGAGTACGAGGTGAGCGTCGACGTCGAGCCCGACCGAGTCGTCCTGGGCGTGGTCGGCCGGTGTCGACGGGTCCCCGACATCCAGGGCGTCGAGCTCGCCTTCGAGGGCCGCTATCGCGTCGACGTCTGACCGCTGAGTGTGACGTTTCGGCCCTGGAACGGGCCCGACTAGGGCCAAGACGTCACACTCAGCGGAGCCAGGTCAGGTGAAGTCGACCTGGCGCAGCTCGCGGAGCAGGGTGTAGGCCGCGCGCTGGTCGTCGGGGGCGAGCTGGTCGACACCGAAGTGCACGTCCATGAGGGCCTGCGTGCTCGCCTCCACGACCTTCTCGCCGGCCGCCGTGAGGCTGGCGAAGGTCCGTCGGCGGTCGCTGGGGTCGGGCTCACGGCGCACGAGACCCTGGGCCTCGAGCCGGTCGATGGCGTTCGTGACCGACGTCGGGTGCACCATGAGGCGCTCGCCGATCTTGCTCAGCGGCAGCCGGCCGGCGCGGCTGAAGGAGACGAGCCGCAGCACCTCGAAGCGGGCGAACGTGATCCCGTGCGGCTTGAGCGCGGCGTCGAGGCGACTGCTCACGAGCTGGTGGACGCGCATGATCGACGTCGCCAGCCGCATCGCGGTCGCGTCACCGATGCGCTCCTCCCACAGCTCGCCGGCGCGCTCGAGCGGGTCGAACGCGAGACGGGGCGTGGGCGGCACCGAGGTCATGGGCAGCATCCTACCCAGCACTGGACGATTAGTTGGATGTCCGACTATCGTGGTTCCTATGGCTGATCTCCACGTCCCGCGGAACCCCGTCCGGCTCGTCACGGCGTCCGCGCTGTTCGACGGGCACGACGCGTCCATCAACATCATGCGGCGGATCTTCCAGAGCCAGGGCGCGGAGGTCGTCCACCTCGGGCACAACCGCTCGGTCAAGGAGGTCGTCGACGCAGCCATCGAGGAGGACGTCCAGGGCGTCGCCGTCTCGTCCTACCAGGGCGGGCACGTGGAGTACTTCGAGTACCTCGTGGAGTCGCTGCGCGAGCAGGGCGCCGGCCACGTGCGTGTCGTCGGTGGCGGCGGCGGGGTCATCGTCCCGGAGGAGATCGCCCGGCTGCGGGCCTCCGGCGTCACGATCTTCTCGCCCGAGGACGGCCAGCGGATGGGCCTCGCCGGCATGATCAACTCGGTCGTCGCGGACTGCGACATCGACCTCGCCGAGGTCGGCACGTTCGACGTCGACGCCGTCCTGGCCGGTGAGCGGGCGGCGATCGCGCGGGCCATCACGCTGGCCGAGTCCGGCCGCCTCACTGGCACCGACCTCGAGCGCGTCCGCGAGGCCGCGGCCGGGCACCGGTCCCCCGTCCTCGGGATCACGGGCACCGGGGGCTCCGGCAAGTCCTCGCTCACCGACGAGCTGGTCCGCCGCTTCCGCGTCGACCAGCAGGACAAGCTGCGCGTCGCCGTGGTCGCCGTCGACCCGACCCGCCGTCGCGGCGGCGGCGCCCTCCTCGGCGACCGGATCCGGATGAACGCGCTCGACGGGGAACGGGCCTACTTCCGGTCCCTCGCGACCCGCGGCTCCCACGAGCTGCCCGACTGCCTCGACGACGTCGTCGCCGTGCTCAAGGCGGCCGCGTTCGACCTCGTGGTCGTCGAGACCCCCGGCATCGGCCAGGGCGACGCGGCGATCGTGCCCCACGTCGACACGTCGATGTACGTGATGACGCCCGAGTTCGGTGCCGCGTCGCAGCTGGAGAAGATCGACATGCTCGACCTCGCCGACGTCGTCGCCATCAACAAGTTCGAGCGCCGCGGCGCGAAGGACGCCTACCGCGACGTCGGTCGGCAGCTGGTGCGCAACCGCGAGGCGTTCGGCAAGAAGCCCGAGGACATGCCGATCTTCGGCACGTCGGCCGCCACGTTCAACGACGACGGCGTCACGGCGCTGTACCAGCACCTGCGCGCCAGCCTCGCCGAGCACGGGCTGCCGGTGGCCGAGGGCACGCTGCCGGCCGTCGACGTCCGGTGCTCCTCGGGCATCCAGGCGGTCGTCCCCGCCGACCGCGTCCGCTACCTGTCCGAGATCGCCGAGACCGTGCGGGCCTACCACGAGCGCACCGAGGAGCTCGCCGACGCCGCCGACCGCGTGCAGCGGCTCGAGACCACCGCCGCCGAGCTCGCCGAGGCCGGGCTCGACGCGGTGGCGGTGGAGAAGCTCCTGGAGGCCGCTCGCAAGGAGGTGCCCCACGACGTCGCCGACCAGATCGGGGCGTGGCCGTCGGTCGTCGAGTCCTACTCCGGCGACGAGCAGGTGGTCCGCGTGCGCGACAAGGAGATCGTCACGCGGCTGACCCGCGAGTCGCTCTCGGGCTCCAAGGTCCCACGGGTCTCGCTGCCGCGCTTCACCGGCCACGGCGACCTCGTCCGGTTCTGGCGACGCGAGAACCTGCCCGGCTACTTCCCGTACACGGCGGGCGTCTTCCCCTTCAAGCGCGACGGCGAGGACCCGGCCCGCATGTTCGCCGGCGAGGGCGACCCGTTCCGCACCAACCGCCGCTTCAAGCTGCTGAGCGCCGACGGCGACGCCACGCGCCTGTCCACCGCGTTCGACTCGGTCACGCTCTACGGCCGCGACCCCGACCTGCGTCCCGACGTGTACGGCAAGGTCGGCACGTCGGGCGTCTCCGTCGCGACGCTCGACGACATGAAGGCGCTCTACGACGGCTTCGACCTCGTCTCACCGTCGACGTCGGTGTCGATGACGATCAACGGCCCCGCTCCCACGGTGCTCGCGTTCTTCCTCAACACGGTCATCGACCAGCAGGTCGACGCGTTCCGCGAGCGCGAGGGGCGCGAGCCCGACGCCGACGAGCTCGTCGAGCTCCGCTCCTACGCGTTGAAGAACGTCCGCGGCACGGTGCAGGCCGACATCCTCAAGGAGGACCAGGGCCAGAACACCTGCCTGTTCTCCACCGAGTTCAGCCTGCGGATGATGGGCGACATCCAGCAGTACTTCATCGACGAGGGCGTGCGGAACTTCTACTCGGTCTCGATCTCCGGCTACCACATCGCCGAGGCCGGGGCGAACCCCATCAGCCAGCTCGCGTTCACCCTCGCGAACGGCTTCACCTACGTCGAGTCCTACCTCGCCCGCGGCATGGACGTCGACGACTTCGCACCGAACCTGTCGTTCTTCTTCTCCAACGGCATGGACCCCGAGTACTCGGTGCTCGGCCGCGTGGCACGACGCATCTGGGCCGTGGCGATGAAGGAGAAGTACGGCGCGAACGAGCGCAGCCAGAAGCTGAAGTACCACGTGCAGACGTCGGGTCGCTCGCTCCACGCGCAGGAGATGGACTTCAACGACATCCGCACGACCCTGCAGGCGCTCATCGCGATCTACGACAACGCCAACAGCCTGCACACCAACGCCTACGACGAGGCCGTCACCACGCCGACCGAGGAGTCGGTGCGCCGTGCGCTCGCCATCCAGCTCATCATCAACCGCGAGTGGGGGCTCGCGATGAACGAGAACCCGCTGCAGGGATCGTTCATCATCGACGAGCTGACCGACCTCGTCGAGGCCGCGGTGCTCGCGGAGTTCGACGCGATCAACGAGCGCGGCGGCGTCCTCGGCGCGATGGAGACCGGCTACCAGCGTGGCCGCATCCAGGACGAGTCGATGCTCTACGAGCACCGCAAGCACGACGGCTCGCTGCCGA
>CAZREF010000005.1:8221-139292 GCA_964599245.1 uncultured Aeromicrobium sp. | reverse complement strand
TTTCCGCGGCCCAACGGCCGCTGTCACGGTGTCCGTCGAACCGGGGCAACTTCACCTCGCACCAGCGTGAGTCCCTGTCGCATCCCGGTGCGGTGCAGCCGCCGTCCCGCTTCTCGAGTGCCCGGCGGGAGGCCCGGTTGAAGAACCGGTTCGGGGTGCCGAGGTCGAGGGGGAGGCTCTTGCCGTCCAGGACCATGGGGACGAGCTGCGCGGAGCAGGCGAGCCGGCGGGCCTCCCCGGCGCTGATGCGTGTGCCGTCCGACAGGCCGGCGGCCTTGAGGCCACCCATGAGGGTGTCGAGGTCGAGGTTCACCGTGACCACGGCGGAGACGCCACCGTTCGTCGGGAGCCGGTCGGCGGGAAGGTGCTCGACGAGGGTGGCGAACGCGTGCCCGAGCCGCTGGGGGTAGGTCTGCCCGAACCCCACTTCGTCCATCTCACCCGTCGCGGCATTGACGGTGCCGACCTTCTGGTGCGGGGCGGCGAGCGCGTCCAGCGCGGTCTTCAGCATCGCGCCCTGCGCCTCGGGCAGCGTGAACCTGCCGGTGACGGTGCCGTCACGGTTGTCCCACAACGAGAACGACGTCTTCGCGCGCGCGGCTTCCTCCTTGCGACGCAGGAGGGCGTCTTCGTCCTCGTCGACCTCGTCGCTCTTCTTGTAGGCGTCGGTGATCCGCCGGCCCCGCTCGCGCAGGTCCTTCAACGTCAGCCGGGGTGCGTCCTTCAGCAGGGTCTTCTCGCACAGCAGTCGCTGCTCGTCGGTGACGTCCTCGGGCAGGTTCTCCAGGGCGCGGGAGATGAGGTCGGCCTGCTTCGCCGAGATCTCACCCGCCGCGAGGGCGGCTTCGGTGAGCGTGGCCTCGATCCGCTCGGCGGTCTTGACCATCGCATCGTCGCCGCCCCGGTCACCACCGAAATCAAGGGAGATCGTCGCACCGGTCGACGTGCCGGTCCCGCCGCCTGCGTTGCCGCGGGCACCGTGGTTCTGGTCGGCGGCGGCCTTGCGGGCCTTCTCCAGTACCCGGGCGGCGGCCATCTTGTGCGCCGACAGTCGCGCCTCGGCCCGCCCGATCTCCGCGATCAGTCGCCGGACCTCCGCGGGGTCAATCCCGTCCCACGCGCTGGTGGGGGTCTGGTCGAGCAGGGCGTGGAGGCCGTGCACGCACGTCGGCACCGGGTGGGTGTCGAGTGCGGCGACGCTCATGGTTCCCCCCTGCTGGTCTACCGCCATTCTAGAGACTGGATCGGACATGAATCCAGCGTCTGTGCGAATACGTGACCTTTGCCGACTCGTGCACAGGACAAGGTCACGACGCGCAGCGGACGCATCGCGTCGCAGCCGGAAGGGCCTCGAGCCGACCCTCGGCGATCGGCTCGCCGCACACCTCGCAGACCCCGTACGTGCCGTCGTCGACGCGACCCAGCGCGAGCTCGACGGCAGCGAGCCGACCCCGGGCGCTGTCGGCGGCGTGGTCGGCCTGGGAGCGCTCGAACGCGATCGTGGCGCCCTCGGGATCGTGCTCGTCGTCGACGTTCGACCCCTCGCGGGCGGCGACGATGCCGGCGACGTCGGCGTCGCGTCGGGCGATGGCAGCGAGGAGCGAGCGTCGCTCCTCCTCGAGGCGGGCGCGGGCGTCCACGTCAGGCCGCTCCCCGCACTCCGGCCAGGCGCAGCACCGCCGCGAGACCGTCGGGCGTGCCCGGCCAGTGCCGCTCGATCGCGTCCGGCCCGGCGCGCCGCACGACCGACCTGAGGACGAGCGCGACGACCACGACGTCGTCGGCGTACCCGACCACCGGGACCACGTCGGGCACGAGGTCGATCGGCAGGGCGAGGTAGCCGAGCAGCAGGGCCAGTCGCAGGCGCACGCCGCCGGGCAGCGAGGAGTCGCGCGCGAGACGTGTGACGAGCCGGATGATGTCCGGGACGAGCCGCACCATCCCGCGCAGGTCGGAGCCTCGCGACTGGCGCCGCGCAGCGATCCAGAGCGTCCCGACGAGGAGCAGCCAGAGCACGACGAAGCCGCCGACGACGGCCAGGACGACGCTCAAGGTGCTCACCCGTCGAGCCTAGGCCCCGGTCACGACGCCAGCCGCGCCTCCTCGTACGTGGGGTAGTCGGTGTAGCCGCGCTCGTCGCCGCCGTAGTACGTGGCAGGGTCGGCGGACGCGAGCGGGAGGTCGCGCCGCAGCCGATGGACGAGGTCGGGGTTGGCGATGAACGCCCGGCCGAGGCTGACCAGGTCGGCACCGAGGTGCCGCCATCGGATCGCGTCGGCGCGGCCCGCGGCGGTCGGCGACGTCGGGTGGACAGGGTTCACCACGAGCGTCCCCTCCCACGCGCGACGCAGCTCGAGCAGCGCGTCGTCGGGCAGGGTCGCCTCGAGGTGCACGTAGGCGAGGTCCAGACGTGACAGCTCCGCGAGGAGAGCGAGGTGGGTCTCGAGGGGCTGGGTCTCGCCGGCGCCCCAGATGCCCGATCCCGGCGAGAGCCGGATGCCGACCTTGCGCGCGCCGATCGCGTCGGCCGTCGCCTCGACGGCCTCCACGGCGAAGCGGATGCGACCCGCGACGGAGCCGCCGTAGCGGTCGGTGCGCAGGTTGGCGTCGTCGGAGAGGAACTGGGAGATGAGGTAGCCGTTGGCGCCGTGCAGCTCGACGCCGTCGAGCCCGGCGCGGACGCCCCGTCGTGCCGCGTCGGCGTAGGCGTCGACGTGCTCGCGAACCTCGTCGGTGGCCAGTGCCCGGGGGACAGGGAACTCGCGCATGCCCTGGGGCGTGAACACCTGGCCGGTGGCGGGCACGGCCGACGGCGCGACCGGCTGGTGGCCGCTCGTGAGCGGGTGCGACACCCGTCCGCCGTGCATGAGCTGGGCGACGATGCGTCCGCTGGCGTCGTGCACGGCGTCGGCGACCTGGCGCCACGACGCCTCCTGCGCGTCGGTGTGCAGGCCCGCGCTGCTCGGGTTCGACTGGCCGACGAGGCTCGGCTGCGCGCCGTCGCTGACGATGAGGCCGGCGCTCGCGCGCTGGGCGAAGTACCTGGCCATCTCGGGCGTCGCGAGGCCGTCGGGCGTCGCACGCACGCGGCTCATCGGCGCCATGACGACGCGGTTCGGCAGGCGCAGGTCGCCGACGTCGACCGGCTCGAACAGGGCGTCGGCGGACTCGGAGGTCTGGTGGTCGTGGTCGTTCGTGTGCATGCGACTAGACTCACCCCTGACATTGACGTCAGAGGCAAGGGACGAGAGGGAGATCACCATGCGCATCGGCGACCTGGCTCGGCGGACGGGCGCGAGCGAGCGCTCGCTGCGCTACTACGAGGAGCAGGGTCTGCTCCACAGCGATCGCTCTCCTGCCGGTCAGCGGCTCTACGACGAGGCCGCCGTCGACCGCGTCGCCTGGATCCGACGCCTCTACGCGGCTGGCCTGTCCAGCCGCACGCTCATCGACCTGCTGCCGTGCGTGGAGACGCCCAGCGAGGCGACGAGCCGCTCCACGCTCGAGCGGCTGCGCGAGGAGCACGACCTGCTGACCCAGCACATCGAGGAGCTGGTGCGCACGCGCGAGACGCTCGGCGAGGTCATCGGCTGCACCGAGCGGCACCTCGGCACGCAGGTGCCCGTCGGCTGAGCCCCGCCGCGGCTCCCGCGGCATGATCGAGGGCATGACCGGCCACGCCACGACCACTGAGTCCGGGACCATCCAGCTCAGCCTGCCCGACGAGACGACCCGCGACCTCTTCGCCGACCTGGAGTCCGACGGCACCGCGACGCTGCAGGTCTGGGACTTCTCCGGACCGCCCCCGGCCGACGTCGTGCTCGACCTCGCCGTCCGTCCCTACGTGCTCACCGGCGACCTCTCGGTGCTCGACGCCGACCGCGTCCGCGCCGTGCAGGCACAGTCGCTCGGCTACGACGACGCCATCGGCAACGTGCCCGACGGCATCACGTGGTGCAACGCCGTCGACGTGCACGAGGAGCCGACCGCGGAGCTCGCCATCGCCCTGACCCTGGCGTCGCTGCGCGGCCTCGACGACTTCGTCCGCAACGCCCAGCGCAGCGAAGATCGGTGGGACAAGGGCGACGCCCGCCCCGGCCTGCTCGGCAAGCGGGTGATGCTGCTCGGAGTCGGCGGGATCGGCACGCAGGTCGAGAAGCGGCTCGACGGGTTCGGCGTCGAGCTCGTGCGCGTCGCGTCGTCGGCGCGCGACGACGATCGCGGGCACGTGCACGGCATCGACGAGGTGCACGACCTGCTGGGGGACGTCGACGTCGTCATCGTCGCGGTGCCGTACGGCGAGTCCACGCACCATCTCGTCGACGACACCTTCCTGGGGGCCATGCGGGACGGGGCGCTGCTCGTGAACGTCGCCCGCGGCAAGGTGGCCGACACCGAGGCTCTCGTGCGCCACGCGGCGTCGGGTCACGTGCGGCTCGCGATCGACGTCGTCGACCCCGAGCCCCTTCCCGACGACCACCCCCTCTGGACGACGCCCGGCGTGCTCGTCGTGCCGCACGTCGGCGGTGCGGTGGCCACCCGGCTCGAGCGCATCGAGCCACTCGTCCGCGAGCAGGTCCGCCGCCTCGCGACCGGCGAGCCCCTGATGAACCAGGTCGACGTCTCCGGCTCCTGACTCGGCTGGCGCTCCTGGGCAGCGGGCGTAACGTCGAAGTTGAAGACTTGACCACCCGATTCCGACCACCAGGAGGACCCTGTGCAGCAGCGCACCATCGGAGACGTGACCGTCAGCGCGATCGGCCTCGGCGGCATGCCGATGTCCATCGAGGGGCGGCCGGACCGTGAGCGCTCCATCGCCACGATCCACGCCTCGCTCGACGCGGGCGTGACCTTCATCGACACCGCCGACGCGTACCACCGTGACGCGAACGAGGTGGGCCACAACGAGGAGCTCATCGCCGAGGCCCTCGCGAGCCACTCGGCCGGCAAGGACGTGCTCGTCGCGACGAAGGGCGGCCACCTGCGCCCCGGCGACGGCTCGTGGACGCAGAACGGCCACCCCGACTACCTCAAGGACGCCGCGAAGGCGTCGGCGAAGCGCCTCGGCGTCGACGCGATCGGCCTGTACCAGTTCCACCGCCCCGACCCGGAGGTCCCGTACGCGGAGTCCGTCGGCGCGCTGAAGGACCTGCTCGACGAGGGCGTCATCCGTATGGCCGGCATCTCGAATGCCACGGTCGCGCAGATCGACGAGGCCAACGAGGTGCTCGGCGGCAAGCTGGTGTCGGTGCAGAACCAGTTCAGCCCGGCGTTCCTGTCCAGCCGCGACGAGCTCAAGCACTGCGCCGACCTCGGCATCGCGTGGCTGCCGTGGAGCCCGTTCGGCGGCATCAAGAAGGCCGGCGACTTCGGCTCCGACCACAGCGCCTTCCAGGAGGTGGCCGACGCCCGCGGCGTGAGCCCCCACCAGGTCGCGCTCGCCTGGCACCTCGCCCAGGCGCCGATCGTCGTCCCGATCCCCGGCGCCTCCCGCCCGGAGTCGGCGAAGAACTCGGCCGAGGCCGCCGACCTCGAGCTCACCGACGACGAGCTCAAGACGATCGAGGACGGCCTCGACGCCTGACCCGTCGCACGCCCGACCGGCCCCCGACCTCGCGCAGGTCGGGGGCCGTGTCGCGTCGGCGCGGTTGTTCCTGGACGCGTGCGGTGCGAGGGTGGCCGGACGGTGTCGGAAGGAGCAGTGGTGACGGCAGTGGTGTGGCACACCGTGACCAGCCTCGACGGCTTCATCGCCGGGCCCGGCGATGCGATGGACTGGGTCTTCGAGCTCGACCTCGGGGAGGCGATCGAGCTCCGTGCGGTCGCCGACCGGCTCGGAGCGCTCGTCGTGGGCCGGCGCACGATGGACGTCGAGGACCGTGACCAACATGGGTTCTACGGCGGATCCTTCCAAGGTCCGTTCTTCGTCGTCAGCCGTCATCGCCGCGAGCCGCCCGTGGTCAAGGGCGTGACGGGGACCGTGGTGGAGGGTCCGATCGAGGATGTCGTAGGGCGCGCCGCCGAGGCGGCGGGGGCCGCGGACGTCGGTCTGCTCGGAGCGGATGTCGCACGGCAGGCACTGCGTGCGGGACTCGTCGACGAGGTCGTCCTGCACGTCGCACCGGTGCTTCTTGGTGGGGGCGTCCCCCTGTGGGCCGGTGAGCCGGGTGAACCGCCGGTGCGGCTGCGGCGGACCGGGTCGGCTGTCGAGGGTGACCTCGTGGTGCTGCGCCACGAGGTGCTCGGCCGGCCGGGGTCGTCCGCGTGACACCCTGACCCCGTGCCCGACCTGACCATCACGCCCGAGATCGAGCGGGCGATGGAGCTGCTCGAGTCGGGCAGCCACCTGTTCCTCACGGGCAAGGCGGGCACGGGCAAGTCGACGCTGATCCGGCACTTCCTCGCCACCACCGAGCGGCGGGTGGTGGTGGCCGCGCCCACGGGGATCGCGGCGCTGAACGTCGACGGCTACACGATCCACCGGCTGTTCGGCTTCCGCCCGACCACGACGCTCGCCGACGTGCGCAGCGGCGCCTACCGGCCCGGCCGGTTCACACGGGCGATCCGCGGCCTGCAGACGCTCGTGATCGACGAGGCGTCGATGGTGCGGGCCGACGTGTTCGACATGGTCGAGGCGGCACTGCGCCGGTTCGGGCCGCGGGAGGGGGAGCCGTTCGGCGGCGTGCAGGTGGTGCTCGTCGGCGACCTGCTGCAGCTGCCGCCGATCGTCGGCGACCGCGAGACCGCGTTCTTCCGCACGCACTACGAGACCGAGTACGTCTACTCCGCGCACGCCTTCGACCGCGACGCGTTCCCGACCGTCGCGCTCACCACCGTCTTCCGCCAGCTCGGCGACGACCGGCTCACTGCGCTGCTCAACGCCGTCCGCGAGGGCGTGCTGCTGGAGGCCGCGCGGGCCGAGCTGAACGCCTGCGTCGACCCCGACTTCGAGCCGCCGGAGGACGAGCTGTGGCTGACGCTCGCGCCGTCGAACTCGATCGTCACTGCCCGCAACCGCGAGCGGCTCGACCGGCTGCCGGGCGACGTGGTGGAGAGCCACGCGCGCGAGAGCGGCGACGTGTCCGGCTTCGACCCGCCCACCGACACGACCCTGCGGCTCAAGGTCGGCGCGCAGGTCATGATGCTCACCAACGACCCGAGCGACCGGTGGGTCAACGGCTCGCTCGCCCGCGTGGTCGGCATCGACGTCGACGAGCGCGGTGACGCCGAGCTGGAGGTGGAGCTGGCCGACGGGTCCGTCGTCACGGTCGGCGAGACCACGTGGGAGGTGACGCGCCCAGTGGTCGAGGGCGGCACGCTGAGCCGCGAGGTGGTGGGCACGTGGACGCAGCTGCCGTGCCGGCTGGCGTGGGCGATCACGATCCACAAGAGCCAGGGGCAGACGCTCGACCACCTCGTCGTCGACCTCACGGGCGGGGTGTTCGCGACCGGCCAGGTGTACGTGGCGCTGAGCCGGGCGACGTCGATGGCGGGGCTGGTGCTGAAGCGGCCGATCGAGCCGCGGCACCTGCGCACCGACCGCCGGGTCACGCGGTTCCTCTCCGACGAGGTGGCGCGCACCGGCCCGTCGCCGTTCGCCGGGCTGGGGGTCTGCTTCGTCGGCGACGAGGGCACGTTCTCGCGGCCGCGGCCGGTGGAGCTGGCGGTCGCGTTCGACGACGGCACGGTGCTGAGCACGCTCGTGAACCCCGAGCGCGACCTCGCCGACGCCCGCGCCCGCTACGGCATCACCGCCGACGACGTGCTCCTCGCGCCCACGCTGCCCGAGGCGTGGGCCGTGCTCGCCCCGCTGCTGGAGGGCGTGACACCGGTGGGCGTGCGCGTGGACGACGCGCTGGCGAAGGTGGACTTCGAGCTCAAGCGCCTGCAGCACGTCGTGCCGATGCCGTTCGGCGTCGAGGTGCCGTACGGGGCACTGTCGTCGCAGGAGCGGATGGCGGAGGCGTCGGGTCGGGCGGCCGACCAGGCGCGCGCGGCGCTCTCTTCCTTTAGTCGGACTAAACGAGAGGGTGCGGCGACGGCGTCGGGTACGCCCTTCGAGCCGGCCGAGGGACTGCCCGACCCGAGCTACCTGCTCACCCGCGACCCCGACCTCCCCGCCCCGTCGACCGACCGCCTCCCGACACTCTCCGCGCTCGTCGCGGCGAGCATCGACCTCAGCGCCGCCCTGCTCGACGGCGACTCGCCTTCTGGTTCACGCCCACCGGCGGTGGTGGCCGAGGCCGTCGTCGCGCGGCTCACCAACGTCGCCACGAAGGCTTCGCGCCTCTCCGACACCCTCGTCGAGCGGCTCCGCACGGTCGAGTCGATGCTGGGGGAGCGCTTCGTCGACGACCTCGTCGCGTCGGTCGCGGAGGCGAACCCGTCGGCGTTCGGCGTGCTGCAGCCCGGCGCCCGCGTCTGCTTCACCGGCACGGCCACCTCCCCCTCGGGCCGGATGTACGAGCGCGACGAGATGGAGCGTCTCGCCCGCGACGCCGGCCTCGCGTCTGTCGCCAACGTCACCAAGACGAAGTGCGACCTCCTCGTCGTCGCGGAGGTCGGCACCCAGTCGGGCAAGGCGCGCAAGGCCCGCGAGTACGGCAAGCCGGTGATCTCGGCCGACGAGTTCTTCGCCTGGCTCGGCGTCGACTGACGCGCCCCCGCCTAGGCTGGCCCCGCGCTCCCGTAGCCCAATGGCAGAGGCAGGCGGCTTAAACCCGCCCCAGTGTGGGTTCGACCCCCACCGGGAGCACCTCTGTAGGTTGCGGTCTCTAGGAAGATTCGGAACTTTGCGTCAGTGGCGACCTATGCTCCAGTTGAGCGATGAGCGCCATGAAGCTCGCGCCGCGCTGTGCATGGAGCGCTGCGGACGGATTCTGCGCGACCTCCATCGCCACCAATGTCTTTACCGAGATCTTCACCGGGTCGGACCAATTTTTCCCCTGACTACGGAAAGCATCAGCTACTCGGTCGGTCCATTTTGCTCTCGACTTCCGGAAGTCCTTCGTATCAAGATTGACACCGAAGGCTTGCTGGATCTTGCTGGCATAGAGGGGAAGATCTAGAAGATCTTCAAACTCGGAGTCGCGCAACCCCGGGATTGTTACCAAATTCTCTTCAATGGGCGTAAGCAGGCCGCGGTCGCGCGCCTTCCCTGCGGCGAGACGACCGGCTTCGTCGTTGTCGAGCAAGACGTGATACTCGCAAAGGCTGGACCGCAACCCGTCAAGTCGGGCGGATAGATTCGAGGCACTACCGAGTGATTCGACAGAAATCACTCCGTTGCTCAAAGCCTTCGCCAACGCGGGGGAGTGTTCACCAAGGAGGGCCGCAACGGCGCGTGAATCACTCCCACCTTCCACGACAATGACCATCTCGGCGCTCCGCATGTTGTCGCTGACACGAACGCCGAGTGCATTCCGAATTTCGGCGATCCCTGAAGCTGGCGCCGCCCGATTGGCGCGCACAAGAATATTGTTGCTGAGTTCTTGGCGGTCGACTAGCACGCCGCTGTGCGTTGTGAGCACCACTTGCTGACTGACGGCGATCTCGGGAGGACTTCACGGAGCTGGTGAACGGCTCGAGGATGGAGGTGTGCTTCCGGCTCTTCGATCGCGAGCACGAGGGCTCCGCGTCGCACCTCAGCTGCTTTTCTTATCAGCGCAAGGGCCGATAGGCTTTGAACTCCATCGCCTTTGTGCCGCAACTCCGTTGAGACTCCGTCGTCGACGGTGATCTGTACCTGTGAGGAGATGGCATTCAGAATTCGGTCGGTCGACAGACCGATCTCGACGTCTCGGACGTCGGGAAGAAACGCCTTCAGTGTGGCGGCAAGGTCAGCCGAAAGGCGATCGGCGACTGGTTTGACCGCCGCCGTGAGGGCCTCAAGGGCTGCCGAGAATTTTTCGTCTTCTTCAAGTTCCGCCAGTTCGAGCGACAACATGTCTTCCACGACCTGACGTGCCCGTGCGGCCGTTCGGACAGATTCCACGTGCTCCACTCGGAGAGCTCGTCCTACAAACTGCGCTACTTGCGCCGCCTTCGCGGTCAGTGCCACCGCGCCGGGCCCTTGTTTGCGAACGGCGAACTCCACGTGCCTCGGGCCAATGATCAACCTTATTGGCAGTTCGGTTCTGAGGCGCGTCCCGATCGCCTTGTGGAACGCGGTCTGCTCGTCCAGCGTCAGTTCAAACCACAGATCGATAATGGAGTTTCCCTCAGGTGTCTTATCTTGAAGGTCCTTCGGGAAGTCGGATTGCCAGTCGTAATACCTTCCGGGGGTAAGACGCCGCGGGCTGGCGGGTCGTCGCGTTGAACTTACGCTCATTGCGCCGTACAAGCGCAGGATTTGCATGCTGACTGCCAACGCACGGAGGACGTTCGATTTGCCCTCATTGTTGGGGCCGATGAGCACCGTGAGATCACCGAGGTTCAGGCGATCGGTCTTCCTGATCGATCGATACTTTTGGATCGAGATCGCTGAGATTTTCACGTGGCTCCTTGCGTCGTTCGCCGAACTATAGAGGTGCGGGCGTAGCACCCTTCGACGACTCTCCAGGAGGCCACGTCGAACTCAGGGTGGGGTCCGCTGGAAGGTGTGGCCATGCACTGCGCGGTCCTCGCGCCCGCCGGTCTATCTGCAGTCCAAGAGTCGGAATGGCCGAACGAGCCCTCAGTCGCGAAGCGAGGCCAGGCTCCTTGCCCGAACGAAGCTCCACACTCCCAGAAGACCTGCACCTGGGCCTTGCTGTAACGAACCTCGGGCGGCTCAACATCGCGTCGCCCAGGGCGCGCAGGACGGAGGGTCCCCATGCCCGTCGAGCTCAGCCTGCGGCGACGACCTCCGGCCCATCTGTAGCGAGCTCGTCGTGCTTGACGTTCAGCAAGACCCAAATGATGGCCGAGGCGGTCCAGATCATGAAGGCGCCGACGAGGAAGGCGTGGGTCGCGCCTTCGGTGAAGGCGGCCTGGCCGATGATCTGCTGGAGGCGGTCGGCTGCGTCGCCCGACGGTGCGCCGCCCGATCCACCGGCGGCCTGGAGGGCGCCGCCGATCTCCTCGCCGCGGTTGGTGGAGAAGTGGAGGGCGACGGTCGAGAGGGCGGCGAGGCCGATGGCGCCGCCCACCTGCTGCATGGTGTTGAGGACGCCCGAGCCGATGCCGGACTCCTCCGAGGGGATGCCGTGCACGGCCACCAGGGTCATCGTCACGAACACCAGCCCCATGCCGAAGGCCATGAGGATGATGAACGGCGCGATCGAGGTCCAGTAGTTGACGTCGTCGCTCAGTGAGCCGCTGCCGCCGGCGATGCGCAGCAGGTTGGCGGCGCGGTCGTCGACGTCGATGCGGGAGAAGCCGAAGAGGGCGATGCCAGCCAGGATCGTGCCGGTGCCGGCGATGAACCGCGGGTCGATGCTGGCGACCAGCTTCGACGACAGCGTGGCGCCCAGGACGATGCCGACCGTGAACGGCAGGAAGGCAAAGCCGGTGTGCAGCGGGCTGTAGCCGAGCACGTTCTGCACGAACAGCGACAGGAAGAAGAACATCGCGAACATGGCGGCCGGGGTGATCATCATCGACGCGAACGCGACCGAGCGGGCGCGGCTGGCGAAGATGTTGAGCGGCAGCAGCGGGCTCTTCACCGAGCGCTCGATCAGGATGAAGCTCACGAGCAGCACCGCCGCGGCGACCAGGGGCACGATCGTCGAGGGGTCGTCCCAGCCGTAGCGCTCCTCACCGGCACGGGTCAGGCCGAAGACCAGCGCGGCCAGGCCGAGGGTGCCGCTCAGGGCGCCGGGGATGTCGAGGGGCAGGCGCTGCGGCGAGCTCTCCGGCAGGAACCGCGGTGCGAGGAACGCGGCCACGAGGCCGATCGGCACGTTGATGAGGAAGGTGAGTCGCCAGCCCTCGAGGTTGCCCAGCTCCAGCCCGGTCAGCCAGCCGCCGAGGATCAGGCCGATCGCCGCGCCTACGCCCGACAGCGCGGCGTAGACGCTGAATGCGCGGTTGCGGAGCGGTCCGGCGGGGAAGGTGGTGGTGATCAGCGCCAGTGCCGAGGGGGCGGCCATGGCGGCGCCGATGCCCTGCAGCCCTCGCGACGCGAGCAGCATCGGCTCGTTCTGCGCCAGGCCACCGAGCGCCGAGGCGACGGCGAACACGACGAGGCCGGTCATGAAGATCCGGCGCCGACCGTAGAGGTCGGCGACGCGGCCGCCGAGGAGCAGCAGGCCGCCGAAGGCGAGCGCGTAGCCCGTGACGATCCACTGCAGGTTCGCCTCGCCGATCCGCAGGTCGGAGCCGATGTAGGGCAGGGCGATGTTGGCGATCGTCGCGTCGAGCACGACCATCAGCTGCGCGATGCAGATGATGACCAGCGCCCAGCCGAGCCGGCGGTTGGTCTCGGGCGAGAGGTCCTCGGGCTCGGTGAGGTGGCTCCCGGTGTCGGTGGTGTCGGTCATGACGGGTCCTTGGGGGTCGTGTCGGAGGAGTGGCGCAGGACGGCGGGAAGGATCACCTGGTCGATGACGGCGGTGATCCTCTCGGGGGTGGGCACCTCGCCCATGACGAACTCGCGGTGCAGCACGATGCCGGCGAGGGCAGACCCGACGATGTCGAGGTCGACGTCGTCGCGGATCTCGCCGCGCTCACGGGCGCGGAGGAACAGCTCATGGGTCGCCTCGACCTTGGGGCCGAGGAAGCGGCTGCGGAAGCCGTCGGCGAACTCGGTGTCGCGGCCGAGAGCCGTGAGCACCGCGCTGAAGATGGCGATCTGACGTTCGTCGGTCAGTCCGCCGTGGCCGCAGTGCGAGGCGATGAGGTCGCCGCGCAGGCTGCCGGTGTCGGGGAGGGCCGGGAGAGGCCCCTTCTGGGCGAGGACGGCCTCGAGGACGAGGCTGGCCTTGGTGTCCCACCGGCGGTAGAGCGTGGCCTTCGACGCACGCGCGGCCGAGGCCACGGCGTCCATCGTCAGCCGGTCGTAACCGACGTCGGCCAGCACGTCGAGCGCCGCCTCGAGGATCTCCTGCTCGCGCTCGCCCTCCACGCGGGGACGGGCTGCGGCTGCGGCTTCTGCCGGGGTCATGGTGCTCCTGGTGCCGGGCGAAACACGGATGAAACGAAACTGTTCCGTTCCATTCGATGGTACGGGCTCGTTTCATCCCAGCGCAAGCCCTGGCGAGCGACGGTCGCGTGAACAGCAGGCGCGCGCCTCAGCCGCGGTCGCGCGCAGACTTTGTCCGTCGGGTGGCGGGCGCGCTGCGCGGGTCGTCCGGCCACGAGTGCTTCGGGTACCGGCCGCGGAGGTCGGCACGGACGCCCGGGTAGCCGTTGTCCCAGAACGAGTCGAGGTCGGCGGTGACGGCCGCGGGGCGACGCGCGGGGGAGAGCAGGTGCAGCAGCAGCGGCACCCGGCCGTCCGCGAGCGTCGGTGTCGAGGTCCAGCCGAAGACCTCCTGCAGCCGCACCGCGAGCACCGGCTGCTCCTGGGCGTAGTCGATCCGCACGACCGACCCGCTCGGGACCTCGACGCGCTCGGGGGCCAGCTCGTCGAGCCGGCCCGCCTCGGGCCAGGGGAGGAGGGCCCGCAGGGCGGCGCCGACGTCGATGCGCCGCAGCTGCTCGGCCGACCGGACGCGTGCGAGCTGCGGGCCGAGCCAGGAGTCGAGGTTCTCGGTGAGCGCCTGGTCGCTGACGTCGGGCCACGGGTCGCCGAGGGTGCGGTGGAGGAAGTCGAGGCGCTGGCGCAGCGCCGTCGCCGACTCCGACCACCGGAGCAGGTCGATGCCGTCGCGTCCCAGCGCGCCGCGGATGGCGGCGGTCACCGCCTCGGCGGGTGGGTCGTCGATCGGCACGGAGCTCAGCTCGATCGCGCCGAGCAACGTCCGTCGGCGGGCGACGACGCGTCCGTCCTTCCACTCGACGTCGTCCCGCTCGGTCCAGAGCGATGCGGCAGCCTCGAGGGCGAGGTCCTCGGTGAGGGGTGCAGCCGAGCGGATGCGCGCCTCGCGCTCGCCGGCGCGACGGTCGGCGTCGCCGATGGCGATCCACTCGAGCCCGGCGAGGGGGCTGGGGTCGCGGCGGTCGAAGGCGGCGCCGGTGCCCGACGCCATCAGGTAGGCCGAGCCGCCGGCGCGCTTGCGGGCGATGCGGTCGGGATGGGCCAGGGCGACGACGAGCCCGACGGCCACGTCGTCGGTCAGGGACCCGTCGTTCGACCGGTCGGCGTGCTCCGTCGCGATCGCCTCGAGCCGGGTGACCTGGCTGCGCCACGTCGCCGACCGGTGCCCTCCGCGCAGCGACCGGAGGGCGGCGACGAGGTCGCCGCCGGGTGCGCGGACGTCCTCGCTGAGCATCGCGACGACCTCCGCCGCGCGCCTCGGTCCGACGAGTCCGGCGCCGTCGATGAGTGCCCGTGCCAGCCGCGGGTCGGCCGGAACGCCGGCCATCACCCGACCGCGCGGCGTCGCGCCGCCGTCGTCGGTCATGGCGCCGAGGTCCACCAGCACCCGTCGGGCCGACTCGAGCGCGTGTGCGGGCGGCTGGTCGAGCAGGGCGAGGTCGCGGACGTCGTGCGTGCCCCAGCACGCCACCTCGAGAGCGAACGCGGCGAGGTCGGCGGTGGCTATCTCGGGCTCGGGGTGGGCGGCCAGGCGGGCGTGCTCCTCCTCCGACCAGCAGCGCAGCACCACGCCCGGCCCCAAACGACCCGCGCGGCCGGCGCGCTGCTCGGCGGCCGCCTTGCTGACGGTGACGGTGACCAGCGACGACAGCCCGCGGCGATGGTCGGTGCGCGGCTCGCGCGAGAAGCCGGCGTCGACGACGACCCGCACGCCCGGCACGGTCAGCGACGACTCCGCGACCGCGGTGGAGACGACCACCCGACGTCGCGGACCCTTGCTCAAGGCGCGGTCCTGCTCCTTGCCCGGCAGCCGGCCGTGGAGCGGGTGCACGTCCGCCTCGACCCCACCGAGGCGTCGCACCACCTGGTCGACCTCCCCGACGCCCGGCACGAACACCAGCACGTCGCCCTCGTGCTCGGCGAGGGCGCGGCGGACGGTGGTCGCGACGTGGTCGTGGAAGGCGGGGGTGATCCCGCGGTCGTCGGTGCGACGCGCACCGGGAGGCAGCGGGCACCAGACGGTCTCCACCGGGTGCAGCGCGCCGGGCACGTCGACCACCGGAACCGGCTCGTCGTCGGGGCCGGCGAGCAGCGCCGCCGTCCGCTCGGCCTCGATGGTGGCCGACATCGCGACGAGCACGAGGTCCTCTCGCAGGGTCGCGCGGACGTCGACGAGGAGGGCGAGCGTCAGGTCGGCGTCGAGGTGGCGCTCGTGCACCTCGTCGAGCACCACCGCGCCGACGCCGGGCAGCTCGGGGTCGTGCTGGATGCGCCGCAGCAGCAGGCCGGTGGTGACCACCTCCACCCGCGTGCGTCGGCTCGTCTTCCGCTCCCCGCGCACGGCGTAGCCGACGGTCTCGCCCACCGGCTCACCCAGCAGCTGCGCGAGCCGTCTTGCCGCGGCGCGAGCTGCGATGCGGCTCGGCTGGGTGACGACCACGCGCCCTTCCACGACCGACGCCACCGCCGGCGGCACCATCGTCGTCTTGCCCGACCCGGGCGGCGCCTGGACCACCGCCGACAAGTGGCTCCGCAGCGCCTCGTCGAGCGCTCCCAGCCCCGCGACGACCGGGAGGTCGGGCGGGGAGGCGAGGAGCCTTCTGAGGGGGTCGGGCACGCCTGCAGTCTGCCGGAGTGGTGTCAGACCCGATCCGTCTCGTAGGCCCAGATCGCGACCTCCACGCGGTTCCGCGCGCCGATCTTCCGCATGAGGCTGGCGAGGTGGGCCTTGACGGTGCTCGTCGTGATGTGGAGCTCGGCAGCGATCTCGTCGTTGGTGCGGCCGCGAGCGACGGGGAGGAGCACCTCCTCCTCGCGGAGGGTGAGGGGCTCGAGCGGCTGGCGGGCCGCCGGCTTCTGCGCGCCGGCGAAGGCGGAGATGAGCCGGAGCGTGACGCTCGGGGCGATGAGGGCGTCGCCCGCGGCCGCTGCGTGGATCGCCTGGGTGAGCAGCGCCGGTCCGGCGTCCTTGAGCAGGAAGCCGCGGGCGCCGGCCTGGAGGGCGCCGTAGACGTGCTCGTCGAGGTCGAACGTCGTGATGACGACGATGGGCAGCGGGTCGTCAACGTCGGGGCCTGCCAGCACCCGGGTGGCCTCGATGCCGTCCATCACGGGCATGCGGACGTCGAAGAGGCCGACGTCCGGTCGCAGCTCGCGGGCGAGGCGCACCGCCTCGCGTCCGTCGGCGGCGGCGCCGACCACCTCGATGTCGGGCTGCGCGTCGAGCAGCATCGTCAGGCCGGTGCGGACGATGGGCTGGTCGTCGGCGACGAGCACGCGCACGGTCATCGCGCCCCCTGGGTGCGGGGGAGGGATGCCTCGACGCGCCACCCCTGGTGGCCGTTGGGGCCGGCAGCGAAGGTGCCGCCGAGGAGCGTCACGCGCTCCTCCATGCCCACGAGGCCGAAGCCACCGGACGACGGAGACCCGCCGGCACCGTGGCCGTCGTCCTCGACGACGACGCGCACCGCGCCGGGAGCACCGACCACGTTCACCGCCACCCGGGTCGCCTGACGGGCGTGGCGGCGGGCGTTGGTGACCGACTCCTGCGCGAGCCGGAACACGGCGGCGCCGACCGCCGGTGCGAGGTCGTCGAGGTCGCCCTCGAGTGACACGGTGACCGCCGGACGTCCGCCGTCCGACGCGAGCCGCTCGACGTCGGACAGTCCCGGCTGCGGCGCACGCTCCGACTCGTGTGGCGTTCGCAGCACGCCGAGCATCCCGCGGAGCTCGGTGAGGGTGCGGGTCGCCGCGTCCTCGATCGTGGCGAGCGCCTCGACAGCTCGGTCAGGATGGGTGGCGGCGACCGCCCGGCCCGCCTGCGCCTGGATGGCGATGCCCGAGACGTGGTGGGCCACGGTGTCGTGGAGGTCGCGGGCGAGCTGCTCACGCTCCTGCGCCTTGGCGCGCTCGACGTCGCGCACCCGCACGGTGGCGTAGGAGCGCACGGCGGCGCCCAGCGCGCCCGCCGTGAGGAAGAAGCCGTAGGCGCCGACCGTGGTGGCAGCAGTCGTCGCGTCCACGGTGGTGGTGACGGGGAGCCACACGAGGACGGCGCAGAAGCCAGCCACCACCTCGCGGCCCGACCCCCACCGGAACAGCGCGTAGGTGAGCACGAGTGTCGCCGCCGTGCTGTTGAGGAGCAGACCGGGCCTGCCGTCGTCGAGCAGGCGGACGACGTCGACGATCGTGAGCACACCGAACGCGACCACGACGCCGGCCAGCGGGTGCACGCGTCGCCACGGAACGGGTGCGACGACGGCGACCGCTGCGAGCGCGACCAGCGGGCGCGGCGCGAGGGTGTCGCGCAGCACGAGCTCCGAGACCGACCAGATCGTCAGGGCCGCGACGAGTGCCCAGTCACGTGGGGTGGGGCCGGTCGCGTCCGCGGCGCGGGGCTCGGCACACAGCGAGCGGAGTGCGGTGGCCACCGGCCCAGGATAGGGACGCGGCAGGGCCGTCGTATCCACCGAAAGTACGAGAAGACGTCAGTGCGATCGGCCAGCACGGGTCGGGCCCGCCGGTGGATGTGGGGAGGGGGTGGCGTCCGCGACGGTGGGAGCACCACCCGCTCTCACGAAGGACGCACGATGACCACGACCACCGCCACCCGGCCCCGCGCCGACCTCGACGACACCCGCCTCCCCGTCCGCGCCCGCCTGGCCGCAGCCTGGGCGAGCTTCATGTTCCTGTACCTCTACGTCGACTACCTCGCGCTCTACAAGCCGGGCTTCCTCGACGAGCTGCTCGGCGGCGCGGTGCACGACTTCGACCTCGGCCCGACGTTCGTCGGCTCCGCGCTCACGCTCATGTCGGTCCCGATCCTGATGGTCCTGGTCTCGGCGGCCGCGCCGGCGCGCGTCGCGAGGATCGCGAACCTCGTCGTCGCCGCCCTCTACGTCCCGGTCACCATCTACAACGCCGACGGCGAGCCGTGGAGCTACGCGTGGTTCTACGGGCTCTCCATCGGACTCGAGCTGCTGGTCCTCGCGTACATCCTGCGGTCGGCATGGGCGTGGCCGCGGCGGTGAGCTGAAAACGCCTTGCGTTCAGCGCCCCGTGACTACGGTGCCGTCATGCAGCATCGTGGCGAGGGCGAGTGGTCGAGCGACGACCTCCTGTCGCTCTGGGTCGGACGAGTCGCGCGGGCGCATGCGAACCTCGAGTACAAGGTCCATGGCGTCGACCGGCTCCTGGCCACTCGGTCGGGCGCCGCTCCACGGTCGTCGTCCATCGTCGGGTTCGACCAGCTGGTCACGAGATGCCAGCGAAGACTGCAGAAGGCGGACGTCCGACAAGACATTCGAGACGCTGGGGACGCGGCGCTTGACGCTGCGAAGCGCGCAGGTACACGACGAAATCGAATCGTCCACGACATGTGGTTGCCGAGCTCGGGATACCACCCTGAAGGTGGCGACTGGTGGAGCGTCTTCCAGCGATCCGAGTCACCCCACGACGGTTACTCGGCCTCCGGGCCGCGAACCGTCGACGAGGTCGTGGACGCACACAGATGTAGCGAGCGCGCCTGCGTTCGCGTCTCGGCGATCTTCATGACGCTCCACACGGTATGGGACCTCCGTGGCGCAGGCCACGCCGACGAGGAACTGGTGCCGCGCTACCTCGCCATGATGCGCGATGAGTTCGTCCTGCACCCGAACGGCGACGTCGTCACTTCCTGAGAGGCCGTCGAGGCGGTGAGGGTCCTCGGTCGCGTGTCCGACAGAATCCCCCCATGCCCCTGACCTGGAAGCTCCACCACGACGGCAAGACGATCGCGGACGGGGAGATCGTCCGACCTGATGAGCGGCTCACGTGGCCGCGGACCATCGGCCTCGGTGCGCAGCACGTGGTGGCGATGTTCGGGGCGACGTTCCTCGTGCCGACGATCACCGGGTTCCCGGTCACGGCGACGCTGTTCTTCTCCGGGCTGGGCACGATCCTCTTCCTCGTCCTCACGCAGAACCGGCTGCCCAGCTACCTCGGGTCGTCGTTCGCGTTCCTCGCGCCCATCGCGGCGGTGGCGGCGGGGGGCGGGTCGATCGAGGTCGCGATGTTCGGCATCCTCGTCACCGGCGTGCTGCTGGCCGTGGTCGGCGCGATCGTCATGAAGACCGGGATCGGCTGGATCAACGCGCTCATGCCGCCGATCGTGGCCGGCGCGATCGTCGCGCTCATCGGCCTCAACCTCGCCCCCGCCGCGACCAACAACGCGCAGCAGGCGTGGTGGACGGCGCTCGTCACCCTCGCGGTCGTGCTGGTCACCGCCGTCGCGTTCAAGGGCCTGGTGGGTCGGCTGTCGATCATCGTCGGCGTGGTCGTCGGCTACGCCTTCGCGGGGCTGCGCGGAGAGCTCGACTTCAGCACGGTCGGCGACGCCTCGTGGATCGGCCTGCCCGACTTCACGACGCCGCAGGTCAGCTGGATGTTCATCCCCGCCTTCCTGCCCGTGGTGCTCGTGCTCATCGCCGAGAACGTCGGCCACGTCCGCAGCGTCGCGCACCTGACGGGCGACGACGGCATCAACGAGCGCACGGGCCGAGCCCTGTTCGCGGACGGCCTCGCCACCACCATCGCCGGCGCCGGCGGTGGCTCCGGCACCACGACGTACGGCGAGAACATCGGCGTCATGGCGGCCACGAAGGTCTACTCGACGGCCGCCTACTGGGTGGCCGGAGCGATCGCGATCCTGCTCTCGTTCTCGCCGAAGATCGGCGCCGTGATCAACACCATCCCCGTCGGCGTGCTCGGTGGCGTGACGATCGCCCTCTACGGCCTCATCGGCATCGTCGGCATCAAGATCTGGATCGACAACCACGTCGACTTCTCGCTGCCCGTGAACCAGCTGACCGCCGCCGTCGCGCTCATCATCGGCATCGGCAACCCCGAGCTGAAGATCGGCGACATGGTCTTCAACGGCATCGCGCTCGGCACCATCGCCGCCCTCGTCGTGTTCCACGGCATGTCGGCGATCGAGCGGGCACGCCAGCGCGCCTGACGGACCCGCCGGACCGTCCGAAAGGACGAGCGATCCGAGCCGAGCGGACGATGCCCCGTCCGCGACGACGCCCCTACGGTCGACGCATGACCAAGCCAGCGCAGCTCTCTCTTGGCGTAGCGCTCGTCGTCGTGGGCGTCGTCGTCGCCGTCACCATCCCCGAGACCCAGTTCCTCATCTTCACCGGCCGACCCTTCGGCGTGATCCTCGCGCTGGTCGGCCTTCTCGACATCGCCGAGGCCGTGTTCCGGCGACGTCGCGACTGAACCAGCCCGGCGGCAGACTGGACGGGTGAGCGACGCAGACGCACCCGGGCTCGGCCGCCTCGCCGGCGCCTTCGGCCCCGACTTCACGTGGGGCGCTGCCACGGCGGCGTACCAGGTGGAGGGGGCGGTCGACGTCGACGGCCGCACGCCGTCCACGTGGGACGTCTTCGCCGCGCAGCCCGGGCGCACCGAGAACGGCGACACCGGCGCCGTCGCCTGCGACCACTACCGCCGCTACCTCGAGGACGTCGGCCTGCTGCGCGGGCTCGGGGTCGACGCCTACCGCTTCTCCATCTCGTGGTCGCGCGTGCAGCCCGACCCCACCGGCGCCGTCAACGCCGAGGGCCTCGACTTCTACGACCGGCTCGTCGACGCCCTGCTCACCGCCGGCATCGAGCCGTCGGCAACGCTCTTCCACTGGGACACCCCGCAATGGCTCGAAGACCTCGGCGGGTGGGAGCAGCGCGACGTCGCCGAGCGCTTCGCCGACTACGCGTCGGTCGTCGCCGGCCGCCTCGGCGACCGGGTCACCCGCTGGATGACCATCAACGAGCCCGTCGTCGTCACCCTGTTCGGCCACGGCGCCGGCGTGTACGCGCCGGGCAAGGCCCTCGGCTTCGACGCCCTGCCCGTGGCGTACCACCTGCTGCTCGCCCATGGCCGCGCCGCGCAGGCGCTTCGCGCGGCCGGCGCCGGGCCGGTCGGCATCGTCAACAACCACGTGCCGGTGTGGCGCCTCGACGACTCCGAGGAGACCGAGCAGGCGGCCACGTTCTTCGACGAGCTCTACAACCGCCTCTTCGCCGACCCCGTGCTCCTCGGGCGCTGGCCGTGGGAGGGGATGGAGGCCGGGTTCGACGGCTACCGCGACGACGACCTCGCCGTCATCTCCACCCCGCTCGACTTCTACGGCGTCAACTACTACAACCCGCAGCTCGTCGGCCCTCCCAGTGCCGACGGGCAGAGCGCGAGCAGCGGGGCCGCGAGCGACGGGCTCCCGCTCCCGCCCGACCTCCCCTTCTCCCTGCACGACATCGGCCCCTCGACAGGCTCGGGGGGCGGGACGGCCGGCTACGAGCGCACCGACTTCGGCTGGCCGGTCGTGCCCGAGGGCCTCACCGAGCTGCTCGTCGGCCTGCGCGAGCGCTACGGCGACACCCTCCCGCCCGTCTACGTCACCGAGAACGGCATCTCCGTCGCCGACGGCCCCGGCGACGACCGACGCGTCCACGACGACCGCCGCACCCGGTACCTCCACGACCACGTGGCTGCGCTCCTCGACGCCCGCGAGGCCGGCGTCGACGTCCGCGGCTACTTCCACTGGTCGCTGCTGGACAACTTCGAGTGGGCCGCTGGCTACTCCCAGCGCTTCGGCCTCGTGCACGTCGACTTCGACACCCTCATCCGCACGCCGAAGGACTCCTACGACGCCTACCGCGAGCTCATCGCGTCGCAGCGGGTCGCGGAGGGGTGACGCCGACCCCGCGCGGGGACAGACTGGCGCCATGAGCATCGACCGAGTCCTGGAGGAGCTCCGCGGCCTGCCCGGCGTCCTCGAGCTGGCGCCCGAGGAGGGCAGCGAGCACCCGGAGGTCTCGTGGGGCGACCACTTCTTCTACTACGCGCCCGACGGCGAGGTGCCGACCAACCGGCAGCCGCACACGACCATCGTCACGAAGGACTACCCCGACGACGACGTGTCGCAGCTCGACGACCTCGACCGGGTGCGGCTGAACGTCAACGTCGGTTCCGAGGTGTTCGCGGACGTCCTCGGCGCGCCGCCCGGCCAGCTCGACCTCACCGACGTCGACCACACCGACGAGGACGTCTTCGTCCCGCACCCGCTCTACGGGTCGTTCGGGTGGGTGTCGGTCGTCAACCCGGGGGAGCGCACGCTCGACCGCGCGCTCGAGCTCGTCCGCCACGCCCACGACGCCGACCGACGCCGCCTCGAGCGGCGTGAAGAGGCCGGCTCGGCCTGACCCGGGTCAGTCCTGTGCGGGTCAGTCCTGCGCGAGGCGCATGGCCATCCACGCATCGTCGAGCATGACGGGCGACGTGGCGCCCCAGCCGTAGTCGTGGACGACCTGGGCGACCTCCTCGGCGGACACGTCGCCGGGCGGGAAGACGACCCAGACGAGAGGCACCGACCCGAGCTGCGGGAACACCTCGTCGATCTGCTCGGTGAACGCGGCGGCGTCGTCGGTGAGCAGGATGGTGGCGTCGAGGGAATGTGTGTACTCCTCGAACGTCTCCACGCCCTCGGGGAGCGGTTCGAGCAGCGAGACCTCCTCGAACTCGCCTGCCACCCAGACGCGAGAGCCCTCGCTGATGCCGAGCAGGTCCGCCGTCGTGCCGTCCATCAGGTCAGTGTAGGACGGCCGCCGGGCGCGACCCGGGCCGCGAAGTCGTGGATGACGCGTCCCTTGTCGATGCCCTTCTGCTCGAACTTCGTGAGCACGCGTCCGTCGAACCTCTCGACGGCTCCACCGTCGAGGTGGGGCGTCTCGGCGAGCACCTCCGCCACCTGCTCGGCGTAGTCGGCCCAGTCCGTCGCCATCCGCCAGACGCCGCCGGGCTCGAGGACGCGCGCCACCAGCGCCGTGAAGGGGACGGTGACGAGGCGACGCTTCGTGTGCCGCTTCTTGTGCCACGGATCGGGGAACCAGGTCCAGAGCTCGTGCACCGACCCCGGCTCGAGCGCGGTGCCGAGCAGCTCGGTCGCGTTGGCCACGGCGAGGCGCACGTTCGTGACGCCGGCGGCCCTCATCTGCACGAGGGTCTGCGCGACGCCCGGCACCCAGACCTCCACGGCGAGGAAGTCGACGTCGGGACGGTCCTGCGCCGCGGCCACGACGTTCTCGCCGCGCCCGCTGCCGATCTCGACGACGAGCGGCGCCGTGCGGCCGAAGGTCGCGGCGGGGTCCACGCGCCACGCAGGGTCGACGGACGTGCTGGGGCCGGAACGCGGCACGTCGAGCACGTAGGTGGCGGCCAGCTCGTCCCACGCCGACTGCTGCTTCTCCGTCAGGCGACCGCCCCGGCGCGTGAACGAGACCGGCTCCCGGCGGAACCGAGGAGGCTCGTCGGGGGTGGCGGGATCTCGCGGCTGGTCGGCAGCGTCGGGCATGGTCCGAACCCTAGGTGGTCCGACACCATCGTCAGCATGAGCATCCTGCCCGACGAGAAGGACTGGACGTGGGTGCTGCGGGAGCCGTGCCCGGAGTGCGGGCTGGCCGCGGCCGACGTCGACCCGCGTGACGTCCCCGCCCTCACGCGCGAGTCGCTCCCGCGGTGGGAGGCCGTGCTGCACCGCGACGACGTCGCGGTGCGCCGTGACCCCACCGCATGGTCCGACCTCGAGTACGCGTGCCACGTCCGCGACGTGTTCGTCCGCATGCGCGAGCGGCTCGAGCTGATGCTCTCCGAGCCGGACGCCCGCTTCGCGAACTGGGACCAGGACGCGACGGCCGTCGAGGACCGCTACGGCGAGCATGACCCCGCCGACGTCGCCCCCGCGCTCGTGGGGGCGGGAGAGGAGTGGGCATCGGCGGTGGAGCACCTGCCCGCTGGCGCCTGGCAGCGCGTCGGCACCCGCAGCAACGGCTCGACGTTCACGGTGCACACGCTCGTCCAGTACTGCTGGCACGACGTCGCCCACCACCTCGTCGACGTCGACGCCTGACCCCGGCCGGACCCGACGCGCCGGGATGGTGTCGCGTTCTCCGAGGTAGTGCGCATTGCGTGGTACTGTCCAGCGCATGGATGCGACACAGCTGCTCAAGGGCGTGCTCGACGTGGCCGTGCTGGCCGTCGTGGAGTCCGAGGACGGGTACGGCTACGACGTCGTGCGCCGTCTGCGCGCCGCCGGTCTCGAGGACGTCGGCGACGCGTCCGTGTACGGGACGCTGCGGCGCCTCTACGCGGCCGGCGCCCTGACGTCGTACGTGGTGCCCTCCGAGGAGGGGCCGCACCGCAAGTACTACGGCGTCACGCCCGAGGGGCGCTCGATGCTCTCCACCCAGCGCAAGGTCTGGGCCGACTTCGCCGACACCATGAACCGACTCCTGACGGGGGACGCCGCATGACCACCACCATCCCGGCCGAGATCACGGCCTTCGCCTCGCGCGTGCGAGCCGCCCTCGCCGACCTGCCCGCCGACGAGCTCGAGGAGCTCACCGAGGGCCTCGAGGCCGACCTGGCCGAGGCCTACGCGGAGGACCTCGCCCGCGAGCTCCCCGACGCGGAGGCCTACGCCGCCGAGCTGCGCGCAGCCGCCGGCCTGCCGGAACCCACCTCCGACCGCCCGACGCTCCGGCGTCGACTCGTCTCGCTGCGCCAGGGGGCAGGCGAGACCCTCCGCGACGTGGAGCTCGTCGTGCGCCGCCAGGCCGCGGGGCGGGTCGCGCTCGACCTCGTGGCGTCGCTGCGTCCTCTCTGGTGGGTCGCGCGGGCCTGGGCCGCGTACTGGCTGGTCGCCGCCTTCTTCGGCGGCGAGGCCGGGTTCGCGCCCAGGACCGGACTCTGGTGGCTCGTCCTGGCGGCAGCGCTGGTCGTGAGCGTGATGTGGGGACGCGGTGAGTGGGGCGGCGCGCGGATCCGGCCGCTGCTCGTGCTCGGCAACGTCGTCGCCGTCGTGGCCCTCGTGCCGGCGGTCGCGCACGCTGCCGACTGGGAGGAGATGACCTACTCCTCGGCCTACCTCTCCGACCCGTACGTCGAGGGCCAGGACCTCACCGGCCTCTACCTCGACGGCAACCAGGTGACCAACCTCTTCGCCTACGACGCCAAGGGTCGGCCGCTGCGCGACGTGCAGCTGTTCACGTCCGACGGCACGCCTCTGCGCACGTCGGTCGTCGGCGGCAGCGGGTGCACGGACGCGGAGTGCACGTCCACCAGCTTCTGGTCGCCCGCGGTGCTCGAAGGCGGTCGCGTGGCGTGGAACGTCTTCCCGCTGCGCATGCTGCGGGCCGACGCCGACGTGATGGGCATCGAGCCAGGGGCGCGACCACGCGCGCTGCCCTTCCCGTTCAGGTCCGCACCGACGGTCGACCGACCGGCGTCGAGCCGCACGTCGGCCCTCGCCTCGGTGTTCGAGGCGGCCGGCTACCAGGCGCCGTCGGCCGAGCCGGAGACCGACGCGGAGGCCGGCCGCTGACCTCGCCCGGACCTGACTGGTTTCGTTGGGAAACCAGTCAGGTTCGGGATCAAATCGCCATCCTCGTGCGTTATGTAGGGTGAGGTCACACCCGACCTCCAGCACCCGCTGAGTCTTGATTCCCGGAGGGAACCATGCAGAGCAACAACCCCGTCTTCAACCGATCCGAGGGGTTCAACGGTCGTGGCACCAGCACGGCCCGCGCCACCGACCCGTCGCAGTGGAAGATCGACCTCGACGGCTCGGCCTCGCAGCCCGGCCCCACCCACACCACCGGGCGCGGCACGGGCGTCATGACGATCGAGTCGACCGTCGAGAAGACCGCCCTGACGCTGGGCGTCGTCATCGCCACCGCCGCTGCCGCCTGGTTCCTCGTCGGTGACATCGCCACCGACCAGGCCGCCGTGCAGCGTGCGTTCGGCTTCGCCTTCGCCGGCGCGATCGTCGGCTTCGGCCTGGCGATGGTCAACTCGTTCAAGAAGATCATCAGCCCCGCGCTGGTGCTCGCGTACGCCGTGGCCGAGGGCGTCTTCGTCGGCGCCTTCTCCAAGGTCGTCGCCGGCTACGTCGGTGATCCGACGATCGTGTTCCAGGCCGTCCTGGCCACCATGGTCGCGTTCGGCGCCACGCTGGCGGCGTACAAGTTCTTCAACATCCAGGTGACCGACAAGTTCCGCAAGGTCGTCACCATCTCGATGTTCGCCTTCGTCGGCGTCATGCTGGTCAACTTCGTGCTCAGCCTCACCGGTGTGCTCGAGTCGGGGGGCCTGCGTGGCTTCAACACCCTCGGCCTCGTGGTCTCGGCCATCGCCGTCGTCCTCGCCGTGTTCATGTTGATCATGGACTTCGACTTCGTCGAGCGCGGTGTCGAGGCGGGTCTGCCCGAGCGTGAGTCGTGGCGTGCGGCCTTCGGTCTCACCGTCACGCTGATCTGGCTCTACATCGAGATCCTGCGCATCCTCGCCATCCTGCGCGGACAGGACTGACACCAGCAGCACGTCACGACGGCCGGTCGCCCCTCGGGGCGGCCGGCCGTCGGCGTTCCGTCACCGTTGGTCGAGTGGTCGCGACGGCGAGCGCCAGCGAGCTCGTCGAGACGTATCGAGACCACCAGGCAACGGCTCCGTGTCGGCGCCCTCCACGCTGATGTGCCCAGGGTGGTCTCGATACGTCCGGCCGTGCTCCTTCGTCGCCGGCCGGACTACTCGACCAGCGGTGAGTCAGCGGCGGCGGAGGATGCGGGCCCAGCGGCCGTCGCGGGTGACCTCGGTGCCCTCGCGCCTGCCGGCGTGCTCGGCGGCGTCGGTGAGGGACATCTGGCCGGGGGAGCCGCCGAAGTGGGCGACGGCGAAGTCGCGGTCGCGCTCGCGCCACGCGGCGGCCAGCGACGGCACCAGCACCGAGACCATCTGGCCGTAGCCGGCCTCGGAGGGGTGGAAGCGGTCCTCGCCGAACATCACGTCGTACTTCTCGGTGAACAGCACCCCGAGGAGGCTGCCGAGGGAGACGGCGCGGCCACCCGCGCGCACGACGGCGACGGTCTGCTTCCTCGCCAGCGCTCTGCTCTTGCGCCGGGCGATCCAGCGCAGCGGCTGGGGGATGGGCCGGACCGTGCCGAGGTCGGGACAGGTGCCGACCACGACCTGGGCGCCGGCGTCGACGAGCTTGCGCACGGTGGCGCCGAGCAGCCGGGTCGACTGGTAGGCCGGCACGCGGTGCGTGACGTCGTTGGTGCCGATGACGATGACCACGAGGTCGGGCCGATAGTCGCCCGCTGCCTCGAGCTGGTCGCGCAGGTCGGACGTGACGGCGCCGACCACGGCCTCGGAGCGCACCTCCACCTGGGCGTCGAGCACGTGCGAGAGGCCGATGCCGAGCATGGCGGGCGGCGTGGCGTCGGCGCGGGTCATGCCGTAGCCCACGGCGGCGGAGTCGCCCAGCACGAGCAGACGGATGGGCTCGCGCGGCAGGTCCTCGCCGTAGACGCCGTCGGCACGCGGCGGGCGGGCGTCGGTGACGCCGATCGCGCGCTTGGCGACGAGGATCTCCCCGAAGACCACGCCCCAGTAACCGGTGACGGCGGCGGCCCCTCCGATCGCAGCCTGGGCAGCGATCTTCCTGGGGGGTCTCACGCGGCCATGCTAGAGGCCGGGCCAGGAACGAGCCCGCCCAGGCGGGCGGCAGCGGGCGTGTGGGTGCTCACACCTACGATGACGGCGTGACCGTCACGCTGCCCAACTTCCGCGACGTCGGAGGGGTGCCGGGCCTCGACGGCGCCCCCGTCCGCCCCGGCCTGCTGCTGCGCAGCGGCGTCCCCGAGCCCACCGACACCGTTCCCGACGGCACGCCCTGGCCGCCGTCGCTGGTCGTCGACCTCCGGTCCACGGTCGAGCACGAGGGCCCGCACCCCCTCGCCCCGCTCGGCCCGCGCGTCGTGACGCTCTCGCTGCTGCAGGCGCTGCGCCCGGGGTGGCACGAGGACACCCCCACCCTGGCCCACCTCTACGGCGAGGTGCTCGACACCGCCGGCCCGCTGCTGGTCGAGCTCGTCGACGAGGTCGCCACCACCGCGGCCGCGGGCGGCGCGAGCCTGGTGCACTGCGCGGCCGGCAAGGACCGCACGGGCATCTCGATGGCGCTGCTGCTGCAGCTGCTGGGCGTCTCGCGCGACGACGTCGTGGCCGACTACCTGCTCACCGAGCGGTCCCTCGCAGCGATCGACGCACGGCTGCGCGCGCCGGGATCGGACCATCCGCCGATCCGTGCGGAGTTCCTGCAGGTGCCGCAGGAGGCCATCGACCTCGTCCTCGACCGCTGGGCGGCCCACCCCGGTGGTGTCGAGGGCTGGTTCGCGTCGGTCGGGGGAGACCCCGGGAGCGTCGACCGGCTGCGCACCGCCGCACTGGCGTGACCCGCGGTCAGTCCTCGGCGAGGCGGTCGATCGCCTTGTCGGTGAGCCGGTAGGCGAGCCACTCGTCCTGCGGGAGCGCCTCCAGCGACTCGTAGAACCGGATCGCGGGGGAGTTCCAGCGCAGCACGTCCCACTCGATCCGGCTGTAGCCGCGGGCCCTGGCGGTGCGGGCCAGGGCGACGAGGAGTCGCTTGCCGTAGCCCGCGCCCCGGCGCGAGGGCCGGACGTAGAGGTCCTCGAGGTGGATGCCCGGCACGCCGTCCCACGTCGAGAACGTCCGGTACCAGAGGGCGAAACCGGCGATCGCCCCGCCGCCGTTCTCGACGACGAACGCCGACGCGGGCGGGTCGACGCCGAAGAGTGCATGGTAGAGCTGCACCTCGGTCATGGTGGCCTGCTCGAGAGCCTTCTCGTAGTCGGCCAGCTCGCGCACGAGGGCCACGATCACGGCCACGTCCTCCGGGCGTGCCTCGCGCACCCCGGTCGGCAGCGTGATGGTGTCCACGTCCCGAGGGTAGGGGCGAAGGACCCGGGTCGTCAGACGAAAGCCCAGGTACTTGCCCAGGACCTGGACGGTGCCGTACCGTGCTTTCCGGATACCGTCGGTATCTGAACCGCGAGAGGACCGCTGCATGACTCACTTCACGAACAAGGTCGCCGTCGTCACCGGAGCCGCGTCCGGCATCGGTCGGGCGCTCGCCGTCGAGCTCGGACGCCGGGGCGCCATCGTCGCGATCTGCGACGTCGACTCCGCGGGCCTCGCCGAGACGCAGCGCCTGGTGGAGGCCACCGGCGCCACCGTGCGTGGCGACCTCGTGAACGTCGCCGAGCGCGAGCGGGTCGAGGAGTACGCCGGCCAGGTCGCCGCCGACCTCGGGCGCGTCAACCTCGTCTTCAACAACGCGGGCATCGCGTTCACCGGCACCGTCGAGGAGATGGCCTACAAGGACGTCGAGAAGGTCATGGACGTCGACTTCTGGGGCGTCGTGCACGGCACCAAGGCCTTCCTGCCGCACCTGATCGAGTCCGGCGACGGGCACGTCGTCAACATCTCGAGCATCTTCGGCATCTTCTCGATGCCGTCGCAGAGCGCCTACAACGCCGCGAAGTTCGCCGTCCGCGGCTTCACCGAGTCGCTGCGCCAGGAGATGGTGCTCACGGGGCGGCCGGTGAAGGTGACGTGCGTGCACCCGGGAGGCATCGCCACGAACATCGCCCGCAACGCCGGCGAGGTCGCCGGTCGCGACCACGACGAGCTGGCGAGGAACTTCGACAAGGTCGCGCGGACGTCGCCGGAGAAGGCCGCCCGCGTCATCCTGCACGGCGTCGAGAAGGGGCGCGCGCGGGTGCTCATCGGCGTCGACGCGAAGGTGCTCGACTCCGCCGTGCGCGTGCTCGGCTCCCGCTACCAGGGCGTCTTCGCCGCCGCCGGGCGTCGCCTGGGTCTCTGAAGTCCGTACGCACGAGAGGGCCCCGCCACGATCGTGGCGGGGCCCTCGTGCTGCCCGGGTCCGCTGCGTGAGCGGCCCGCGGGTCAGGCCTGCGTGATCTCGATGCGCGTCGGCTCGGTGCCGGCGTAGACGCCCGTCACGCGCACCGACAGGATGCCGGCGTCGTAGGAGGCGCTGACCGCCTCGGCGGTCACGTGGCCGGGGAGGCCGAAGCTGCGCTCGAAGGAGCCGTAGCGGATCTCGCTGATGCGACGGGTCGGGTTCTCGCCCGACTCCTCGCGGCGCTCGTCGCGGCGCTCGCCCTTGACGACGAGGCGGCCGTTGGTGACCTCGACGCTGACGTCGTTGGAGACGTCGATGCCGGGGAGCTCGAGCCGCACGACGACGTCGTCGCCGTCGCGGACGGTCTCGACGGCGGGGGTGAAGTCGAGCCGCGAGGTGCCGTTCGGGGAGAAGGCGCTGCGAACCAGCGAGTCGAACTCGGCGAAGGGATCACGGCGGGTGAAGACGGAGACGTTGCTCATGGTGGTCCTCCTGGGGGATCGTTCGGCCCGGCCACCGCGACCGGACATCCAGTTCAACTTGAGTCTACTCGACTCAATTCCCTTGAGGGCAGTCATGTTCGTTCGCCCTCGGCGAACCCAGGCGGGGTGCACCGGCCCGGGGACGGCTCGACCCCACCGGGTCGGCTCCGCGGCAGCGGACCGACTCGATGGGGTCGAGGTGCGAGGGTCAGGCGTAGGAGACGCCGGTGGCGTGCAGCGGGCAGTAGCCGAACGGGTTCTTGTCGAGGTACTGCTGGTGCGGCTCCTCGGCGTAGTAGTACTCCTCCAGCGGCTTGATCTGCGTGGTGATGCGGCCGTAGCCGGCCTTCGTCATCTGCTCCTGGTAGCGGTCGCGCGACTCCTCGGCCTGGCGCTGCTGCTCCTCGCTCGTGGTGAGGAGGACCGAGCGGTACTGGGAGCCGCGGTCGTTGCCCTGGCGCATGCCCTGGGTGGGGTCGTGGTTCTCCCAGAAGACCTTGAGGAGGTCGGCGTAGGTCACCGTCGAGGGGTCGAAGACGATGCGGACGACCTCGGCGTGACCGGTGCGGCCGGTGCACACCTCCTCATAGGTGGGGTTCGGGGTGATGCCGCCGGCGTAGCCGACCGACGTCGACCAGACGCCCGGGACCTGCCAGAACGTCTTCTCCTCGCCCCAGAAGCAGCCGAGGCCGACCACGGCGACCTCGAAGCCGTCGGGGACGACGCCGGAGTCGAGCGGCGTCTCGATGGGGGTGCCGAGCACGCGGTGCGTCGTGCCGACGGAGAACGGACGCTGGGCGCGGCCGGGCAGGGCGCTCTGCGCGTCGGGGAGCTCGGTCTTGCGGGTGCCGAAGATCATGGGATCACTCTCCTTGGGTACGACGGGGTCAACGACGCTGCAGCCCACGCTGTTCCCGCTAGTGTCGAGACCGTGAGGGGATCCCGCCGATGAGCACACGCCCGCAGATCCCCGTCGGCGTCGAGATCGCCACCGCCTGGTCGTGGCGGCTGCTCGTCATGGGTGCCGCCGGGTACGGGCTCTACTGGCTGCTGAGCTTCTTCTCCGAGGTCACGGTCCCGATCGCGATCGCCCTGCTCGGCACGGCCCTGACCATCGGCGCCGTCGACTGGCTCGAGCGCCACCGGGTGCCCCGGCTCCTCGCCACCTTCATCGTCGTGCTCACGATGCTCGCCGCGTTCTTCGGCCTGCTCACCCTCGTCGGCCAGCAGCTGTCGACGCAGTTCTACGACCTCAAGGCGCAGGTCGTGGAAGGCATCTCGCAGGTGCAGGACTGGGCGCAGAACGGCCCGTTGAACCTGAGCGAGAGCCAGCTGACGCAGTACGGCGACCGCGTGCAGGACGCCATCCGCACGTTCGGCGAGACCGCCGCCGTCGACCAGCTCGCCGCCGTCGGCACGACGCTGACGCACTTCGTCACGGGCTTCTTCATCGCACTCTTCGCCTCCTTCTTCTTCCTCTACGAGGGCGACCGCATCTGGGCGTTCGTCGTGGCTCTCTTCCCGCGGGCAGCCCGCGAGAAGGTGCACACGTCCGGCGAGCGTGCCTGGCTGAGCCTCACCAGCTTCGTCCGCGCCACGGTCCTCGTCGCCCTCACTGACGCCCTCGGCATCGCGCTCGCGGCCTGGATCCTCGGTGTGCCGCTGGCCTTCGCCATCGGCGTGCTGGTGTTCCTCGGTGCGTTCGTGCCGATCGTCGGCGCCTTCGTGTCCGGCCTCGTGGCGGTGCTCGTGGCGCTTGTGGCGCAGGGCCCGATCGTCGCGCTCATCATGCTCGCGGCCGTCGTGGCCGTGCAGCAGCTCGAGTCGCACGTGCTGCAGCCGTTCCTCCTCGGCCGCTTCGTGGCCGTCCACCCGCTGGCGATCATCCTCGCCATCGCCGCCGGCATCACCGTCTCGGGCATCGTCGGGGCCCTGGTGGCCGTGCCGCTCGTCGCGTGCCTGAACGGCATCGTCCGCCACCTCGTCGAGCAGGCGGGGGCGCCGCTGCAGGACGACGGGCTGCCCGAGGACGTCCCGCCCGACGCCGAGCCCGAGAAGGCCTGAGTCGGGCGTCTAGGCTGGCGCCATGGTGGGACTGGGGGACGTCGAGGCGGCGCGCGAGCTGATCGCGCCCGTCGTCGAGCGCACGCCGATGGCGCACTCGCGCTGGCTCAGCCAGCGGGTGGGCACCGACGTGCACCTCAAGTGCGAGAACCTCCAGCGCACCGGCTCGTTCAAGATCCGCGGCGCCTACGTGCGCATCGCGCGCCTCAGCGACGCCGAGCGGGCACGGGGCGTCGTCGCGGCGAGCGCCGGCAACCACGCGCAGGGGGTCGCGCTGGCGGCGCAGCTCCTCGGCTGCCAGGCGACCATCTTCATGCCGGAGGGCGCGGCGCTGCCGAAGGTCGCGGCCACCCGCGGCTACGGGGCCGACATCCAGTTCGCCGGCACCGGGGTCACCGAGGCGCTCGTGCACGCCGTCGACTTCGCCGAGCGCACCGGTGCCGTGCTCATCCACCCGTTCGACCACGAGGACGTGCTCGCCGGCCAGGGAACCGTCGGCCTCGAGATCATCGAGCAGCTGCCCGAGGTCCGCACCGTCCTGGTGCCGCTCGGTGGGGGTGGCCTCGCCGCGGGGATCGCGCTGCTGCGCGAGCGCCGCCCCGACGTCTCCGTCATCGGCGTGCAGGCCGCCGACGCTGCCGCCTACCCCGGCTCGCTCGCCGAGGGGCACCCCGTCGCGGGGGTCATGGGTCCGACCATGGCCGACGGCATCGCCGTCGCCCAGCCCGGCCTCATCCCGTTCGAGGTCATCGCCAAGGAGCTCGACGACGTGGTCACGGTCAGCGAGGACGCCATGAGCGCCGCGCTCATCGGCCTCCTCGAGCGCGCGAAGATGCTCGTGGAGCCGTCGGGCGCGGCGGGCGTCGCCGCCCTGCTCGCCGACCCGGACCGCTTCGCCGGCCCGGTGGTGCCGGTGCTCTCGGGCGGCAACATCGACGCCCTGCTCCTGCTCGACGTCATCCGCCACGGCCTCTCGGCCGCCGGACGCTTCATGGCGCTGCGCGTGCGCTTCTCCGACCGTCCCGGCGAGCTGATGCGACTGCTCACCGACCTCGCCGACCTGCAGGTCAACGTCCTCGACGTCGCGCACGACCGGGCGGCGGCCGACCTCGGCGTCCGCGAGGTGGAGGTGGCCGTGCAGGTCGCGACCCGCGGGCCCGACCACGCGGCCAGCGCCCTGCAGCGCCTCACCGCGCTCGGCCACCGCGTCGTCTGAGCCTCCCGACCACGCCGTCACACCCAGCGCACGGGGGTGCCGGTCGGAGGGCGACCCGTCAGAAGGGCTTGGCCTCCACGATGGAGACGGTGAGCGTCTTGCCGTTGGGCGCCTCGTAGGACGCGTCGTCGCCGACCTTCTTGCCGAGGATGGCCGCGCCGAGCGGCGAGGTGGGGGAGTAGACGTCGAGGTCGACGGCGGAGTCGAGGCTGAGCAGCTCGCGCGAGCCGAGGAGGAAGCGCTCCACCTCGTCGTCGCCGGCGAACGTCACGCCGACGACCATGCCGGCCTCGACGACGCCGTCGTCGGCCGGCTTCTCGCCGACCTCGGCGCGCCGCAGCATGTCCTCGAGCTGCTGGATGCGGGCGTTGGCCTTGCCCTGCTCCTCGCGGGCGGCGTGGTAGCCGCCGTTCTCCTTCAGGTCACCCTCGTCGCGGGCGGCGGCGATCTTCTCGGTGATGTCGGGCATGACGACGTCCTTGAGGTTCTGCAGCTCGGCCTTCAGACGGTCGTACGCCTCCTGGGTCACCCAGATGGTCTCGGTGCTGGACTGAGACATGGTCGAACCTCCTGGAAACGAGCGGAACCCCAGGCACCTGCCCGGGGTCGAACGATCAGGGTAGCAGTCAGCGCAGGGCTTGGCACGTCCGCAGGACTGCGGTGACGGCCTCGCGCTCGGTGGTGATGGGCACCTCGACGCGGGTGCGCTCGCGCGTGCCGGGCGGCACGTCGACGGTGCGCTCGCCGACGACCGAGTGGTCGAGCGACTGGGCGTAGACGGTGCAGCGCACCGCCACCTGCTCCTCGCGGCGCACGTCGACGGTCGCGACGACGCGGGTGGCGGACTCGACGGTGTAGCCGTGCACCTCCGCCGTGACCGGCGCGGTGTCGAGCGCGACCCAGGCCGCCCAGGCGACACCGGCGAGCACCCCGACGGTCGCGACCACGGGCCACAGCCAGCGTCGTCGGGTGCGCCGTCCGTAGCGCTCGTCGAGGGTGCTCACACCCCGATCATCCCAGGGCGCACCACGCGCCCGGGCGTCCGGTCCGATCGTCAGCGTCTCATCTGCCGGTCGATCAGGGCGTCGAGTGCGCGGTAGGGCAGGGTCCACGACAAGGTCGCGGCCCTCGCGTCGGTACCGAGCAGGTACTCGGCCTTGGGACGGCGGGAGAAGAGGGCGTGGTGCGCGGCCCGCGCCACCGCTTCGGGCGGGATGCCCGCCTCGTCCGCGCCGGACACGTAGCCGCGCACACCCGCGATGACCTCGCCGTAGCGCTCGCGGCCCTCGGCGGGCAGCCCGGCGACCACGTCCTCCATGTCGGTCCCGGCCTTGGCCCAGATGGGCGTCGACACGGCGCCCGGGGCCAGGACGCTGACGCCGATGCCGAAGGGACGCAGCTCGCGCCGCCACGACTCGGCCAGTCCGTGGAGCGCGTGCTTGGACGCGGCGTAGGGGCCGACCATCGGCAGCCCGACCCGGCCCGAGACCGAGCCGGTGAAGACGATCCGTGCACCCCGACCGCGGCGGTGCAGCAGGGGCAGGAACGCCTGGGTCACCGCGACCTGGCCGACGACGTTCACCTCCAGCTGGCGCCTCAGCTCGTCCAGCGCGACGTGCTCGAGCGGGCCCCCGACGGCGATGCCGGCGTTGTTGACGAGCCCGTGGAGGCCGTCGTCTCCGACGAGCCCCGCGACGACCTCGGCCGCCGCGCGTGCTTCGTCGGCCGACGTCACGTCGAGACGCACCGGCGTGACGAGAGGGTTCTCGGGTGCGTCCGACAGCGTCCGCACGGCCGCGACCACGCGGACGCGCTGGTCAACGAGATGCGTGACGATCGCCCGGCCGATGCCGGTCGAGGCGCCGGTGACGACGACGGTGGGGGTGTTCATGGCGGGAGTATGTCGCTCACGGGGGGCGTGCGAGGACGTTTCGGTCGGCGCACCCGAGGCTCCCGGGCGCGGCGTCCGGTGGAAGACTGGTGCGCGTGACCGAGAAGCTGCGCCTGATGCACGTGCACGCGCACCCCGACGACGAGTCGAGCAAGGGTGCCGCGTCGACCGCCAAGTACGTCGCCGAGGGGGTCGACGTCCACGTCGTCACCTGTACAGGTGGCGAGCGCGGCAGCATCCTCAACCCGCAGTTCCAGCACCCGGGCATCGAGGAGAACCCCGAGCTCATCACCGAGATCCGTCGCGAGGAGATGGACCGCGCCCGCGAGATCCTCGGCGTGAAGCAGGACTGGCTCGGCTTCGTCGACTCCGGCTGGCCCGAGGGCGACCCCAAGCCGCCGCTCCCGGAGGGGTGCTTCGGTCTCGTCCCCGTCGAGGAGGCGGCGATCCCGCTCGTGCGCCTCGTCCGCTCGTTCAAGCCGCACGTGCTCACCACGTACGACGAGAACGGCGGCTACCCCCACCCCGACCACATCATGTGCCACCAGGTGAGCGTGTTCGCCTACGAGAAGGCCGCCGACCCGGACTGGCACCCCGAGCTGGGCGAGCCCTGGCAGGTCAGCAAGCTCTACTACCACCTGGGCTGGAACTGGCAGCGGCTCGAGGCCATCGCCGCCGCGTGCGAGCGGCACGGCATCGAGAACCCCTACGCCGAGCGGATGAAGGACTGGGAGCGCAAGCCCGAGGACGAGGCCCGGCTCACCACCCGCGTGGAGTGCGCGAAGTACTTCGAGGTCCGCGATGCGGCGCTGCTCGCGCACGCGACGCAGATCGACCCCGACGGCTGGTTCTTCTCCATCCCGAACGAGATCCAGGCCGAGGCCTGGCCCACGGAGGACTACCAGCTCGTCGACTCCAGGGTCGAGACGTCGGTGCCCGAGGACGACCTCTTCGCCGGGCTGCGCTGAGGTCGTCCCCGCGCGGGGCCGATGTGGGCTCGGCCCAGAGGTCGTCGTCGAGCGTGAGCGGGTAGCCGTCGTCGCTCTGCCCGGCGATGTCGACGCGTCCCTCGCCTGGTCGACGCCCGACGCCGAGCTCGGGCACGGGCGACCAGGTGAACCCGCTCCGCGCCTTCACCGCGGTGGGCGGCTCCCCACCCGCCGCCCACCTGCGCCGCACGTAGACTGGAGCCATGGGTGAGATCCTGACGGTCCTGGTCACGGCGGAGCAGCGTGGCCTCGACCCCAACATCGTCCGCCCCGGATGGCTCGCGCTCGGCATCGTCGCCGCCCTCGGTGTCGCCGTCTTCCTGCTCTCCAAGTCGTTCGCGAAGCACGCCAAGAAGGCGGCCCAGCCGTGGGAGGCCGAGCGTGACGAGTCGAGGGCGTCGGCAGACGGAGCGTCCGACGACGACGTCCGTCGCTCCGCGACCGACCACCGCTGACGCCCGACCCTCACTGACGCCGTCGGCGCACCGGCCCCGGGAGTGGCCAGCGTGGTCCGTCCGCCGTCAGCAGCCTCGCCCGCCGGTCACGGCATGACCACCTCGCGCAGGGCTCGGGTCCACGCGTCCCGGAAGTCCCGCATGATCGGTGCGTCGGGGCACAGCACGTCCGCGGCGTGGTACATGCCAGGCACCGTGAGGGTGGCGCACGGGACGCCGGCCGATCGCAGCCGCGCCGCGTAGGCGTGGTCCTCGTCGCGGAAGAGGTCGAGGTCGCCCACGCCGATCCACGCCGGAGGCAGCCCGGCCAGGTCACTGCGTCGAGCGGGCACCGCGTAGGGCACCGGGTCGCCGGTCCCTGCGTCCTGACCCAGGTAGGCCGTCCAGCCGAAGCGGTTGGACGACCGGGTCCACACGAAGTGCCCCACCGCGGGGTCGGCGCCACGGACCGTGCGGTCGTCCAGCATCGGGTAGATCAGGACCTGGGCGGCAACGGAGACCTCGCGGCGGTCGTGCGCCAGCTGCGCGAGGGCCGCGGCCAGCCCGCCGCCGGCGCTCTGACCCGCGACGGCGATGCGGGCGGGATCGACCCCCAGCTCGTCCGCTGCGTCCTTGATCCACGCCAGGGCCGTGTGGCAGTCCTCGAGGGCCGCCGGGGCGGGGTGCTCCGGCGCCAGGCGGTAGGCGACGCTCACGACCAGCGCGCCCAGGTTGTCCGCGAGGCGGGAGCAGAGCGCGTGGTCGGCGACGGGGCTGCCCATCACGTAGCCGCCGCCGTGGATCCACAGCACCGCTCCCGTGGGCGTCGACCGGGGCGTCGACGGCTCGTGGACCCACACCGTCACGTCGGGCTCCCCGGACCGCCCGGGTGCCGTCCGGGCCGGGGGGCCGTCCGAGGCGGGCGCGGCATCCAGGCCGCGACGGACGAGGCGCAGCGTCAGGCGGTTCACGGTGAAGGGGACCCACAGCGCCGGCTGCCTCAGCTCGGGTGCGACCGCACCGATCCGGGCGCGCCGTCGGCGGTGCAGGCGTCCCGCGACCAGTGCCGCCACCGCGACGACTCCCGCCGTCACACGTCGCTCGGTGCCCATGGTCCTCCTCGGTCGCGGCCGGGTCGTCGCCACAGCATGGCAGCATCGCGGAGGGCCAGGGGCCGCTTCGCTTCCGACGTCGGCGCACGCGGGCGAGGAGTCGACGTCCCTGGCAGGGTGAAGGGGTGCCGAACCGACTGAGCGAGGCCACGAGCCCGTACCTGCTGCAGCACGCCGACAACCCCGTCGACTGGTGGGAGTGGGGCGAGGAGGCGCTCGCGCTCGCGCAGGCGCTCGACCGGCCGATCCTGCTCAGCGTCGGGTACGCGGCGTGCCACTGGTGCCACGTGATGGCGCACGAGTCGTTCGAGGACCCGGCCACGGCCCAGTACATGAACGACCACTTCGTCAACGTCAAGGTCGACCGGGAGGAGCGGCCGGACGTCGACGCTGTCTACATGCGGGCGACGCAGGCCATGACCGGCCAGGGCGGCTGGCCGATGACCGTCGTGCTCGCGCCGACGGGTGAGCCGTTCTTCGCGGGCACCTACTTCCCGCCCGAGCCGCGGCAGGGCCAGCCGGCGTTCGGGCAGATCCTGCAGGCGCTCGCCGACGCGTGGGAGAACCGGCGCGACGAGGTGCTGAAGGTCGGCGCCGAGGTGCTCGAGCACCTGCGCGACGTCGTCGACGCCGGCGGGACCGGGCTGGACGCCGAGGCCCTCGAGGCGGCCCAGTCGGTGCTGTCGGGCCAGCACGACGACGAGGCGGGTGGGTACGCCGGCAGCCCCAAGTTCCCGCCGTCGATGGTCCTCGAGGCCTGCCTGCGCCACTGGGCGCGGACCGGTGCGGACCGGTCCCTGGAGATGGTGCGCACCACCTGCGACGCGATGGCGCGCGGCGGCATCCACGACCAGCTCGGGGGAGGCTTCGCGCGCTACGGCGTCGACCGCTACTGGCAGGTGCCGCACTTCGAGAAGATGCTCTACGACAACGCGCAGCTGCTGCGGGTCCACCTGCACTGGTGGCGGGCCGAGACGGTCACCGGCGACGTCGAGCGTCAGGCCCTCGCGCGTCGCGTCGCCACCTCGACGGCCGACTTCCTCCTCGAGGAGCTCGCCACGCCCGAGGGCGGCTTCGCCTCGGCCCTCGACGCCGACAGCCCCGATGCACAGAGCGCGGTGCACGAGGGCTCCTACTACGTGTGGAACCCCAACCAGCTGATGCGCCTCCTCGGTGCTTCGGACGGCGCCTGGGCCGCGCAACTGCTCGGGGTCACCGGACCTGGGACCTTCGAGCGCGGGTACTCGACCCTGCAGCTGCGTGCCGAGCCCGACGACCCCGACCGCTGGGCGTCGGTGCGGCAGCGGATGCTGGCGGCGCGCGCGGGGCGGGTGCGCCCGGCGCGCGACGACAAGGTCGTGGCCGCGTGGAACGGTCTGGCGGTCGTGGCCCTCGCCGAGGCCGGGATCCTGCTCGAGGACCCGCGGTACGTCGACGCCGCGGTGCGCGCCGCGCAGCTGCTCGCCGACGTCCACCTGCGCGACGACGGCCGGGTGCTGCGCGCCTCCCGGGACGGGGTGGCCGGGGAGCACGCCGGGGTGCTCGAGGACCACGCGACCGTCGCCGAGGCCTTCCTCGCGGTCCTCGGCGTCACGGGTGACCCCGTCTGGCTCGAGCGGGCCCTCCCGGTGCTCGACCGGGTGCTCGACCACTTCGCGGACCCCGACGGCGACGGGTACTTCGACACCGCCGACGATGCGTCGGACCTCCTCGTGCGGCCCCAGGACGCCTCCGACAACGCCTACCCGTCAGGCACCTCCGCCGCCGCACACGCCTTCCTCGCTGCTGCGGCGGTGACGGGCGACCCGCGCCACCGCGAGGCCGCGGAGCGTGCGGTGAGGTCGGCGGCCCAGCTGGGGGAGCGGCTGCCGCGCTTCGCCGGCTGGACGCTCGCGGCGGCCGAGGCCCTGCTCGCCGGGCCGGACGAGGTGGCCGTGGTCGGGCCCGAGCCCGACTCCCGCCTCGCGATGCACCGCGCCGCCCTGATGCGCACGTCGCCGTCGGTCGTCGTCGCGGCACCCGAGGGCACCGGGTCCGTGCCGCTGCTGGCCGGACGGGTCGCCGTGGAGGGACGCGCGACCGCCTACGTCTGCCGCGACCACGTCTGCGCCCTGCCGGTCACCGATCCCGCGCTGCTCTGACGTCGGCTCGCTCACGCCCCTGGATCGGTGGCTCGGCAACCGCAGCGGCCGCGCTGCGGTTGCTGAGCCACCCGTACGCCGCTGATGTTGCGGATCCACCGATGGACGGGCCGCAGACGTTGTGGATCCACCGATGGACGGTCAGGCGGGGCCGACGTCGGTGACGGTGACGACGGCCTCGCCTGCGGCGTCGCTCGCGTCGAGGTCGACGGTGGCGGAGATGCCCCAGTCGCGGTGGCCCTCGGGGTCCTCGAACGTCTGGCGCACGACCCAGCGACGTCGCTCCTGGCGGACATCGACGAACGAGGCACCCCGGGCCGACGGGCCGGTGCCGAGGTGGTCGTACTCCGCCCGGTAGCCGTCCATCGCCTCGCGCCAGGCGTCGGCGTCCCAGCCGGCGTCGGCGTCGAGCTCGCCGAGTGCGTCCCACCGGCCGAGGGCCGCGAGCTCGACCCGCCGGAACATCGCGTTGCGCACGAGCACGCGGAAGGCGCGCTCGTTCGCCGTGACCGGCCGGACGACCTCCTCGCCGTCGGCCACCGCCTGCGCGCGGTCGAGACTGTCGGGGTCGGCGGGGTTCACGAGCGACTCCCACTCGTCGAGCAGGCTCGAGTCGGTCTGGCGCACCAGCTCGCCGAGCCACGCGGTCAGGTCGCTCAGCTCCTCCGTGCGCGCCGACGCCGGGACCGTGCGCTCCAGCGCCTTGTAGGCGTCGGAGAGGTACCGCAGCACCATGCCCTCGGACCGCGCGAGGCCGTAGTCGGCCACGAGCTCGGCGAACGTCATCGCCCGCTCGGCCATCTCGCGCACCACCGACTTCGGGCGCAGCTCGTGGTCGCGCACCCACGGATGCCCCTGGGTGTACGTCTCGTAGGCCGCCTCGAGCAGGTCGCGCAGCGGCTTCGGGTGCTCGACCTCCTCCAGCAGCTCCATCCGCTCGTCGTAGTCGATGCCGTCGGCCTTCATCTCCGCCACGGCCTCGCCCCGGGCCCTGAACACCTGCGCGGAGATGATCGGCCGGGGGTCCTCCAACGTCGACTCGATGACCGAGACGACGTCGAGCGCGTACTCCGGCGACTCCGTGTCGAGCAGCTCGAGTGCCGCGACGGCGAACGGCGACAGGGGCTGGTTGAGCGCGAAGTCGCGCTGCAGGTCGATGGTCAGGACCAGGGTCCGTCCCTGGTCGTCGGGGGGATCGAGACGTTCGACGACCCCACCGGCGACGAGCGCCTCGACGATCTCGCGCGTGCGCGCCTGCAGCCGCTCGACCTCCTCGGGCCGGGCCACGCTCTCCTCGACCAGCCGGTCGAGCGCCGCGATGGCGTCGCCCGGACGCTGCGCCACGTCGAGCACCATCGCGTGCGTGACCTGCATGCGCGGCGCCAGTGGCTCCGGCTCGCCGCCGACCAGCTTCTCGAACGTGGCCTCGTTCCAGGACACGTGACCCTCGGGGGCCTTCTTGCGCTGGATCTTGCGCAGCTTCTTGGGGTCGTCGCCGGCCTTGGCGACCGACTTCGCGTTCTCGATGTCGTGCTCGGGTGCCAGCACCACCACGTGCCCGACGGTGTCGTATCCCGCCCGTCCCGCGCGGCCCGCGATCTGGGCGAACTCGCGCACCTGCAGCTGGCGCTGACGGCGGCCGTCGTACTTCGTGAGGCCGCTGAACAGCACCGTGCGGATGGGCACGTTGATGCCGACGCCGAGGGTGTCGGTGCCGCAGACGACCTTGAGCAGGCCCTGCTGCGCGAGGCGCTCGACCAGTCGACGGTAGCGGGGGAGCATGCCGGCGTGGTGGACGCCGACGCCCATCCGCACGAGCCGGGAGAGGGTCTTCCCGAACGCCGACGTGAACCGGAAGGCGCCGATCGCCGCAGCGATCTCGTCGCGCTCGGCGCGCGAGGCGAGCGCGACGCTGCTGAGGGCCTGGGCGCGCTCGAGGGCCGCCGCCTGCGTGAAGTGGACGATGTACGCCGGCGCCTGCCCGGTCTCCACCAGCTCGGTGACGACCTCCTGCACGGGCCTCGTGACGTACTCGGTGACCAGCGGCACCGGCCGCTCCACCGAGGCCACCAGGGCGGTCTCGCGGCCCGTGCGCCGGGTCAGGTCGGCGCGCAGCGACGTCGTGTCGCCCAGCGTGGCCGACATGAGCAGCATCTGGGCACGTGGCAGCTCGACGAGCGGCACCTGCCAGGCCCACCCGCGGTCGGGGTCGGCCCAGAAGTGGAACTCGTCCATGACGACGAGCCCGACGTCGGCGTCCGCACCCTCGCGCAGCGCCAGGTTGGCGAGCACCTCGGCCGTGGCCACCACCACCGGGGCGTCGGGGTTCACCGCCGCGTCGCCGGTGAGCATCCCGACGTCCTCGGCGCCGAACACCTCGCACAGGTCGAAGAACTTCTCGCTCACGAGCGCCTTGATCGGCGCGGTGTAGACGGCGCACTCGCCGCGGGCCAGGGCCCCGGCGATCGCCGCCGTCGCGACCAGGCTCTTGCCCGACCCGGTGGGCGTCGCGAGGACGACGTTGGAGCCCGACAGCAGCTCGAGGACGGCCTCCTCCTGCGCGGGGTAGAGGCTGATGCCCCGTCGCTCGACCCAGGCCTCGACGGCCTCGAAGACGTCGTCGGGCGAGGCGCCCTCAGCGACCTCGAGCGCCTCGGAGCCGTCTTCCCGCCCAGGGCCCGGGACCCCCGCCGAGCTCACCGCTGCTGGTAGGCGAGCAGGCTGACGCCGACGTAGTGGACGACGAACGCCGCGATGGTGAGCGTGTGGAAGACCTCGTGGAACCCGTACCACCGCGGGAACGGGTCGGGCCACTTGAAGCCGTAGACGAGCGCGCCCAGCGTGTAGAGGCCGCCGCCGACGATCATCAGCACGAGCACCGCCGTCGACGCCTGGTCGACGAACTCGCCCCAGTACAGGACGGCGGCCCAGCCGAGCAGCACGTACAGCGGCACGTAGATCCAGCGCGGCGCCCCGACCCAGAACACGCGGAACGCGACGCCGAGGAGCGCGCCGCCCCACACGAGCGAGAGCATGATCGCCGCCTCGCGGGTGTCGAGCAGCAGCAGGCTGAAGGGCGTGTAGGAGCCGGCGATCAGCAGGAAGATGTTGGCGTGGTCGATGCGCTTCCAGACCACGCGGGCCTCGTCGGACCAGGTGCGCGTGTGGTACAGCGCCGAGCAGCCGAAGAGCAGGAGCGCCGAGACCATGAACACGGCCACGCCGGCACGCACCACGACGTCGTCGGCGATGACCATCATCACCAGGAAGGAGAAGAACGCGAGCGGCGCCGTGGCGGCGTGCAACCAGCCGCGGAGGCGGGGCTTGATGTCCTCGAGGTTCTCGCGGATGCGCTCGGGAACCTCGTCGGTCAGGCTGTCGAGATCAGTCCGGGGCATGGACCGAACAGTAGCCCCCTCGGCCCGGGAGCCGGGTGTGATGGGATGACCGTCATGGGTCTGAGCCAGGTCGCGTACGGCGCCTACGAGCGTCGGCTCCTGCGTCGGCTCGACCCGGCCCGCATGCCCCGCCACGTCGGCGCCATCGTCGACGGCAACCGTCGGTGGGCCAAGGACGCGCGCATGGGCCTCGAGCAGGGCTACCGCGCCGGCGCGGCCAAGGTCGACGAGTTCCTCGACTGGTGCCACGAGCTCGGCGTCGGCACGGTCACGTTCTGGGTGCTCTCCACCGACAACCTGCAGCGTCCCCAGGCCGAGCTCGTGAGCATCCTCGACGCCGTCGAGGCGCTCGTCGGTCGGCTCGCGGACGACGGTCGCTGGCACGTCCGTCTGATCGGCAACCTGCAGCTCCTGCCGGCCGACTCCTCCGCACGGCTGCAGCGCGCGGCCGACGCGTCGCCGGACGACCCCAGCCTCATGCAGGTCAACGTCTGCGTCGGCTACGGCGGCCGTCAGGAGCTGACCGACGCCATGCGCGCCCTGCTCCTCGCCGAGGCCGCCAAGGGTCGGACGCTCGAGGAGGTGGCCTCGACCCTCGAGGTCGACCACATCGCCGACCACCTCTACACCAGGGGCCAGCCCGACCCCGACCTCGTGATCCGCACGTCCGGCGAGCAGCGGCTGTCGGGCTTCCTGCTGTGGCAGAGCGTCCACAGCGAGTTCTACTTCTCCGACGTCCTCTGGCCCGCCTTCCGCCGCGTCGACCTGCTGCGCGCCATGCGCTCCTACGCCGCCCGCGAGCGTCGGTTCGGTGCCTGAACCCGAGGGCGCTCAGCGCCCGAGCGGTGAGGGCAGGTCGAGTGGTCTCACCGGCGGAGCCGGTCCCTCTGTATCGAGACCTGGTGGGTGTCCAGTACCGGCCGGCCCACGCTGATCGGTCGCGGAGTGGTCTCGATACGTCGGAGCCACGTTCGTCCCTCACGGGCCCCGACTACTCGACCAGCGGAGGGCGGGACGGCTCGCGCTTCCTGCGCTCGGGAGGTAGGCGGCACGCGGACAGGAGGCCGCTTTCCGCGGGTCACCTACCGCTGGGGGTCTCGGTAGCGCGGGCCACCTACCTCCCACCCCACTCGGCGGTAGGAGAGACACCTCAAACGGGCGCGACGAGGTGGCAGACCTACCTCCGGGTCTCGGATTCGGTGGCAGGCCTACCGCCCAGCGGGGAGCTCGGTGGCGGGCCTACCTCCCGGTGGGGAGAGTTCACACGGGCGTCACATGCGGACCAGCGTGTCGCCACGCCCGGACTCGGGGGCGGACGTACGTTGCTCGTGTGTTGATGCTCGCCCCGGAGCCCAGCCGCCCCACCCCCACCGAGTAGGGAAGGGCCGGCGCAGGGGCGCGCGGGCTCTTCGCAGGGAGACGACATGACCGTCCAGACCCGCGAGTCCGCCGCGCAGCAGACCGCCGTCCGCACGTACGTCCTCGACACCAGCGTGCTGCTGGCCGACCCCGGCGCGGTCACCCGCTTCCACGAGCACGAGGTGGTGATCCCCGTCGTGGTGATCACCGAGCTCGAGGGCAAGCGGCACCACCCCGAGCTCGGCTACTTCGCCCGCACCGCCCTGCGCTTCCTCGACGACCTGCGCGTCGTCCACGGCATGCTCGACGTCCCCCTGCCCATCGGCGACGAGGGCGGCACCATCCGGGTGGAGCTCAACCACACCAACCCCGAGGCGCTGCCGGCGGGCTTCCGCCTCGGCGACAACGACACCCGCATCCTCGCCGTCGCGAAGAACCTCGCCGACGAGGGCCGCGACGTCACGCTCGTCTCGAAGGACCTGCCGATGCGCGTCAAGGCCTCGGCCGTCGGCCTGGCCGCGGAGGAGTACCGCGCCGAGCTGGCGCTGGAGTCCGGCTGGACGGGCATGCGCGAGGTCGAGGTCGATGCCACCGACCTCGACACGCTCTACGAGGACGGCAGCCTCGACGTCGCCCTGCTCGACGACGAGTCGGTCCGCGACCTGCCCTGCCACACCGGCCTCGTGCTGCTGTCGGACAAGGGCAGCGGGCTCGGTCGGATCACCCCCGACAAGCGCGTCCAGCTGGTGCGAGGGGACCGCGACGCCTTCGGGCTGCACGGGCGTTCCGCCGAGCAGCGTGTGGCGCTCGACCTCCTGCTCGACCCCGAGGTGGGCATCGTCTCCCTCGGCGGGCGCGCCGGCACCGGCAAGTCCGCGCTCGCGATCTGCGCCGGGCTCGAGGCGGTCATGGAGCGTCGCCAGCACAAGAAGGTCGTGGTCTTCCGCCCGCTCTACGCGGTCGGCGGCCAGGAGCTCGGCTACCTGCCCGGCAGCTCCGACGAGAAGATGGGCCCCTGGGCACAGGCGGTCTTCGACACCCTCGGCGCCGTCGCGTCGCCCCACGTCGTCGACGAGATCCTCGACCGCGGCATGCTCGAGGTGCTGCCGCTGACGCACATCCGTGGCCGGTCGCTGCACGACGCGTTCGTCATCGTCGACGAGGCGCAGTCGCTCGAGCGCAACGTGCTGCTCACCGTGCTGTCGCGGATCGGCGCGAACTCCAAGGTCGTCCTCACCCACGACGTCGCCCAGCGCGACAACCTCCGCGTGGGCCGTCACGACGGGGTCGTGGCCGTCGTCGAGAAGCTCAAGGGCCACCCGCTGTTCGCGCACGTCACGCTCACCCGCTCGGAGCGCTCGCCCGTCGCGGCGCTGGTCACCGAGATGCTGGAGGACGTCGGGATCTGACCCTCCCCGGACACCTGCGAGGGGGCGTGCCGGGCGGTGCGAACGCCGTCCGGCACGCCCCCTGCTGTGGCAGAGTGAGCCCGTGACCAGGAGGGGAGTGTCCGCGGCGCTGCTCGCTGTCGTGACGCTCGTCCTGGCGGCCTGCGGAGGCGCCGCAGAGCGCGGCCCCGACCTCGCGCCCGTCCTGCGCTGGTACGTCGGCCCGGAGCGCGCCGACGTCGAGTCGCTCGCCCGGTCCTGCTCCGACGCCTCGGGCGGCGCCTACGAGATCGAGGTCGACCGGCTGCCCGACGACGTCGAGGAGCGGCACACCGACCTGCTGCGACGTCTCACGGTCCGTGACGACTCGATCGACCTGTTCAGCATGGACACCGCGTGGAGCGCCGAGCTCGCCGCTGCCCAGGTGCTGGCCCCGGTTCCGGAGGACCTCAAGCAGCCCTTCGCCGCCGACGTCCTGCCGGCCGCGCTCGACGCCGTCACGGTCGACGGACTGCTCGTCGCCGCACCCTGGACCTTCGACCCGTGGCTCCTGTGGTGGCGCGGCAACGCCGCCGAGCGCGCGGGTCTCGACCCCACGCAGCCGATCACCTGGGACGACCTGCTCGCGGGCGCCGAGGCCAGCGGGCGCCAGGTGCTCGTCGACGACCCCGACGGCGAGGGGCTCGCCACCTGGGTCGCCTCGCTCGTCACCGGCGCGGGCGGCCGCCTGCTCGAGGGCGCGGGCCGGGACCCCGGGGTCGGGCTGGACTCCGCCGCCGGTGCCGAGGCGGCAGGCATCGTGGAGTACCTCGCGCAGGCTCGGCTCGGCGCCGACCCGACGGACGACGCCGCCGACCGGCTGGCCCGACGCGGCGGCTTCGTCGTCGCGCCCAGCGTGTTCGTCTCCGACCCTGCCCTCGCCCCTGTCGCCGGCGACCTCCAGTGGGCGCCGTACCCGCAGGTGGCCGACACGGCCGCCGTGCCCGTGACGTCGACGGCGCTCGCGGTGCCGCTCTACGCCCGCGACACGACGCTGTCCTACGACGCCGTCGCGTGCCTGACGTCGGCCGACTCCCTGGCCACGCTCATGACCTCCTCGGGCCACAGCGCCGCGCGGACGTCGGTGTACGACGCGCAGGACGTGGCCGCCGGGTACCCGCTCGCCGACGTCACCCGACCGTCGCTCGAGAACGCCGTGACCCTCCCGCAGACGCCGTACTGGCCGCGGGTCCGGGAGGCCCTCCAGAAGACCTGGACGCCGATCTCCTCCGTGGGCTCCTCCACGCCCGAGCGCTCGCAGCGTGCCGTCGAGACCGCGGTCGGGGGAGGCCTGCCATGAGCGACGAGCGCGAGGCTCCCGAGCCCTCGGAGCACCACGAGCTCCCGGCGGTCGACGACGTGGCGGCCGGGACCGCGGCGGCCGGGGATGCGGCGGGGCCGTCCGGGACGACGCTGCTCGAGGAGACCGACGAGGCCCCCGAGGGGCACGACCTCGAGCCCATCGGTGCGGCGCCCACGCGTCGCCGCCGTCTGCGTCGCCGACCGACCGCACCTGGTCGGCGTCGGTCCGGCTGGCCGCTGCTCGCGCCCGCCCTCGCGGTGCTGCTGGGGCTGACGCTGTGGCCGCTGGGCCTGGCCACCTGGCTGTCACTGCGACGCTCGTCGTCGACGGTCGGCGACGACACCTTCGTCGGCCTCGACACCCTCTCCGGCCTGCTGGGCGACCGCCAGTGGTGGCTCGCCGTGTCCGTGACGCTGCTCCTGGTGGCGCTCGCCGTGGCGCTCCAGCTCGTCCTCGCGTCGTTCGTCGCGGCGACGGTGCGACGACTGCCCCTGCCGGCGGCGGTCGTGGCCGTGCTGCTGCTCGTGCCCTTCGCGCTGCTGCCCGTGGTCGGTGCCCTCACCTGGCACGACGCGCTCACCACCGGCGTCGGCCCGGCCTGGTTCGGCTACGACGGGGACTCCCGCACCGCGACCGTCCTGGGGGTGGTGCTCGCGGAGGTCTGGCGCGGCACCGGCGTCACGGCGTTGATCCTGCTGGTCGGACTCGGCCGGGTCGACCGGTCGCTGCTGGACTCCGCGATCGCGGACGGCGCCACGGCGTGGCAGCGTCTGCGCCGGGTCACCTGGCCAGCCGCCGCACCCGCGGTGGCCGTCGCGGTGCTGTACCGCTCGCTCGACGTCGTGCGCTCGCTGGAGGGTCCGCTGCTGGTCGACCCGCCGGACGGTCTGCGCACGGTGCCGGTCGTGGTCTGGGACGCCACCTTCGTGGCGTTCGAGCGAGGCCTCGGCTCCGCGGCGTCGGTGCTCCTGGTGCTGCTCGTCGCGATGCTGGCCGGCGGCATCGTGGCCGTCCTCCGACCCGGGAGGTCGGCATGAGGCCCACCGTGCGGTCGCGGCTGTGGGCCGCCGCCGTCGCCTTCCTCGTCGGGTTCGTCCTCGCGAACGTCGGCATCCTCCTGGTCACCGGCGCCGACCGGTGGCTGTGGGTCGGCTCCGCGGCGGTGCTCATGGTGACCGGGGCCGTCGGCGTCCTCGTCGCCGACACCCGACGGCGTCTGTCGCTGTGGGCGGTGCTCGGCCTCGAGCTCCTCGCGCTCGCGACGCTCGCGCCGCTGTGGTGGATCGCGTCCGTGGCCCTCACCCCCACCGGGACCACGGCCGCCTCGCTCGTGCCCGCCGACCCGGACTGGTCGGTCTTCGGCGAGGTCCTGGGCGATGCGACCCTCCGACGGGCCATGGTCACGTCCGCGGTCGCGGCGCTGGCCGCCACCGTCGTCGCGATGCTGCTCGCCGTCCCCGCCGCCTACGCCCTCGCCCGGCGCCGCACCCGCGGGGGCCGCGCGGCCTTCGTCGTCGTGGTGGCCGTCCTGCTGGCGCCCCTCGTGGCGCTGGCCGGTCCCTGGTCCGACACGGCGTCCTCGCTGCGCCTGCTCGGCGACCGCTGGACGGTGGCCCCGTTGCTCCTGCTCGTGGCGCTCCCGCTCGCCACGTGGCTGAGCCTGCCGGTGCTGCGCGACGCGCCCTGGTCGCTGCGCGACTCGATCCGCAGCGACGGCGCGGACCGGCGGCAGGAGCTGCGCGCCTTCGCCGTCCCGATCCTCCTGCCGGACCTGCTGGTCGTCGCGGCGCTCGTGTGGGTCGTCGCTGCCCAGGACGCGGTGCTCGGCGCGGCGCTCGGTCCCACGCAGGACGCCAGGACGCTCCCGGCGACCCTCCTGCTCGGCTCGGTCGAGCCGTCGCGTGCGGCGGCTGCCGGCCTGCTGTGGTTGCTGCCCGCCCTCGTCCTCCTGCTCGTGGCGCCGCGCCGCGTCCGCCGCCTGATCGGAAGGGAACCTCGATGACCTCCTTGGAGCTGAGGGGCGTGCGCCTCGACGCGATCGACGGCACGCCCGTGCTCGACGGCCTCGACCTCGTGGTGCCGGAGGGCAGCACCACCGTCCTGTGCGGCCCGGCAGGCGCCGGCAAGACGGCGGTGCTGCGCGTCCTGGTGGGGCTCGACGAGCCCTCCGACGGCGACGTCCTCATCGACGACATGCTGGTGAACGCGGTCGGCCCGCGCGGTCGCGACCTCGCCCTCGTGCTGCAGGACTTCGTGCTGCACCCGCACCTCGACGTCCACGACAACCTGGCGTTCGCCACGCGGCTGCGTCGTGGTCACGACAAGGTGGCGCTGGCCGAGCGCATCGACGAGGTCGCCGCCTTCCTGGCCCTGGACTCTCTGCTCGACGCCCGCCCCGCCGAGCTGGAGCCGGCGCAGCGCCAGCGCGTCGCGATCGGGCGTGCGCTGGTGCGCGACGCCCTGGCCTACCTCTTCGACGACCCGTTCAGCGCGCAGGCCGACCGGGTGCGCACGCACGTCCGCTCCGTCACCACGCAGTGGCAGCGCGACGAGGGACGCACCTCCCTCGTCACCACCTCACGGCCGGACGAGGCGCTCACCCTGGCCGATCGCGTCGCCGTCATGCACCGCGGCGTGGTGCACCAGACCGGCACGCCCGAGGAGGTCTACGACGACCCCGCCGACCTCTTCGTCGCCGCGTTCCTCGGTCAGCCGCCGATGAACCTGCTGCCCGCGCGGGTGGAGCGCGACCGCCTGGTCACCCCGGTCGCGACGGTGCCCCTGGACGCGGCGCAGCGCACCGCGCTGGGCGAGCGCGACCTCGTCGTCGTCGGCATCCGGCCCGAGCACGTCGAGGAGGCCGAGGCGGAGCCGCCGTCCGATCGGTCTCCCGCCGCCCCGGCAGGTCTGCTCACCGCCGGTGACATCGTCGCCGAGCGGGCGGCCCAGGTGGCGGTGTCCGGGCGCGTCGACGACGTCGAGTGGCGCGGGGGCACCCACCTCGTCTACGTCGGCTACGACCTGGACGAGGACGTCGAGGTCCTGCTCGAGGACGTCGAGGACGCCCTCGACTTCGACCTGTTCCAGAACTTCTTCGTCGCCGAGCTGACGTCGGCCCGGCGCCGCGCGCCGGGCGACGAGGTGAGCCTGGTGGTCCCGCGCGAGCGCGTCCTGCTCTTCGACGTCGGGGACGGTGCCCGGCTGCGCGAGCGGTGAGCCGCCGACTCCCGGCGCCGGGCGTCGTCCTGCCGCTGGTGTGGGCGCTCGCCTGCACCGCGGCGTACGCCACGCTGTCGCTCGTGCGCTTCCGGCGCTTCGAGCCGACGTCGTGGGACAACGCGATCTTCGAGCAGGCGGTACGTGGCTACGCGCACCTCGGTGCACCGATCGTCGACATCAAGGGTCCGGGCTTCAACGTCCTGGGCGACCACTTCTCCCCGATCACGGCGCTGCTGGCGCCGGTCTACCGGGTGTTCCCGTCGGCCCAGACGCTGCTGGTGGCCCAGGCCGTGCTGATCGGCGTCTCGGTCCTGGTGGTCACCCGACTCGCGGTCCGGCACGCCGGAGCGTGGGCCGGGGCGGCGCTCGCGGTCGCCTACGGGCTGTCGTTCGGCATCTCGTCGGCCGTGCGGGCCGACTTCCACGAGGTGGCCTTCGGGGCCCCCTTGCTCGCGCTCGCCGGAGCCGCGTACGTGGCCAGGCGCTGGGACGCCGTCGTGGGGTGGTCGCTCCCGCTCCTGCTCGTCAAGGAGGACCTGGGCGCCACGGTCCTCGTGATCGGCATCGTCCTGATGCTGGCGGGCGAGCGGAGGCGAGGGACGCTGCTGGCGGTGGCCGGGGTGGTCGGGGCCGCCGTCGTCGTGCTCGTCGTGCTGCCGTCGATGAACCCGGCCGGCGTGTACGACTACGCGTCGTCGGTGGGTGGTGACCGGGGAGTGGTCGCGACGTTGCTCGACCAGTCGGGCACCAAGGTCCGGACGGTGGTGCTCACCGTCGCGGTGACCGGGCTCGCGGCGCTCGCCTCCCCGTGGGTGCTGCTCGTGCTGCCGACGTTCGCCTGGCGGTTCCTCGGTGACAACGCCTTCTACTGGGGCACCGACTGGCACTACTCCCTGCTGCTCATGCCCATCGTCTTCGTCGCCGCCGTCGACGCGGTGCGCCGGTTCCCGCCGGCGCGGTGGGCGGCGGTGCCGGCGCTGGGCGTGACCCTCGCCCTGCTGCCCTCGACGGCCCTGTGGGCGCTCACCGAGTCGCAGACGTACGAGGTGCCGGACCGGGCGCGCGTCGCCCAGGAGGTGGTCGACATGGTGCCGACGGGGGCGTCCGTGGTCACCGACATCGGCGTCATCACCCACCTCACCACCGACCGCACCGTGTACTGGCTCGGCACGGTCACCAACGGCCCCCTGCCCGAGGGTGCGCCGCAGTACGTCCTGCTGGACCAGCTCGCCGGCGTCGGCTCGCCCCCCGATGCGCGCACCTGGGCCGAGCAGACCTTCGGCGGCACCTGGGTCACGCTCTGGGACGCCGACGGCTACCAGCTCGCCCGCCGCGACCCGGTGGTCGAGTAGTCGGGACCGCGAGGTACGAGCTGGTCCTGACGTATCGAGACCACTCCGGGCGGTCGAGCGTGAGGTGGCCCGCGCGGAGCCGTTGCCGGGTGGTCTCGATGCGCCGTCGCCGCGCTCGTCCCTCACGGGCGGCGGCTACTCGACCAGCGGTGGGGTGCGTTGGTCGAGTAGTCGGGACCGCGAGGTACGAGCTGGTCCTGACGTATCGAGACCACTCCGGGCGGTCGAGCGTGAGGTGGCCCGCGCGGAGCCGTTGCCGGCTGGTCTCGCTCCGTCGCGGCTATGCCCCTGCTGCGACGGCTCCATCGCCCCCGCCGCGCTCGTCCCGCCCCCCGCAAGCGGGAGGTGCCCCCAAGCGGGCGGCGGGTACTCGACCAGCGGCGGGGTGGTGGCGTCAGGGGTGGGTCATGCTCATGACGTCGAGGGCGGCGTCGAGATCGGCCTCGGAGATGTCGCCGCGCTCGACGTAGCCCTCCTCGAGCACGACCTCGCGGATGGTCTTGCGCTCCTTGACGGCCTTCTTCGCCACGGCCGCCGCGTTCTCGTAGCCGATGTGGCGGTTGAGCGGGGTGACCACCGACGGGCTCGACTCGGCGAGCTCGAGGCAGCGCTCGACGTTGGCGGTGATGCCGTCGACGCAGCGATCGGCGAGGGTGCGCGACGCGTTGCCGAGGAGGCGGATCGACTCGAGGACGTTCCGGCCGATCACGGGCAGCTGGACGTTCAGCTCGAACGCACCCGACGCGCCGGCGTACGTGATGGTGGCGTCGTTGCCGATGACCTGCGCGCAGACCATGAGCGTCGCCTCGGGCAGCACCGGGTTCACCTTGCCGGGCATGATGCTGGAGCCCGGCTGGAGGTCGGGGAGGTTGATCTCGCCCAGGCCGGTGCGGGGGCCGGACCCCATCCAGCGCAGGTCGTTGCAGATCTTGGTCAGGCTCACCGCGACCGTCCGCAGCGCCCCGGACAGCTCGACGATGCCGTCGCGAGCGCCCTGGGCCTCGAAGTGGTCGGTGGCTTCGGTGATCGGCAGGCCGGTGTCGGCCGCCAGGATCTCGATGACCCGCTGCGGGAACCCGACCGGGGTGTTGATGCCGGTGCCCACGGCGGTGCCGCCGAGCGGGACCTCGGCAGCCGACGGGAGGGCGCGCTCGATGCGAGCGATCCCCTTGCGCACCTGGGCCGCGTACCCAGCGAACTCCTGGCCGAGGGTCACGGGCGTGGCGTCCATGAGGTGGGTGCGGCCGGACTTCACGACGTCGGAGAACTCCTCGGCCTTGCGCTCCAGGGCCTGCGCGAGGTGGTCGAGGTCGGGCAGCAGCTCGTTCGCGGTGGATGCGGTAGCCGCGACGTGGATGGACGTCGGGAACACGTCGTTGCTCGACTGCGAGGCGTTGACGTGGTCGTTGGGGTGCACGTCCGTGCCGAGCGCACGCGTGGCGAGCGTCGCGATGACCTCGTTGGTGTTCATGTTGCTCGACGTCCCGGAGCCGGTCTGGAACACGTCGATCGGGAAGTGGCTGTCGTGGGCGCCGGTCGCGACCTCGCGGGCGGCGGCGACGATCGCGTCGGCGACGTCGGCGTCGAGGATGCCGAGCTCGGCGTTCGCCTGCGCGCAGGCCGCCTTGATCTGCGCGAGCGCCTTGATCTGGGCGGGCTCGATGGGGGTGCCGGAGATCGGGAAGTTCTCCACCGCCCGCTGCGTCTGGGCCCGCCAGAGGGCGTCGGCGGGGACCCTGACCTCGCCCATGGTGTCGTGCTCGATCCGCCAGGTTCCGTCGTTCTCGCTCATGCCGCCCACGCTAGCGCGGGCGGGGCGAGGGGCTACTCGGCGGAGCGGACGCGCAGCCCCGTCACGGGGACGGTGACCGTGCCGGACGGGTCGGTGAAGAAGTCGTTGCCCTTGTCGTCGACGACGATGAAGGCGGGGAAGTCCTCGACCTCGATCCTCCACACCGCCTCCATGCCGAGCTCGGGGTACTCAATGACCTCCTGGCTGCGGATGCAGTCCTGCGCGAGGCGGGCGGCGGGGCCGCCGATGGAGCCGAGGTAGAAGCCGCCGTGGGTGTCGCAGGCCTCGGTGACCTGCTTGCTGCGGTTGCCCTTGGCGAGCATGACGAGCGAGCCGCCGGCCTCCTGGAAGCGGCGGACGTAGGAGTCCATGCGGCCGGCCGTGGTCGGGCCGAACGAGCCGGACGCCATGCCCTCGGGCGTCTTGGCCGGTCCGGCGTAGTAGACCGGGTGGTCCTTCAGGTACTGCGGCATGGGCTCGCCGGCGTCGAGGCGCTCGGCGATCTTCGCGTGCGCGATGTCGCGCGCGACGACGAGCGGACCGGTGAGCGAGAGCCGCGTCTTGACCGGGTACTGCGAGAGCTGCGCGCGGATCTGGTCCATCGGGCGGGTCAGGTCGACCTGCACGACCTCCCCACCGCTGATGTCCTCGGCGACGCCGGCGTCCGGCATGTACTGCGCGGGATCGGTCTCCAGCTGCTCCAGGAAGACGCCCTCGGGGGTGATCTTGGCGCGGGCCTGGCGGTCGGCCGAGCACGAGACGGCGATCGCGACGGGGCAGGACGCGCCGTGCCGGGGCAGCCGCACCACGCGGACGTCGTGGCAGAAGTACTTGCCACCGAACTGCGCGCCGATGCCGAAGGACTGCGTGAGCTCGAAGACCTGCTGCTCGAGCTCGACGTCGCGGAAGCCGTGGGCGCTCATCGAGCCCTCGGTGGGCAGCTCGTCGAGGTAGTGGGCGGACGCGTACTTGGCCGTCTTGAGGGCGAACTCCGCCGACGTGCCGCCGATGACCACGGCGAGGTGGTACGGCGGGCAGGCCGCGGTGCCGAGGCTCTTGATCTTCTCGTCGAGGAACTCCAGCAGCCGCTTCGGGTTGAGGATCGCCTTCGTCTCCTGGAACAGGAACGACTTGTTGGCCGAGCCGCCCCCCTTGGCCATGAAGAGGAACGAGTACTCCGGGGTGGGCTTGGTGCCGGGGGAGGAGTAGAGCTCGATCTGCGCCGGCAGGTTGGTGCCGGTGTTCTTCTCCTCGTAGGTGGTGAGGGGCGCGAGCTGGCTGTACCGCAGGTTGAGCTGGGTGTACGCGTCGTGCACGCCCCGGCTGATCCACTCCGCGTCGTCGACGCCGGTGATGACGCCCTCGGACTTCTTGCCCATGACGATCGCGGTGCCGGTGTCCTGGCACATCGGCAGGACGCCGCCGGCGGAGATGTTGACGTTCTTGAGCAGGTCGAGCGCGACGAAGCGGTCGTTGCCCGACGCCTCGGGGTCGTCGATGATCGTCCGCAGCTGGGCGAGGTGCGCGGGCCGCAGGTAGTGGCTGATGTCGTGCATGGCCTCGGCGGTGAGCCGGCGCAGCGCCTCGGGCTCGACGTGGAGGAAGGTGCGCGTGCTGCCGTCGGCGAGGGTCACCTCCGACGTCGAGACGCCCTCGGACGTGACGAGCCGGTACGGGGTCTCGTCGGGGCCCGTCGGGAGCAGGTCGGAGTAGAGGAAGTCTGCGTCTGCCACGGGGCGACGATAGCGTCCGGCCTCAGCGCTGGTGGCCGGTGAGGACCCAGTAGTGCTCCTCGCGGCCCTGCAGGGTCACGGGCACCGCCTCGGCGTCGACGTCGACCAGCAGGCCGCCCATCGCGGCGCGCAGGGGCGCGGAGTCGGCCATCGACCAGACGGCGAGCAGCCCGCCGGGGCGCAGTGCACGCGCGGCCGATGCCAGTCCGTCGGTGCCGTAGACGGCGGCGTTGGGCTCGTGCACGAGGAAGTCGGGGCCGTTGTCGACGTCGAGCAGCACGGCGTCGAGCGATGCCGGCGGCTGGGCCGCGACCACGGCGAGGACGTCGTCGACGACGACCGTGCACCGCGGGTCGGCGAGCACGTCCGGGCCGGCCCCGGCGCCGCCGCGGACGGCGTCGACCACCTCCCCGTGCAGCTCGGCGACGACGAGCCGCTCGACGTCGCCGTCGAGGAGCGCCCTCGCGGTGAAGCCGAGGCCCAGCCCGCCCACCAGCACGTCCCGCGCGCCGCGGGCGAGGGCGCGCTCGGCCAGCAGCCGCTCCGAGGAGGTCTCGACGTCGTCCATGACGAACACGCCGTTCACGCGCAGCTCGGTCGCCCCGTCCGCGCGCGTGCGCACCACCACCTCGTCATTCACGCGGAGCACCCTACGTCGCCTCCCCACCCCGCGTTTCGGAACACCATCGCCCGTTTCCAGCGCGGGAACGGGCGATGATGTTCCGAGACGCGGGGACTGCCGGAGCCTCAGTGGCGGGTGGAGGCGCGCTCGGCGGTGCGGGCGATGGCGTCGACGAGCGTGTCGTAGAGCTGGACGGGCAGGTCGTGGGCCATGCCGGCGATCTCGAGGTGCTCGGCGCCCTCGATCGCCGTGGCCGTGGCCTTGCCGCCGGAGCGGTGGACGAGCGGGTCGCGGGTGCCGTGCACGACGGTGGCCGGGACGTCGAGCTTCTCGAGGTCGACGGTGCGGTCGGGCTGGGTGAGGATCGCCATCACCTGGCGGGTGACGCCGCTCGCGGACCAGCCGCGGTCGTACGTCTCGTAGGCGCGGTTCCGCGCGAACTCCTCGTCGGTGGGGAAGTCCGGCGACGCGATCATCGCCGTGCCGCGCAGGGACCGGGCGACGTACTCGTCGCGGGTGTGCCCCGCCTTCGACAGCAGCGCCGGGATGAGCTTGGGGTTCTGGTAGCCGACCGTCCGGCGACCCGTGGTCGACATGATCGACGTGAGCGACAGCACGCGCTCGGGCTCGGCGATGGCCATCGTCTGGACGATCATCCCGCCCATCGACACCCCCACCACGTGCGCCGCGTCGATCCCCAGGTGGTCGAGCAGGCCGAACGCGTCGGTGGCCATGTCGGCGATCGAGTACGGGGCCTTCGCCAGCCCGACGAGGGCCTTCGCGAGGTCGATGCGGCTGACGCGGTGCTGGCGCAGCTTCGTCGAGCGGCCCGTGTCGCGGTTGTCGTAGCGGACGACGTGGAAGCCGCGGGCCACGAGTCGCTCGCAGAAGTCCTTGTCCCACCAGCCCATCGGACCGCCGAGGCCCATGACCAGCAGCACGGGCGGGTCCGACGGGTCGCCGAACGTCTCGTAGCAGAGGTCGATGCCCGACGACAGGTGGGCGAACTGCTCTCCGGATCCGGCCATGTCGGTGATCGTACGATCCGGGCGCGAATCGGACTCGGCGAACGTGCGGGTTACGGTCGGGTGCATGGCCACGCCGGAGGAGATCGTCCGCTTCGACGAGGCGGAGCCGCCACCGGGCGCGAGCCCGTGGGTCGGCGGCGCCGGCCCGGGTGCGGACGTCTCTGTCGTCGACCCCGACCCCACGTGGGCCGAGCAGGCCGCAGGACTCGTGAAGGTGGTCGAGGCCGCGCTGGGCGGCCGACCGGCGACGGTGGAGCACGTCGGCTCGACCTCCGTGCCGGGCCTCGCCGCCAAGCCGCTGCTCGATCTGCTCCTCACCGTGCCCGACCCCGACGACGAGGACGCGTACGTGCCCGCACTCGAGGCACAGGGGTTCGTGCTCGCCGTCCGTGAACCCTGGTGGCAGGGCCACCGGCTGCTCCGGCACCGGACGCCCCGCACCAACCTGCACGTCTTCGGCGCCGAATCGGCGGAGGCGGCGCGGATGCGGCTGTTCCGCGACTGGTTGCGCGCGCACCCGGACGACCGGGCGCTCTACGCCGACGCCAAGCGGGCTGCCTCGGCCGCGGCGTCCGACGCCGGCGAGCACGTGATGCAGTACAACGCGCGCAAGCAGGCGGTCGTCCGCGACATCTACTCGCGCATCTTCGCCGACCTCGGCTACCCGACCTGACCCTCAGCCGGGCCGACGGAACAGTGCCGTGAGCAGGAACGCCTCGCCGAACACCGCGTCGCCGTCGCCGTGCTGTCGCATGGGCCGCGACTCCACCAGCTCGAGGTCGTCGAAGATCCACTCCAGCGCCTCGGCCGTGAACGCCAGGCCGCCCTCGAGGCCGCCCCGCAGGTAGAGCTCCTCGTCGGGCCGGGTGGCGCCCATCAGGCCGTCGGCGAAGCAGACGACGCCGAGGAGGCCGCCGGGCGCGAGCACCCGGTCGAGCAGGGCCCGGTAGGCGATGCGCCGGTGCGGCGGCAGGTGGTGCAGGCAGCCCGAGTCGTGGACGAGGTCGTACGGTCCCTCGAGGGCGTCGCCCGCGTCGCCGAACGCGTCGCCGACGTGGAACGTCGCGGACGCCGGGGTGCCCTGCTCCTGCGCCCAGGCGATCGCCTCGTGCGAGAGGTCGATGCCGTCGACCGTGTGGCCGCGGGAGGCGAGGAAGCGCACGTTGCGGCCGCTCCCGCAGCCGAGGTCGAGCGCGCGACCCGTGCGCACGAGGCCCGCCTCGTGCCAGGCGACGAGGTTCTCGTCGGGGCGGTCGGCGAAGAACGGCACGGGGCGCGACCGGTCGGCGTAGAAGTCGTCCCACCACGCCCGGCCTGCGCCGTCGCTCCAGCGGTCGGCGGTGGACTCGAACAGCCGGTCCATCATCGCCGGCACGTCCTCGATCGAGCGGACGTGCCGGGCCGGTCGATCCTGCTCGTTCATGCGTCCCCCGACCGCACGATCTCTGTCGCCCACTCGGCGGCTCAGTGCTCGTAGTCGATGGCCGAGTAGGCCTGCAGCTTGGTGAGCTGGTGCTCGCTGGTGATCTTGCGGATCGTGCCGCTGCGCGAGCGCATGACGATGGACTCGGTGAACGCCTTGCCGGCCGCGTAGCGGACGCCCTGCAGCAGCTCGCCGTCGGTGATGCCGGTGGCGACGAAGAAGCAGTCGTCGGCGACGACGAGGTCCTCGGTGAGGAGGACGCGCTCCAGGTCGTGGCCGGCGTCGAGCGCCCGCTGGCGCTCGTCGTCGTCGGTCGGGGCGAGACGGCCCTGGATCACGCCGCCGATGGCCTTGATCGCACAGGCGGTGATGATGCCCTCCGGCGTGCCGCCGGTGCCGACCAGGAGGTCGACGCCGGTGTCGGGGCGGGCCGCGACGATCGCGCCGGCGACGTCGCCGTCGCTGATGAACGTGATGCGCGCGCCGGCGTCGCGGATCTCCTGGACGAGGCCGGCGTGGCGGGGGCGATCGAGGACGCACACCGTCACGTCGCTGTGGCTGATCCCCTTGGCCTTCGCGACGAGCGCGATGTTCTCGGCGACGGGCAGGCGGATGTCGACGACGTCGGCCGCCTCGGGGCCGGTCACGAGCTTCTCCATGTAGAAGACGGCCGAGGGGTCGTACATCGCACCGCGCGGGGCCACGGCCATGACCGAGATGGCGTTCGGCATGCCCTTGGCGCAGAGCGTCGTGCCGTCGATCGGGTCGACGGCGACGTCGCACTCCGGTCCGGTGCGGTCACCGACCTGCTCGCCGTTGAAGAGCATGGGCGCCTCGTCCTTCTCGCCCTCGCCGATGACGACGACACCGTCCATGGCGACGGTGTTGATGAGGCTTCGCATGGCGTTGACGGCCACGCCGTCGGCGCCGTTCTTGTCCCCGCGCCCGACCCAGCGGCCGGCGGCCATGGCGCCGGCCTCCGTGACGCGGACGAGGTCCAGGGCGAGGTTGCGGTCCGGGGCTTGGGCGGCGGGCTGCAGGCTGTCCACGACTGCACCCTACCGGCGGGGGAGCCGCTCAGAGACCGTGTACCTGCACCTCGGCCGACTTCACCGCGAGGTGGACGCGGGTCCCCGGCTCGAGGCGGAGCTCGGCGACCGCCTCCACGGTGACGTCGGCGCTCACCACGTCGGTCCGCACGAGGGCGCGCCGGCCTCGCGGCTCCACCGCGGTGACGGTGGCCGGCCACACGTTGCGCGGGCTGCCCACGGGCGGGTCCAGGTGCACGGCGACCGCGGCAGGGTCCACGACCGCGACCGCCTCCGAGCCGGCGGGCAGCGCCGTCGCGGCGTGGACGAGGAGCCCGTCGACGCTGCGCAGCCCCGACGTGGTGGATCGTCCGCGCAGGAGGTTGAGCCCCGCCAGCTCCGCGGCGAAGTCGCTGCGGGGCTCCTCGAGCACGCGGGACGTCGGGCCGACGTCGACGACCCGGCCACCCTCGACGACGGCCAGCACGTCGGTGAGCAGGAGGGCGTCGAGGACGTCGTGGGTGACGAGCACGGCGACGTGGCCGGCGTCGCGTCGGCGGGCGAGCACGCGTCCGAGCGCGGTGCGCAGCTGCGGGACCACGGCGGCGTCGAGGGCGGCCATCGGCTCGTCGAGCAGCAGCAGGCGGGGCTCGGGGGCGAGTGCGCGGGCGAGCGCGACCCGGGCGGCCTGGCCACCGGAGAGGGTTCCCGGGCGGCGGTCGGCGAGGTCGGCGCAGCCGAGCTCGTCGAGCCGGGCGCGGGCCACCTGCTCGGCCTCGCGTCGCGTCGCACCGGCGCTCCGGGGGCCGAACGCCACGTTCGCCAGCACGTCGAGGTGCGGGAAGAGCAGCGGTTCCTGCGCCAGCAGTCCGACGCCCCGGGCGTGCGCCGGCGTCCACGTCCCGGCACGGGTGTCGAGCAGTACCTCGCCGTCGACGACGACACGCCCGCCCGCGGGCCGCAGGGTGCCGGCCAGCACGGCGAGGGCCGTCGACTTGCCGGCCCCGTTCGGCCCCACGAGGCCCACCGTCGTGCCGGCGGGGACGTCGACGGCGAGGTCGACACCACGCCCGGGCTCCTCGACCCGCAGCTCGACGCTCACGGTCCGCTGTTCCGTCCGCGCACGAGGGCGATGACCGCGACGGCGACCACGACGAGCAGCAGCGACAGGGCGACGGCGGCGTCGGGGTCGGTCTCGCGCTGCAGGTAGATCTCGAGGGGCAGGGTCCGCGTGACGCCCTGCAGGCTGCCGGCGAAGGTGATCGTCGCGCCGAACTCGCCGAGGGCGCGCGCGAAGGCGAGGACGGCGCCCGAGACGAGGCCGGGCAGGACCAGCGGCAGGCTGACCCGCCGCAGCACGGTGGTGGGCCGTGCGCCCAGCGTCGCCGCGACGGTCTCGTAGCGGCGCCCGGCGGTCCGCAGGCTGCCCTCCAGGCTGACGACGAGGAAGGGCAGCGCGACGAAGGTCTGCGCGACGACCACGGCGGTGGTGGAGAACGCGATCTGCAGCCCGAGCACGTCCAGCGTGCCGCCCAGCAGCCCGCGCCGGCCGAACGTGGCGAGCAGGGCGATGCCGCCCACGACGGGCGGCAGGACGAGCGGCAGCAGCACGAACGAGCGGACGAGCCCCTGGCCGGGGAACCGTGCGCGGGCGAGCACGAGGGCGAGCGGGACGCCGAGGACGACGCAGAGGACGGTGGCCGCGGCCGAGGTGCGCAGGCTGAGCCACAACGCGGTGCGCGACGACTCCGACGTGAGCAGCGCGGGGAGGTCGGCCCAGTCGACACGGGTCAGCAGCGCCAGCAGGGGGAGGGCGACCAGGAGCGCGGCGACGGCCGCCGGGAGCCAGATCCAGGGCGGGAGGTCGCCGCCGGCGACCCGCGACGGCCTCCGTGCCGTGGCGTTGACGGACGGGACCGCGCTCACGGCTTCCCGAAGCCGGCCTTGCGCAGCACGGCCTGGCCGTCCTTGCCGGTCACGAAGCCGACCCAGTCCCGGGCGATCCCCGGCTGCTGGGCGTCGGCCAGCACGGCGATCGGGTAGGTGTTCACGACCTCGTCGGCCTCGGGCACCTCGACGACGTCGACGTCCTTCCCGGCGGCCTTCGCGTCGGTGACGTACACCAGACCGGCGTCGGCCTCGCCGGACGTCACCTTGCCGAGGACGTCGGTGACCGACTGCTCCTCGCTGTCGGGCGCGAGCGTGACGCCCGCCGTGGAGGCCAGCTCCTTCGCCGCGTTCCCGCACGGCACCTGCGGCGCGCACACCACCACGTCGAGGTCGGGCCTCGCCAGGTCGGCGAGCGAGGTCACCCCGCCAGGGTTCCCGGGTGGCGTGACGACGACCAACGTGTTCGTCGCGAAGTCCGCGGGCTCGCCGTCGACGAGGTCGTCCCCGACGAGCGTGTCCATGTTCTTCTCGTCGGCGGAGGCGAAAACGTCCGCGGGGGCGCCCTCGGAGATCTGGGCGACCAGGTCGGACGACCCGGCGAAGCTCAGCCGGACGGTGACGCCGTCGTTGCGCTCCTCGAACTCCTTCGCCAGCGTCGTGAACGTGCCCTTGAGGGAGGCTGCGGCGAACACGGTGAGCGTGGCGTCGACGTCGGCGCGCGGGTCGACGGCGTCGTCGTTGCCGCAGGCGGCGAGGGGGAGCAACAGGGCGGCGGCGGCCGCCGTGGCCAGGGTGCGGCGCAGGGGCGTCACGGGGTGACCTCCAGGGAGACGTTGGTGGACTTCACGGTGGCCCAGGCGATGCTCCCCGGCTCGAGGCCCAGGTCGTCGACGGACTCGCGGCTGACGAGCGAGACCACCCGGTACGGGCCGCAGACCAGCTCGACCTGGGCCATCACGGTGTCGGTGGTGACGCGGGTGACGACGCCACGCAGCCGGTTGCGCGCGCTCGTGTGCCCGGGGCCGTGCTCGGGTGCCTCGGCGTGCTCGACGGCGAGTCGCGCGAGGTCGGGGCCGTCGATGCCGGCACGACCGTCGGCGTCGACCGGGGTGAACCGGCCGTGCTGCTGCCAGCGACGTAGGGTGTCATCGCTGACGCCCAGCAGCGCCGCGGCCTCGGTGAGCCTGTGCACGACCATGGCACCACCGTAGTCGCACCTGCGGCTCGTGTGTCGGGAAACAGCCGCACGTGCGGCGCGAACGGATCCAGGAGGACGCATGGCCGGCTCCAGCCGCGGCAACCCGAAGCTCGGCGACATCGTCCGTTCCGTCCTGGTCCTCGGCGGGGTGATCCTCCTGGTCTGGGGCGCCACACGCCTGCTCTTCGGCGGCGCCCCGGACACGCCGGACGTGCCCGCCGTCGACTACGCCGCGGTGCTCCCGGGGGCCGAGCGCGAGACCGGCGCCGACCTGCTCGCGCCCTCCTCGCTGCCGGACGGCTGGAAGGTGACGTCGTCGCGGGTGCGCGACGGCGTCTGGAGCCTCGGCACCCTCGTCGACGACGAGCGCTTCGTCGGCCTCACCCAGGCGCCGGAGGCTGAGGAGCGGGCGGTCGAGGAGTACGCCGAGGGCAGCGAGCGCGAGGGGACCGTCGACGTCGACGGCACCACCTGGACGCGCTGGTCGTCACCGGACGGCGAGACCACCTACTCGCGCGTGGTGGCGGGGCCCCGCGAGGACACCACGGCCGTCGTCACCAGCGACCTGGACCGCGCCGAGGTCGAGCGCTACCTCGCCTCGCTGTCCTGATCGTCGACGTCCGGTCCGTCCTCGTCGCCCCGGGCCGCGCGGTCGAGGCGCTCGCGCGCGCCGTCGAGCCAGCGCTGGCACACCGCGGCCAGCTGCTCGCCGCGCTCCCACAGGGCCAGCGACTCCTCGAGACCGACCCCACCGGTCTCGAGTCGCTGGACGACGGTGACGAGCTCCTCGCGCGCCTGCTCGTAGGTGAGGTCGTCGAGGGCGGCGTCAGGCTCGGTCGTCATGCGAGGTCTCCTCGGTGCGGTCGGTGGTGACGTGGGCGCTGCCGTCGGCGAGCCGGACCACGAACACGTCGGGGACGTCGGCGACGGAGCCGATGACGTGGCCGTCGGCGGTCTGGGCGACGGCGTAGCCACGCTCGAGCGTCGCCAGCGGCGACAGTGCGCGGACCCGGGCGAGGTGGTGGCCGACGGCGTCGTGCTCGCGGTCGAGGCGGTGGCGCACCGACCGCTGGGCCCGCTCGCGGAGGGCGGCCAGGAGCTCGTGCTGCGCGTCCACGAGGGTGTGCGGTGCGGCGAGCACGGGGCGGGAGCGAAGCTGCTGGAGCAGGTGCGTCTCGCGCTCGACCAGGCCCGTGACGGCACGACGCAGCCGCGAACGGGCGTGCTCCAGGCGGTCGAGCTCCTCGCGGGCGTCGGGCACCACCCGCTTGGCCGCGTCGGTGGGGGTGGACGCGCGCACGTCGGCGACGAGGTCGAGCAGGGGCGTGTCCTGCTCGTGGCCGATCGCGCTGACTACCGGGACGGGGCAGGCGTGCACCGCGCGCACCAGTGACTCGTCGGAGAACGGCAGGAGGTCCTCGAGCGACCCGCCGCCCCGCGCGACGACCACGACGTCGACCTGGGGCGCGAGCTCGGCCAGGGCCGCGACGACGGCGCGGGCCGACCCGCTGCCCTGCATGAGCGCGTGCCGCACCTCGAAGCGGACACCTGGCCAGCGGAGCCGCGCGTTCTCCAGCACGTCGCGCTCGGCCGCGGACGCGCGACCCGTGACGAGCCCGACCACCCGCGGCAGGAACGGCAGCGGCTTCTTGAGCCGGACGTCGAACAGCCCCTCCGCGGCGAGCAGCTGCTTGCGACGCTCGAGCTGGGCGAGGAGCTCGCCCTCGCCGGCGGGGCGGATCTCGCGGACCTGCAGGGTGAGCGAGCCGTTGGGCTCGTAGAACTCGGGCTTGGCGTTGACCACCACGCGAGCACCCTCGGTGACCGGCGCGGCGGAGGCGTCGAGCACCGAGGCGTGGCAGGTGGCGCGGACCGACAGCGTGGCGCGCAGGTCGCGCAGGACGAGGAAGCAGATGCCGGGGCGACGGGTCAGCTGCGCCACCTCGGCCTCGACCCAGACCGGACCGAGCCGGCTGACCCACTGGCCGATCAGCGTGGAGACCTGGCGCAGCGGCGCCGGGGCGTCCGCGCTCGTCTCCAGGGCCATGCCGACACCCTAGGACCCGGCCCCGACGCCCGGGTCGGGGAGCGGGCCGCTCTCGCCCCGGTCGATACGATGGCCTCATGACGACACACGTGGACCTCGGCATGCCCCCCGTCGGTGGGAGCGTGCTCCTCGCCGACCCGCGCGGCTACTGCGCGGGCGTCGACCGGGCCGTCATCACGGTCGAGAAGGCGCTCGACCTCTACGGTGCCCCGGTGTACGTCCGCAAGCAGATCGTGCACAACAAGCACGTCGTCAACACGCTCGCCGAGCGGGGCGCGGTGTTCGTGGAGGAGCTCGACGAGGTGCCCGAGGGTGCCACGGTCGTCTTCTCCGCCCACGGCGTGTCACCGGTGGTGCACGAGCAGGCCGCCGAGCGGAACCTCAAGACGATCGACGCCACCTGCCCGCTGGTGACCAAGGTGCACCACGAGGCCCGGCGCTTCGCCGCCGACGACTACCGCATCCTGCTCATCGGGCACGAGGGTCACGAGGAGGTCGAGGGCACGGCGGGTGAGGCGCCCGAGCACATCACGCTCGTGCAGACGCCCGACGAGGTCGACGACCTCGAGTTCCCCGAGGGCACCAAGCTCTCGTGGCTGTCGCAGACCACGCTGAGCGTCGACGAGACCATGGAGACGGTGCGCCGGCTGCGCGAGAAGTTCCCGCAGCTGGAGGACCCGCCGTCCGACGACATCTGCTATGCCACCCAGAACCGCCAGGTCGCGGTCAAGGAGATCGCGAAGGACGCCGACCTCGTCATCGTCGTCGGGTCCGCGAACTCCTCGAACTCCGTCCGCCTCGTCGAGGTCGCGCTCGAGGCGGGCGCCACGGCGTCGTACCGCATCGACGACGTGAGCGAGCTGCAGGAGGAGTGGCTCGACGGGGTCCGGACCGTCGGCGTCACGTCGGGGGCCTCCGTCCCCGACGACCTCGTCCAGGACGTCCTCACCTACCTCGCCGAGCACGGCCACCCCGACGCCGCCGCGATCCGCACGGCCGACGAGACCCTGACCTTCGCCCTCCCCCCCGAGCTCCGCAAGGACATGAAGGCCGCCGGCCTCTCCTGACGCGCGCCGCGTGCCCCGTGGTCCCACGATTCCCATCAATTGATGGGAATCCCTCGCTCACCCTTGGATGCATCCCATGGTGAGCGAGGGGGAACCAGGGTGAGCTCCGCAGGGCGCGGTGATCGGGCGGTCCCAACGGCCCACCGTTCGTGGATCGACCGATCCGGACGTCGGCGGCCACTCACCATGGTTCTCCCTCGCTCACCCGCGGATGCATCCGCGGGTGAGTGGGGGAGAACCGTGGTGAGCTGCTGGTTCCCATCAATTGATGGGAATCAGCAGCCGGTGGGCGGCGGGGTCAGGGGCGGCGGTCGGGCTTCACGACGAGCGCCGTGCCGCCGCCGCGCCGCTCGGGCTCGGCGGCCGCCACGAGCCGACCCCGGGCGTTGCGCTCGATGGCCGCGACCGCGCCGATCTCGGCCTGGGAGGTGAAGGCGTCGCCCGACGGGGTGAGCCGCTGGCCGAAGGGGGCCAGCAGGGTCCCGTAGCGCTCGATGAACGCCGGCTCGGCGGGGGTCACCGCGACGTTGCGCTGCGAGGCGCGCGGGGCGGCGACCGCCTGCGGCAGCGTCATGCCGAGGTCGATCCGGTTGACGAGCACCTGGAGCACGGTCGTGATGATCGTGGCGCCGCCGGGCGAGCCGACCACGTACTTCACGCGGCCCCCGTCGAGCACGATCGTGGGCGACATCGACGAGCGCGGTCGCTTGCCGGGCTCGATGCGGTTGGGGTCCTTCGGGTCGTAGACGGCGGTGAAGTCCGTCAGCTCGTTGTTGAGCAGGAACCCGCGGCCGGGCACCGTGATGGCGGAGCCGCCGGTCTGCTCGATCGTCAGCGTGTACGACGCGGCGTTGCCCCACCTGTCGACCACCGACAGGTGCGTGGTCGAGATGTTCTCGGTGTCCGGCTTCTCCTCGGCCGCGACGGTCGAGCACCCGGAGCCGTCGAGCGCGCCGGCGGCGACGGGTCGCGGGGAGGCCTGCGCCGGGTCGATCGTGCAGGCGCGGGAGTCGGCGAACCGCTGGCTCAGCAGCGTCGACGTCGGCACCCCCGGCACGTCGCCGACGTACGCGGCGCGGTCGGCGAAGACGCGGGCCGAGGCCTCGAGGAAGAGGTGCAGCGACGACGCCAACCGGTCGCCCCCACCGAGGCGGAAGCCCTCCAGGACGTTGAGCGCCTCGCCGACGGCGATGCCGCCCGACGACGACGGGGCCATGCCGTAGACGTCGAGGCCGCGGTACTGCACACGGGTCGGCGCCTGGCGGTCGACGCGGTAGCTCGCGAGGTCGCGGGTCGTCATCGAGCCGGGAGGAGCCGGCAGGTCGGACGCGGGGTCCTTCGGCGGCGCCTGCACGGTGCGGGCGACGTCGCGCGCGACGTCACCGGTGTAGAAGGCGCGCGGCCCCTTGCTCGCGATCAGCGAGAGGGTGCGCGCGAGGTCGCGGTTGCGGAACGTGCTGCCGACCTTGGGGGCGTCGCCGCCGGGGAGGAACAGCCTCGCGGTCGCCGGGAAGGCGGCGAAGCGCTCCTTGTTGTCGAGCGTCTGGCTGCGGAAGGTCTCGTCGACGCGGAAGCCGCGGGAGGCGAGCGCGATCGACGGCTGGAGCGCACGCTTCAGCGACCACGTGCCGTGGTCGCGCAGGGCCGCCTCCCACGTGGCGGGTGTGCCCGGCACGCCGACGGCCACGCCGGACGAGACGAGCTCGGGCGTGAACGGGTACGGCTGGCCGGTGGCGGGGTCGATGAACGCGTCGCGCGTGATGCCGGCCGGCGCCGTCTCGCGACCGTCGATCGTCGACACCTTTCTGCGCTTGGCGTCGTAGTAGACGAAGTAGCCGCCACCGCCGACCCCGGCGCTGTAGGGCTCGGTCACGCCGAGCGCCGACGCCGTGGCCACCGCCGCGTCGGCCGCGTTGCCACCGCGACGCAGGACGTCGAGGCCGACCTTGGACGCCTCGGCGTCGACGGACGCGACCGCGCCGCCGTACCCGACGGCGGTGGGTGAGGGTCGTGGTGGCTTCGGCGTGGCCTGGGACGTGGACGTGCCGGCGACGAGCGCGCCGGCGGCGAGCCCCGTGGCGGCGAGTCCGGCGACGAGACGCCGGCGCGTGCGTGCAGTCATGGTGCGACCTGCTTCCCCCGAAGACGTGACCCCCTGCGAGGTCCGGTCGCTCTCACGCTAGGCAGAGCGCCGTGCGACGGCAAGCCGACACCGTCGGGTCCTACGCTGGGTCCACACCGCTGGACGTCCGAGGAGGACCCGTGCCTGAGCTCACCCTGACCACCACGCTGGAGCCGCGCGGGCCTGCCGCCGCCATCGTCCTCACCGACGAGCAGGTGGCCGGCCTCGGAAGCGGCAAGGCGTTCCCCGTGGCCGTCACGATCGGCGGCACGACGGCACGGCTGCGACTCGCCCGGATGGGCGGGGAGAACCTCGTCGGCATGAGCAAGGCGGCGCGGGCCGAGCTGGGGGTCGAGGTCGGACAGACGGTCGAGGCGACCATCCGCCCCGACGACGCCCCGCGCGAGGTGGAGGTGCCGGCGGCCCTCGCCGAGGCGCTCGAGGGCGCAGGGCTGCGGGCGGCGTTCGACGCGCTCGCTCCGTCCAGGCGCAAGGAGCACGCACGCTCGGTGGCCGACGCGAAGGGTGACGACACCCGCGCCCGGCGCGTGCAGAAGGTGCTCGACTCGCTCAGCTGAGGGTCGCGACCACCGTGAAGCTGGCCGCGAGCCGCTCCGGGCGCTCGGCCAGGCGGAACTCGCCCGGATGGTCGGGGTGCGGCTCCATGAACCCGGGGAGCGGGACCCACGGCACGCAGTCGTGCTCGAGCACCGTGTCGACCCGCATCCCGTGGGCCATCAGCGCCATGAGGATCTCGGCGAGCCCGTGCGCCCACTCGCGCGACGGCAGGCCCGGCAGGGAGTGGTCGTCGGGATCGACGTAGGAGGCGGTGTCCTCGAAGACCAGGGGCTCCTCGTGCTCGGCGTACGGGTAGACCAGCTCGATCCGGCCGTCCACGACCTCGAGGGTGCCCAGCATCGGGTGGCAGTCGCGGAAGACCAGCCGGCCGCCCGGCCTCAGCAGCGCGGCGACCGTGGCCGCCCAGCGCTCGATGCTGGGCAGCCAGCAGATGGCCCCGATGCCGGTGTAGACGACGTCGAAGCGCGAGCGCCCGAGGGCGTCGGGGGCGGCGTACACGTCGGACTCGACGTAGGTGATGTCGGCCCCGACGTCGGCGGCGAGCCTGCGCGCCTCGGCGAGCGAGGCGGGGGAGAGGTCGAGGCCGGTGACGGTGGCGCCGAGGCGGTGCAGGCTGAGCGTGTCGGTGCCGATGTGGCACTGCAGGTGCACGACGTCGAGGCCGGTGACGTCGCCGAGGCGTGGGAGGTCGAACCGGACGACGTCGCTGACGGCCTCCGGGTCGGTGCGGTAGCGCTGGAGGTCGTAGGACGCCGAGGCGGCGTGGCGGGCGGCCCGGCTGTCCCACATGGCGCGGTTGAGCCGCTGGTACTCCTCCACGGCTCAGCGGGTCCGACCGGTGCGCCGCGGGTGCTGCGGATCGGTGAGGATGCGCGCGACCACCGCGGCGAGTGCGAGACCGTGCCCGACCATGAGCGTGACGCCGCGGTCGATCGTGCCGGTGAGGGTGCGGCCGAACCAGCCGGTCCCCTCCGGCAGCCCGGGCACGTCGACCGCGTCGGGCGAGACGGCGGCGACGATCCCCACGAGGACGACCAGCACCACCGGCGGCAGCACGCCGGCCGGCAGCAGGGAGCGGACGTCGACGGCCAGGGGCACGGTGAGCACCACCAGCACGAAGCCGACGGAGAAGATCGATCCGAGGCGTCCGTCGGTCGTGACGTCGAGGACCGTGACCACGGCGAGCGCGAGGACGGCGAGGGCGATCGCCTGCCGGGCCCCGAGGTCGTGACGGGCCAGCCCGGCAGTCGCGGGTGCCGCGGAGGCTGCCATGGCTCCGACGCTAGGCCATCGCGCCGACAGGACCGCGGCGACGCGCTGGAACGGCAGGTCACGCAGGACCTGGGACGGACGTCCCGGGCAGGTCAGGCGGTGCCGGACGAGCCGCCCGCCACCGTGTAGCTCCACAGCTCGCTGTGCGACGCGACCGGCTTGGGCTCCTCGCCGCCGGCCCGCTCCTGCTCGGACCGGTGGCCGTGCGCGAAGGCGGGGGACGAGAGCCACGCCTGGAACGACTCCTCGTCGCGCCACCGCGTGACCACCAGCCACTGCTCGCGGTCGTCGGTGGGCTTGAGCAGCTCGAAGCCCTCGAACCCCTCCGAGCCGTCGACCGCACCGGCGCGCGCGGCGAAGCGGTGGGCCAGCTCGTCGCCGTTCTCGGCGGGGACGGTGATCGCGTTGATCTTGATGACGGTCATGCGGCCATCGTGGCACCGCCCGACAACGAGCGGGCGGCCCGGCGCGGGGGCGGGCCGGGGCTGCCGCGCGACGTCGGGGACCTCGGGCGGCACCAGTAGGCTGGTCCCTCGTGGCACTCAGCATCGGCATCGTCGGACTCCCCAACGCGGGCAAGTCGACCCTCTTCAACGCCCTGACCAAGAACGACGTCCTCGCGGCGAACTACCCGTTCGCGACGATCGAGCCGAACGTCGGCGTGGTCGGCGTCCCCGACTCGCGCCTCGACACCCTGGCGACGATGTTCGGGTCGGCGAAGGTGCTGCCCGCCACCGTCCAGTTCGTCGACATCGCGGGCATCGTCCGCGGCGCGTCGGAGGGCGAGGGCATGGGCAACGCGTTCCTGTCCCACATCCGCGAGTCGGACGCGATCTGCCAGGTCACGCGCGTCTTCCGCGACGAGGACGTCACGCACGTCGACGGCAAGGTCGACCCGGGAAGCGACATCGAGACGATCTCCACCGAGCTGGTCCTCGCCGACCTGCAGACCGTCGAGAAGGCGGTGCCGCGCCTGGAGAAGGAGTCGCGCAAGGACAAGGAGCTCGTGGCGCAGCTGGAGGAGGCCCGCAAGGCCCAGGCCGCGCTCGAGGAGGGCACGGGCGTGCTGAACGCGGGCCTCGACCTCGCGCTGTTGCGCGACCTGCACCTGCTGACGGCCAAGCGCTTCCTCTTCGTGTTCAACTGCGACGCCGACGAGCTCGCCGACGAGGACCTCAAGCAGCGGATGCGCGACCTCGTGGCGCCGGCCGAGGCCGTGTTCCTGGACGCGAAGAGCGAGGCCGAGCTGGTCGAGCTCGGCGACGACGAGGAGGCCGAGGCGATGCGCGCCGAGATGCTCGCCGACATGGGCGTCGAGGAGCCCGGTCTCGACGCGCTCGCCCGCGTCGGCTTCGCCACGCTCGGCCTGCAGACGTACCTGACCGCGGGCCCCAAGGAGGCGCGCGCCTGGACGATCAAGCAGGGCGCCACCGCCCCCGAGGCCGCCGGCGTCATCCACACCGACTTCCAGAAGGGCTTCATCAAGGCCGAGATCGTCTCCTTCGACGACCTCGTCGCCGCGGGCTCGATGAACGACGCCAAGGCCGCCGGCAAGGTGCGCATGGAGGGCAAGGACTACGTGATGGCCGACGGCGACGTGGTGGAGTTCCGCTTCAACGTGTGAGGCATCGACGACGACGCCGTCCCTGACGTCGGGTCGCCGCGACCGACGCAGGTGCTCCTGACGGAGGCGCAGGAGCACCACCCGGTGATATCATGATCGATATCACCGGGAGGAGGTGGCGGCCGTGACGTCGATCGTCGTCCGCGGACTAGACGAGTCCGTGAAGAAGCGACTCGCCGAGCAGGCACGGGAGAACGGGCGATCGATGGAGGCCGAGGCGCGTGACATCCTCACGCGCGCCACCCGCCGTCCGCACATCGGACTGGCCCTGGTGCGGGCTGCCCAGGACGTCGGAGGTTTCGACGAGCTCGAGCTGCCCGGCCGGACCGACCACGCCCGCTCGGTCGGCCTCGAGTGATCGTCCTCGACACCAACGTCGTCTCCGAGGCGCTGCGGCGAGAGCCGGACACCCAGGTGCTGGCGTGGCTGGAGTCCCTGACCGACGAGGTCGCCATCACGGCGGTCACGCTCGCCGAGCTCCTGGCCGGCGTGCGGAGACTGCCGCCGGGCCGTCGGAGGACGACGCTGGAGGCTGCGATCGACACGGCGGTCGAGCCCTACCTCGAGACACGCGCGGTCCTGCCGTTCGACGCCGCCGCGGCGAACGCGTACGCGGACGTGCTGGTGATGCGCGAACGTGTCGGCCGGCCGATCCACACGGCCGACGCGCAGATCGCAGCGATCTGTCGGGCCCGGGCAGCCACCTGTGCCACCCGGAACCTGGTCGACTTCGAGGGGACGGGGGTCCAGCTCGTCGATCCCTGGACCGTCTGAGCGCCGACGTGTGAGGGTGGCGGCATGAGCCACGCGCAGGTTGCCGTCGTGCCCATCCTCCGCGTCGCCGACGTCGACGCGTCGTTGCCCTGGTGGGGCCGCCTGGGCTTCGTGGAGGAGTTCCGGCACGTCTTCGAGCCGGGGTTGCCGCGCTTCGTCGGCATCGTGCGGGACGCGTGCCGGATCTACCTGTCCGAGCACACCGGCGACGCCCAGGGCCCGTCGCTGGTCTACCTGTGGGTGCCCGACGTCGACGTGATCGCGGCCGACCTCGGCGTCGAGGTGGAGACGATGGACTGGGCGCGGGACTGCGAGGTCACCGACCCCGACGGCAACCGGGTGCGGGTGGCGACGCCGCTCTGAGCCATGCGTGGCCCGGGGGGTCAGGCGAGAGCGGCGAGGGAGAGCGACAGGCCGATCGCCGCGGCGACGGTGCGCCCCCAGTCGGCGCGGGCGAGGCGGCGCAGGAGTGGCGGCGTGGGCCCGGAGCTCCCGAGCCGACCGTGCGTCGGCGCGGCCACTGCCGCCGTGAGGAGCAGCGCGAGTCCGTGCGCGGCGACCGCAGCCAGCACGAGTGGGCGCGGGTCGGAGAGCGCCGCCCAGGCGCCGACCCCGACCAGCGCCGCGTACAGGGGCCCGACGAGCAGCACGATCCGCCGCGAGTGCGCGTCGTGGGCGGCCGCGAACGCGGGTGGCCCGACCGAGGCGAGGGCGGGGTAGACCACGACTGACACCGACGCCTGGAACGCGAGGTGCGCCGCGCCGACCACGGCCAGCGCGACGACGGCGTCCAGCACCTGCTCAGTCCGTCCCGAGCCCGCGGCGGGCGAGGAGCTGCTCGACCAGGACGTCGCCGTGTCCCGCGTGCCGGGCGAGCTCGGCGACGAGGTGTGCGTAGACGTACCGCAGCGACACCGGGCCCTGGTGCCACGGCCAGGTCTCGTCGAGGTCGTGGTCGGCGGCCAGCTCGCGCGAGAGGTCGCAGGCGTCGTCGTAGTCGGCCCGCACCGAGGCGATCGTGTCGTCGTCGGCGAGGGCGAAGCTCTCGCCCGGGGTGGCGGGCAGGCCCAGCTGCTCGCGGGGGACCCCTGCGATGCGGGAGTGGAACCACACCCGCTCCACGAAGGTCGCGTGCTTCACGAGCCCGAGCACCGTCGTGGCGGAGGGTACGAGGGAGGCTCGCGCCTCCTCCTCGGTGACCTCGTCGAGCAGCAGGGCGATCTCGGCCCGCTGGACGTCGACCATCCCCTCCAGGACGGCGCGTTCTCCGGCGGTGTGCAGGTCCATGCCGGCCACGCTACTGCGAGGATGGGCCCACGATGACGACCGAAGCCCTCCCGACCACCGTGGTGACGATCCACACCGACGGCGGGTGCACGCCCAACCCGGGGCCCGGCGGGTGGGGAGCGGTCCTCCGCTACGGCGAGCACGTGCGCGAGCTGTGCGGCGGGGAGCCGGGCTCGACCACCAACAACCGGATGGAGCTCACCGCGCCGATCATGGCGCTCGAGCACCTGAACCGCCCGGCGACGGTGCACCTGCACACCGACAGCACCTACGTGCGCAGCGGGATCACGCAGTGGATGGCCGGCTGGGAGCGCAACGGCTGGCGGACGGCGTCGAAGCAGCCGGTCAAGAACGTCGACCTCTGGCAGCGGCTGAAGGCCGCCTGCGAGCGCCACGACGTCACCTGGTTCTGGGTGAAGGGTCACTCGGGCGTGAGCGACAACGAGCTCGCCGACCAGCTCGCGACCCGTGGCATGCGCGAGGCGATGCGGGGCCGGTAGGGCAGGTCAGCGGCGACGGGCGCCGGCGGTGTTGCTGCGCAGGGCGTCGAGGGCCTGGGCGCCGACGAACACGTAGAAACCGATGGTGCTCGCGACGATGGTGCGGGCTGTGGTCATGCGTCGACGGTAGGACGGATCCGGGACCTTCGCCTCCCGAGGACCAGGTCGCAGGCCTCAGGGACGTCGGCCGTCGTCGCCGGGCGGGCGGGTCAGGCGGATCGACCGAGGCGACCCGTCGGGGTGGCGCTCGATCCGACCGTGTCGCGCGTCGTCGTCCTCCTCGGGGGACGGCATCACGTGCGCGGCTCGCTTCTGGCGCTCCAGCTCCTCCTTGGCGTCGGCCCGCGACGGGCTGAAGAAGTTCTCCATCACGCCCATCCCGTTGCCCATGGTGCCCAGGCCGTCGCGGCCCCCCGGCTTGTCGAGGGAGCGCTGGAACAGCCACAGCCCCACCACGAGGGTGACGAGCACCCCGATGGCGAACAGCACGACGCCGATCCACTCCATGATCGGAGCCTACGCTCGCGTCCGTCGTCCGACCGACGGACGACGCGGCGGCTCAGACCTCGGCCCGGCGCCGTCCGCCGAGGTCGTGGGCGTCGGCGGCCGGGGGAGCGAGGGCGACGGCGATGGCCGTGGTGACCGGCACCGCCAGCACGAGGCCGATCGCCCCGACGAGGGTGCGGACGATCTCCTGCCCCAGCTCCTCCGTCGACGCCATCTCACCGAGCGGTCGCGAGTAGGCCGAGATGAGCAGCAGCACCGTCATGGCGGAGCCCGCGTAGGCGAACACGAGGGTGTACACGCTCGAGGCGATGTGGTCGCGCCCGATCCGCATCGCCGACGTGAACAGCTCCCGGGCGCGGGCCGTCGGCTGCAGGGCCCGCATCTCCCACACGGCACTGGCCTGCGTGACCGTGACGTCGTTGAGCACGCCGAGGCCGGCGATCACCATCGTCGCGGCGACGACGCCGGACATGGACAGGTCGGGCACCGTGGCGACGAGGGTCCGGTCGTCCTCGGACCCGATGCCGGTCAGGCTGGTCCAGTCGGTCGCGAGGACACCCATCAGTGCGGTGGCGACGATGCCGAAGTAGGTGCCGAAGAGCGCGCTCGTGGTGCGGATGCTCACGCCGTGCGCCAGGTAGAGCACGATCGTCATGATCACGGTGGAGCCGACGATGGCGACGGGGAGGGCCGCCTTGCCGGCGAGGAGCGCCGGCAGGATGAACTGCATCAGCGCCAGGAGCGTGACGCCGATGCCGACGAGCGCGAAGAGGCCGCGCCAGCGGGCCACGACGACCACGAGGACGGCGAAGGCCAGGGCGATCGCGACGAGCGGAGTGCTGCGCTGGAAGTCGTAGAACTCGTACGTCGCCTCCTGGCCCTGCGGCGCGATGCGGATGAGCTCGATGTCGTCGCCCACGTCCATGCCTGCCTGGTAGCGCGCCGAGTCGAGCGTGAAGGTGGCGTCGCCGGCATCGGTCTCGGCGGTGACGTTCGCGCAGTCGCCGGCCACGGTGGGCAGGTTGTCGGGCCCGACGCCGCCGGACCCGCAGTCGAACGGCTCCACTGCCGTGACCGTGCCGTCGACGAGGCTGACGCCGTCGCCGCTCAGCGGGTTCGCGTCGCGGGGCACCTCCGAGGCCGACGGCCAGAGCAGCGCCATCGCGACGACGGCGGCCAGCGAGATCGCCGCCACGACGGCGGCCAGGGTCGTCGCGAGGCCCCGGCGGGGCGGGCCGGCGTCGAGGTCGTCGTGCGCGTGCGCGTGTCCGTGAGCCACGGGAGACAGCGTGCCACGATGGACCTCGTGGACGACGCAGCAGACGCCCAGCACCCCGATGTCGAGCACCTGCCGGGGGCGGTCGGGGGAGCCGTCCGCGTCGGCCGGACGGTCCGACGACCCACCGGCCCCTGGACGCCCGCCGTCCACCGCCTCCTGCAGTACCTGGCCGACGAGGGCGTCGGCGGCGTGCCGCGCGTCGAGGGCGTCGACGACGAGGGCCGCGAGGTGCTCCGCTACGTCGAGGGGCGCGGCGTGCCGATCGACGACGAGGTGGTGCTCGACCCCGTGCTGGTGGAGTCCGTCACCTGGTTGCGCGGGTTCCACGACGTCGTGGAGGGCTTCCGCCCGGACGAGCCGCTGCGCTGGCGCGGTACGGGCGAGGAGCCGGTGGAGCTCGGGCCCGACGAGATCGTCTGCCACCACGACCCCGGCGCCTACAACTGGATCGTCCAGAGCGGCCACTTCGTCGCGATGATCGACTGGGACATGGCCGGACCCGGCCGGCCGATCGACGACCTCGCGTTCCTCGTCTGGACCGGCATCCCGCTCTACCGCGACATCGGCGCTGCCGAGACGGCCCGCCGGCTCGACCTGGTCGTCGAGGCCTACGGCGAGTGGGGTCCGATGACGCTCCTCGACGCCGTCGTGGAGCGGATGACCACGGCGAGCGACCGCATCGCCGCAGGCATCGCGCGCGGGGACGCGGGCATCGCCAACCTGCAGAAGGTGGGGGAACCGCAGCGCACGCGCGACAGGGTCGCGGCGTTCCGTGAGCGCGTCCCGGCCATCCTCGACGCGCTGCCCTGACGGCCGCTCCTCATTCCCGGCTCGGGACCGTCCGAGGGGCGCCGGCGCGCGGGAACCCGAACGTCGTGAACGTGCCCGGCGACCACAGCACCGACGTGGGCGTCGTGGAGGCCAGGCCGGGGAAGCCGGCGGCCTCGAGCAGGCTGTCGTCGAGGTGCACGAGCTCGGCGGCGTGCAGCGGCCACGCGGTGTGGGTGTTGGGGACCCACCAGGTCCGCCCGAGCACCCGCGTGTGCAGGCCGAAGCGCGCCGTCACGAAGTGCTCGAGCTCCGTCGGCTCGCGGAGGCGCTCCCCCGGGCGCACCTCGATGCGGCCGCCCGCGCCACGGGGTCCTGGCCAGCGTCGCGACGTCGTGTAGGTGTGCACGCCGTCCTCGTCCTCGGCCTCCATGCGTGCCCAGGTGTAGGGCGTGCCGAACACGAGCCTCGCCAGCGCGGACACGACCACCCGCGCGGACTCCAGCGAGAGGAAGACGACCCCGTGGCGTCCGGCGTCGTCCACCGAGTAGAGCCGGACGTTGGTCTCCAGGAAGGTCCCGAGCCACGGCACGGCGGGTCCGCGACCGAACCCGGCGTCCTGCATGCGGAAGGGGATGAGCCCGACGTAGGTGACGCCGTCCAGCACGTCGGGCCGCACCCCCGGAGGCATGAACCGCTCCACGAGCGTCGGGTCGACCGCCCAGTGCAGGAAGGCGATGTCGGCCCAGGTCTGGCGCATGAGGCGCGGTCCGTGCAGCGGGGATCCGTCGGGTCTCACGCCTCCAGTGTCAGGCCGGGGACGCCTCCTCGCCGGGTGACGGCAGGGTGACGCGACGGTCGAGGTCGAGGTCGTCGAGGAACCGTTCGTCGTGGCTCACGACGACGAACGCGCCCTCGAACGCCTGCAGCGCCTCGACGAGGTGCGCGACGCTCGCGAGGTCGAGGTCGTTGGTCGGCTCGTCCAGCAGCAGGAGCTGCGGCGCCGGATCGGCGAGCAGCACGCACGCCAGGCCCGCCCGCAGGCGCTCGCCGCCCGACAGCGTCGCGACGGTCTGCTCGGCCGCCCGTCCGCGGAAGAGCAGGCGCGCGAGCTGCGCGCGCACCTCCTGGAGGGGCGCGTCGGGCGCGACCAGACGGACGTTGTCCAGCACGCTCGCCTCCTCGTCGGGCAGGGTCGGGCGCTGCGCGAGGTGGCCCACCGGGACGCCGACCCGCACGCTGCCGCGCGCCGGCTCGAGGCGCTCGAGGACGACGTCCAGGAACGTCGACTTGCCGCTGCCGTTCGGTCCCACCAGGGCGACGCGCTCCGGCCCGCGCAGGTGGAGCTCGACGGGCGTGCCGACGCGCGGCAGCACGAGGTCCTGCGTCACGAGGACGTCGCGCGTGCGCGCGACGGCGGTCCGCGGCAGGTCGAGCCTGATCTCCCGGTCGTCGCGGACCCGGTCCTCGGCGGCGTCGAGGCGTGCCCGGGCCTGCTCGACGTCGGCCTCGTGGTCGCCCCGCAGCTTGCCCGCCGACACCTGGGCCTGCATGCGACGCCCGTGCGCGATGATCTTGGGCACGCGCTTCTCGGCCTCGGCCCGTGCTCCCGTCCGGGCGCGTCGGTCGAGCTTGACCCGGGCCTCGACGAGCTCGCGCTGCTGGCGCCTCACGTCGGCCCTCGCGTCGCGCACCGCCCTGGTGGCGGCCTCCTGCTCGGCGGCGACGACCTCCGCGTAGGCCGAGAAGCCGCCGGTGACCGTGCGGACCCGGCCGGCGTGGACCTCGACGACGGAGTCGACGTCCTCCAGCAGCTCACGGTCGTGGCTGGCCACGAGGGCCACGCCGCCGAACGACGCGAGCGCGTCGGCCAGGTGCCGTCGAGCCCGCCGGTCGAGGTTGTTGGTGGGTTCGTCCAGCAGCAGCACGTCGGGACGCCCGAGCAGCCGCGCGGCCAGTGCCAGCAGCACCAGCTCGCCACCCGAGAGGCTCGCGGCTCGCCGTTCGAGCCCGATCCGGCCGAGCCCGAGGCGGCCGAGCCAGGCGCGAGCCCGGTCCTCGACGTCCCAGTCGTCGCCGACGGCGTCGTAGTCGGCGGGGTCGGTGCTGCCCGCCTCGACGGCGCGCAGCGCCGCGACGGTGTCCGCGATGCCGAGGACGTCCGCGACCGCGAGGCCGGCCACCTGGGGCACGGGGTCCTGCGGGAGCACCGTGACGGTGCCCGAGAGCGCGACGGTGCCGCGCGTGGGGGTCAGCTCGCCGGTCAGCAGGCGCAGCAGCGTCGACTTGCCGCTGCCGTTGCTGCCGACGAGCCCGTGCACGCCGGGCCCGAGGTCGAGGTCGACGTCGGACAGCACGGTCGAACCGTCCGGCCAGGTGTGGGTGAGGTGGTGCAGGGAGAGGGACGCGGCCATCGGGGCCTCCTGGAGGATCGCAGCGGTCGGGGCTTCGTGAGCCGCGCGAGCGCGCCGTCAGGAGGTCGCCAGGAGGCCACCCGGGAGGGGCGGGCCGGCCGTGGAGCGAGGTCGACGAGGCGCGCAGGCGTCGATGGACGCGCGCTGGGCTCGGACCTCAGAGCTTCACGGTGGCAGATCACCTCACGGATCGGGAACCTCCAGGCTACTACCGTGCCGCCATGGGAACCACCCCCGCCGCCGTGCCCGCCACCGCTGCCCGCCTCGACCTGGAGCCGCACCCGGAGGGAGGGTGGTACCGCCAGACGTGGCGCTCGCCCGTGGACGTGACGCTGCCGGACGGTCGGGTGCGGCCGACGGCGACGCTCATCTGGTTCCTGCTGCCGCCGGGGGAGTCCTCGGCCTGGCACCGGGTGGCCTCCGACGAGGTCTGGTTGGCCCACGAGGGTCGCGTCGCGCTGGAGCTCGGTGGCGACGGCGACGTGCCGGAGTCCGTCGCGCTGCACGTCGTCGGCGTCGGCCCGACGGAGGTGACCCAGCTCCTCGTCCCCGCCGGCACCTGGCAGCGCACCCTCCCCGGGGACGACGAGGCGCTCGTGAGCTGCGTCGTCTCGCCGGGCTTCGACTTCGACGACTTCGAGCTCCTACCATCGACGTCGTGAACGAGGTCTGGTTCGACGAGCGCGACGACGCCGACGAGCTCGTGAAGGCGCTCGAGGCCGAGGGCTACACCGTCACCGCCCGCCCCGAGGGCTTCGCGGGGGAGGACGACTCCGAGGACCGCGCCTGGGCCCTCGTCGTGGAGCCGTTCGACGAGCGTGTCGTGGAGATGGTCGACGTCTACGGCGGCTGGCTGCCCGGCGACGAGCGCCTCCCGGGTGGCGACGCGCCCGCACCTCCTCTCCCGGACGCACCGCGGCGGGTCAAGCGGGAGGGATAGTTCTATCCGGCGCTCCTGTCGTCCTGCGGGTGCGCTGGCGTGGCTTCTGCTCGTCCTGCGGGTTCGTCTGCCCGGCTTCTCGTCGTCCTGCCGCCCACGGGCGACAGGGGCAGCGCTTCTCCCTTCTCGTGGACCGGGCCACGAGAAGGGAGAACGCTTGCGCACGTAAAGGAAGAATCGTGCGTCACCCCGCACCCGGACCGGACCCCGAGAACCCCACTCGCACGCGCACCCGGCTCCCCGGTCCAGGCCCCTTGCGCGCCCCACCACCACGAGAGGCCGGATCGACGCAGCCGCAGGACGGCGAGAACCCGCAGTAGCGCAGCCGCAGGACGACGAGAAGCGGAGGAGAGGCAGCCGCAGGGATCAGGCCCCGAGGTGGGTCTTGAGGAAGTCGACCTGCAGCAGCTTGAGGTTCTCCGCCACGACCTCCTGGGGGGTCATGTGGGTGACCCCCGAGAGCGGCAGCACGGTGTGGGCGCGGCCGGCCGCGAGCAGGGCCGAGGAGAGACGCAGCGTGTGGGCGGCGACGACGTTGTCGTCGGCGAGCCCGTGGATGAGCATCAACGGCCGCTCGAGGGCGGGGGCGAGCGGGATGAGCGAGTTGCGGTCGTACACGTCGGGCTGCTCGTCGGGGTGGCCGAGGTAGCGCTCGGTGTAGCAGGTGTCGTAGAGGCGCCACTCCGTCACCGGGGCGCCGGCGACCGCCACGTGGAAGACGTCGGGGCGGGCGAGCACCGCCAACGCCGACAGGTAGCCGCCGTAGGACCAGCCGGTGATGCCGACCCGGGAGGTGTCGACGTCGTCGGGGAACCGCTCCGCGACGCCGGCGAGCGCGTCCACCTGGTCGTCGAGCGTGACCGTGGCGAAGGAGTCCAGCACCTCCCGCTCCCACGCCTTGCCGCGGCCGGGGGTGCCGCGACCGTCGGCGACCACGACGCAGAAGCCCTGGTCGGCGAGCCACTGGGGCTCGAGGAACATGCGGGCCGACGCGAGCACGCGCTGGGCGTGCGGGCCGCCGTACGGGTCCATGAGCACCGGCAGGCGGCGCGATCCGGGCACGTGGTCGCGGGGGAACAGCACGGCGGCGCGCAGCGCTCGCTCCCCGACCGAGAGCATCGTCACCTCGGGCTCGAAGGGTGGGGCCTCGGCTACCACCGCCAGCGACCCGACGTCGTCCCGGCCGTCGCGGTGGACGGTGAACGTCGTGCCGACCACGTCGAGAGCCGACCGGCTGACGACGGTCGTCGGCCCGCCGACCGCGGCACCGTGCACCGCCGGGCCCGACGTGAGCGGCACGACCTCGCCGTCCAGCCCGACGCGCAGCACCTGCACCTCGGTCGGCTCCTGCGACGCGGTGACGACGATGGCGTCGGGATGGGTGCTGACGATGCCGCGCACCTGCCAGCCGGCAGGGCCGACGGGCGCGCCGTCGACGACCACCTGACGCTCGTCGTCGACGTCCTCCACGCCCACGAGGCGTCCGCCGGGTGCGTACCGGGGCGCGCTGACGACCTCGACCCATGCCTCGTCGGCGAGGTCCCGCAGCACCCGCGTGGACCCGTCGCCCACGTCGACGCCCAGCACCTGCGCGCTGCGCTGGTCGCGGCTCATCACCTGCAGCACGGGGTCGCCGTGCTCGGTCCACGTGACGCTCGCCAGGTACTCGTGTCGTCCTCGGTCCCAGGACACCTCGGTGCGCGTGCCGTCGAGGCCGACGTGCCAGAGCGTGACGTCGGCGTTCGGCGTGCCGGCCGCGGGGTAGCGCTGCGCCACGGGCTCACGGTCGGGGTTCTCGGGGTCGGCGACGTGCCAGACCTGCACGGGCGCCTCGTCGTAGCGCTCGACGAGCAGCGACCGGCCGTCCGGCGCCCACCAGAACCCGCGGTAGCGGCCCATCTCCTCCGCGGCGATGAACTCGGCCTGGCCCCACACCTGCGTCGACGTCTCCGGCGCGACGAGTGCGCGGTCGTCGCTGCCACCCTCGCCGAGGTCCACCACGCGCAGCTCCCCGCCGGCGGCGTACGCCACGCGACGTCCGGTGGGGTCCACGCGCGGGTCGATGACCGCGTCGACCGTCGGGAGCTCGTGCACGGCGCCGGCGGCCAGGTGGACGGCCCACGCGCGGCCCGACAGCGCGAACGACGCCCAGCGGCCGTCGGCGTCGACCGCGAAGTCGACGACGCCGGCTCCCGTCTCGCGCGAGCGCTCGCGACGCGCACGCTCGGCCGCCGACAGCTGCTCCCCGTCGGCCAGCAGCACGTCGGGGTCCACGAGGACCCGCTCCTCGCCCGTGGCGACGTCGAGCGCGAGCAGCCGGCCGGTGCGGCTGGTGCCGTCGGCGGTGCGCACGAACCACACGGTCGACCCGTCGGGCGAGACGGTGACGTTGCGGGGGATGCCGAGCGTGAAGCGGGCGGTGCGGGCGGCGAGCCGGGGATAGGACACGGTCATGACGCCATCTCATCACCCACCCCCGCCCCCTCCCGACCCCCGCCCGCAGGTAGCCGCTGTCGCACTGGCGGGCGGGCCCCGTGGATAGGCTCTCCGCATGGCCCTGCCCGACCGCCGACTCCTGCTCGTCCACGCCCACCCCGACGACGAGACCATCAACAACGGCGCCACCATGGCCCGCTACGCCAGCGAGGGTGCGCACGTCACGCTCGTCACCTGCACGCTGGGAGAAATGGGCGAGATCCTCGTGCCCGAGCTCGAGCACCTCGCCGCGGACCGGGACGACGGCCTCGGCGAGCACCGGCTGACCGAGCTGACCGAGGCGATGCGCCTGCTCGGCGTCACCGACTTCCGCCGTCTCGGCGGCGACGGCCGCTTCCGCGACTCCGGCATGAAGTGGGGCGAGGACGGCAACGCCACGGCCGCCGACGACATCCACGCGAACGCCTTCTGGCACGCCGACCTGCGCGAGGCAGCCGACGAGCTCGTCGCGGTCATCCGCGAGGTCCGACCCCAGGTGCTCGTGACCTACGACGAGTTCGGCAACTACGGCCACCCCGACCACGTCCAGGCGAACCGGGTCGCGCACTACGCGGTCGCGCTCGCGGCGGCGCGGTCCTACCGACACGACCTCGGGGAGGCCTGGGACGTGGCGAAGGTCTACTGGACGGCGATGTCGGCGTCGGCGATGCGCCAGGGGATCAAGGAGATCCGCGCGGCCGGCGACCTGCAGTTCATGGAGGGCATGGACCCCGACGACCTGCCGCCCTTCGCGATCGAGGACGACGACCTCGACGCGGTCGTCGACGGCAGCCGGTGGGTCGACGCGAAGCTCGACGCCATGCGGGCCCACGCCACCCAGATCGCCGTCGACGGTCCGTTCTTCGCGCTGTCCAACGACGTGGCCCAGCGGGCGTGGGGCACCGAGCACTACCGCCTGGTGAAGGGTGTCGCGTCGCCGCCGCCCGGCGCGCGGCACGAGGACGACCTGTTCGCCGGCACGGGCGTGTGACCGGCGCGCTGTCCCGGGTCGGGATCGCGTTGCTCGGGGCCTGGGTGGCGGCGCTCGGGGCGGTGGTGCACCGCATGACGACCGACCTCGGGGCAGCGCGGCTGCCGTGGGGACTCCTCCTCGCGCTGCTCGCCGTGCTGCTCGGCGCGCTCGCGAGCGAGCAGCTGGTCCGCGTCGGTGGGGCGTGGTTCGGCCTCGGCTGGACCGCGGTGCTGCTCCTGCAGCAGGTGCAGACGTCGGGCTCCTACCTCGTCGCCGGCGACACGCTGGGCTGGGCGTTCATGGGCGGCGGTCTGCTCGCCTGTGCGGCGGTCGTGGTCCTGGCAGGACGCGCCGGCCGCTGACGTCGTCGTGGGCCGCCCCACCCTCGATCGAGCGAGCGGGAGCCTGCCGCGACACGCCCACCCTGCACGGGAGCGAGGGGGCCTCCGTCATCATGGTGCGGTGACGGCTGCGGCCGTCGACACGACGACCATCCGGACGGACCGGGAGCGGACGAGCGGGGGATGACCCGATGACCGGCGCAGCAGGACGCGGGCCCGAGGGCGACGACGGCCACCTCGACGACACCTTCACCGACGCCGAGCCCGTGGTGGAGGACGACGACATCGACCTCGGTGAGAGCGAGGGCGAGGACGTCGACGACGCGAGCGACCCCTCGCGCGACGCGGTGACCTCCGAGGACCTGGGCGGGTCCGACCACGACGACGAGCCCGAGCCGCCCGAGGACGAGCACGAGGACGAGCACGCGGGTGAGCACGTCCTCGGGACGGCCGAGTGCGATGCGGCCGGCGAGCCTGTCGACGAGGACGACGAGGCGGTCGAGGACGACGGCGAGACCGACCACGACGACGAGCCCGAGCCGGGCCTCGACCCGGCCGATCCCGAGGACGAGGACGACCGTCCGCGGTCGGCGGTCGCCGCCGCGCTCGCCGGCTCCGCGGCATCCGCGTCCGCGACGGGCGATGCCCGTCCCGACGCCACGGAGGTGGAGTCCGGCGCCGGCGGCGGTGACGACGACGCGTCGCACCCGACTGGTCCCGATCCCGACGCCGACACCGGCGACGCGAGCGGCTCCGGGGCCGGTGGCCGCCGCCGTGCCGGCCGCGTGCTGCTCGGCGTCGCGGCGGTGGTCGGTGCCCTCTACGTCGCCGGATACTTCCTCACCGGCACGAGCATGCCGGCCGACGCCAGCATCGGTGGTGTCGACGTCGGTGGCATGTCCCCGGCCGAGGCGCGCACCGCCGTCGAGCGCGGGCTGGCGCCGAGGGCCGACGAGCCGGTGGTCCTGACGTACGGCGACGACGAGCTCACCATCGACCCGGCCGACGTCGACCTCGCCCTCGACCCCGCCGCCTCCGTCGAGCGGGCCGGCGGCACCCGCAGCTGGGACCCGCGCGACATGGTGGCGCTCTTCCTCGGGACGCACGAGCACGCGCCGGTCGTCACGGCCGACGACGACGCGCTCGACTCGGCCGTGCAGGCGATCGCCGAGGAGGTGGACGTGCCGGTCACCGAGGCCCTCATCACCTTCCCGAAGACCGAGCCGAAGGCGCGGGCGCCGAAGGCGGGTCTCGTGGTGCGCAAGGGCGACACCGCGCAGCTCGTCCGCGACGAGTACCTCGTGCAGGACGAGCCGGCGCGCCTGCCGACGGCCGTGGTGGAGCCCGCGGTGGACGAGGAGGGCCTGCGTCGGGCCATGACCGAGGTCGCGGAGCCCGCCGTGGCGGCACCCGTGACGATCGAGGTCGGTGAGAAGGAGATCGACCTGCCGGTCACGGCGTACGCGCCCGCGCTCACCGTCGAGCCGGTCGACGGCGCGATGGCGCCGGTCATCGATCCCGAGGAGCTCGCGGAGCCCTTGACCGACGCCACCACCGGCATCGGGAAGAAGGCCGTCGACGCCACCGTGGAGATCCGCGACGGCAAGCCCGTCGTGGTGCCCGGCAAGGAGGGCGTCGGCCTGCAGCCGCAGGAGATGGCCGAGAAGCTCGTGCCGGTGCTCACCGAGACCGGCGACGCACGCGCCGTGCAGGTCGAGGCGAAGGTCGTCGAGCCCGCGTTCACCACCGAGGACGCGAAGGACCTGCGCATCACCGAGAAGATCAGCGAGTTCACCACCGAGTACCCGCACGCGGAGTACCGCAACATCAACCAGGGCCGGGCCGCGCAGATCCTCGACGGCACGATCGTCAAGCCGGGGGAGACCTTCTCGTTCAACGACACGGTCGGCGAGCGCACGGCGGCGAACGGGTTCACCAGCGGATCGGTCATCAACAACGGCCGGTTCCAGGACGAGCTCGGTGGTGGCGTCTCCCAGGTGGTCACCACCACCTACAACGCCGCCTTCTTCGCGGGCCTCGAGGACGTCGAGCACCACCCGCACGCCTTCTACATCGACCGCTACCCCGTCGGCCGGGAGGCGACGGTGTACTTCGGCTCCCTCGACCTGCGCTTCCGCAACAACCTGGAGAGCGGGGTCCTGGTCCGTGCGTTCGTGCAGCGGAGCGCCCCAGGCGGCGTGGGACGGACGACGGTCCAGATCTGGGGCACGAAGCAGTACGACGTGAAGGCCGGGCAGTCGGCCCGCCGCAACTTCCGGACGCCCGCGACGCGCTACGACGACTCCGACGACTGCGTGCCGCAGGCACCGCTGCAGGGCTTCGACATCGACATCTACCGGACGATCTCCCAGGGCGGGAAGGTCGTGAAGCGCGAGACCGACACGGCCAACTACCAGGCGGCCGACCGCATCGTCTGCGGCGAGGAGCCCGAGGACGACTGACGCCCCGTCACGGTGGTCCCGGGCCGGCTCAGACCGGGACCCGGAGCGTGGCGGTGTACCCGTCCTCGACCGAGCCGTCGAGCGTCGCCAGCTGCAGCGAGTACCCGCCGGAGAAGACGGTGTCGGTGTCGAGGGACACCCGCGCCAGGTTGCCGACGCTGGCCTCGTAGCCGGACTCCGCGTAGACGGTCTCGCACACGTCCTGGGGGAAGGCGAGCTGGGAGGTCCGCATGCGGTCGCTCGCCGACGTCGCCGCGTCGAGGCTCGGGTACACCTCGAGGTGGACGTGCGGCCAGCGTCCGGCGTAGCAGGCGGGGAAGACGGTCGTGAACGTCACCGTGCCGTCGTCGTCGGCCTCCTGCACGCCGCGAAGGTAGTTCTGGTCGGTGACGCCGTCGGAGTACATCGAGTACCTGCCCTCGCGGTCGCAGTGCCACACGTAGACCGCCGCACCGGCGAGCGGGGTCCCTGCGGTGTCGGACGCACTCACGTCGGCGACGGAGAGTCGCAGGGTGAGGGGCACGCCCTCCGCGGTGGCCGTCGCACTGCCGAAGCTCGAGCGGATGTCGCTGCGGACGATCCCGGACTCGGTCAGCACGTTCACGCCGTTGGTGCCGTCCGCCGGGTACGGACCGTTCGTCTCCTCGGGGATCTCCGCGCCGTCCGCCGTCGCGGTGCTCCCCTGCGCCGCGCCGTCCCGGGAGGACGGGGTCGTGGAGGATCCTCCACCGTCGCTCGAGCACGCGGCGAGAGCCACGGCGGCCCCGGCGCCGCCGAACAGGCCCAGCAGGCGTCGTCGGTCCCAGAGGGTGGGCAGGTCGTGGGAGAGGCCGAGGTCGTGGTCCTCGAGCTCGTCGTGGTCGTGGTGGCTGCTCATGCGGCCACGCTAGGGACCGGTGCTGTGCTCCCGCCCTGCTGCGCTGTGCGTCGCCTGTGAGGGCACGAGGTAGCGGTACTCGTGGTGGGTCGAGAAGCCGTGGGGCGCGTACAGCGCGAGCGCGGGTGCGTTGCCCGGCATGGTCTGCAGGTAGACGCGGGTGGCGCCGTGGTCGTGCGCCCAGGCCAGGCAGGTGCGGACGACGGCGTCGGCCAGCCCGCGGCGACGGTGCGTCGGAAGGGTCTCGACGGCCGCGATGCCGGCCCACTCGCCCGTGACGGCCACCCGGCCCACCGCCGCGGCCGGGGTACCGGCGTCGTCCAGCGCCGCGAACCCGACGGAGCGGGGCCCCTCGAGGACGGCGCGTGCCGCGTCCACGTCGTCGACCCGGCCGTAGCGGGACATCCACAGGTCCGACGCGTGCGTCGCCACCTCGACCCGCTCGTCCGTGGCGGGCCGGTCGTCGAGGTCGGCGACCTGCACGACCGCACCGCCCCGGTAGCCCTCCTGCGGCACCCAGCCGGCGTCGAGGAAGCGTCGTTCCCAGGGGGACCCCACCACGACCTGCGCCCGTGGCTCGAGCCCGCGCTCGGTGTAGAACGCCCGGACGGCCTCGAGCGCGTCCTCGACGGAGCGCCCCGGCTCGCCGACGACGGCGACGGAGTTGGCGCGCCCCGTGAAGGCCCCGGCCGCGCGCAGCTCCCACGAACCGAGAGGCTCGGACTCGGGAGCGGGCCAGCCGCGCGACGTCACCCGCACGAGGTCGTCGACGTCGACGTCGAGCGCGCGACGGCTGCGGACGGGCCGGTCCGGGACGACCTTCAGCGCGACGACGCGGTCGCCGCGCACCGGTGTGGTGCTGCCGTCACGGCGTTCCAGGACGAGCCCGCGGTCGTCGGCCTGCAGGACCCGCCCGACGACGTCGGTGGCGCTGCCGTCGTCGAGGCGGTGCCGGACCGTGACGCGGCGACCGACGAGGTCCGCGGGGCTGCTCACCGCAGCACCGTCTCATGAGGGCGACCTCAGTGCTGCGGCGCGGGGACCAGGCGCGATACTGGTCGTCGGCCCGCCCCGAGCCGGGGGTGGGACGCCGCCCGTCTCGAAGGAGTCGCCGTGACCTACGTGATCGCCCAGCCGTGTGTGGACCTCAAGGACCGCGCGTGCGTGGACGAGTGCCCCGTCGACTGCATCTACGAGGGCAACCGGATGCTCTACATCCACCCCGACGAGTGCGTCGACTGCGGCGCCTGCGAGCCGGTCTGCCCCGTCGAGGCGATCTTCTACGAGGACGACACACCGGCGGAGTGGAAGGAGTACTACGACGCGAACGTGAACTTCTTCGACGACCTCGGTTCGCCCGGCGGTGCCGCGAAGATGGGGGTCATCGACAAGGACCACCCGTTCATCGCCGCGCTCCCGCCCCAGAACCAGGAGTGAGCCTCCGCAGGGCCCCGCGCTGATGGACCGACCCCGCCTCTCCTCCCGGTTCCCGGACTTCCCGTGGGACACGATCGCCGACGCCAAGGCTCGCGCGGCGGCGCACCCCGACGGCATCGTCGACCTGTCCATCGGCACGCCCGTCGACCCGACGCCCGCGGTGGCCCGTGAGGCGCTCGCCTCGGCGTCGGACGCTCCCGGGTACCCGACGGTGCTCGGCCCGCAGGCCGTGCGGCAGGCGGCCGTCGACTGGCTCGAGCGACGTCTGGGCGTCGCGGGCCTGGAGGCCGACCAGGTGCTGCTCACGGTCGGCTCCAAGGAGCTCATCGCCAACCTGCCCTCGCAGCTGGCGCTCGGCCCGGCCGACACCGTCGTGCTGCCGTCGCTGGCGTACCCGACCTACGAGGTCGGCGCCCGGTACGCGGGCGCTCGGGTGGTGCTGGGCGACCCCGTGGCCGACGACCTCGCCGAGAGGCCGACCCTCGTCTACGTGAACTCCCCGGCGAACCCGCACGGGGAGGTCCTCTCGGCCGACCACCTGCGCGACGTCGTCCGGTGGTGCCGTGAGCGGGGAGCGCTCCTGGTGTCCGACGAGTGCTACGCGGACTTCGGCTGGGACGCCGAACCCGTCTCCGTCCTGCACCCGGACGTCTGCGAGGGCAGCCACGAGGGCCTGCTCGCCGTCCACTCGACGTCCAAGCGTTCGAACCTCGCCGGCTACCGCGCGGGCTTCGTCGCCGGCGACCGCGCCGTCGTGGCCGAGCTGCTCGCCGTCCGCAAGCACCTGGGATTCATGCTGCCGACGCCGGTGCAGCAGGCGTTCGCCGCCGCGATCTCCGACGACGAGCACGTCGAGCTGCAGCGTCGCCGCTACGCCGAGCGCCGCGACGCCCTTCGCCGTGCGCTCGAGTCGGCCGGGTTCACGATCACGCACTCCGAGGGCGCGCTGTACCTCTGGGCGACGCGCGGCGAGGACTGCCGCGAGACCGTCGCGTGGCTGGCCGAGCGCGGCATCCTCGCGGCACCCGGCGACTTCTACGGCGAGCGCGGGTCGCAGCACGTGCGCGTCGCGTTCACCGCCACCGACGAGCGGGTCGCCGCCGCCGTGGCGCGGCTCACGGCCTGACGCCGCGACGGCCGGGGCGCCGTCAAGAACGCGTCAAGACCCGTCAGGAGACCGTCAGCGACTGGTGGCCGAGCGGCTCGGCGGGTGTGGGCTGGGGGCATGTCCATCGCCACCGCACTCCAGCTCCTCGGCGTCCTCGCCCTGCTGGTGTACCTCGTCGCGGCGCTCGTGCGCCCCGACCGGTTCTGAGCCGCCCATGTCCGACACCCTCTCCGGGCTGCTGACGATCGCGGCCCTCGTCGTCCTGCTCGCGCTCGCGTACGTCCCGCTCGGTGACCACATGGCGCGCGTGCTCACCTCGACCCGTCACCTCCGGGTCGAGCGCGTCCTCTACCGGGCCGGCGGCATCGACCCCGACGCCGAGCAGAGCACGCGCGGCTACGTCCTGAGCCTGCTCGCGTTCTCCGCCGCGGGCATCGTGCTGCTGCTGGCGATCCTCATGGGGCAGGCGGCCCTCCCATGGGACCGCGGTCTGCCCGGCATGCCGTGGGACATGGCCGTCAACACGGCCGTCTCGTTCGTGACGAACACCAACTGGCAGTCGTACGCGGGCGAGTCCACGCTCGGGTCCACGGCTCAGGCGCTCGGCCTCGCGGTCCAGAACTTCCTGTCCGCGGCGGTCGGCATCGCCGTCGCGGTCGCGCTCGTGCGCGGCTTCACGCGGACGCAGTCGAGCACGCTCGGCAACTTCTGGGTCGACACGGTCCGCACCGTCGTGCGCGTCCTGCTGCCGATCGCGGCCGTCGCGGCCGTCCTCCTGCTGCTGGGCGGCGTCGTGCAGAACCTCTCGGACGTCACCGTCCGCACCCTCGGCGGCGGGAACCAGGTCGTGCCGGGCGGACTGGTGGCGAGCCAGGAGGCCATCAAGGAGCTCGGCACCAACGGCGGCGGCTTCTTCAACGCGAACTCGGCGCACCCGTTCGAGAACCCGAGCGGCTGGACGAACCTCCTCGAGATCTTCCTGCTGCTGGTGGTCCCGGTGAGCCTCACCCGCACCTTCGGCACGATGATCGGCAACCGGCGGCAGGGCCTGACGCTCCTCGGCGCGATGGGGTTCCTGTGGGCCTTCTCCCTCGCGGTCACGACGTGGGCCGAGGTCAGTGGGCAGGGCCAGGCGGCCCAGGCCGCCGGCGCGGCGATGGAGGGCAAGGAGACGCGGTTCGGGGAGTGGGCCTCGGCGCTGTTCGCCGTCTCCACCACCGGGACGTCCACCGGTGCGGTGGACGCCGCGCACGACTCGCTGTCGCCCCTGGGCGGCGGCACGGTGCTCGCGAACATGATGCTCGGCGAGGTCTCGCCCGGCGGCGTCGGCGCCGGCCTCTACGGCATCCTCGTCGCTGCGGTGCTCGCGGTCTTCGTGGCCGGCCTCATGGTCGGTCGCACGCCGGAGATCCTCGGCAAGAAGATCGGCTCGCGCGAGATGACGTACGTCGCGCTCTACACGCTGGTCGTCCCCGCCCTCGTGCTGGTGGGCGTCGGCGTCGCCATCGCCCTCCCGTCCACGGCCGAGGCGATGGGCAACCCGGGGGGCCACGGCTTCACCGAGGTGGTCTACGCCTTCACGTCCGCGGGCAACAACAACGGCAGCGCGTTCGGCGGCATCACGGTGACGTCGACGTTCTTCCAGCTGGCGTTGGCCACGGTGATGCTGCTCGGCCGCTTCCTCCCCATCGTCTTGGTGCTCGCCCTCGCCGGGTCGCTCGCCCAGCAGCGACGGGTCCCGACCACGGCCGGCACGCTGCCGACCGACACGCGCCTGTTCGCCACGCTCGTGGTCGGCGTCGTCGTGCTCGTGTCGGCCCTCACGTTCTTCCCGACCCTCGCCCTCGGCCCGGTGGCCGAGGCCCTGACAGGAGCCTCGCGATGACCCGCTCGTCCGCCGTGACCCCGTTGTCCCGGCAGCTCGTCGCCCAGCTGCCCCCGGCGCTGCGCAAGCTCGACCCGCGCCACCTGTGGCGCAGCCCGGTCATGTTCCTCGTCTGGATCGGCTCGCTGGTCACCACGGTGTCCGCCGTCGTGGACCCGAGCGTCTTCGGCGTCGCGATCGCCGTCTGGCTCTGGCTGACGGTCGTCTTCGGCAACCTCGCCGAGGCGGTGGCGGAGGGTCGGGGCAAGGCCCAGGCCGACTCCCTGCGTGCCGCGCGCACCGACGTGACGGCCCGGCGGATCGCCGACGACGGCTCGTGGTCGGTCGTCGCCGGCACCGAGCTCAGGGTCGGCGACCGCGTCCGCGTCAGCGCAGGTGAGGTGATCCCCGGCGACGGCGACGTCGTCGAAGGCGTCGCCACGGTCGACGAGTCCGCGATCACCGGCGAGTCCGCTCCGGTCGTGCGCGAGGCCGGCGGGGACCGTTCCGCCGTCACGGGCGGCACGCGGGTCCTGTCCGACGAGATCGTCGTGCGCATCACGGCCGCGCCCGGCGAGACCTTCCTGGACCGGATGATCTCCCTCGTCGAGGGTGCGGAGCGCCGGAAGACCCCGAACGAGATCGCGCTGTCGATCCTGCTGGTGAGCCTGACGATCATCTTCCTGCTCGCCGTCGTCACCCTCGCGCCGATGGCCGACCACGCCGGCGCACCGCAGTCGACGGTGGTGCTCGTCGCGCTGCTCGTCTGCCTGATCCCGACCACGATCGGTGCCCTCCTGTCGGCCATCGGCATCGCCGGCATGGACCGGCTGGTGCGGGTCAACGTGCTCGCCATGTCGGGCCGGGCCGTCGAGGCCGCCGGCGACGTCAGCACGCTGCTGCTCGACAAGACCGGCACGATCACGTACGGCAACAGACGGGCCTCGCGCTTCGTGCCGGCGGACGGCGTCACGCTCGCCGAGCTGACGGAGGCGGCCCGCGTCGCGTCGCTGGCCGACCTCACGCCCGAGGGTCGCTCGATCGTCGACCTCGCCGTCGCGGAGACGGGGGAGTCGGGCACGGGTGCGCCCCTGCCGGCGGCCGCCGAGACCGTCGAGTTCACCGCGCAGACGCGCATGTCCGGCGTCGACCTGCCGGGTGGCGTCCTCCTGCGCAAGGGTGCCGGCAGCGCCGTTACCGCCTGGATCGACGCACCGCTGCCTCCCGCCGTGACCGCGACCATCGACGAGGTGTCCCGCTCCGGGGGCACGCCGCTCGTCGTGGCCGAGCGCCGGGGCGAGGACGGCCCCGCCCGAGCCCTCGGCGTCGTCCACCTCAAGGACGTCGTCAAGGAGGGCATGGTCGAGCGGTTCGCCGAGCTGCGCCGGATGGGCATCCGGACCGTGATGGTCACCGGCGACAATGCGCTCACCGCCCGCGCGATCGCTGCCGAGGCCGGTGTCGACGACGTGCTCGCGGAGGCGACGCCGGAGGACAAGATGCGCCTCATCCGCGAGGAGCAGCAGGGCGGCCGGCTCGTGGCCATGACCGGCGACGGCACCAACGACGCCCCCGCGCTCGCGGCGGCCGACGTCGGCGTGGCCATGGCGTCCGGCACCTCGGCCGCGAAGGAGGCCGGCAACATGGTCGACCTCGACTCCGACCCCACGAAGCTCATCGACGTGGTGCGGATCGGCAAGCAGCTGCTCATCACGCGCGGTGCCCTCACGACGTTCTCGATCGCCAACGACCTCGCGAAGTACTTCGCGATCGTCCCCGCCATGTTCGTCAGCGCCTACCCGTCGCTGGACACGCTGAACGTCATGCGGCTCGCGACCCCCGAGTCGGCCATCCTCTCGGCGGTGGTCTTCAACGCGCTCGTGATCATCGGGCTCATCCCGGTGGCCCTGCGCGGCGTGCGCACGCGCGCGGCCGACGCCGGGACCGTCCTGCGGCGCAACCTGCTCGTCTTCGGCCTGGGCGGCGTGGTCGTGCCGTTCATCGGCATCAAGCTCATCGACCTCGTCGTCTCCACCCTCCCCGGAATCAGGTGACCCCCATGGTCCGTGACCTCTCCCGCCAGCTCGTCGCCGCGGCACGGCTGCTGCTCGTGCTCACCGTCCTGCTCGGCGTCCTCTACCCGGCCGCGGTGTGGGCCGTCGGCCGGGCGGTCCCCGACCGCACCGACGGCAGCCTCGTGCGGGTCGACGGCCAGGCCGTCGGCTCCCGCCTCCTCGGGCAGACGTTCGAGGGACCCGAGTGGTTCCACCCGCGACCCTCCGCGGCCGACTACGACGGTCTGGCGTCGGCGCCGTCCAACCTCGGCCCGTCGAACCCCGACCTGCTGGAGGCCATCGACGAGCGACGTGCCGCGGTGGCGAGGGAGGACGGCGTCGCGCCGTCGGAGGTCCCCCCGGACGCGCTGACCGCCTCGGCGTCGGGCCTCGATCCCCACATCAGCCCGGCCTACGCGGCGATCCAGGTCGACCGGGTGGCGCGGACCCGCGGCCTGTCGGTGGAGGAGGTGCACCGGCTCGTCGCGCGGGCGACGTCGGGGCGCGACCTCGGCTTCCTCGGCGAACCCACCGTCAACGTGCTGGAGCTCAACGCGAGCCTCCCGGGTGCAGACTGAGCTCGTGGGCACGAGCGTCGCGGACCGGTGCGCGCGGGGCTGCCTGCGCGTGTACCTCGGTGCCGCCCCGGGCGTCGGCAAGACCTACGCCATGCTCGACGAGGGGCTCCGGCGTGCGCAGCGCGGCACCGACGTCGTCGTCGGGGTGGTCGAGACGCACGGCCGCGCTCGGACGGCGGAACGCCTCGACGGCCTGGAGGTGCTGCCGCGCCGCACCGTGCAGCACGGTGCGACCGAGCTGACCGAGCTCGACGTCGACGCCGTGCTCGCCCGGTCGCCGCGGGTGTGCCTGGTCGACGAGCTCGCGCACACGAACGCGCCCGGGTCGCGGAACGTCAAGCGGTGGCAGGACGTCGAGGAGCTGCTGGAGGCCGGCATCGACGTCGTGACGACCGTCAACGTGCAGCACCTGGAGTCGCTGAACGACGTCACGGAGGCGATCACCGGCGTGCGCCAGCGCGAGACGGTCCCGGACGCGTTCGTGCGGTCGGCCGAGGCCATCGAGCTCGTCGACATGAGCCCGTCCGCGCTGCGTCGCCGGCTCGCGCACGGCAACGTCTACCCGGCCGATCGCGTCGATGCCGCGTTGTCGCAGTTCTTCCGGGAGGGCAACCTGGCGGCGCTGCGCGAGCTGGCGCTGCTCTGGCTCGCCGAGCGGGTCGACGAGGGTCTCGAGCGCTACCGCGACCGACACGAGATCGAGGCCACCTGGGCGACGCGTGAGCACATCGTCGTGGCGGTCACGGGCGGCCCGGAGTCGGAGCCGCTGATGCGGCGTGCGGCGCGCATCGCGAGCCGTGCGCGTCCCGGTGACGACGGAGCGCCCTGGACCGCGCTGTACGTCTCGCGTGGCGACGGACTGCGACAGACCGGTCCGGCGCGCCTGGAGGAGCTGCGGCGCACCGCCACGCAGCTGGGAGGCTCCTTCCACACGGCGGTCGGCGACGACGCCGCCACCGCGATCCTCGACTTCGCGCGAGGACGCAACGCCACCCAGGTGCTCATCGGCGCCAGCCGGCGCGGACGGCTCTCGACGCTCCTGCGCCCGGGCATCGGCGAGACGATCGTCGCCGAGTCCGGCGACATCGACGTCCACATCGTCACGCACGACGAGGCCCGCCGGCGCGACGCGCGGGTCCGCGAGCAGTCGTCGCTCGGGTCGTCTCGCACCACGGCGGGCTACGTGACCGCGGTCGCAGGGCCCTTCGCCCTCGCGGCGGCCCTGCTCGCCACGAGGGACCTGCACGGCCTGCCCACCGAGGCGATGCTGTTCATGGCGCTCGTGGTCGGCACGGCGCTCGTCGGTGGCCTGCGGCCCGCCGTGGTGGCCTCCCTGGTCAGCGGCGGCGTGCTGAACTACTTCTTCACCGAGCCGGAGCGGACGCTGCGCATCGCCAGCGGCGAGAACGTCGTGGCCGTGGTCCTCTTCGTGGTCGTGGGGATCTCGGTCGCGCTCGTCGTCGACCGCGCGGCCCGGGTGGCCGGGCTCGCCGCCCGGGCCCGGCGGCAGGCCGACACGCTGTCGGTGCTTGCCCACCGCCTGGTCCATGCCGGGAACGACGTCACCCGCCTCCTGAGCACCACGGTCGAGCTGTTCGACCTGGACGGTGCCGCGCTCCGGTCGAGCGGGGGCACGGTGATCGGGGAGCAGGGCACCGTCGACGTCCCGGTGCAGGAGCTCCCGGTCGGCGACGACCACGTCCTGGTGCTGGCCGGCCACGCGGTGCGGGCCGCCGACGAGCCCCTGCTGGCCGCCGTGGTCGCCCACGCCACCGTCCTGGTCGAGCGTCGGGCCGCGCTGGCGGTGAAGGCCGAGCAGCGGCTGCTGGCCGAGGGCGAGCGGACCCGCACGGCGCTCCTCGCGGCGGTCTCGCACGACCTGCGCACCCCGCTGGCGGCCGTGAAGGCTGCCGTGAGCAGCCTGCGCGACCCTGGCGTCGACTGGTCCGAGGGCGATCGTGCCGACCTGCTCGAGACGATCGAGGACGGGGCCGACCGGCTCGACGCGCTCGTCGTCGACCTGCTCGACATGAGCCGTCTGCAGACCGGTGCCGTGGTGGCCCGCACGGATCCCGTCGACGTCGTCGCGGTCGCGCAGCGGGCCACCGTCGGCACCCAGGTCCGTCTGGCGGTGCCCGACGACCTGCCGGAGGCCCTCGGTGACGCCGCCCTGCTCGAGCGGGTGCTCGCGAACGTCGTCGAGAACGCCGCCAGGCACGCCGACGGGGCGCCGGTCCGGGTCGATGCGACGTGCGTGGGCGACCGGGTGGTCGTGCGGGTCGTGGACGCCGGCCCGGGCGTGCCGCCGGCACTGCGCGAGAGGATGTTCGAGCCCTTCCAGCGGCTGGGCGACGTGCCGCGCGGCGCGGGCGTCGGTCTCGGCCTCGCCGTGGCCCGAGGTCTCACCGAGGCCATGGGTGGCACGCTCGTCGCCGAGGACACACCCGGCGGCGGTCTCACCCTCGTGGTCGAGCTGCCGCGGGCAGTCCGGGGTCCGACGACGAGAGGGGATGGCGCATGACGGTGGTGCTGGCCGTCGACGACGACGCCGCCATCCTGAGGACCCTGGGCATCGCCATGCGAGCCCGCGGGTACGAGGTCGAGACCGTGGCCGACGGACGCTCGGCCCTGCAGTCCTTCGGGGAGCGCGTCCCGGACGTCGTGCTGCTCGACCTCGGCCTGCCCGACCTCGACGGCACCGAGGTGCTGCGTCGCATCCGGCAGACGTCCCAGGTGCCCGTCGTGGTGCTCTCGGCGCGGCACGAGTCGGACGACAAGGTCGAGGCGCTCGACCTCGGCGCCGACGACTACGTGACGAAGCCGTTCGGCATGGAGGAGCTGCTCGCCAGGGTCCGTGCCGCCCTGCGACGGGCCGCTCCCACGACGCTGCCGACCATCACCGTCGGCGACCTGGTGCTCGACGTCGAGGACCGTCGAGCCCACCGCGGCGAGCAGGACGTGCACCTGACGCCCACGGAGTGGCGGATCGTCGAGGTGCTCGCGCGCGCCGAGGGCCGGCTGGTGCGGCAGAGCACCCTGCTGCAGGAGGTCTGGGGTCCCTCGTACGAGCGGGAGACCCACTACCTGCGGGTGTACCTCGCCCAGCTGCGCCGCAAGCTCGAGGACGACCCCTCCCACCCGCGGATGCTGCTCACCGATCCCGGACTCGGCTACCGCTTCGTGTCCGACCTGTCCTGACGTCCGCGCGTCGCCAGTGACCGGCGTCGGGTCAGTCCAGGTCGTCCGCGCGCACCAGTCGCCGACGCACCGACAGCAGCTCGACCTCCGGCCGCGAGGCGAGGCGGCGCTCGGCGCGGTCGAGCACCGCCTCGGCGTGGCCGTGGTCGCCGGAGACGAGGGCGACGCCCACGACGGCGCGCCGGTACAGCTCGACGTGACCGACCTCGGACACGGACACGTCGAGCGCACGGCGCAGCTCGTGCACCAGCGGGCGGACCACCGAGCGCTTCTGCTTGAGCGAATGGACGTCGCCGAGGAGCAGGTCGGCCTCGAGCCAACCGACCCACATCGTGCTGCGGTCCGAGGTCATCGGTGCTCGGAGCGCAGCTCCTCGACGAGCGTCGGGCGGCTGGGCGTCCAGCCGATCGACCGGGCCTTCTCCCCGGACGCCTGCTGGTCGAGCAGCAGCGCCTCGCCGAACGCCTCGCCCAGCCGCTCGTGCACCTGCTCGCGCGTGGTGGGGACGACGTCGTCCGCGACGGCGAGGCCGAGCTCGCGCACCGAGGGGCAGTGACCACTCACGCCGACCAGGTGGCCGTGGCCCTCGCCGGAGGCCAGCACCAGCGCGTAGAGGTCGGCGAGGTCGTCGACGTGGACCGTGGTCCAGTGCTGTCCGCCGCTGCCGAGGAGCTGGAGGGCGCCCTCGTCGGTGCGGGGGCCGTCGACGAGCAGCTGGGCGATGCCCTGGCCGGGCGCGTGGACGATGCCGGGCTCGACCACGGTCGCCCTGACGTCGGCGGCCAGCAGACGCTGCTCGCGCTCGCGACGCCAGGCGGTGAGCGCCGGCGGCGACGGCGGTGTCTCCTCGGTGATGGCGTCGCCGTCGCCGTACGTCCAGATGCCCCCGGTGTGCACGAACGGCCTGTCGGTACCGGCGTAGGCGGCCACCGCGGCATCCACGACGGCGTCGTCGAGGGCGGGGGACGTCTCGTCGCCGGGCGACGCGGTGTGCACGGCGGCGTCGTGCTCGCGCAGCACGCTCGTGAACCACGCGACGTCCGTCAGGTCGCCCTCGAGCGGTGTGGCGCCCGCCTGCGCGACCGCGTCGGCGGACGAGGCGCTGCGGACGACGGCGGTGACGGCCGTGCCGTCGGCGACGAGGCGGCGCAGCAGCGCGCCACCGATGAACCCGGTTCCCCCGGTGAGCAGGACGGTCATGCCCGCGTCAACGTCGACCGGCCGGCCGCTGTTCCTCCGGGCGGCCGCTCAGCCGAGGATCTCCAGGAGCCAGTGCTCCTTCTTCTTGGGCTTGCGGTAGCGGTCGTCGCGGTACCGCTCGCCGCGGTACCGGTCGTCCTGGGGGCGTTCGTAGCCGAAGGTGCGGTCGTCGTCGCGGTGCGCGACGCGCTGCGGCGCGGGGGGTGCGGGCGGTGCGACGTCGGCCGCCGCACGGTCGAGGATCTTGTCGAGCTCGCCGCGGTCGAGCCAGACTCCGCGGCACTCGGGGCAGTAGTCGATCTCTACGCCGGAGCGCTCGCTCATGGTCAGCGTGGACCCGTCGGTGGGGCACTTCATGGTGGGACCTCCTGACCGCTGAACGGCGCACGGGGAGACGAGGTTCCCGTGGGAGCGCGGTGTGGTGGGAGAAGACGACGAAGGGGTCCGACCACGTGGTCGGACCCCTTCGCGCTGGTACACCCCCAGGGACTCGAACCCTGAACCCATTGATTAAGAGTCAATTGCTCTGCCAATTGAGCTAGAGGTGCGCGCGAGGAAGTACGTTACCAGCCGCCACCGGCGAGGTGAAATCAGGGGCGAGGGGGCGCGGCACGGCCGAGGATATCGAGCAGCGCGTGTGCGGCGTTGTGGCCGGCGATGCCGCTGACGGCTCCGCCACGACGCGCTCCGCTGCCGCAGACCAGGATCCGGTCGTGCGCGGTCGCCACGCCCCAGCGCTCGGCGGGCGAGTCGGCCGGCTCGTCGTCCTCGAGCCACGGCCAGGCGAGGTCGCCGTGGAAGATGTGGCCGCCCGGCATGGCCAGCGCCGCCTCGACGTCGGCGGGGGTCTTGACCTCCACGCCCAGCACGAGCGGCTCGAGCGGCTCCGCGAGGTGGGCGTCCATGGCCGCGAGGAAGCGGCGGTACTCGCGCTCGGCCGCACCCTCGTCGAGCAGGTTCTCGTAGGGGGTGTGCAGGCCGAAGTACGTGAGCGTCTGCGCCCCGGTGGCGGCCAGGTCGGGCCCGAGGATGGAGCGGTCCGTGAGCGTGTGGCAGTACAGCTCGCCGGACGCGAACGGCTGCTCGCCCCGGGTGGCGGCGTCGTAGAGCGCCTCCACCTGGCTCATCGCCTCGTCCACGTGGAACGTGCCGGCGAACGCGACGGCGGAGTCGTCGCCCGAGCGCAGGCGGGGGAGGCGCGACACGAGGAGGTTGAGCTTGAGCTGTGATCCGGACGGACGCGCAGGCGGATCCGTCCAGAGGACCTCGGCGAGTGCGTAGGGGGCGATGCCGCTGAGGGCGTACGACGCCCTCACCTCGACCGGACCGTCGGCGTGCTCGCCGACCACGTGGACGGCGGGCCACTCCTCGGTGTCGATCTCCTCGCCGTAGGGGTCCTCGTCGACCTGCTCCAGTGCGTTGACGGTCACTCCCGTGAGGATGCGCACGCCGGCCTCCCGCGCGACCCGCTCCAGCTCGCCGGTGACGGCGCCCATCCCGCCGACCGGCACCCGCCACTCGCCCGTGCCGTTGCCGACCAGGTGGTAGAGGAAGCAGCGGTTCTGCACGAGCGACGGGTCGTGCAGCGACGCGAAGGTGCCGATCAGCGCGTCGGTGCCGACGACGCCGCGCACGAGGTCGTCGTCGAAGCGTCGCTCGAGGGCGACGCCGAGCGGCTGCTCGACGACGTCGGTCCACACCTGCTGGTCGACCACGTGGCCGAGGTCGGCGCGGCGGGGGAGCGGGCCAAGGAACGTCGGGGCCACGGCCTCGGCGAGCGTGCTCACCTCGTCGTAGAACGCCCGCCAGGCCCCGAACGCGACCTCGTCGCCCGTGAGGGCCCGGAACGAGGCGCGGGTGGCCTCGCCCTCGTCGGTCTCGACCAGCAGGCCGCGCGCCTCGCCGTCACGCTTGTACGGCGTGTACGACGCCGTCGCTCGTGAGCGCAGCTCCAGCCGCAGGCCGAGGTCGGCCACCAGCGCCTCCGGCATCAGGCTGACGAGGTAGGAGTAGCGCGAGAGCCGGGCGTCCTGGTCGGGGAACGTCCGCGCGCTGACCGCCGCGCCGCCCACGTGCTCGAGCCGTTCCAGCAGCACGACGTCGAGACCGGCACGCGCCAGGTACGTGGCGGCGACGAGCGCGTTGTGGCCGCCGCCGACCACCACCACGTCGGCGGTCGTCCGGAGCGGCCCGACGGACCCGTCGCCGTGGACGAGGCGGCCGCCCGGACCGGACGCTGCGGACGGATGACTCGGCATGGGGCCACTCTGGCAGAGGACCGTGCCTCGTCCGGTGCGAGCGGCCCGGCGCAGCCGTGTGGGCTGGCGCGCCGTGCTCCGCGCGTGGTTGCGCCGGGCGACCGGAGTGGCGCGTGCGAGACGATGATTCCTAGGGTGTCGGGATGACCTCGGGGGAGAGCACGGGCAAGGACACCGCGGCAGGGGGCCTCGAGCCCGCCGCGCGCTGGAAGCTGATCGGGCCAGGCATCGTCGTCGCCGGCACGGGAGTGGGCGCCGGAGACCTCGTCGCCACGCTGTCGGCCGGCGCCACGTTCGGCTACGCGCTCCTCTGGGCCGTCGTGCTGGGCACGATCTTCAAGATCGCGCTCGTCGAGGGTGCGGGACGCTACGTGCTCGCGTCCGGGCGCACCATCTTCCAGGGCTGGCGGTCGCTCGGCCGCTGGACGGGCTGGTACTTCGGGCCGTACATCGTCATCTGGGGCCTCGTGTACGGCGCCACGGCGATGTCGTCGTCCGCCCTGCCGCTGCGGGCGCTCTTCCCCGACGGACCCGACCTCAAGGTCTGGGCGATCGGCATGGGGCTCATCGGCTTCGCCCTCGTCTGGCTCGGGCGCTACGGGTTCGTCGAGAAGCTCATGGCGCTGTTCGTGGGGGCGATGTTCCTCACCGTGGTCGGGGCGGCGATCCTCGCCACGCCGAACCTGCCGGACATGCTCCCCGGCCTCGTCCCGATGATCCCGCAGGGCGGCCTCGTGAACACGCTGGCCGTGGCCGGCGGCGTCGGTGGCACCATCACGCTCGCGGCCTACGGCTACTGGCTCCGGGAGAAGGGCTGGTCGTCCTCGTCGTGGATGCGGGTCATGCGGCTCGACAACGGCGTGGCCTACACGGTCACCGGCATCTTCGTGGTCGCGATGCTCGTCGTCGGCGCCGAGCTGCTCTACAGCGCCAACATCGCCCTCGCCACCGGCGACCGGGCCCTCGTCGACCTCTCCGACGTGCTCGACGAACGCTACGGCGAGGTGTTCGGCAAGGTCTTCCTCATCGGCTTCTGGGCCTCGTCGATGTCGTCCCTCATCGGTGTCTGGAACGGCGTCAGCCTGATGTTCGCCGACTACCTCGGCACGTCGCGCGGGCTGGAGGAGGGTGACCCGCGGACCCGCGGTGGCGGCAGCTACTACCGGGCCTACGTCCTGTGGCTGACCTTCCCGCCGATGGCGCTGCTGTTCCTCGACGAGCCCGTGGCGATCATCCTGGCCTACGGCGTGCTCGGCGCGATCTTCATGCCCTTCCTCGCCGTCACGCTGCTCGGGCTGCTGAACTCCGACCGCACCCCTCGGGAGTGGCGCAACGGCCTGGTCGGCAACGTGGCGCTCGGGGCCTGCGCCCTGCTCTTCCTCGCCGTCGGCGTCAACGAGCTGTACAAGGCGGTCGCCGGGGTGTTCTGAGCCGTCCTCAGCCCTGGCAGAACAGCTGGCCGTAGGGGCCGCTGGAGGACCGGCGCTCGGTGACCTTCCCGTCGACGGTGATCGTGCAGGTGATGGCAGCCCCGGACGGGCCGGCCTGCAGGAACATCTGGGCGTAGTCGGGGCTGCCGTAGACACGCGTGGTGAGCGACCAGGAGCGACCGACACCCTGGGCCGTGCCCCCGGAGCGGTCGCGGCTCGTCGGGATGAAGTACCCCACCACGCCGATCGGCTCCGTCGAGGTCGCCGTGAGACGGATGACGCGCGGACGCAGGCTGCGCGTGCCACCGGAGCCCGACAGGCCGGGGAGAGCCTGGCCGGTCACGCTGATGGGACGACGGACGACGCCGTCCACGGTCGCCGACTGCTCCTCGGCGGCGGGTGACATCGACGGCGACGGCGTCGGGCGTCCGTCCTGCGTCGCCGTCGCAGGCGTGCGCTCGGTCCGGGTGCCGGCGGCGGAGGAGCCGCCGGCGTCCTGGCCCGGGACCGGCACCAGGAAGGCCACGACGACCGCGACGACGGCGAGCACCGCGGCCACGACGAACGGGTGGCGGGCGAGGATGCTCATGACGGGGTCAACGACCCGCGACGTCCAGCGTCACGTCTCGACGTCCACCGGGCGCGAGCCTCGGCGTCGGCTGCTTGACTGGGGTCATGCGACCGGTAGCCCTCTCCCCGCACGCCCGACAGGCCGCCCTCGACGCGATGGAGGCGCGGCCGCTCGACGTCCTGGTGGTCGGCGGTGGCGTCGTCGGCGCAGGCGCCGCCCTCGACGCCGCCACCCGCGGGTTGTCCGTCGGCCTGGTCGAGGCGCGCGACTTCGCGTCCGGCACGTCCAGCCGCTCGAGCAAGCTCATGCACGGCGGTCTGCGGTACCTCGAGATGCTCGACTTCCGGCTCGTCGCGGAGGCGCTGAAGGAGCGGGGCCTGAACCTGCAGAAGCTCGCCCCGCACCTGGTGCAGGAGGTCGCGTTCCTCTACCCGTTGCAGCACCGCGGGTGGGAGCGGCTCTACGCCGGCTCCGGGGTCGCGCTCTACGACGCGATGAGCAAGGCCTCCGGCTACGGCAAGGGCGTGCCGCTGCACCGGCACCACACCCGCCGGGGCGCGCGCAAGATCTTCCCGGGTCTGCGCAAGGACGCGCTCGTCGGGGCGCTGCGCTACTACGACGCCCAGGTCGACGACGCCCGGCACACGATGTTCCTGGCCCGCACCGCGGCCGCCTACGGGGCGCACGTCGCGAGCCGCACCCGCGTCGTCGACCTGCTCCGCGAGGGCGGGCGCGTCGTCGGGGCCCGCATCGCCGACCTCGAGTCCGGTCGCGAGCTCGACGTCCGCGCGGCGGTCGTCGTCAACGCGACCGGCGTCTGGACCGACGAGACGCAGCAGCTCGCGGCCGAGCGCGGGCAGTTCCACGTGCGTGCCTCCAAGGGCATCCACCTCGTGGTGCCGCGCGACCGGATCCGCGGCGAGGGCGGGCTCATCCTGCGCACGGAGACCTCCGTCCTGTTCGTGATCCCCTGGGGTCGGCACTGGATCATCGGCACGACCGACACCGACTGGTCGCTGTCCAAGGACCACCCGGCGGCGAGCCGCACCGACATCGACTACCTCCTCGAGCACGTGAACCGGGTGCTGGTCGAGCCGCTCACCCACGACGACGTCGTCGGTGTCTACGCCGGCCTGCGCCCGCTCCTGTCGGGGGAGGACGAGGCCACGAGCAAGCTCAGCCGCGAGCACGCGGTGTCGACGAGCGTGTCCGGGCTCGTGGTGATCGCGGGCGGCAAGTACACGACCTACCGGATCATGGCCAAGGACGCCGTCGACGCCGCCGTGCAGGGCCTCACGAACCAGCTCGACCGGACCGTCCCCGCGTCATGCACCGAGGACGTGCCACTGCTCGGGGCCGACGGCTTCGAGGCGCTGTGGAACCAGCGGCACCGTCTGGCCGACGACAGCGGCCTCAGCGTCGGTCGTCTGGAGCACCTGCTGAGGCGCTACGGCTCGCTGGTCGTCGAGGTGCTCGACCTCGTGGCGACGGACCCGTCGCTCGGGGAGCCCCTCGCGGGCGCCGACGACTACCTGCGCGCCGAGGTCGTCTACGGCGCCACGCACGAGGGTGCGCGCCACCTCGACGACGTCATCGCGCGGCGTACCCGCATCTCGATCGAGACGTTCGACCGTGGCACGGAGGTGGCGCGGGAGGTCGCCGACCTGCTGGGCGACGTCCTCGGCTGGACGGCCGAGCAGCGCGAGGTCGAGGTCGAGCACTACCTCAAGCGGGTGGCCGCGGAGCGGGAGTCCCAGACCATGCCCGACGACGAGACGGCCGATGCCGCCCGCATGGGCGCGCCCGACGTGGTGCCGGTCGCGACGTCCTGACCGTCCCCGGACGCGACGACGCCCCCACCGCGAGCGGTGGGGGCGTCGTGCTCGTCGTCAGGTGACGACGTGGTTCAGAGCGGGCGGATGTTGGCCGCCTGCAGGCCCTTCTGGCCCTGCTCGACGTCGAACTCGACCTTCTGGTTCTCCTCGAGCGAGCGGTAGCCGCTCGCCTGGATGGCGCTGAAGTGCGCGAAGACGTCCTCGCCACCCTCGTCGGGGGCGATGAAGCCGAAGCCCTTGTCAGCGTTGAACCACTTCACGGTTCCAGTAGCCATGATGTTCTCCTTGCGGTGGGTGCGCATGCGCGAGTCGCATGCGACGGGGTGTCGCGACGCGCATCAACCGGGAGAGCTGGAGCCGTCCGGTGAACCGGACCGCTCGATCTTTCTGGCACAACTAACGCCTACAACTGCGACCAGCGTACACGCCCGCCGGAACGACGACGAAGGCCCCGGACCAGCGGTCCGGGGCCTTCGTGCTGCGGGGTGGACGACGGGACTTGAACCCGCGGCCACCGGCACCACAAGCCGGTGCTCTACCAACTGAGCTACGCCCACCATGCGCGACGGGACCCGCCGCGGCCTGGACGATCATAGCCCACGGCCACAGGCCCCCCGACCCAGGTCCTCAGGCGTCGGGAGCGCCCTCGAGCGAGGCCGCGTGGGCGGGGGAGCCCGCCACCTCGGCGGCCGCGGCGCGGGCGGTGTCGCTGTCCGGTCCGGGGTCGGGGACGAAGACCGTGCGGCGGTAGTAGCGGAGCTCGTCGATGCTCTCGGCGATGTCGGCCAGCGCCCGGTGGTTGCCGGCCTTGGCCGGCGCGGCGAAGTAGGCGCGGGGGTACCACTGCCGGGCGAGCTCCTTGATCGAGGAGACGTCGACGACGCGGTAGTGCAGGAACGTCTCGAGCTCGGTCATGTCGCGGGCCAGGAACGCGCGGTCGGTGCCCACGGTGTTGCCCGCGAGGGGAGCCTTGCGGGGCTCCTTCACGTGCTCGCGGACGTAGGCGAGGACCTGTTCCTCGGCGTCGCGCAGGGTCGTGCCCTGCTCGAGCTCGGTGATGAGACCCGAGGCCGTGTGCATGCGCGTGACGACCTCGTTCATCTGCTCCAGCGCCGCGGCCGGGGGCTTGATCACCAGGTCGACGCCGTCGCCGAGGACGTTGAGGTCGTAGTCGGTGACGAGTGCGGCGACCTCGACGAGCGCGTCGTGCTCGAGGGACAGGCCCGTCATCTCGCAGTCGATCCACACCAGTCTGTCGTTCACGACCTCGACCCTAGGCCATGGGCGAGACACCGACGCGGGGCCGGTTCGAGGCGTCCCGGTACCCTGCGGGGGAACCGCGGGCGTCCGGAGATCGTTGATGCCCACGACAGGCGGGTCGTCGTGCGACCCCCGTGAACCCGACCCCGCACAGGAGCCGAACCCCGTGAGCAACGACCGCAAGCAGCGCGCCGAGCAGATGCGCAAGGAGCGCGAGAGGGCCGACAAGCGGCAGCGCAACATCATCACGGTGGCGATCGTCGTCGTCGTCGTCGCGCTGGTCGGCGTGGGCGCCTACGCCGTCAACGCCGCGTCCGTCGACAAGAACGAGGACCTCGTCGCGCCGAAGAACGTCACCGACGACTACGGCATCGTCTACGACACCGCCGCCGCGGGTGGCGAGGTGAAGGCGGACGCCAAGCCCGTCGAGGTCGAGCTGTACGAGGACTTCCAGTGCCCGGCCTGCCGGTCCTTCGAGGAGATCTCCAGCCAGTTCCTCAAGCAGCAGGTGCAGTCCGGAGCCATCACGATCGTCTACCGCCCCTTCTCCTTCCTCGACAGCCAGAGCCTGAACGAGTACTCCTCGCGCTCCACGAACGCCGCTCTCTGCGCGCTCGACACGGGCGGCGTCGAGGACTACGTGAAGGTGCACGACTACCTCTACGCGAACCAGCCGCAGGAGGGCACGGCCGGTCCGGAGAACGGCGCGCTCGTGCAGGCGCTCGACGGGCTCGGCATCACCGGTGTCGACGAGTGCGTGCGCAGCGAGCGCTTCGTCCCGTGGATCGAGAAGGCCAAGGAGTTCGCGCAGGACGGCGACCGGAAGGTCAGCGGGACGCCCACGGTCTACGTCGGTGGCGAGAAGGTCGACTCGCCGACCCCGGCCGCCCTCCAGCAGGCCATCACGGCGGCCGCCGCGTCCTGACGCGCGACTCGCCCGGTCGGGCCCCGCACCCCGGTGCGGGGCCCGACCTGCGTCAGCCGACCGCCAGGCCGAGCCAGGCGGCGGCGACGCAGGCCAGCGCCGTGCCCGCCGCGTGCGCCACCGCCGCGCCCCCGCGGCCCCGGAGCGCGAGCCGGGCCGAGTCGAGGCTCGCCGTGCTGAACGTCGTGTAGCCCCCGAGGACGCCCGTGCTGACGACGGCTGCCGTCGTGCCGTCCAGCGTCGACGCGGCGACCCCGATGGCGAAGGAACCGGTGAGGTTCACGAGCACGACACCCCACGGGATCCGGGCGCCGACGCGCGCAGTGACGACACCGTCGACGACGAACCGGAGGGCGGCGCCGAGGCCACCGCCCATCGCGATGAGGAGGGTCGTCACCGGGACCACCTCCGCCGCCACGACCGGCCGGTGGCCACGCCGAGCACCGAGAGCGCGAAGCCGCCGGCGACGGTCGCGAGGAGGTACGTGATCGCGAGGGCCGGCTCCCCGCCGGACGCGAGTCGCTCGGACTCCAGCGCGAAGGCGCTGTAGGTGGTGAAGCCCCCGAGGAAGCCGGTGCCGAGCAGCAGCCGCAGGTCGCGCCGGCGGGTCTGCTCCGCGCCGGGGCGGGCGAGCCACTCGAGCAGGAGGCCGAGGACGAACGCGCCCAGGAGGTTCACGACGAGCGTGCCGAGGGGGAGCTCCTCGACGGTGCCCACGCCCACCTGCACGCCGTGCCGCGCCGCGGAGCCGGCGGCGCCGCCGAGGGCGACCAGGGCGACGAGCCCGGGTCGACGGTGCGCGGGGCGAGGCGGTCCCTCGGCGACGGCAGGAGCCTCGACGTCGACGTCGGGGTCGTCCGGGACCTCGGGGAACCCGGGACGTCGCGGTTCGGTGGACATGCCTCTCCTGCCTCTCCTGCCAGCGGGACAGGACACCATCAGCCGGGAACGGCGGTTCGGGGCGGCGCCCCAGGCGGGATCCATCGCCGTCGGACAGTCTAGGCCGACCGTGGGCCCCGCCGCCGGGCGGTGAGCCGGTAGAAACGGGTCATGGACGTCTCCCGGCTGGTCCTCGGCACCATGTACCTCGGCACGCGCACCGACGAGCGGACGTCGCGGGCGCTGCTCGACCGCTTCGTCGACGTCGGCGGCCGCACGGTGGACACCGCGAACTGCTACGCGTTCTGGGTCGATCCGAGCGGCCACGGCGGCGCCAGCGAGTCGGTGATCGGGCGCTGGCTCGCGGACGAGCCGTCACGCCGCGACCGGGTGGAGCTCGCGACCAAGGTGGGGGTGGAGCCGCGGGACGCCCCGCGTGCCGACGGCCTGGAGGTCGAGGGTCTGTCGACCGAGGTGGTGCGGTCCGGGTGTGAGGCCAGCCTGCGCCGGCTCGGTGTCGACGTGATCGACCTCTACTGGGCACACGGGGAGGACCGGGGCACGCCGCTGGAGGAGACGGTCGAGGTCCTCGGGTCCCTCGTGGAGTCGGGGACGGTCCGTCGGCTGGGCGTCTCGAACCACCCGACCTGGCGGGTGGAGCGGGGGCGGGCGCTGGCCCGGGAGCGCGGGCTCGCGGCGTGGTCGGCGCTGCAGCTGACCACGTCGTACGTGCACCCGCGCCCGGGGGCCGCCGTCGAGGGCAAGGACCACCGCTTCGGGTTCGTCACCGACGAGACGCTCGACTACGTGACCGAGCATCCCGACGTCGAGCTCTGGGCGTACTCGCCGCTGGTCCAGGGCGCCTTCGACCGTGCCGACCGGCCGTTCCCCGAGGCCTACGACCACCCCGGCACCACGCGGCGGCTGGCGGTGCTCGACGAGGTGGCCGGCGCCCACGGCGTGCCCCGGTCCGTGGTGGTGCTGGCCAGGCTGCTCGCCTCGACCCCCGAGGTCCGCCCGATCCTGGGCGTCAGCAGCGTGGCCCAGCTCGAGTCGGCCCTGCGCGTCGCCGACGTCGACCTGACCGCCGACGAGCTCGCCGCCCTCGACGCCCCTGCGTGACCACACGGACGGCTGGAGGCGGGTGGGTGCCCCCGGCAGGAGTCGAACCTGCGACCCGAGGATGAGAAGGCGGGCTGCGCCGTTGCGAGGAGGTGAGCGCCCCCGGCAGGAATCGAACCTGCGACCCGAAGATTAGAAGGCTTCTGCTCTATCCGTCTGAGCTACGGGGGCCTGGGGCCAGGGTAGTGGCCCGCCGTCGAGAGGCGGTGGCGGACTGAGGGGCGGGGGACCGGCCGGTCGCCTAGGCTCCGGTGCGTGAGCCAGCCCCACGCCGAGGACGTCGTCGCGCCGCAGGACGCCGGTCGTGGCGAGATCCCCCGCCGCCTCCCGCGCTACCGCGAGACACCTGTCCAACGCGGCCGGACGCTGCTGAAGGTGCTCGTGGGGATCGGCGTGGTCGTCGGTCTGGTCGCGGTCGGGATCTTCGCCTCGAGCGCCGGCGACGCCGAGGGGGCCCGACTGGCCGTCGTCTACGCGCTCATCCCGCTGCCCGTCCTCTGGTTCGTCTACTGGTGGCTCGACCGATACGAGCCCGAGCCGCGGCGCTACAAGGTGGCCGCGTTCGTGTGGGGTGGGGTGGGCGCCGTCGCCATCGCGCTGGTGGTCCAGGGTGTCGTCGCCGCCACGACCGACCTCACCGACGCCCAGCTCGCGTCGATCGTCGCCCCGGCCTCGGAGGAGCCCGCGAAGGGGCTCTTCCTGCTCCTCACCTTCCTGCGCTGGCGCCGGATCATCGACGGCTTCCTCGACGGGCTGGTGGTCGCGGGCCTGGTCGGGCTGGGCTTCGCCTTCATCGAGAACATCGGCTACTACGCCGCCAGCTACCTCGGCTCGCCCGACATCCCGGTGGCCGGCGCGGAGGGCGCGGCGGGCACCTTCTTCGTCCGCGGGATCATGAGCCCGTTCGCCCACCCGCTGTTCACCTCGGCCTTCGGCATCGCGATCGGCCTGGCGGTGCTGGTGCGGTCGCGGGTCCTCAAGGTGCTCGTGGGGATCGTCGGCATGGCGGCCAGCATCGGCCTGCACGCGCTGTGGAACGCCTCCCTGTCCTACGGTGGCGGGGTCGGGTTCGTCCTCGTCTACCTGGCGCTGCTCGTGCTGGTCCTCGGTGTCGGGACGCTCGCGGTGGTCACCCGGGTCCGGCAGGTGCGGACCCTGGAGCGGTCGCTCTCCTACGTCGCCGAGCGCGGCTGGATCCACCCGGCCGAGATCCCCTACCTCTCGCGCTTCGGGTACCGCAAGGTCGCGCGGCGCCACGCCCGCAAGGAGCATGGTCGCGTCGCCGCGAGGATCGTGCGTCGCTACCAGAGGCTGGCCACGGAGATGGCCTTCCTGCACGACGCGATCATGAGCGGCCACACGAAGCCCCACGGGGTCGAGCGCACCTATGCGCTGCTCGACGCGATGTACGCCCTGAGGCCCGCGCTGAGGCTCCCGCCGCCCCTGCCGGCCGCCCATCGAGGACCCGCCCACCGGTGACGCGACGCCGTGCGGCACGCGGCCCCGGAGGGTCCACTACCCTGGGCCCCAACCCTGGGACGGGAGAGAGACCAGGACTGACGTGAGACGGGAGGGCGCCGTTGCCCAGCGAACACGCCTCGGCCGAGCTGCTGGGAGCGCTGAGCAGGCTTCTCACCGACGTCACGGCAGCACCCCTCGAGCTGGAGGTGGAGGGTGTCGGCGATGCCCGTGGACGGCGTGCCGAGGTCGTCGACCAGCTGTCGGACTACGTCATCCCGCGCCTCGTCCAGCTCGAGGCGCCGCTGCTGGCCGTCGTCGGCGGGTCGACCGGCGCCGGGAAGTCGACGTTGGTGAACTCGTTGGTCGGTGAGCGCGTCACCGAGTCCGGCGTCCTGCGGCCCACCACCCGTTCGCCGGTGCTCGTGCACCACCCCGACGACGCCGAGTGGTTCCAGCCCGACCGCATCCTGCCCGAGCTGCCCCGTACCCAGGCGGTCACGAACGACGTCTACGCACTCCGTCTCGCGTCGTCGTCGGGGGTCCCGCGCGGGCTCGCCGTGCTCGACGCTCCCGACATCGACTCCATCGACGCGGGCAACCGCGAGCTGGCCACCCAGCTGCTCGCCGCCGCCGACCTCTGGCTCTTCGTCACGTCGGCGGCCCGCTACGCCGACCAGGTCCCGTGGGACTACCTGGGCAAGGCGGCGGAGCGGAGCACCTCGGTCGCGGTCGTGCTCGATCGCACGCAGCCCGACGCGGTCGTCGAGGTGCGCGGCCACCTGGCTCGGATGATGACGTCGCGCGGCCTGTCGGACTCGCCGCTGTTCACCGTGCCGGAGGCGGAGGTCGGTGAGGACGGCCTGCTGCCGCAGGAGGCCGTGGCCCCGATCGTCGGCTGGCTCCGCGACCTGGCCGCCGACCCGGTGGGGCGCGCCGCCGTCGTCTTCGGCACCCTCGACGGGGCAGTGCGCCACAACGTCATGCGCTCCCACGGCGTGGCCGACGCGCTCACCGACCAGGCCGAGGCCGCCCGTGGCCTCCGCGCCGACGTCGAGGAGGTGCACGGCGAGGCGCTCGCCGCCCTGCGCACCTCCACGTCCGACGGCACCGTGCTGCGCGGGGAGGCCCTCGCCGCCTGGCAGGAGTACGTCGGCAACGGTGAGCTGCTGCGGTCGGTGGAGGAGCGCGTCAGTCGCATCCGCGACCGGCTCGTCGACCAGGTCACCGGCAAGCGCACGCGCTCGGCCGAGGTCGGCGAGGCGGTCGCTGCCAGCCTGCAGACGGTGGTCGTCGAGCGGCTGGAGTCGGCCGCCGAGGCGGTGTACCGCTCCTGGACGGGCACCGCGGCGGGGCGTGCCGTCGTGGCGGAGCACCGCGGGCTCGACCGCGCCGCCCGGGACGTCCACGTGCGTGCCGAGCGGGTCGTGCGCGACTGGCAGGCCGAGGTGCTCGACCTGGTGCGCGCCGAGGGCGCCGACAAGCGCATGACGGCGAAGTTCCTCGCGTTCGGCGTCAACGGCATCGGCGTGGCCCTGATGGTGGTGGTGCTCGTGGGCGGTGCCCGCGACGACGACCGCTCCGGCGGCACGGCTGCCGTGGCGCAGCGCCTGCTCGACGCGATCTTCGGCGAGCACGCCGTCCGCGGGCTGGTGGACCGGGCGCACGGGGTGCTCGTCTCCGGCCTCGAGCAGCTGCTGGCGTCCGAGCGACGCCGCTACGACGACGTCGTGCCCGACCCGGCCGCGGTGCAGGCCACGCAGGCCCGCCTGCGCGAGTCCGTCCGGCGGGCGGACTACGCTCGACACATCGACTTCCTGGATGGAGAGACAGCCTCATGAGCGCCCTCCCCGGAGCCCCCGACGAGGCCGCCGCACCGCGCTTCGCCGGCGAGCGCACCGACGTCGCCGGGCGTCTGGACGGTCTGCTGCAGGCGGTCGACGCCGCACAGGGACGCCTCGACGACGCGTTGCTCGAGCCCGCCGCCGCGCTGGGTGGACGCGCGTCCGACCGCCTGCGCCTGTCCGGCGAGCACACCATCGTCGCGCTGGCCGGCGCCACCGGCTCGGGCAAGTCCTCCCTGTTCAACGCCCTCACCGACCTCGAGCTGGCCGGCGTGGGTGTCAGGCGTCCCACCACCTCGTGGGCCCTGGCCTGTGCCTGGGGACCGGACGGTGCGCAGGAGCTGCTGGAGTGGATGGGCATCCCGGCCCGTCACCAGGTCTCCCGCATGAGCATGCTGGATCGCTCCTCGGCCGACACGAAGCTCGACGGCCTGGTGCTGCTCGACCTGCCCGACCACGACTCCACCGAGGTCTCCCACCACCTCGAGATGGACCGGCTCGTCCAGTACGCCGACCTCCTCGTGTGGGTGCTCGACCCGCAGAAGTACGCCGACGCGGCCATCCACGACCGCTACATCCGGCCGATGGCCGCCTACCGTGACGTCACCCTCGTGGTGCTGAACCAGATCGACCGGATCGACTACGCCGACCGTGAGCGCGCGCTCGCCGACGTCCGGGCCATCCTGGAGCGCGAGGGCCTGCCCGGCGTGCCGGTGCTGGGCGTGTCCGCGCAGCGCGGCGACGGTGTCGACGACCTCAAGCGCGAGCTCGCCCGACGCATCCGCGCGAAGGCGTCGGCGAAGGAGCGCCTCGGCCAGGACATCGCCGCGTCCGCCGCGGCCATCGTGTCGGCGGGCGGGCGCAGCGAGATCCCGGGCATCACCGACATCGACCGCCAGGCCCTCGATCTCGCCCTGCTCGACAGCGTCGGCGCTCCGCAGCTCGTCGAGGCCGTCGAGGCGTCGAGCCGGAGGGCGGCCCGCCGCCACCTCGGCTGGCCCCCGCTGCGCGTCGCCCGCCGGTTCCGCAAGGATCCCCTGCAGCAGCTCGGCATCGACCCCTCCGGCTCGCTCGCGTCGCTGTCGCGGTCGGTCCGCCCCTCGATCGGTCACGTGCAGCGTGCCCAGGCCGAGTCGGCGGTGCGCGAGGTCGCCGACAAGGCCGCGGTCGGCCTGGAGCGACCCTGGCGCGACGCGGTGCGCGAGGCGTCGGTCCGCACGGGTGACGAGGTCGTGGCGCACCTCGACGCGACCGTCGACCGGATCGACCTCGGGCTCGCCCGCACCCCGCTCTGGTGGCGACTTGCGGGGCTGGCCCAGTGGGTCGCGTTCCTCGCGCTGCTCGGCGGTCTGGGCTGGGGGGTCGCGACGCTCGTCGGTGCGCCCGAACCGCCGGAGGTCTCGGGCGTCGCGCTGCCGTGGGTGGTGGCCGGGGCCGGACTGGCGGTCGGCGTGCTGCTCTCCCTGCTGGCCGCGGTGGCGGTCCGCAGCACGACGCGGCGGCGGGCGCGGCACGCCGACGCGGTGCTCCGCAGCACGGTCGCCGAGGTGGCGCAGGAGCGCGTCGTGGCGCCGCTGCAGGCCGAGCTCGAGCGCTACGCGCGCTATCGCGACGGCATCGTCCGCGCCCTGGGCTGACCGACGGTCGGGGGACCGGTCCGCCGCCGGTAGGCTGGGCGGCCTATGGCTGACTACGTTCTCTCCCTGCGCAACGTCCGCAAGGCCCACGGCGACAAGGTCGTCCTCGACGACGTGACCCTCTCGTTCCTGCACGGCGCCAAGATCGGCGTCGTCGGGCCGAACGGCATGGGCAAGTCCTCGCTGCTCAAGCTCATGGCCGGCCTCGACCAGCCGAACAACGGCGACATCGTGCGCGACCCGGAGGCTACGGTCGGCATGCTCCAGCAGGAGCCGCCGCTGACCGAGGGAAGGACCGTCCTCGAGAACGTGGAGGAGGCCGTCGCCGAGGTCAAGGGCAAGATGAAGCGGCTCGAGGAGGCGTACGCCGAGATGGGCGAGCCCGACGCCGACTACGACGCCCTCATGGCCGAGACGGGCGACCTGCAGACCTTCCTCGACAGCGTCAACGCGTGGGACCTCGACTCGCGTCTCGACCAAGCGATGGACGCGCTGCGCTGCCCGCCGCCGGACGAGCTCGTCGACCACCTCTCCGGAGGCGAGCGCCGCCGCGTCGCCCTTTGCAAGCTGCTCCTCCAGCAGCCGGACCTGCTGCTCCTCGACGAGCCCACCAACCACCTCGACGCCGAGTCGGTCCAGTGGCTCGAGGGGCACCTGAAGACCTACCCGGGCGCGGTCCTGGCCGTCACCCACGACCGGTACTTCCTCGACAACGTCGCCGAGTGGATCGCCGAGGTCGACCGCGGTCGCATCCACGGCTACGAGGGCAACTACTCCACCTACCTGGAGACCAAGAAGGAGCGCCTCAAGATCGAGGGGGCGAAGGACGCCAAGCGCGCCAAGATGCTCGAGAAGGAGCTCGACTGGGTCCGCTCCAACGCCAAGGGCCGCCAGGCCAAGAGCAAGGCACGTCTGGCGCGCTACGAGGAGCTCGCGGCGGAGGCCGAGCGCGCCCGCAAGATCGACACGAGCGAGATCAACATCCCGGCCGGTCCCCGCCTCGGCGACGTGGTGCTCGACGCGAAGAACCTCGTCAAGGGCTTCGAGGGGCGCACGCTGTGGGACGACATCAGCTTCTCGCTGCCCCGGGCGGGCATCGTCGGCGTCGTCGGCCCGAACGGCGTCGGCAAGACCACCCTCTTCCGGATGATCACCGGCAACGAGGAGCCCGACTCCGGCTCGCTCGACGTCGGGCAGACGGTCAAGATCTCCTACGCCGACCAGACCCGCGGCAGCATCGCCGCCGACAAGAACGTCTGGGAGGTCGTCTCCGAGGGGCTCGACTTCATCAAGGTCGCGAACTTCGAGATGAACAGCCGTGCCTACGTCGCGTCGTTCGGGTTCAAGGGCGCCGACCAGCAGAAGAAGGCCGGCGTGCTGTCCGGCGGCGAGCGGAACCGCCTCAACCTCGCGCTCACGCTCAAGCAGGGCGGCAACCTGCTCCTGCTCGACGAGCCCACCAACGACCTCGACGTCGAGACGCTGTCGTCGCTGGAGGACGCGCTGCTCGACTTCCCTGGCTGCGCCGTGGTGACGTCGCACGACCGCTGGTTCCTCGACCGCATCGCCACGCACATCCTGGCGTGGGAGGGCACGGAGGAGGAGCCGGGCCGCTGGTTCTGGTTCGAGGGCAACTTCGCGTCCTACGAGGAGAACAAGATCGAGCGCCTCGGCGAGGAGGCGGCGCGTCCGCACCGCGTCACCCACCGTCGCCTCACCCGCGACTGACGCCTCCCCGCGTTCTGGAACACCATCGCCCCTTCCTGCAGCAGGAAGGGGCGATGGTGTTCCGAAACGCGGGGACGGCTCAGAAGCGACGGCCCTCCAGGCCCTCGCGCACGGACTCGAAGACCCGTCCGACGGCCTCGAGGTCCTCGCGGCTGCACTGGGCGACCAGGTAGTCGTGCACGCCACGCACGTGCGTGTGGGCGGCCTGGCTCAGCACCTCGTAGCCGTGGTCGGTGAGCACGGCGCTCACACCGCGACCGTCGGTGCAGCTCGCCGTGCGACGCACGATGCCGTCGCGCTCGAGCCGCGCGATCGTGTGCGTGATCCGGCTGCGCGAGTGCGACACCGCGGCTGCCAGCTCGGCCATGCGGATCGAGCGGTCCGAGGACTCCGAGAGCCGGACGAGGATCTCGTACTCGGCCATGGAGAGGTCGTGCGCGGAGCGCAGGTCGCGGTCGAGCTGGTCGAGCAGCACGGTGGAGCCGCCCATGAAGGAGCGCCACCACTGCTGCTGCGCCGTGTCGAGCCACGGGGTGTCGGTGGGGGCAGCGGTCATGGCGCACATCCTAGTCAGCCGAGGTCGCCCGGTAGGGTCTCTTGATTGATGCTTCAACTACATGCTACGGTCTAGTCGTTGACACTTCAACCAGCGTCGACGGCGGCCCACCGGCCGCAGCACCCACGACTTCGTCATCTCAGGAGACATCATGAGCGCCATCACCGCCGGCACCTGGCAGCTGGACCCGACCCACACCGAGATCGGCTTCGCCGTCCGCCACATCATGAGCAAGGTCCGCGGAAAGTTCGAGACCTTCGAGGGCACCCTCGTCACCGCCGACCCGATCACCGACTCGAAGGTCACCGTCGAGGTCGACCTCTCCTCGATCGACACCGGCACCGCCGACCGCGACAACCACCTGCGCTCGAGCGACTTCTTCGACACCGAGACGCACGCGAAGATGACCTTCGCGACGACCGGCGTCGTGCAGAAGTCCGAGGAGTCCTACGTCGTCCAGGGCGACCTGACGATCAAGGGCGTCACCAAGCCGCTCGAGCTGGCCGTGGACTTCCTCGGCGAGGGCAAGGACCCCTGGGGCGGCACCCGCGTCGGCGTCGAGGCCACGGGCGAGATCAGCCGCAAGGAGTTCGGCATCGACTTCAACATCCCGCTCGAGGGCGACAAGGTGATGATCGGCGACAAGATCACGATCACCATCAACGCCGAGGCCGTCCTCCAGGCCTGAGCGCGGCAGCACCACGTCCGACGGCGTCCACCCTGCGGGGTGGGCGCCGTCAGTCGTCGTGGGCCAGGACCATCCGGAGGGCGAGCCGGCTGTGCAGCTCCGCGACGTCCTCGGGCGTCTGCGGACCGGTGGGGGAGAACCAGCGCACCAGGTCGATGCTGAGCGAGAGGATGGCGCGGGCGGTGCCCGTGACGTCGTCGACGGCGAAGTCACCCGACGCGACACCGGCCTCGAGGACCCGCTGCATGACCCCCTCGATCGCGCGTCGCAGTGCCGCCACCTCGGCGCGGTGCTCCGGGGTGAGCGCGTCGAACTCGTACTGCACGATGCGTCCGACCCGGCTGTGCGAGGCGTGCCAGGCGCTGAAGTCGTGCACGTAGCGGCGCAGGCGCTCCGGCGGGGTGGACCGGGGGTCGTCCGCCCGCTCCACGACGTCGAGGGCCGAGCGGTGCCCGTCGAGGCTGACGGTGAAGAGCAGGCTCTCCTTGGTGTCGTGGTGGACGTAGACGGCGGCGGGACTCATGCCGGCGCGGGCCGCGATGTCGCGCGTGGTGGTCGCGGTGAAGCCCTTCTCGGCGAACGCCTCGACGGCGGCCTCGAGCAGCCGCTCGCGGGCTGTGGCGGTCATGACAGTGTCCCTTCGTCGGTTGACAGCATGAACCATGGCGGGCACGCTAAGCAAGCGCTTACCCAGGGCGCGTCACACGCCACGACCGCCCCACGTCACGACCCCGAGGACCACGATGGACCGCACCGTCTACACCGCCGACCACGAGGACTTCCGCGACACCTGCGCGACGTTCCTGGAGAAGAAGGTCGCGGACAACATCGAGCAGTACATCGAGGACAAGGCGATCCCGCGCGAGTTCTGGCTCGCCGCGGGCGAGCTCGGGCTCCTCGGGCTCGAGATCCCCGAGGAGTTCGGTGGGTCCGGTGCCGAGGACTTCCGCTTCAACGCCGTGTGGGCCGAGGAGCTCAGCAAGGTCAGCGCGGCCCTCGCCTCGTGCGTCGGGATCCACTCCGACATCACCGCGCCCTACCTCGTCGAGCTCGGCACCCAGGAGCAGAAGGAGCGCTGGCTGCCGAAGATCGCCAGCGGCGAGTGCCTGCTCGCCATCGGCATGACCGAGCCGGGCGGCGGCTCCGACCTCGCCGCCCTCAAGACCACCGCGGTCCGCGACGGCGACGAGTGGGTGATCAACGGGTCCAAGACCTTCATCACCAACGGCTACAGCGCCGACCTCGTGGTGACCGCCGTCCGCACCTCGCCGGAGAAGGGCGCGAAGGGCATCACCCTCTTCGCGATCGAGGCCGGCGACGAGGGCTTCAGCCGTGGCCGCAAGCTCGACAAGGTCGGCCAGACCGAGTCCGACACCGCCGAGCTGTTCTTCGAGAACGTCCGCGTCGGCGACGACCGCATCATCGGCGAGCTCGACCGTGGGTTCATCCACATGATGCAGAAGCTGCCGCAGGAGCGGCTCAGCTGCGCCGTCTCCAACATCGCGCACGCGAAGCAGATCCTGCTCGAGACGATCCAGTACGCCAAGGACCGCAAGGCTTTCGGCCAGTCGATCGGCGCCTTCCAGTGGAACAAGTTCCTCCTCGCCGAGCTCGTCACGAAGATCGAGGTCGCCGAGGCCTACATCGACAACGCCGTCGCCGCCCACGCCGAGGGCCGCTTCTCCGCCGTCGACGCGGCCAAGGCGAAGTGGTACTCCTCCGACGTCCAGAACCAGGTGCTCGACCACTGCGTCCAGGTCCACGGCGGCTACGGCTTCATGAACGAGTACCGCGTGGCGCGCGCCTGGCGCGATGCCCGCGTGACCCGCATCTGGGCGGGCTCCAACGAGATCATGAAGGAGCTCATCGGCCGAGACCTCGGCTTCTGACCCGCCGCCTACCACCGCCCCCGAGCACCACCCGCCCCGAGCACCACCCGCCCCGAGCACCACCCGCCCCGAGCACCACCCGCCCCCCGAGCCTGTCGAGGGGCACCACCGAGAGACCCACCACCGGAAGGTCGCACCATGCCCGAAGCCGTCATCGTCTCCACCGCCCGCTCGCCGATCGGGCGGGCCGTCAAGGGCTCGCTCAAGGACATGCGCCCCGACGACCTGTCCGTGCAGATGGTCCGCGCGGCGCTCGACAAGGTGCCGAGCCTGGACCCGCGCGACATCACCGACCTGCACCTCGGCGTCGGGCAGCCGGCCGGTGAGTCGGGCCACAACATCGCCCGCGCCGTCGCCGTCCTCTCCGGCATGGACCACCTGCCGGGCGTGACGGTCCACCGGTACTGCTCCTCCTCGCTGCAGACGACCCGCATGGCCTTCCACGCCATCAAGGCCGGTGAGGGTGACGCCTACATCTCCGCCGGCGTCGAGACCGTGAGCCGCTTCGCCCACGGCTTCGCCGACGTACCCGGCACGGAGAACCCCGCCTTCGCCGACGCGATCGCCCGCACGGCGAAGCGCGCCGAGGGAGGTGCCGACACCTGGACCGATCCGCGCGAGAGCGGCGAGCTGCCCGACCTCTACATCGCCATGGGCCAGACGGCCGAGAACGTCGCCCAGCACCTCGGCATGAGCCGCGAGGAGCAGGACGAGTTCGGCGTCCGCAGCCAGAACCTGGCCGAGGCCGCCATCGAGTCCGGCTTCTGGGCGAAGGACATCACCCCGGTCACGCTGCCCGACGGCACGGTCGTGTCCAAGGACGACGGACCGCGCGCCGGCGTCACGATGGAGGCGGTCAGCCAGCTCAAGCCGGTCTTCCGTCCCGACGGCACCGTCACGGCCGGCAACGCCTGCCCGCTGAACGACGGCGCCGCCGCCGTGGTGATCATGAGCGACGAGAAGGCCAAGGCCCTCGGCCTCACGCCCCTCGCGCGCATCGTGTCGACGGCCGTCACCGGGCTGTCGCCGGAGATCATGGGTCTCGGCCCGGTCGAGGCCATCCCCGCCGCGCTGCGCAACGCCGGCATGGGCATCGACGACATCGACCTGTACGAGATCAACGAGGCGTTCGCCGTCCAGTCCTGGGGCTCGGCCAAGGTGCTCGGCATCCCGATGGACAAGCTCAACGTCAACGGCGGTGCGATCGCGATCGGGCACCCGTTCGGCATGACGGGCGCGCGCATCACGAGCACGCTCATCAACTCGCTGCAGTGGCACGACAAGCAGTTCGGCGTCGAGTCCATGTGCGTCGGCGGCGGCATGGGCATGGCCATGGTCATCGAGCGGCTCTCCTGATGTCTGCCGACGGACGGTTCGCCGGCAAGGTCGCGATCGTCACCGGCGCGAGCCGGGGCATCGGCCTCGGCATCGCGCAGCGCCTGGTCGACGACGGTGCGCAGGTGGTCATCACGGCCCGCAAGGCCGACGCGCTGCAGGAGGCCGTCGCGGCTCTCGGTGACGCGCGCGCCACCTACGTCGCCGGCTCGGCCGACGACCCCGCGCACCAGGAGGAGGCGGTGCGGACGGCGATCGAGACCTACGGACGCCTCGACTTCCTGGTGAACAACACCGGCATCAACCCGGTCTACGGCCGGATGATCGACATCGACCTGGAGGCCGCAGCGAAGATCTTCGCGGTCAACGTGCTCGGTGCGGTGGCGTGGGCCCAGCAGGCCTACGGCCAGTGGATGGGCGAGCACGGCGGCGCGATCGTCAACGTCGCGTCCGTGGCCGGCCTCAAGCCGGCGCCGAACATCGGCATGTACGGCGCGTCGAAGTCCGCGCTGATCCACGTGACCGAGGAGCTCGCGGTGGAGCTCGGCCCCGACATCCGGGTGAACGCCGTCGCTCCCGCGGTGGTCAAGACGAAGTTCGCCAAGGCGCTCTACGAGGGTCGCGAGGACGAGGTCGCGGCCCCGTACCCGCTCAAGCGCCTCGGCGTGCCCGAGGACATCGCGGGCGTCGTCGGCTTCCTGCTGTCGGACGACGCGGCCTGGCTCACCGGGCAGACGATCACCGCCGACGGTGGGCTGCTGCTCGCCGGCGGCGTCTGACCCCTGCTCGTCGATCGACCCCGTGGCTGCTTCGGCGGCTGCGGGGTCGGTCGCGTTCGCCCCGCGGCTGCGCTGCTTCCGGCCGCGTCGTCGTGCGGCTGCGTCGCTCCAGCGGGGTCTGGGGTCGGCCTCCGAAAGGCCTCGACCGGGCAGCGGGGTGGGGCGTGGCGGGGTCTGCGGGCCTCCCCGGGGTCACCGGTGGCTGAGCAACCGCAGCGGGCGTCCCGCCGTTGCTGATCCACCGGTGGCGCGCCTGGACCGGGTCATCGGTGGCTCAGCAACCGCAGGGACGCTGCTGATGTTGCCGATCCACCGATGGTGCGCCCGCCGGCTCGGCCGACCGGGGCGCGCCCGTCTGGTCGAGGCGTTTCGGGGGTCACGTGGAGGCGGAGCCGAGGCAGCGCAGCCGCAGGGCCACGCAGGCGGACCCGGCCCAGCACAGGGTGCAGAGCGCGACCGAAGGAGGTGGTGTGACCCACAGAACATGAGGAAACCCTCGGGATAAACTTGAGGAACCCCTCACGTTTTGCGACGATGGTGGTCCGCACCCACCTGCCGCAGCGAGGGATCCTCACGTGACCAGCACCCCCACGACGCCCACGAGCACGAGCCACGACACGACCACCCGACCCCGTCGGGAGGCACTGGTCGACCGGCTGCGCGCCGGCCAGCGCTACGGCATCGTCGCCGGCGGGCAGGGGGAGGCCTGGCTCGAGCCGCTGGCCAGGCTGGTGCGCGACTTCGCCCTCGAGTCCGACCTCGCGCAGCTCGTCGAGCGTGCCGAGCTCACCCTCGAGCCCGTCGGGGCCGAGCTGCTGCGCACCGGCCTGCCGGTCACGCCGCTCGCGTGGGTCGACGCCCTCGCGGTCGGGGAGTCCGCGGAGGACGACGACGCGCCGGCCGTGCCCGGTGCGGACACCCTGCAGGCCGCGCCGCTGTCGGTGCCGGGCATCCTCCTGACCCAGCTCGCCGGGCTGGTGGCCCTGCGCCGTCAGGGGCTCGACGTCGCGGCGACGCCGCCCGTCGCGTCGGCCGGGCACTCCCAGGGCACGTTGGTGCTCGAGGCGCTGGCGGGTGCGGACCACGCCGACCTCTACGCCTACGCCCGTCTCGCCGGTGCCGCCGCCCACGTGGTCGGTCGTCGTCGCGACCTGCTCGGCTCGACGATGGTGAGCGTCGCCGGCGAGAGCCCGGAGCGCGTCGCCACCGTGCTGGCCGACCTGCCGGAGTCCGCACGCGTCGTCGCGCACCTGCGCAACGGTCGACGCTCCGTCGTGCTGTCGGGCCCCGAGGAGGGTCTGCGCCGAGCCGTCGCGCTCCTCGAGCAGGTCGCCGCCGAGGAGAAGGACGAGCGCGCCCGCAAGGTCACGGGCGGTGCCGCGTTCTCGCCGGTCGTCGAGCCCGTCGCCGCACGGCTCGCGTTCCACCACCCTGCGCTCGAGGAGGCCGCCGACCTCGCGGCCGCCTGGGCCGCGGCATGCGGACTCGATGCCGAGCGTGCGCGGAACCTCACCCTGCGCGCGGTCGTGGACCCCGTCGACTGGGTCGCCGACGTCGAGCGGGTCCTCGACGCGGGGGCCGAGTGGATCCTGGACATCGGCCCCGGGGACCTCGCGGCGCGGCTGAGTGCTGCCGAGGCCAAGGTCCGGGGCGCCGGCGTGGTGTCCGTCGCCACGCGCCGCGGCCACCGCGAGCTGACGGTGCCCGGCGCGGCTCCGCGTCGCAGCCGTCCGTGGTCGTCCTACGCCCCCACGGCCGCCACGCTGCCAGACGGCAGCCTGCGGGTCGAGACCGCGTTCACGCGCCTCACCGGCCGCTCCCCGGTGCTCCTCGCCGGCATGACCCCGACCACCGTCGACGCCGGCATCGTCGCGGCCGCCGCGAACGCGGGCTACTGGGCCGAGCTGGCCGGTGGCGGCCAGGTCAGCGAGCCCATCTTCACGCAGCGGATGGCCGAGCTCGACGAGCTCCTCGACGAGGGGCGCACGTTCCAGTTCAACTCCCTCTTCCTCGACCCGTACCTGTGGAAGCTCCAGCTCGGTGGCCAGCGTCTGGTGCAGAAGGCCCGTGCCACGGGCTCGGCGATCGACGCCGTCATCGTCACGGCCGGCGTCCCCGAGCTCGACGAGGCCGTCGCGCTCGTCGAGGAGCTCGGCGAGGCCGGGATCGAGCACGTCGTCTTCAAGCCCGGCACGGTCGGCCAGATCCGCCAGGTGCTGGCGATCGCCGAGAAGGTCGCACCGCACCCCGTCATCGTCCAGATCGAGGGCGGCAAGGCCGGCGGTCACCACTCCTGGGAGGACCTCGACGACCTGCTCGTCGCCACCTACGCCCAGCTGCGCGCGCACGACAACGTCGTGGTGTGCGTGGGTGGTGGCATCGGCACCCCCGAGGTCGCCGCCGCGTACCTGACCGGTGAGTGGGCTCGTGCGCACGGGCACCCGGTCATGCCGCTCGACGGCGTGCTCGTGGGCACCGCGGCGATGGCGACCCTCGAGGCCACGACGTCGCCCGAGGTCAAGCAGCTGCTCGTCGACACGCCCGGCACCCCCGACTGGGTGGGAGCCGGCCACGCCTCCGGTGGCATGGCCTCGGGCCGCAGCCAGCTCGGTGCCGACATCCACGAGATCGACAACACCGCATCCCGCACCGGGCGCCTGCTCGACGAGGTCGCGGGCGACGCGAAGGCCGTCGCGGCCCGCCGCGACGAGATCGTCGAGGCACTCGACCGCACCGCGAAGCCGTACTTCGGCGACGTCGCGACCATGACCTACGGCGCGTGGCTCGACCGCTTCGCCGCGCTCGCGACGGACCACGTCGCTCCCACCGGCACCGACCCCGACGGTGGCACGGCCCCGGCGGGGGTGCCGGGCCGTGGGCGGCAGAGCAGCTGGCTCGACGTGACGCTCCGCGACCGGTTCCACGCGATGCTGCAGCGCGCCGAGGCGCGTCTCGCGCCCGAGGACCACGGGCCGGTCGCGACGCTGTTCGCCGCGCCCGCCGACGTCGAAGGCGCCGCGGCTGCGCTCGACTCCCTGCGCGCGACCTACCCGGCCGCCGACGACGTCGTGCTGCACCCGGCGGACGTCCCGTTCTTCGTCCAGGTGTGCCGCCGTCCCGGCAAGCCCGTGCCCTTCGTGCCCGTCATCGACGCCGACGTGCGTCGCTGGTGGCGCTCGGACTCGCTCTGGCAGGCGCACGACCCGCGCTTCGGCGCCGACCAGGTCTGCGTCATCCCCGGCACGGTCTCCGTCGCGGGCATCACCCGCGTCGACGAGCCCGTCGCCGACCTGCTGCGTCGCTTCGAGGACGCCGCGGTCGACGCGGTCCTCGCCGCGGGCGCCGCGCCGCTCGCGGTCGACGGCCTGCGCCGCGCCGAGGGCGCCACGGGGCCGGTGTCGCTGGTGCTCGCCTCGCCCGACGCCGTGTGGGCCGGTCGCACCGTGCGCAACCCCGTCCACCGCCTCGGCGCGCCCGGGTCGGCGTCGACCGGCTGGGTCATCGTGGCCCCCGAGCGCGCCGAGCACCCCGAGACCGGTGCCGTGCTCACGGGTTCGGGCCACGTCGCCGAGCTCTCGGTACCGCTCGACCGCGCGGGTCGCGTCCTGACGGTCCGCCTCGACGTCACGGACGCCGTCGCGACCGGTGGCGCGCCGGTGGTCTCCACGGCCACGGCCGCGGCCGCCATGCTGGACCTGCTCACCGCGGCGGCCGGTGGCTCCCTGCCCACCGTCGCCGACGGCACGGCCTCGCTCGAGGTCACCTGGAGCGACGACCTCGTCGCCGACCACGCCGGCGTCACCGCCGGCGCGTCGGCCGGCTTCGTGCCCGACGCCCTGGTGGGCGCGGCCTGGCCCGCCGTCTTCGCCGTCATCGGCGCCGCACGCGCCGGCGAGGTCGACGGAGGGTCCGGGGTGCCGGTCGTCGAGGGCATGCTCGACCTGGTGCACCTCGACCACGCCGTCGACGTCGTGCAGGCGCCTGTCGACGGTGATGCGCTCACGTTCCACGCCGCGCAGCGCTCGGTCGAGGAGACCGAGCTCGGGCGCGTCGTGACGGTGCAGGTCGAGGTCCGCTCCGCGTCCGCCGACGTCGCCACCCTGGTCGAGCGCTTCTGCGTGCGCGGCCGCCCCGGCACGGCCGACGCCGGCGAGCCCGCGCGTGCAGGTGGGTGCCTGGGCGAGGCGGAGGTCCACCCGACGCCGCGTCGTACGCGCGCCGAGGCCACGCTGACGGCGCCGGCCGACCTGCGCGCCTTCGCCGCGGTCTCCGGTGACCACAACCCGATCCACACCAGCGTCGCCGCAGCCCGCCTGGCGGGCCTGGGCGAGCCGATCGCCCACGGCATGTGGCTGTCCGCGGCCGCGCAGCGCGTGGTCGTCGACGGCACCGGACGCCGACTGCTCGGCTGGACCACCCGCTGGCTCAGCCCGCTCGCCCCCGGCGCCGACGTGTCGGTGAAGGCCGAGCGCACCGCGCTCGTCGACGGCGACGAGGTCCTCGAGGTCACCGCCCGCGCAGGTGGCGAGCTCGTCATGGCCGCCACGGCGCGCCTCGCCGCGCCCCGCACCGCCTACGCCTTCCCCGGCCAGGGCATCCAGCACGCAGGCATGGGCACGGCCGGCTACCAGCGGTCCAAGGCCGCCCGCGCGGTCTGGGACCGTGCCGACGCGCACACGCGCGAGGCCCTCGGCTTCTCGATCCTCACCGTCGTCCGCGAGAACCCGACCGTGCTCGTCGCGGACGGCGTCACCCACAGGCACCCCGACGGCGTGCTGTTCCTGACGCAGTTCACGCAGGTCGCGATGGCGGTCCTCGGTGCCGCGCAGATGGCCGAGCTCCGCGAGTCGGGGGCGTTCGTCGAGGGCTCGGTCCTGGCCGGGCACTCGGTGGGTGAGTACAACGCGCTCGCCGCCGTCTCGGGCGTGATCCCGCTCGAGGCCGTCGTCGAGGTCGTGTTCCAGCGCGGCTCGGTGATGCACACCCTCGTCCCGCGGGACGAGCAGGGGCGCAGCGACTACCGCCTCGCCGCCATCCGTCCGTCGCAGATCGGCCTGGCCGACGACGAGGTGCGCTCCTACGTGGACGGCGTGGCCGAGCGGAGCGGTGAGTTCCTGCAGATCGTCAACTACAACCTGCGCGGCTCGCAGTACGCGATCGCCGGCACCGTGCGGGGCCTGGAGGTCCTGGAGGCCGACATCGCGGAGCGTCGCGAGCGCCTCGGCGGCAAGGCCGCGTTCATCCTCGTGCCGGGCATCGACGTGCCGTTCCACTCACGCGTCCTCCACGGCGGCGTGCCGGACTTCCGGGCGCGCCTGGAGGAGCTGCTCCCGGCCGAGATCGACCCGTCGATCCTCGAGGGCCGCTACGTGCCGAACCTCGTGCCGCGCCCGTTCTCGCTGGATCGTGCCTTCATCCAGGAGATCTCGGACCTGGTCGGCGGGGGTGCCGGGCCGCGGGCGGCGGATGGGGTCGGCACGAGCCCGTTGGACGCCGTGCTCGCCGACTTCGACGCGTGGACCGCGCGCCCGCACGCGCTGTGCCGCACGCTGCTCGTCGAGCTCCTGGCCTGGCAGTTCGCCAGCCCGGTGCGCTGGATCGAGACGCAGGACCTGATGTTCGCGAGCGTCGAGAACGGCGGTCTCGGCGTCGAGCGCTTCGTCGAGATCGGCGTGGGCCAGTCGCCCACGGTCGCGAACCTCGCGTCGTCGACGCTCAAGCTCCCCGAGGTGCAGGGCACGCTGGGTGAGCGCGGCGTCGAGGTGGCCAACATCGAGCGCGACGCCGCTGCGGTGTTCGCCACCGACGAGGACCCCGCCCCGGTCGAGGACGAGGCCGCCGACGAGGGCCCGGCCGTCGAGGCTGCGCCTGCTGCTGCGACTCCCGCCCCGACGGCGGCGCCCGCCTCCTCCGGCGGGCCCAGGCCGGCGGACCTCTCCTTCGACGCCGCCGACGGCACGCGCACGCTGGTGGCGTGGTGGACGAAGCTGCGCCCCGAGCAGATCGGCGCCGCCGACTCCATCGAGTCGCTGTGCGACGGCGCGTCGTCGCGCCGCAACCAGCTGCTGGTCGACCTCGGCGGCGAGCTGTCGCTCGGCGCCATCGATGGCGCAGCCGACGCCGACATCCCGACGCTGTCCGCCCAGGTCAAGGGTCTCGCCCGCGGCTACAAGCCGTTCGGCCCGGTGCTGTCCGCGACGTTCGCCGACCACCTGAAGAAGGTGCTCGGACCGACCGGACGCAAGCAGTCGTCCGTCGTCGACCGCGTCACGGACGTCTGGCAGCTCGGTCCGGGCTGGGCCAGCCACGTCGTCGCGGAGCTCGCGCTCTCGACCCGTGACGGTGCGAGCGTGCGCGGTGGCGACCTCGCCACCGTGGCGACGCCGTCCAACGGCGCGGAGGTCGACGCTGCGGTCGACGTGGCCGTGCAGGCCGTGGCCGCGCGCCACGGCGTGAGTGTCGACCTGCCGTCCGCCGGTGGCTCCGACGCCACCGTCGACGCGGCGGCCCTCGCCGAGATCACCGGCGAGATCACCGGTCCCGACGGCGTGCTCGCCAGCACGGCCCGTCACCTCCTGGCGCAGCTCGGCCTGTCGACCGAGGCGCCCACGACCGAGACCGATGCCGATGCGCAGGAGGTGCTCGACCGGGTCGAGGCCGAGCTCGGCGCCGACTGGGTCGACGCGGTCGCGCCGGCCTTCGACGAGCGTCGTGCCGTCCTGCTCGACGACCGCTGGGCGAGTGCGCGTGAGGACCTCGCGCACATCGCGCTGGGGGCCGACCTCGACGTCGACCTGACCGGCAGCGGCGAGGTCGTCGCGACCCAGGCCCGCTGGTGGGCCGGCCGCACCGACGACGCCGCACTGAAGGTACGGCTCGAGCGGATCGCCGAGGACGCACTCGACACCACGCCCGGCCGCTGGGCCGACGACGTCGCCGTCGTCACCGGCGCGAGCCGCGGCTCCATCGCCGCCTCCGTGGTGGGGGAGCTGCTCGCCGGGGGCGCGACCGTCGTCGCCACGTCGTCGAGCCTCGACAGCCGCAAGGTCGGGTTCTTCCGCGAGCTCTACCGCTCGCACGCCCGCGCCGGTGCCCGCCTCTGGGTGGTGCCCGCCAACATGGCGTCGTTCTCCGACGTCGACGCGCTCGCGTCGTGGATCACGTCGGAGCAGTCGCGCACGGTCGGCAGCACCAAGCACGTCACCAAGCCGGCCCTCGTGCCCAGCCTGCTCGTGCCGTTCGCGGCCGGCCGGGTCATGGGCGACCTGTCCGACGCCGGCAGCCGCACCGAGGTCGAGGCCCGCATCCTGCTGTGGTCGGTCGAACGGCTCGTCGGGTGCCTGGCCACCACCGGTCGGGACCACGACCTCGCCTCGCGCCTGCACGTGCTGCTCCCGGGCTCGCCCAACCGCGGCATGTTCGGCGGGGACGGAGCCTACGGCGAGGCGAAGGCCGCGCTCGACGCCGTCGTCACCAAGTGGGGCGCGGAGTCGTCGTGGGCGAACCGGGTCACGCTGACCCACGCCATCATCGGCTGGGTCCGCGGCACCGGCCTGATGGGCGGCAACGACCCGCTCGTGGCGGCCGTCGAGGCCGCGGGCGTGCGCACCTGGAGCCCGGAGGAGATGGCGTCCGCGCTGCTCGAGCAGGGCTGCACGGCGGCCTCGCGCGAGCAGGCGGCCGTGGCCCCGGTCGAGCTCGACCTCACCGGCGGGCTCGGTGACGCCGACCTGGACCTGCGCGCCCTCGCCCAGGGTGTGGAGCGACCGGCGGCCGACGAGGGCGAGGAGACGGCCACCGTGGCCGCGCTCGCCCCGTCGCCCGCGCAGCTGCCCGCCGCCACGACGCCCGCCTGGGGCGAGGTGACGGCCCGTCCGGAGGACATGGTCGTCATCGTCGGCACCGGCGAGCTCGGCCCGTTCGGCTCGGCCCGCACCCGCTTCGAGATGGAGGTGCACGACGAGCTGTCCGCCGCCGGCGTCCTTGAGCTGGCCTGGAGCACGGGCCTGCTCGCCTGGGACGAGGCGAACCAGGGCTGGTACGACGTCGAGACCGACGAGGCGGTCGACGAGGCCGACGTGCACGAGCGCTACCACGACGCCGTCGTGGAGCGCTGCGGCATCCGCACCTACGGCGACGACGGCTCGATGGTCGACAACACCGCGCCGCTGCTGACGTCGGTGTTCCTCGAGCAGGACCTCACCTTCGGCGTCGGCAGCGAGGTCGAGGCGAGGGCCATGCAGGCCGCCGACCCCGACCGCACGGTGATCGCCTCCTCCGAGGACGGCGAGTGGACGGTGACCCGCAAGGCCGGCACCGAGATCCGCGTGCCGCGCCGGATGGAGCTGACCCGCACCATCGGTGGGCAGATCCCCACGGGCTTCGACCCGTCGGTCTGGGGCGTCCCGGCGGAGATGCTCGAGTCGATCGACCGCGTCGCCATCTGGAACCTCGTCTGCACGGTCGACGCGTTCCTCTCGAGCGGCTTCACGCCGGCGGAGCTCATGCGCTGGGTGCACCCGGCGTTCGTCGCCAACACCCAGGGCACCGGCATGGGCGGCATGGCCTCCATGCACGCGCTCTACATCAACACGCTGCTGGGGGAGAGCAACCCGAACGACATCCTCCAGGAGGCGCTGCCCAACGTCATCGCGGCGCACGTCGTGCAGTCCTACGTCGGCAGCTACGGCGCGATGATCCACCCGGTCGCCGCGTGCGCCACCACCGCCGTGTCGGTGGAGGAGGGCGTCGACAAGATCAGGGTCGGCAAGGCGGAGTTCGTCGTGGCCGGCGGGTTCGACGACCTGAGCACCGAGGGCATCATCGGCTTCGCCGACATGTCCGCCACGGCCGACTCGGGCGCCATGCTCGCCCGGGGCATCGACCCGCGGCGGGTCAGCCGGGCGAACGACCGACGTCGCGCCGGGTTCGTGGAGTCCCAGGGCGGCGGCACGCTGCTGCTCGCCCGCGGTGACGTCGCGGCCCGGATGGGCCTCCCGGTCCACGCGGTCGTGGCGTACGCCGGCTCCTTCGCCGACGGCGTGCACACGTCGATCCCGGCGCCGGGCCTCGGCGCGCTGGCCGCGGCCATCGGTGGACGGGAGTCGCAGCTCGCCCGCTCGCTCGCGGCGCTCGGCCTCGACGCGGACGACATCGGGGTCGTCAGCAAGCACGACACGTCGACCGACGCGAACGACCCGAACGAGTCCGAGCTGCACGAGCGGCTCGCGGCGGCGATCGGGCGCAGCCCCGGCAACCCGCTGTTCGTGGTCTCGCAGAAGACCCTCACCGGTCACGCCAAGGGCGGTGCCGCGGCGTTCCAGCTCGTCGGGCTCACCCAGGTGCTGGCCTCGGGCGTGCTGCCGCCGAACCGCAGCCTCGACTGCGTCGACGACGTGCTCGCCGAGCACGAGCACCTCGTGTGGCTCCGCGAGCCGCTCGAGGGTGCGCCCCTCAAGGCGGGTCTGGTGACGAGCCTCGGCTTCGGGCACGTGGCCGGGCTCATCGCCCTGGCACACCCGCAGGCGTTCGTGCAGGCGCTGCCCGAGGACCGGCGCGAGGCCTACGTCGCGCAGGCGCGCGAGCGGCGGGTCGCCGGACGGATGCGGGTGGCGCAGGTCATGGTCGGCTCCGCCGCGGCCTACGAGCGTCCGCAGGGTCGCCGCCTCGGCACCGAGGGCGTCCGGGGCCGCGAGGCCTCGGTGCTGCTCGACCCGCAGGCGCGCCTCGGCGAGGACGACGTGTACGTCGCCACGGCCTGCTCGTGACGATCCCTGCCGGGGGTCGGGCGGCAGGTCCGCTCGCCGAGCCCGTCGAGGTGGGGGGTGCCGTGCGGAAGCGGTCCCCTCGACAGGCTCGGGGGGCGGGTGTGGCTCGGGGGGTGGGTGCGGTGCCGGTCGTAGGTCCGCTTGCCGAGCTCGTCGAGGTGGGGAGTGCTGTGCCGGAGTTGTCCCCTCGACAGGCTCGGGGGGCGGGTGCCGCTCGGGGGGCGGGCGCGGCTCGGGGGGCGGATCCGGGTCGGGGTGCGGGTGCGGTGCGGGCCGTAGGTCCGCTCGCCGAGCCTGTCGAGGCGCGGGTGTCGGTGTGG
>CAZREF010000005.1:0-8121 GCA_964599245.1 uncultured Aeromicrobium sp. | reverse complement strand
GGTGCGGGCCGTAGGTCCGCTCGCCGAGCCTGTCGAGGCGCGGGTGTCGGTGTGGTGAGCGGCGCCGTGCTGGGGGTCGGGGTCGACCTGGTCCACGTGCCGACGTTCGTGGACCAGCTCGAGCTTCCCGGCACCCGCTTCGCCGACGTCTTCACGCCGGGGGAGCGGCGCGACGCCGCCGACCGTGCCCAGCAGCACGGGGGAGGCGAGGGACGCCACCTGGCCGCCCGGTGGGCGGCGAAGGAGGCGCTCGTGAAGGCCTGGTCGGCGAGCCTCTTCGGGGAGCCACCACCGTTGGGGGACGAGGTGCTGCGACTCGTCGAGGTGGTCTGCGACGCCTGGGGGAGGCCCCGCCTGCGGCTGCACGGCGCCGTGGCCGAGCACCTCGCCGGCCTGGAGGCCCACGTGAGCCTGTCGCACGACGGCGACCACGCCACCGCCTTCGTGGTGCTCGCCCGGTCCTGAGCACCGACCGCGTGGCCCGTCGCTAGGGTCGAGGCATGACCTCCGAGGAGCGGGACCGGCGCTGGCCGAGGTCGGTCTACGGGCGCGGCGAGGAGCCCGACCCCCGGTTCACGCTCGCGAACGAGCGCACGTTCCTCGCGTGGGTCCGCACCTCCCTGGCGTTGCTGGCCGGCGCTGCGGCGGTGCACCTGCTCGACCTGAGGCTCCCGGACGTCGTCACGCGGGTCGCCGCCACGGGGCTCGCGCTCGCAGGGGCGGCGTGCGCGGTCAACGCGTGGGTGGGCTGGATGCGCACCGAGCGGGCGATGCGCGAGGGCAGGCCACTGCCGTCCAACGCCGCGGGTGCCGGTCTCGTCGTCCTGGTGACGGCGGTCTGCGTCGTGATGGTGGTGCTCGGGGCACGCGGGTGAGCGTGCCGCACGGACGCCAGCAGGAGCGGACCCGTCTCGCATGGCGCCGCACGGTCGCGGCCGTGGTGGTGCTGAGCCTCGTCCTCACGCGCGCCGCCGTGGTCGACGGCACGGGCGCCGCTGCGGCAGCGGGTGTCGCCGCGGTGGCCGTGGCGGTGCTGGTGTGGGCGTCGTTCCTGCGCCGGGGCGGCTGGACCGAGCCGAGCCCACGCGACCCTGACCTGCTGGTGCTGCGCGACGGCCGCGTCCACGCCGCCGTGGCCGGGGTGGTCCTCACGCTGGCCGCCCTCGTCGTGCTGCTCGCCTGGTCCTGACCTCGCCCCGGGTCGGGGTCAGTGCTGGTCGGGCTCTGAGGACAGCAGGTAGGAGGCGAGCAGGCGCTTGAGCTCGATGACGGCCTCGGCATGGCCCTGGCCGTCGCGGACCGAGAAGTTCAGCATCGAGTAGGTGACGTGCACGAGCACCTCCGCCATGATCCGGCGACGCTCCCGGGGTGTGCCGGGGGTGAGCGGCGCGAGGAAGCGGGCGACGGCGGCCGCGAGCTCGCGCTCCGTCACGGCCGCGGTGGCGCGGGTGGCCGGCGTCGACTGCACGGCGAGCCAGACGGCCCGCCGCGACGGGTCGTCGGACCACAGTCGCGCCATGTGGTCGATCATGCGGTCCAGGAAGCGCAACCAGTCCAGCGACGGGATCATCTCGGCGAAGCTCGCCAGCTCCTCGTGGACCGCCACGGCGTCCTGCCGGTCGAGCTCGCAGACGATGACGTACTTGTTCGCGAAGTACTGGTAGAGGGTGCCGGTGGGCAGGCCGGCCCGCTGCGAGACCTCCTCGCAGGTGAAGGACTCGAACCCGACGTCGAGCAGCAGGTCGCGCGAGGTGCGCAGCAGCAGCTCGAACTTCGCCTTGCTGCGCTCCTGCGTGGGGCGCCGGCGCGGCTCGAGGATCTCGGCGGTCACGCGGCCCACCCTAGGGGACGCGTGAGCCGTGCGAGCGGCTTCCTACTCGCGGGTCACGAGCGTCCGGCCTGCAGGCCGGCCCGGACGAGCGGCTCGATGAGCTCGCCGATGCCGTCGAAGCCCGCGCCCAGGGTCTGGCCGTGGGAGTGCCGATAGTGGATGCCCTCGAGGATCACGGCCAGCTTGAAGAAGGCCAGCGCGAGGTGGAAGTCGATGTCGGAGACGTCGCGGCCGGAGCGTGCCGCATAGCGCTCGAGGACCTCGTCGCGCGACAGGTAGCCCGGCGCCCGCGCGGCGTCGGTGACCATGCCGGCACCCGCGCCGTCGCCGCCGGCCTCGGCGAGCTGCTGGTAGGCCAGCAGGATCGCGACGTCCGTGAGCGGGTCGCCGAGCGTGCTCATCTCCCAGTCGAGCACCGCGGTCACCTGGTCGCCGCCCTCGGGGCAGGCGTCGACGAGCAGGTTGTCGAGCCGGTAGTCGCCGTGGACGATCGTGCCGTCGCCGCTCTCGGGGATCGAGCCCTCCAGGCGGGCGACGAGGTCGTCCATGCCGGGGATGTCGCGACTGCGCGAGGCCGCGAGCTGCTTCTTCCAGCGTCGGACCTGGCGCTCCAGGTACCCGTCGGGGCGTCCGAAGTCGTCCAGGCCGACCTCGGCCGGGTCGACGGCGTGCAGGTCGGCCAGCACGTCGACCATCCGCTCGGTGATCGCACGCGTGCGGTCGGCGCCGAGCTCCTCGAGCTGCGCGGCCCGGGCGAACGGCGTGCCGACGACGCGCTCCATCACGTAGAACGGTGCGCCGATCACGGAGTCGTCCTGGCACAGCCCGTAGGTCGTGGGGACCGGCACGCTGGTGCCGGCGAGCGCCGAGATCACGCGGTGCTCCCGACCCATGTCGTGCGCGGTGGCGAGCACGTGCCCGAGCGGCGGACGCCGCACGATGAGGTCGCGGCGGCCGTCGCTCACGGCGTAGGTCAGGTTGGACTTGCCGCCGGTGATGAGCGTCGCCTCGAGGGGCCCGTCGAGCAGGCCGGGAGCCTGCACGTCGAGCCACCGCGAGAACGCGTCGAGGTCGAGTCCCTCGGGTCCGAGCACGGTGTCGTCAGTCCTTCGGTCCGCCGGCGACGTAGATGACCTGGCCGGAGACGAAGCCGGCGCCCTCGCTCACGAGGAAGGAGGCGGTGTGGGCGATGTCCTCGGGCTGGCCGACGCGCTGCACCGGGATCTGGTCGGCGCTGAACTTGATGAAGTCGTCGAACGGCACGCCGATCCGCTCGGCCGTGGCGGCCGTCATGTCGGTCTGGATGAAGCCCGGCGCGATGGCGTTGGCCGTGACCCCGAACTTGCCGAGCTCGATCGCGAGCGTCTTGGTGTAGCCCTGCAGGCCGGCCTTCGCGGCCGAGTAGTTCGCCTGGCCGCGGTTGCCGAGCGCCGAGGTGCTGGACAGGTTGACGATCCGGCCGAACTTCGCCTCGACCATGTGCTTCTGGGCGGCCTTGACGGTGTTGAAGGAACCGCGCAGGTGGACGGCCATGACGGCGTCCCAGTCGTCGACGGTCATCTTGAAGAGCAGGTTGTCGCGGATGATGCCGGCGTTGTTCACGACGACCGTCGGGCCGCCCAGCTCCGCGGCGATGCGCTCGACGGCGGCATCGACGGCGGCGGGGTCGGAGACGTCCGCACCGACGGCGATCGCCGATCCGCCCGCGGAGGTGATGGCCTCGACGGTGCCCGCGCACGCACCCTCGTCGAGGTCGACGACGGCGACGGCGAGGCCGTCGGCGGCGAGGCGCTGGGCGACGGCGGCTCCGATGCCCTGGGCGGCTCCGGTGACGAGGGCGGTGCGGCGGGTCTCGCTCATGCAGGTCTCCTGAGGTAAGCGCTTGCTTAGGTCAGGGCTCACGGTAGCGCACCGCGACTGCTCCGACCAGGGGGCCGACCAGCGCGCCGACCGGCGCGCGGCGCGCGGGCGACGTGCGTCACGAAAGATGAGGGTTTCCTCGCATTGATGTACAGTTGAGGAAACCCTCATGTTTCAGGAGATCGCATGACGCAGCTCGACGCGCCCCCTGTCCTCGACCAGACGTCGGGGCAGCCGGCCGGCCGACCGCACCACCGTGACGTCCTCGCGCAGCGACGTCAGGAGCGCACCGCGCGCGTCGAGCCCCGGGGCCGCCGCCAGCACACCGCGCGCGAGCGCGCCCACCTGCTGGTCGACGAGGGCACCTTCGTCGAGATCTCGCCGCTGCGGACGGCAGGCCCCTCGAGCGGCAGTGGCGTGGTCATCGGCTGGGGTCTCGTGGGCGGCAGGCCGGTGGTCGTCGCCAGCCACGACGCCGCCGTCGCGTCCGGCGCCATCGGCGCGGTCTTCGCCGAGACCGTGCAGCGGGCCCAGCGCCTCGCGATCGACCGCGGCCACCCGATCGTCTACATCAACGACTCCGGGGGAGCGCGGATCCACGACGGCATCCATGCGCTGCACGGCTGCGGGGGCATCTTCGCGAACAACGTCGAGGCGAGCCGGAGGATCCCGCAGATCTCCCTCATCCTCGGGCCCTGCGCCGGTGCGGCCGCCTACTCCCCGGCGCTCACGGACTGGACGATCATGGTCAAGGAGCAGGGGCAGATGTTCCTGACCGGCCCCGAGATCGTCCGCGCGGCCACGGGCGAGGACGCCACCGCCGACGAGATCGGTGGCTCGGGCATGCACACGCGCACGAGCGGGGTCGCGCACCTCGAGGTCGACGACGAGGAGGCCGCACTGGAGGCCGCGCGCGGCATCCTGTCGTTCCTCCCCTCGCACGTCGGAGGCGAGCAGGCGCTCGTCGAGCCCGTGCCCGCGCGCCCGGAGGCCGTCGCCCGCCTGCCGCACGTCGTCCCGGACAAGTCGAGCATCGTCTTCGACATGCACGAGGTGCTCGACGGCGTCCTCGACGACCGCCCGCGGCTCGAGCTGAGCCCCGAGCACGCACCGAGCGTGCTGACCGTGCTCGCGCACCTCGACGGCCGACCCGTCGGCATCATCGCCAACCAGCCGAAGGCGCGCGGCGGCATCCTCGACGCCAAGGCCTCGGTCAAGGCGTCGCGCTTCGTCGACTTCTGCGCGCGCTACGGCCTGCCCGTCCTCACCTTCGTCGACGTCCCGGGCTTCCTGCCGGGGACGGTCGAGGAGGCCCGTGGCGTGATCACGCAGGGCGCGACCATGCTGCGCGCCTACGTCGAGGCGCAGTCGCCCGTCCTCACCGTCGTGGTGCGCAAGGCCTACGGCGGTGCCTACATCGCCATGGGCTCGCGCTCGCTCGGCGCCGACTTCACCTGGGCCTGGTCCGGCTCGGAGATCGCGGTGATGGGCCCGGGTGGCGCCGTCGCGCTGCTGCACCGTCGCGCCCTCAAGGACGCCGAGGACCCCGAGGCGCTGCGCGACGAGCTCGCGGCGGAGTACCGCGAGAACGTGGCTCGCCCCTACCTCGCGGCCGAGGCGGGCATCCTCGACGACGTCATCGTCCCCGAGGAGACCCGCGACCTGATGGTGCAGGCGCTGGGCGTCCTCGCGCCCCGCACGCCGGGCGGTGCCGCGTGAGCGCGACCGCGACGGCACACGCCGACATCGTCTCCAACGTCTGGAAGCTCGTCACCGAGGTCGGGGCGCAGGTCAGCGCGGGCGACGTCCTGGCGGTGCTGGAGTCGATGAAGATGGAGCTGCCGGTGCACGCCCCCGCCACCGGCACCGTCTCGGAGGTGCTGGTCGCCGAGGGGCAGATCGTCCAGGAGGGCGACCCGCTCGTCGTCATCGAGCCCGCCGCCTCGTCCTCGGGTCCCGCGTCGTAGCCGGCTCTGCCAGCATGGGCGGGTGCCGAACCCGCCCCGTCCGCTCGTCCACGAGCTGCCCATGCGCTGGGCCGACCTCGACGAGCTGAGCCACGTCAACAACGTCGTCTACCTCGACTACGCGACCGAGGCGCGCGCCGCCCACATCCGCAACGGGGAGCTGGACGACCGGCCCGTCCGCACCGTCGAGGTCGAGTTCCTTCGACCGATGCTCCTGAGCCGACGTCCCGTCCTGGTCGAGTCGTCCGACGACGGAGTCCGGCTCGTGCAGGACGTCCGGCCGAGCGGCAGCAGCAGTGCGTTCGCGCGCGTGACGTGGTCCGACGAGGCGGGCGCGGAGCCGACCGTCGCTGCAGGCGGGCACCGGCACGACGTCCGGGTGCGTCTGAGCGACCTCGGGACGGACGGCAACGCGAGCGTCCGCGCCCTCTTCGAGCTGGTGCAGGAGACACGGGTCTCCTCCTTCGGTCCCCTCCGCGCCTCCGTCGCGGACCCCACGACGCAACGTCTCGTCGTGGCGCGGATCGACCTCCGGCTCGGCGACCCCGTCCCCTGGCGTCCGGAGGCCTACGAGGGCCGGTCGGTGGTGACCAGGGTCGGCCGCTCGTCCTTCAGCGTCACGACGCTCTTCGAGGAGGGTCGCCTGGGCAGCGCGGAGGCCGTGATGGTCGCCTTCGACCTGACCACCCAACGCTCGCGCGTGCTGCAGGAGGCGGAGCGGGAGGTCCTGCTCCACGAGGTCAGCCCGGGCTGAGGCCCTGGTCGCGTCGGCCGGGGGTGAGGCCGGGGGAGGATGGCTGCGGCCCATCGGCGTCGCTGGTGTTGACCATGAAGGTGGCCGCGTGCTGCACGTAGGCCCAGAACTGCTCGTCCTGCTCGGGCGTGAGGTGGACCGCGTCGAGCCCGGCGCGGAAGTGGTGCAGCCAGCGGTCGCGGGCGGCCATCGTGACGGCGAACGGCGCGTGCCGCATGCGCAGCCGCGGGTGCCCGCGGGTCTCGCTGTAGGTGGTCGGACCGCCCCAGTACTGCTCGAGGAACATCGTGAACCGCTCGGCGGCCGGGCCGAGGTCCTCCTCGGGGTACATCGGCCGCAGCAGCTCGTCGGTGGCCACGCCCGCGTAGAACACGTCCACGATGCGCTCGATGGTGGCGCGCCCGCCGATCTCCTCGTAGAAGGTGCTCACTCCGCCGGCCTCTCGACCGGGAGCGCGCTCGCGGGGATGCGGATGCCCGCCTTGTCGAAGCGCCGCTTGATCCGCTGGCGCAGCGTGCGGGCCACGACCCACTGCTCCAGCGGGGCGGTCTTCAGCACCACCCGCACGACCACGCCGTCCTTGTCGAAGCGCTCGACGCCCCACACCTCGGGCTCCTCGATGATGACGCCGGTGAAGCGGTCCTCGCGGTACATCGCCCCGGCCTCCTCGGCCAGGATGTCCTGGACGACGTCGAGGTCGGAGTCGTAGGCGACCGTGACGTCGAGGACGGTGCGCGCCCAGTTCTGGCTCTGGTTGCCCACCCGCAGGATCTCGCCGTTGCGGACGTACCAGACGGTGCCGTTGACGTCGCGCAGCCGCGTGATGCGCAGGCCCACGGTCTCGACGGTGCCGCTGGCCTCGCCGAGGTCGACGAAGTCACCCACGCCGTACTGGTCCTCGAGGATCATCGAGACGCCGGCGAGGTAGTCCTTCACCAGCGTCTGGGCGCCGAAGCCCAACGCGATGCCAAGGATGCCCGCGCTCGTGAGCAGGGGTGCGATCGGCACACCGACGACGTCGAGCACCATCACCAGGGCCACGGCGGCGACGACCAGGCCGACGATGGAGCCCAGCAGGTCGCCCATCGCCTGCGCACGCTGCTTGCGCCGCTCGCCTGCCGCGGGCCGCAGGTCGTTGAGCAGGGCGCCGGCGCGGCTGTTGGCGAGCGCGTCGGGCACCTGTCCCTCGCCGGCGCGCTTCACGATCCTCGCGATCGCGCGCTTCGCGACCCACCGCAGCACGAGCGCCATGACGATGATGATGAGCACGCGGACGCCGCCGTCGGTGACGGTCTCCCACGTCCAGGACTCGGGCAGGTTCACGTCGAGACCGGGCATGGCCACCAGCCTACGGGCGGGTGGTGGGACGCTACGATGCCCCCATGAAGGCTCCCGCGCGCATCCTCGCCGTCGTCGTCTCCACGCTGGTGGTGCTCGGCACGACCGCTGCCACGGCCTGGGCCGACTCGCCGGCCTCCGACGCCTGGCCGTCGCCCTCGGAGCGCAGCCGCCTCGACGCCCTCCTGCTGTTCGGTGGCGGCACCGTGGGGCTCTTCGTGGTCGTCGCGCTGTTCGGCCTGCTCACGGCCCGCAACAACTACGTCCCCCCGCCCCCCTCCACCGACCTGGAGAGGGCCCCGGGCACCGACGCCGCCCACCACTGACCCACCCCGCCCCGGCCGGCTCGTCCCCGACGAGCCGGCCGTCGC
>CAZREF010000004.1:187708-201075 GCA_964599245.1 uncultured Aeromicrobium sp. | reverse complement strand
TCGGAGACGAGGAAGGCCTGGGCCACCAGCGCGGTCGCCCCCGCGACGCCCAGGCCTACCGTGAGCAGGAGGAAGCGACGCACGGGGGCCGAGCGGCGCAGCAGGCGCGGGTCGAGCGGTCTCATCGGGTGGGGGCGAGGACGTCGTCGGGGATGTGGTGCGTGCCGAGGCGACGGCGGAACACCCAGTACGTCCACGCCTGGTAGCCGAGGACGATCGGCGTGAAGGCCACCGCGACCCACGTCATGATCGTCAGCGTGTAGGGCGTCGAGGCGGCGTTCGTCGTGGTGAGGCTCCAGGCGGGGTCGAGCGAGGAGACCATCACGTCGGGGAACAGCGCCGTGAACAGGGTGACGACGAGCGCCGCCACCGCGACCGCGGTGCCCACGAAGGCCCAGCCCTCGCGCCGCCGCTCCGCGGCGAGCAGTCCGCCGACGAACGCCGTCACGACCACGCCGGCGCCGATCCACACGGCCAGGTCCCCGTCGCGGGCTGCCGTCCACGTCACGAACAGCGCCGCCAGCAGAGCCGCGACCGCGCCCACCCGCAGTGCGAGGCGCCTCGCGCGGGTGCGGATGTCACCGACGGTCTTGAGCCCGACGAAGACGGCGCCGTGCACCAGGAAGACCGACAGGAACACCGCGCCGCCGAGCAGCGTGTACGGACTCAGCACGTCGAGGGTGCCCCCGACCATCTCCCGGTCGGCGTCGATCGGGACCCCCTGCACGATCGCCGAGAGCGCCACGCCCCAGAGGACCGCGGGCACCACCGAGCCGACCAGGATGCCCAGGTCGCACTGCCGTCTCCACCGCATCGACGGCCGCTTGCTGCGGTAGTCCAGCGAGACGATGCGCAGGATGAGGGCCACGAGCACGAGGAAGAGCGGCAGGTAGAAGCCGCTGAACATGGTCGCGTACCACTCGGGGAACGCCGCGAACATGGCTCCGCCCGCGACGATCAGCCACACCTCGTTCCCGTCCCAGACGGGGCCGATGGTGTTGAGCAGGACGCGGCGCTCCTTCTCGTCGCGCGCGAGGACGGCGGTCAGCATGCCGACCCCGAAGTCGAACCCCTCGAGGACGAGGTAGCCGACCCAGAGGAAGGCGATCAGCAGGAACCAGACGGTCGTGAGCTCCATGGGTCTCTCCCGGTCAGTAGGCGAACGCGAGCGGGGCGTCGGGGTCGTCGACGCGCTGCGGGGGGTCGGCGTCGGGCAGGCCCTTGCGGATGAAGGTGAGCAGCAGCCGCAGCTCGACGACGGCGAGCGCCGCGTAGAGCGCGGTGAAGCCGACGAGCGTCGTCATGGCCTCGGCCGCGGTGAGGCTCGGCGAGACCCCCGCCGAGGTGGGCATGAGCCCGAACACCACCCAGGGCTGGCGGCCCATCTCGGTGAAGATCCAGCCGAAGGAGTTCGCCGCGAGCGGCAGGAACGGGAGCACCACGGCGGCGCGCAGCAGCCACCGCCCCTCCAGGGTCCCGGTCGAGGGCAGCCGACGTCGGCGGGTGGCCCAGAGCATCCACGCGCCACCGACCATGGCGAGCCCGCCGGCGGTGATCATCATGCGGAAGGTCCAGTAGGTGACCGGGATGTTCGGCGCGTAGTCGCCGGGTCCGTACCGCTGCTCGTACTCCTGCTGCAGCGAGTCGATGCCGCGGACCTCGCCGTCCAAGGTCCCGGTGCCGAGGAACGAGAGGAGGCGCGGGATCTTGAGCTCGAGCACGGGCTCGCTGCCGTCGAGGGTGCCGACGGTGAGCAGCGAGAAGGAGGCGGGCGCCTCGTCCTCGTAGAGTCCCTCGGCGGCCGCCATCTTCATCGGCTGCACCTCGGTCATGACCTTGCCCTGCAGGTCGCCGGAGACCATCGTGCCGAGACCCGCGACGAGCAGCGTGACGGCACCGAGGCGGACGGCCGTGCGGAAGGCCTCCCGTTCCTGCTCGTCGTCACGACCCCGTCCTCGCATCATCTGCCAGAGGCCGACACCGGCCACGAGCGCGCCGCCGACCATGAAGCAGGCGAAGATCGTGTGCGGGAAGGTCACGCGCACGACCTCGTTGGTGAGGACGGCCCAGATGTCCGTCAGCTCGGCGCGCCCGGTCGCCTCGTCGAGGCGGTAGCCGACCGGGTTCTGCATGAACGAGTTGGCCGCGAGGATGAAGTACGCCGAGAGCACGGTGCCGACGGCGGCGAGCCAGATGCAGGCCAGGTGGATGCGCGGGTGCAGCCGGTCCCAGCCGAAGATCCACAGGCCCAGGAAGGTCGACTCGAGGAAGAAGGCCAGCAGGCCCTCGATGGCGAGCGGGGCGCCGAACACGTCGCCGACGAAGCGCGAGTAGTCGCTCCAGCTCATCCCGAACTGGAACTCCTGCACGATGCCGGTCGCGATGCCCATCGCGAAGTTGATGAGGAAGAGCTTGCCGTAGAAGCGCGTCAGCCGGAGGTACTTCTCGTCGCCGGTGCGCTGCCACGCGGTCTGGAGGACGGCGACGAGGAAGACGAGCCCGATGGTGACCGGCACGAAGAAGAAGTGGTAGACGGTCGTGATGCCGAACTGCCACCGGGCGATGTCGAGCGCTTCCATGGCCACCTCCGCTCGCTCGAGCTACTACGTCGCGTAGTAACTACTACCGAGCGTAGGACTTCGCCCCTGGCGCCACAAGCCAAACTCCTACATCGCGTAGTAGATTGGGTCACATGTCGCAGTCGTCACGCTCCCTCGGGTCCCTCGAGCGCTCCGTCATGGACGTGCTCTGGGGCTCCGCCACGCCCCTCACCGTCCGCGAGGTCCAGGAGGCTCTCGAGGCGGGCGGGTCGTCCGGCCTCGCGTACACCACGGTGATGACCGTGCTCGACCGCCTGGGGGCCAAGGAGATGGTGAGCCGCGAGCGTGACGGTCGGGCCTTCCGCTACACCGCGGCACTGTCCCGTGAGGCCGCCACCGCCGAGCTGCTCAACGCCACCCTCGACAGCTCCGGCGACCGCACCGCCGCACTCGTGCACTTCGCCCGCACGGTCGATCCCGCCGAGGCGGCGGCACTGCGGGCGGCCCTCGACGAGATCGAGTCCTCGGGCTCGCCGTGACCCCGCTGCTGCTCGGCGCCATCGGTCTCGCACTCGCGCTGCCGGTCCCGGCGCTGCTCTCCCGAGCCTCCTGGCCCCGCCTCGCCCCGGCGGCCGGCATCCTGCTCTGGCAGTCGCTCGCGCTCGCCGCCGTGCTGGCGATCTCCGGCGCCGCCCTCTCGACGGCCCTGTGGCTCGTCACCGACGACTCGCCCTCGTGGTGGCGGATCGTCCTGCACGTCGCGATCATGGCGATCGGCGTGCTCGTCTGGGCACGGTTCTGGTGGGCGGCCTGGCAGGTCTGGCGCGAGACGTCGCGGCGCCGCGCACGGCACCGCGAGCTCGTCGACCTGCTCGGCGAGCCGCACGGGGTCCTGCCGGCGGTCCGTGTCCTCGCCGAGCAGACTCCCGTCGCCTACTGCATCCCCCGCCTGCGCGACCCGCGCATCGTCATGTCGAGCGGTGCCGTCGAGTCCCTGGACGAGGACGCACTCCGTGCCGTGCTCGAGCACGAGCGCTCCCACGTCCGCACCCGCCACGACCTGGTGCTGGAGGCCTTCGGCGTCCTGCACCGCGCCTTCCCCCGCCCGCTGCGCACCGATGCACCGCTGCGCCAGAGCCAGGTCATGGTCGAGCTGATGGCCGACGACGCCGCCCGCCGCGTCACCGGCGACGGCGCCCTCGCGCGAGCCATCGTCGCGCTGGCGGGCGGCCCGACGCCCGCAGGAGCCCTCGGCGCGAGCAGCGACGCGCTCGTGCGGCTCGACCGCCTGCGCCGGCCCGCCAGCGCCTCGACGCGCCTCGCCTCCGCCGCGACCTCGGTCCTGGTCTCGCTCGTGGTGCTCGTCGTGCCGACCGTCCTCGTCGCGATCCCGTGGATCTACCACGCGCTCGAGGTGCTGCTGGCGCGCTGAGGGCGCCCCTCAGCTCGCTCGCCACGACGCCCACGAGGGGACGTCGATGTCGTAGTCGAACGAGCACAGGTAGGACAGATCCCCCTCGATCGGGTCGTCCAAGCCGCCGGGACCGAGCCGGACCGTCGAGTCGAAGAACAGGCGCATGTCCTCGGCGATGCCGAGGACCACCTCCGCCTGCCGATCGGACAGGTGCCGCCGCTCGACGATCGTGGTGAGCCACGTCGAGGAGACGTACTCCTCGAAACCGTCGATCAGCCCGTCGAAGGACATGCCGCTCGCCGCATCGGCGAGCCCGTGGTCGAGTGCCTCGACGAGGTCAGCGACCACCTCGTCCCAGGGACCGTCGAGTCCCGGCCCTCGCCAACGCACTCCCATGCGTGTCCCGTCCTCGGTGAAGATCCTCTGCTCACGAGCCCAGCCCAGGAGGTCGCGCCCAGTGACGTCACGCCTCCGCTCATCCACCCCGGCAGGATATCGGCCAGTTTCCTCGGTGGGTGTCTTCTTTCGAACACCCTGTCGGAAGGCCGGTCTAGGGTCGAGGACATGGACGAGCTGGACTTCACCTTCGACGACACGGGCCTCGACGTGCCGTTCCGTCCGGCGGGGGCCGACACGATCGACCTCGTCGCGATCCGCCGTCGCACCATCAACGCCCTGGAGGCGGAGCAGCTCGTCGACATGCTCGCCCACGTCGAGACGGCGCGCGCCCACGGACTGGAGCACTCGGCCTCGGCCGCACACACGGCCGCCCAGGCCGCGGCCCACGACCTCTCGCTCGCCCTGGGGGTCGCCCCGGGCACCGTCGTCGCCCGCCTCGCGCAGGCGCGCCGTGTGCGCGGGCTGCTGCCGGCCGTCTGGCAGGCGTTCCTGAACGGCTCGTTCGGGCACCACCACGTGGTGGTCATCGACGCCCAGCTGCAGCGCCTCACGCTCCCGGCGTCGCCCGCTCGTCTCGACGAGCGGATCGCCCGCTACGCCGCCGAGCACACGGTGGCCCAGACGCGACGCTGGCTCGCTCGCCAGGTCGAGCGGCTGGAGGCCGAGGCCATGGCGGCGCGGCACCGCCGTGCCCGCGCCGACCGTCACGTGCGCGTCACCCCGGCCGTCGACGGCATGGCCTGGCTCTCCGCGCTCGTGCCCGAGGTCGATGCCCATGCCGTGGCGCAGCGACTCGACACCGAGGTCCGCTCGGCGCCACGTGACGCGCGCACCCACGACCAGCGCTGCGCGGACCTCTTCACCGGGCTCCTGCTCGGCTCCCCCGATCCCGACGACCCCCGCGGTGGCACGAGCACCGTCATCGGCGTCACCGTGCCCGTCACGGCTCTGATGGGCCTGTCCGACGCGCCTGGTGAGCTCGCCGACCGATCCGCATCCGTTCCGGCGGCCCTGGTCCGCGACAAGGCCGTGGAGCCGGGCACCGTGTTCTGGCGGCTGCTCACCGATCCCCACGGCCACCTGCTCGACGCGACCCACCTCGGTCGGTTCGCTCCCGAGCAGGTGCGGACCGCGCTCTGGTTCCGCGACGGCACCACCAGCTTCCCCACGTCCGACGTCCCAGCCTCACGGAGCGACGTGGACCACACCGAGGCCTGGCCCGCACCGACGCACGGCAGCAACCTCGGACCGGTCCATCGACGCGTCCACCGGCTCAAGACCGCGGGCCTGTACTCGCTGCGACGCCGAGGTCACGCCTGGGAATGGACCACCCGCACGGGGCACGTCTACCGCCGCGACCCCGACCCCTTGCCCGTCGAGGAGTGGCCGGAGCTCAGGCCAGCGGCTCGATCACGCGGCGGACGACGTCGGGCACCGGGCTGACGCGCCGCTCCGACCCGCTCACGTAGACGTGCACGAAGCGGCCGACCGCTGCCGGCTCCTCGTGCTCGCCCTGGAACAGCCCGATCTCGTAGACGACGCTGGAGGTCCCGAGACGCGTCACGCGCAGGCACGCCTCGACGTCGCCGGGGAACCGCAGCTCGCGCAGGAAGCGGCACCCGGTCTCGGCCACCACGCCGTAGGCGTCCAGCTCACGGGTGTCGACACCCGTCGCCTCGAGCAGGTAGCCGTTCACCGCGGTGTCGAAGAAGGAGTAGTAGACGACGTTGTTGACGTGCCCGTACACGTCCTCGTCCTCCCAGCGCGTCGAGATGCGACGCACGACGGGAAAATCATCGCGCCGGAGGGATCGATCTTTCTCGTGATCTTTCTCCGTCACGCCATCTCCTCCTCGCGGAGCCGCTGGCTGATCACGGTGGTGACTCCGTCACCGCGCATCGAGACCCCGTAGAGCGCGTCACCGACCTCCATCGTGCGCTTCTGGTGCGTGATGACGATGAGCTGGGAGTTCGCGCGGAGCTCCTCGTAGATCTCGAGCAGACGGCCCAGGTTGGTGTCGTCGAGCGCGGCCTCCACCTCGTCGAGGATGTAGAACGGGCTCGGGCGCGCCTTGAACAGCGCGACCAGGAACGCGACGGCCACGAGCGACCGCTCGCCGCCCGAGAGCAACGAGAGCCGTTTGACTTTTTTACCCGGGGGGCGCGCCTCCACGTCGATCCCGGTGGTGAGCATGTCGCCCGGCTCGGTGAGCACGAGTCGGCCCTCGCCACCCGGGAAGAGGCGGGAGAACACGTCCTCGAACTCGCGCGAGACGTCCGCCCAGGCCTCGGTGAAGACCTGCTGCACGCGCTCGTCCACGTCGGCGACGATGTCGAGCAGGTCCTGACGGGTGCGCTTGAGGTCGTCGAGCTGCTCGGAGAGGAACTGGTGACGCTCCTCCAGTGCCGAGAACTCCTCGAGCGCGAGCGGGTTGACCTTGCCCAGCATGGCCATGGCCCGCTCGGCGGCCCTGAGCCGCTTCGTCTGCTCGGCTCGGTCGAAGGGCACGCCCTCCGGCTCCTCCTGGTCCCCGGCCCCGTCGTGTCCTGCCCCCTCGTGTGCAGCCCCGTCGTGTGCTGCCTCGGCGACCTCCGGCGCCGGGGGCGGCACGAGCTGGTCAGGCCCGTACTCGGCCACCAGCGCCTCCACCTCGATGCCGAGCTCCTCGAGCGCGCGGGCCTCGAGCGCCTCCAGCCGGAGCCGCTGCTCGGCGCGCGCCATCTCGTCGCGGTGCACCGACGTGGTGAGTCCCTCGAGCTCCTCGGCCAGCGAGCGGAGGCGGGCGCGGACCTCGCGCAGCTCCGTCTCGCGTCCGGTGCGCGAGTGCTCGATCTCGCTGCGCAGCGCCGCCGCCTCGGCGATCGTGGTCTCGAGGCGCGCGAGGGCGACGTCGGAGACGGCCAGCACGGCCCGCGCCGTCTCGGCCTCGCGGAGCTGCTGCTCACGGCGGAGCCGGGCCTGGATGCGGGCCTCGCGCTCGGCCGCGGCCGACGCGACCAGGGCGCTGGCCTGTCCCTCGAGCGCGCGGGCGCGCTCCTCGTTCGTGCGCAGGGCCAGGCGCGCGTCCGTCTCGCCACGGCGGGCGGTGGACGCCTGCTCCGCGAGCGACTCGAGCGCCGACGTGTCGGGCTCCTCCTCGGGGGCCTGCTCGGCCTGGGCGAGCCGCTCCTCGAGCTCGGCGAGACCGCCGAGGTCGCGCTCGTGTGCCTCCTGTGCCGTGGCGATCGCCGCGGTGAGCCGCTCCGCCTCTCCCTTGGCCGCCCGCGCCGTCGAGCCGAGCTGGCCCAGCGACTCGGCGACGGCGGACATCTCGGCGTCCGACTCGTGCAGGCGCTCGAGGGCGGCGTCGACACGCTCCTGGGCTGCGGCCCGCTCCTGCTCGACCCGCTGGCCGTCGAACCGCAGCGTCTCGAGCCGTCGCTCGGCCTCCTCCAGCTCCTCGCGCGCCTGGTCGATCGCCGCCTGGACCTCGAGCAGGCTCTGCTGCGAGGTCGACCCGCCCGCGGCGAAGTGCGCCCCGAGGATGTCGCCGTCGCGCGTGACGGCGGTCAGGTCCGGAGCCTGGGCGACGAGGGCGCGCGCCGCGGCGAGGTCGTCGACGACGGCGATCTTGAACAGCAGCCGCCGCAGGGCCGCGACGAGGGAGGCGGGGGGCTCCACGACGTCGACCGCGTACGTCGCGCCGTCGGGGAGCCCAGGCCAGCCGGCGTCGTCGACCTCCGTGTCGCCGCCGAGGATCAGCCCCGCGCGGCCGAGGTCCTCGGTCTTGAGCAGCTCCATCGCCGTGACGGCGGTGTCGAGGTGGTCGACGGCGACCGCGTCGGCCGCCGACCCGAGGGCCGAGGCGATGGCGGCCTCGAACCCCGGGCGAACCGTGATGAGGGCGGCGACCGAACCCAGCAGACCGCTGATCTCGTCGGAGACCGCGAGGAGGGCACCGGCGCCGTCCTTGCGGGTCAGGCCGACCTCGAGGGCCTCGACACGGGCGGCGAGCCCGGCCTGTCGGCGGCTCGCCTCCTGCTCGGCGGAGCTCAGCCCACGCGCCCGCGACTCGACGTCGGCGAGGACGGCCTCGGCCGCCTCGAGCTCCTCGTCGAGCCCGGACTCGCCCTGGCTGAGCCCGGCGATCTCCTGCTCGCGGTCGGCGAAGGCCCGCTGCGCCTCCTCGGCACGCTGGAGTGCCTCGTCGCGGGCGACCGTCAGGCGGGCGACCTCCGCGTCGGCAGCCTCGGCCCGGCTCTTGAGGGCATTGACCTGTCCGTGCAGCCGCGCGAGTCCCTCGCGGCGGTCCGCGGCGGCGCGCAGGAGCCCGGCGACCCGACGCTCCTCCTCGCCGTACGTCGTCTCGGCCTGCGTGCGGGCGGCGACGGCGGCCTCGAGCGTCGCGCGCGCCTGCTCGACCGATGCCGTCATCGCACGGTGCTGCTCCTCGACCCGCCGGGCCTCGGCCTCCAGCTCCTCAGGGTCACGGCCCGTGGGGCGGTCGTCGGACTCGACCGCGGCGAGCCGCATGCGTTCGGTGGCCAGTCCCGCCGTGCCACGCATCCGCTCGCGCAGGCCGGAGAGCGCGTACCAGGTCTCCTGCGCCGCCGAGAGGGCCGGAGAGTCCTCGCGGAGGCGGTCCTCGAGCTCGGTCTCCTGCTGCCGGGCGACGGCGACGGCGTGCTCGACGGCCGTGCGGCGCTCCTTCAGCGCGGCCTCGTCGGCCGCCTCCTCGGCGATCGTCGTGCGCGCGGTGACGATGTCGTCGGCGAGCAGACGGGCGCGGGCGTCGCGGACGTCGGCCTGGATCGTGACGGCGCGACGCGCGACCTCGGCCTGGCGTCCGAGCGGCTTGAGCTGGCGACGCAGCTCGGTGAGGACGTCCTGCAACCGGGTGAGGTTGCCCTGTGTCGCGTCGAGCTTGCGGAGCGCCTTCTCCTTGCGCTTGCGGTGCTTGAGGACGCCGGCGGCCTCCTCCACGAACCCGCGGCGGTCCTCGGGGGTGGCGCGCAGCACCGAGTCGAGCTGGCCCTGGCCGACGATGACGTGCATCTCGCGGCCGATGCCGGAGTCGCTCAGCAGCTCCTGGACGTCGAGCAGACGGCAGGAGGTGCCGTTGATGGCGTACTCGGACCCGCCGTTGCGGAACATCGTGCGCGAGATCGTGACCTCGCTGTACTCGATCGGCAGGGCACCGTCGGTGTTGTCGATCGTGAGGACGACCTCGGCCCGCCCGAGCGGGGGGCGACCGGCGGTGCCGGCGAAGATGACGTCCTCCATCTTGCCGCCACGCAGCGACTTGGCGCCCTGCTCGCCCATCACCCAGGCGAGGGCGTCGACGACGTTGGACTTGCCCGAGCCGTTCGGGCCGACGACGCAGGTGATCCCGGGCTCGAGCTGGAGGGTGGTGCTCGACGCGAAGGACTTGAACCCGCGCAGCGTCAGGGACTTCAGGTACACGCGGCCACCCTAGACCGCACGGGTGCCCGGAGAGAGGACCGGATCAGTGCGCGAGCGGCTCGAGGAGGTCCCTCGCGGTGACCTCGTCCACGCGCTCGGAGAGGGTCTTGAGGAGTCCGTCGTTCTCCGTCGAGAGGCGCAGGACCTGCGCCTCGAGGTCGGCCACACGGCGACGCAGTCGGGCGATCTCGTGCACCTGGTCGACGGTGGGTCCACCGATGAATCCGACGAGGGCCTTGGCCATGGGTGTTCCTCCGCAGGAGAGTCGCGGCTCCGGCGCTGGTGCCGGGCGGCTGGACGGGTGCACAGCGGCGGCTGCGTCTGCCAGTGTCCCACCGCGACCCTGCCCCGGTCAAACCTCGCGGAGGTGTCGGCACGCCTAGTCTTCGAGGCGTGGACACCACCCTCTTCCGACCGGACGACGTCCCGTGGCGTCCCGTCTCCCCCGCCCTCACGACCCGCCGGCGGATCGTGCTCTGCGGGCCCCTCGCCGTCGTCGGGGTGCTGCTCCTGGTGGCGGCCGTGGTCGCGGTCCCGGCCGGCGCGTCGGCTCCCGTCGCCGCCGGTCTCGGCGCCGCGGCAGCGCTGGTCCTCGGGGCCGCCGCCGCGACATGGGCCTGGGCCGAGCGGAACCGTCGCTCCTGGGGCCACGCCGAGGCCGAGGACGACCTCCTGGTGACGTCGGGCGTCATGTTCCGTCGCCTCGTGGTGGTGCCGTACGGCCGCGTGCAGTTCGTCGACGTCGAGGCCGGGCCGGTCGAACGTCGGCTCGGCATCGCCCGCGTCACCCTGCACACGGCGAGCACCGAGACCGCGTCGACGATCCCCGGCCTGCTCGCCGACGAGGCTCGCGCCCTGCGGGACCGGCTCACCGACCTCGGCCAGGCACGTGATGGCGGAGTCTGAGCGCGTCGACGAGACGGCACTGCGCCGCGGCCGACGCACCCACCCGCTCACCGGCCTCGTCCAGGGCGGGTTGTGGGCCGGCGCCGCGATCGCCGCCATCGGCGCGTCGTACCTGCAGGGTGACCGGTGGGACGGCGTCCCGTGGTGGGTCGCGCTGCTGGTCGTCGTCGGCGGGGGTCTCGTCGTGGGCGAGGTCGCCGGGTTCGTGTCCTGGGCCGTCACGCGCTACGTCGTCGACGACACCGAGGTCCGGCTCGACACCGGCCTGCTCACCACCCGCTCGCGCCGCGCCGCGTTCGAGCGGATCCAGGCGGTCGACGTGGCCGAGCCGTTGCTGGCCCGACTGGCCGGTCTGGCCGAGGTCCGGGTCGACCTGGCCGGCGGCGAGGAGTCGCGGCTGGTCCTGCGCTTCCTGCCGCTGCCCGAGGCCCGCGCGATGCGCGCCCTGCTGCTGCGGCGCGCGCACGGCGCCGCGCCCGGGGGCGGACCCGGGGCCGTCGACCGGGCGGACGAGGAGCTCATCACGCGCGTCCCTCCGCAGCGCACGCTGCTCGGGGCCGTGCTCAGCCTCGACCTCCTCGCCGCGCTCGGCGTGCTCGGTCTGCTCGCCCTGGCCGCACTGGGGCTCGACGAGCCCCTGGTCCTCCTCGGAGGCCTCGTGCCGGTGGTCTCGTGGGCGGCGCGCCTCGTCGCCCGCCGCGTGGTGGCGGAGTGGGGATTCACGCTCTGGCGGACCCCTCACGGCCTGCGGATCGAGCGTGGTCTGCTCTCCCTGACGGCCCAGACCATCCCGTTCGCCCGTGTCCAGGGGGTGGCCGTGGTCGAGCCGCTCCTGTGGCGACGCCTGGGCTGGTGCCGACTCGACGTCGACGTCGCCGGCCGCGGGACCGGCGAGGACGCCGAGCACGAGACCACCCTGCTGCCCATCGCCGACCGCGCCCTGGCGGCCGCCCTCGTCGACGAGCTGGTGCCCGAGGCGGCGGGACCGGACCGAGCGGGACCCGACGCGGTGGCCCACGACGGCGAGGTCGTCAGGGCATCGTCCCGCTCCTGGCCCTGCGCGCCGGTGGGATGGCGCCACCGGTGGCTGCGGCCCGGCCGCTCACGGGTGGTCTCCTCGACCGGCTGGGTCCAGCGCACGACCAGCCACGCGCCCTGGGCCAAGGCGCAGTCCATCGCCCTGCGCCAGGGTCCGCTGCAACGGCGACTCGGCGTGGTGACGATCGAGGTGCACACCCCGGACGGCCCGGTCGACGTCGACCTGCACCACCTGGCGTCCGACGCCGCGTGGACCACTCTGACGGCAGTGCAGGCGAGGGCCCGTGCGGCGCGACCGTCAGCCCCCGCTGGAGGCGTCCTCGGCCGCGGGATCGATGCCGCCGGCGAGCTCCCGTGACGCGAGCCACCCCTCCGGGAGCGCCACGCGCCGAGGGCTGCCCTGGCGGCCTCGCGGGCTGCCGAGCTCGCCGACGGGGAACGGCTCGTCGGGGTCGAGATCGGCCAGCAGCCGATCGAGTGCGGCGTAGGAGCTCACCGTGCCGAGCGCGGACCGCACCCTCGACCCTGCACGGAAGCCCTTGAGGTACCAGGCGACGTGCTTGCGGAACTCCACGCAGCCGCGCTCCTCGCCCAGCCACTCCCCGAGCAGCTGCGCGTGCCGCCGCATCACCGTGGTCACCTCGCCCAGGGTCGGCAGGACGGGGGCGTCCACACCCGCTCCACCAAGGGCGGCCGCGAGGTCGCGGAACAGCCACGGGCGGCCCAGGCAGCCCCGGCCGACCACCACTCCGTCGCAGCCCGTCTGCTCCATCATGCGGACCGCGTCGGCGGCCTCCCACACGTCGCCGTTGCCGAGGACCGGGATGTCCACGGCGGCCTTCAGCTCACCGATCGTCTCCCAGCGGGCCTGCCCGGAGTAGTGCTGGACCGCGGTCCGGGCGTGCAGGGCGATCGCGGCCGCACCGGACTCCTGCGCGATGCGCCCGGCGTCGAGGTAGGTGAGGTGGTCGTCGTCGATGCCGAGACGCGTCTTCATCGTGACCGGCACGCCGTACGGCTCGGCCGCACCGACCGTGCTCTCGAGGATGCGTGCGAGGAGACCGGCCTTCCACGGCAGCGCGGCGCCCCCGCCCTTGCGGGTGATCTTGGGGACCGGGCAGCCGAAGTTGAGGTCGACGTGCTCGACGCCGTGGTCGCCGCACAGCACCTGCACGGCCCGACCCATCACGTCCGGGTCGACGCCGTAGAGCTGCACCGACCGCACCGACTCGTTGTCGGCGAACGTGAGCATCGACAGGCTCGTCGCGTCGCCCTCGACCAACCCGCGCGACGTGATCATCTCGCACACGTAGAGGCCGGCGCCCTGCTCGGCGCACAACCGGCGGAAGGCCACGTTGGTGACCCCCGCCATGGGCGCGAGCACGACCGGCACGTCGACGGTGAGGTCACCGAGCCGCAGCGGCGCCGGCACCAGCCCGGGCACGGTGGAGGCGTGGGTGAGGGTCATGCACCCCAGTATCCCGAACGGGCCCCGGATGGCCGACGGACGGCCGGCAGTACACAGGGTCCGACCACCACACAGGGTCCGGGCAGCACACAGGGTCGGGGGGCGCCCCGGGGCGGGGGCCGCCCCCGGGGGGGGGGTGGGGGGGGGGGGGGGGGGGGGG
>CAZREF010000004.1:75056-187698 GCA_964599245.1 uncultured Aeromicrobium sp. | reverse complement strand
CGGGCTTTACATTGTGTCCTCCCACCAAACTGGGTCGGGTCAGCACCCAGGGTGGGGCCCCGACGGTGGTCGGGCACCGACCCTGGTGGTTTCCTCGCGGGATCCGGGGTGCGGAGCGGGAGAGGCTCCGACCTGACGACGGACGGCGACGTTCGGGCCGGGCGAATGGGAGAGTCGTCCGGCGCCGCTCGTCCGTCGTGGACTGCCCCCGCGAGGAGGTCTGGGAATTCAGTTGGCGCTGGGAGCACCGGCGTGCTCGCCGCCGGTCCGGGTCGACGAACGTCGCCGGTGCTCCCAGTCTCGGGTCCCTACGCCCCTGGTCGAATGTCGGGACCCGAGGACATCCTTGCCCGCCCTCGGTGCGAGAGGGAACCTCGACGTGGAAAGAACTTTCAGATTCTCAGGAAGATCAAGGACAAATCACCGACTGTTGCGGAAATCGTGGAAAAACCACGTCACTTCGACGGTTTCCATCGCACCGCCGCGGCGGGATCCCCGGGCTGGAGGTCGATCGTGACGACCTTCTCGTCGGGCGGGACGAGGTAGATGAAGCACAGGCGCGCCGACGAGCCCGGCAGGAAGCGCCCCGGCAGCGTCGCGCTCGGGCACGGCTCGAAGCGGCCGACCAGCTCGCTCGCCGGGTAGACGACGTCGGCGTCGGAGTGTGCGAGCACGGGCAGCGAGGACCCGCCGAGCCCCGCGGGCCCGTCGTTGCGGACGGTCACGTCGACGTAGTACGGCGTGGCGGCGCGGCTCTGGGCGTCGAGGCTGAAGAAGCGGAAGTCCTCGATCGACCCCCTGCGGACGGACCGCACGACGACCGTCACCGCGCTGGCCGCGCCGTCGCCGAGGTCGACCACGGCGGTGCCGGGCGCGCCCAGGTCGAGATCGGTCCCCGGGCGCGTGAGCACCACACCCGACGGCAGGTCGAACCCCTTCGGGGTCGGCACCGGCTCGACCTCGGGGTCGGCGGAGCAGGCGCCCGCGAGCGCCAGGACGGCGAGAGCGGCCACCATGGCGCGCGCCCGGCCGGGCCACACGTGCGTGCTCACAGGCCGATCGTGCCGCGTGGCGGGTCAGCAGCCGGGCAGGCGCGCCGCCAGCCACTCACGGACCTGGCCGAGCCCGACGCGCTCCTGCTGCATCGAGTCGCGGTCACGGATCGTGACGGCCTGGTCGTCGAGGGTGTCGAAGTCGACGGTCACGCAGAACGGCGTGCCGATCTCGTCCTGGCGGCGGTAGCGCTTGCCGATGGCCGCGGCGTCGTCGAGGTCGACGTTCCAGTAGGCCCGGAGCTCACGGGCCAGGTCGCGGGCGGTGGGTGCGAGCTGCTCGTTGCGCGACAGCGGCAGGACGGCGGCCTTGACCGGCGCGAGCCGGTGGTCCAGGCGCAGCACGGTGCGGGTGTCGACGCCGCCCTTGGTGTTCGGCGCCTCGTCCTCGGCGTACGCGTCGACGAGGAAGGCCATCATCGAGCGGTTGACGCCGGCGGCGGGCTCGATGACGTAGGGGGTGTACCGCTCCCCGGTCGCCTGGTCGAAGTACGAGAGGTCCTTGCCGGAGTGCTTCGCGTGCGTGCCGAGGTCGAAGTCGGTGCGGTTCGCGATGCCCTCCAGCTCGCCCCACTCCGAGCCCTGGAAGCGGAACCGGTACTCGATGTCGACGGTGCGCTTGGAGTAGTGCGACAGCTTCTCCGCGGGGTGCTCGTAGAAGCGCAGGTTCTCCGGGTCGACGCCGAGGCCGGTGTACCAGGCCATGCGCGTCTCGAGCCACTCCTCGTGCCACTGCTCGTCGGTGCCGGGCTCGACGAAGAACTCCATCTCCATCTGCTCGAACTCGCGCGTGCGGAAGATGAAGTTGCCCGGGGTGATCTCGTTGCGGAAGCTCTTGCCGATCTGGCCGATGCCGAACGGCGGCTTCTTGCGCGAGGTCGTCATGACCTGCGCGAAGTTCACGAAGATGCCCTGGGCCGTCTCGGGCCGCAGGTAGTGCAGCCCCTCCTGCGACTCGACGGGGCCGAGGTAGGTCTTCAGCAGGCCGTTGAACATGCGCGGCTCGGTCCACTGGCCCTTCGTCCCGCAGTTGGCGCAGACGATGTCGGCCATCGGCACGGCGTCCGGGTCGTCGAGGCCCTTCTTCTCGGCGTACGCCTCCTGCAGGTGGTCCTGGCGGTAGCGACGGTGGCACGAGAGGCACTCGACCAGGGGGTCGACGAACGCGGCGAGGTGGCCGGAGGCCTCCCAGACCGGCGTGGGGAGGATGACCGAGGAGTCGAGCCCCACGACGTCGTCGCGGCCCTGCACCATCGTGCGCCACCACTGGCGCTTGATGTTCTCCTTGAGCTCGACGCCGAGCGGCCCGTAGTCCCATGCCGACTTGGTGCCGCCGTAGATCTCGCCGCACTGGTAGACGAAGCCCCGGCGCTTGCACAGGGAGATGACGGTGTCGATGAGGCTCGTGGCCATGGGGAGGCGCTCCGTTCCGGCTGGGTGTCGGCGGGTCGTGCACGCGTCCGTGGTCGCGTGCGCCCGAGTGCGGCCAGCCTACCGACGGCAGGTCCGCGACCGGACCGCGGTCTCGTGGTGTGACGAGCACGACGCGGACGGGATTTGACAACGGTTCCCGACAGTCATGAGAATCGTTCTCATGACGTTGCGTCCCGTGCTGCCCGCCGCCCTGCTCGCCACCTGTGCCCTCGTGCTGTCCGCCTGCGGTGGCGGTGCCGTCGGCTCCGGCAAGGTCTCGGTGGTCACCTCGTTCTACCCCGTGCAGTTCGTCACCGAGCGGGTGGCCGGCGACCGCGCCGACGTCACGAACCTCACCGCCCCCGGGGGCGAGCCGCACGACCTCGAGCTCAGCCCCCGCCAGGTCGCGGACGTCCAGGACGCCGACCTCGTCGTGTACCAGAAGGGCTTCCAGACGGCCGTCGACGAGGCCGTCGACCAGGCGGACCGCGCGCAGGGGACCACGGTCGACGCCGCGGACGGCGTGAGCCTCATCGAGGAGTCCGAGGAGGCCCACGACGAGGAGGAGCACGACCATGCGGACGAGGAAGGTCACGACCACACGGAGGAGGAGGGCCACGACCACGGGCACGACCACGGCGGCGTCGACCCGCACCTCTGGCTCGACCCCGCCAACCTCGAGCCCGTCACCGAGCACGTCCGCGACGCCCTCGTCGAGCTCGACCCCGACCACGCCGACACGTACCGCGCCAACGCCGACGCGCTCCTCGCCGACCTGGAGAGCCTCGACGACGACCTCCGCACCGGCCTGGCGGACTGCCGTGTGCGCGACATCGTGACCAGCCACGCCGCGTTCGCCTACCTCGCCCGGGCCTACGACCTCGTGCAGGTGCCGATCGCCGGCATCGACCCCGGCACCGAGCCCTCGGCGGCGCAGCTCGCCTCGATCACCGACCTGGTGAAGCGCGACGGGATCACCACGGTGTTCACCGAGACGCTGGTGAGCCCGGCGGTCGCGCGCACCGTGGCCCGTGAGGCCGGGGTGCGGACGGCTACGCTCGACCCGATCGAGGGCCTCACGAAGGCCACCGCCGACGAGGACTACCTCTCGATCATGCGCTCCAACCTCGCCACCCTCCAGAAGGCCAACCGCTGCTCATGACCGCACCTCCGCTCGTCCTCCGTGACGTCGACGTCACCCTGGGGGGCGACCGGATCCTGAGCGGGGTCGACCTCGAGGTCGGGCACGGGGAGTTCGTGACGCTCCTCGGGTCGAACGGCTCCGGCAAGTCGACGCTCGTCCGTGCCGCCGTGGGGCTCGTCCCGACGACCGGCGCCGTCGAGCTCTTCGGCGAGGACCTTGGCCGCTTCCGCGGCTGGCGCCGGGTCGGCTACGTCCCGCAACGCTCGGCCGCGGTCGCCGGTGTACCGGCGACGGTCCGCGAGGTCGTCACGAGCGGCCGCCTGTCGCACCGACCCCGCGTCGGGCTGCCCCGCAAGGCGGACCGCGAGGCCGTGACCGCCGCGCTCGAGAGCGTCGGACTGGCCCACCGAGCCGCGACACCCCTCGTCGAGCTCTCGGGCGGGCAGCAGCAGCGCGTGGCGATCGCCCGGGCGCTCGCCGGAGAGCCGGAGCTGCTCGTCATGGACGAGCCGACCGCGGGGGTCGACGCCCGTCGCACCGAGGACCTCGCCGCGTTGCTCGGCGGCCTCGCGCGCGCGGGCACGACCGTGCTCCTCGTCGCGCACGAGCTGGGGCCGATGCTGCCGCTCGTCGACCGGACGGTGGTGCTGGACCGCGGTCGGGTCGTCCACGACGGCCCGGTGGACGAGCACATCACCGGCGTGCACCAGCAGCACCACGGCGAGGCCCACCCGCACACCGCCCAGCCCGGTCGACTCCGTCCGCTCCCGGAGGAGGGGGTCTGGTGATGCTCGACGTCCTCGACTACGAGTTCATGCGACTCGCCCTGCTCGCCGCCGTGTTCACCGGCCTCGCGGCGCCGGCCGTCGGCACCTACATGGTCCAGCGCCGCCTCGCCCTGCTCGGCGACGGACTCGGCCACGTCGCCCTCACCGGTGTGGCTCTCGGCCTGCTCACCGGCACGGCGCCGCTGCTCACCGCCCTCGTCGTCGCGGTGCTCGGGGCCGTGCTCATCGAGGTCCTGCGCACCTACACGCGCACGAGCGGCGACGTCGCCCTCGCCATGCTCTTCTACGGCGGCATCGCCACGGGCGTGCTGCTGATCGGCCTCGCGGGCGAAGGGGCCGCCACCCTCAACCGCTACCTGTTCGGCTCCATCACCACGGTCACGCCCGGCGACGTCGCCGTCGTGACCGGCCTCGGCGTCCTCGTCGTGGTGCTGTGCCTCGTCCTCGCGCCGCAGCTGTTCGCGGTCTGCCAGGACGAGGAGCACGCGCGCGTGGCCGGCGTGCCGGTGCGCTTCTACGGGCTCCTCGTCGCGGTGCTCGCCGCCGCCACCATCACGGTCGCCATGCGCACCGTCGGCCTCCTGCTCGTCTCGGCCCTCATGGTGGTGCCGGTGGCGGCAGCCCAGCAGGTCGCCCGCAGCTTCCGCGGCACCCACCTGGTCGCGATGGGCGTCGGCCTGGTCACGGCGGTGTCGGGAGTCCTCGTCAGCTTCGAGGCCGACACCGCCCCCGGCCCGACCATCGTCCTGTTCGCCCTCGTCGCGTTCGGCCTCGCCGCGCTCACCCGGGGCGTCACCGTCGGCCGACGTCGACGCCGCTCGGTACCCTCGGCCTGAGGAGGACCATGGTCGACGTACGCAACACCCGCCAGCGCCGCGCCGTCAGCGCGGTGCTCGACGAGCTCGACGGCTTCGCGAGCGCGCAGCAGATCCACGGGGCGCTCGGACGTCGCGGCGAGAAGGTCGGGCTGTCGACCGTCTACCGCAACCTGCAGGCCCTCGTCGACGCCGAGCAGGTCGACGCGCTGCGCGGTGCCGACGGCGAGGTCCTCTACCGACGGTGCGAGGCGGGCGAGCACCACCACCACCTCGTGTGCCGCCGGTGCGGTCGCGCCGTCGAGGTCGCCGGACCCGCCGTCGAGACCTGGGCCACGAGGATCGCCGCCGAGAACGGCTTCACCGACGTCGAGCACACGGTGGAGATCTTCGGCACCTGTGCCGACTGCTCGCGATGACCGTCGCGACCGATCTCTCGTCGGTGCTCGAGCCCGACGTGTGGCGACCACGAGCCGCGGCGCACCGCCAGCGGGCGCGGACCTGGACGGTGCCCCACCTCGCGCGCCGGGAGCAGGGGACGCCGGACCCGGTGGTGGACTTCCTGTTCGAGTACTACAACCTCTCCCCCGCCCGGCTCGAGCGGTGGCACCCCGGCCTCGGCGTCGGGCTGGTGGACGCGCCCGAGCACGCCGCGCTCGGCGCGTACGTGACCGAGGACGGCGTCACGACCGCCGACCCCGACCGTCTCGCGGGCCGTCTCCCCGGGCTGCGGTGGACCCGGCGCCTCCTGGCCGCCACCCTCGGGCGCGCACCGCGGTGGGGGTGCTTCGGCCTGCACGAGTGGGCGATGGTCTACCGCGCCGACGAGGTTCGCCACGACCTCCCCCTACGCCTCGGTCGCGAGGGCACCGACGCGGTCGTCGAGGCCCACCCGTTGGCGTGCACCCACGTCGACGCCTACCGCTTCTTCACGCCCGACGCGGCACCGCTGAACGCCCTCCGGCTGGGCCGCGAGCACCAGCTCGAGCAGGAGCAGCCCGGCTGCCTGCACGCCACCATGGACCTGTACCGCATCGCCTTCCGGCTGCTGCCGTTCGTCGAGTCGACCGTGGTGCTGGACGCCTTCGAGCTCGCCCTCGACGTGCGCACCGTCGACGTCCGGGCATCCCCGTACGACGTGACGCCGTTGGGCCTGGTCCCGGTCGAGGTCGAGACGCCGACGGGGCGCGCCGAGTACGTGCGGCTGCAGCGAACCTTCACCGAGCGGGCCCAACCGCTGCGGCGTCGTCTGCTCGACCTCGTGGACGGCCTCGTCGGGCGCGCCGACTCCCCCGCGGCGTAGGTTTCTCCCGTGGAGGAGACGACCGTGGACACGCTGCACGTGCGGACCGGTGACGAGCTCACCGCCGCCGAGGTCTACGGCATCTGGCGGATCCGGGACGCGGTCTTCGCCGTCGAGCAGCAGTGCGACGAGCCCGACGTCGACGGGGTCGACCTGCTGCCGACGTGCACGCACCTGTGGTTCGCCGACGACCTCGGACCGACCAGCTACCTGCGCACCTACGTCGGCGCCGACGACGTCCGGAAGGTCGGTCGCGTGGCGACCCGCGCCGACCACCGCGGGCGGGGCCTGTCCAGCCGTCTGGTGGCGGCCGTGCTCGAGCGCTGGGGCGACGCGGAGATCAGGTTGGGGGCGCAGGCCTACCTGCACGACTGGTACGCGGGCTTCGGCTTCGAGCGCTGCGGCGAGAACTTCTGGGAGGCGGGCATCGAGCACGTCCCCATGCGCCGACTCCCCCGCTGATCCTCAGTCGGGTCGCCCCGCGCCGGCCACCACACGATCGAGCGCCTCGCGCAGGTCGGCACGGACCCCGTCGGCGTAGGCCCGGACCGCCTCCCGCGCCGTGCCGTACTGGGCGGCGTACTGGAAGCTGCCGCTGCGACCGGCGTCGAGCTGGGCCGCGAGACGTTCGCCCTCGGTGATGACGTGCTGCAGCGCCGCGCGCACGGCGTCGCGGGCACCTTGCGCGTCGGGCGGCACCTCGACCGCCTCGAAGGTCGCGAGGGCGGCGCGCATCGGCGGGAGCAGCTGGGAGCGCAGCGGCGTCCCGCTGCTGACCACGGTCGGGGGCGCGTACGAAGCCGGGTCGACGTCGAGGGCCCGGTTGGCCGCCAGCACGAACGTCCGGGCTCGCTGCCCGCGCTGCACGACCTGGTCGAGACGATCCAGCGCGTCGGACAGCTGCGTCTGCTCGCTGCGGGCCGCGAGGTAGTCGCTCGAGCCCCGTTCGCCACGCGCCTCGACCGGTTCCAGGGCAGGGACGTCGTCGCGTCTGGACGCCAGCACCTGCGCGACGTCGCCGGGGTCGGTGGCGTCCACGTCGCCCAGCGCGTCGACGAAGGACGTGCGGAAGCCGGTCAACCGCTCCTCGTACCGCTGGGCGGCCGCGTCGGCGCGCTCCACGTCGGCGCGACGCGCGAGGTCGTCGACGACCACCAGTCCCCCGACGCCGAGACCGATGAGCAGCGTGGGCGCGAGGACCAGCGCGAGCAGTCGACGGCGGGTCACGCGCCTCCGGCCGCCACGGAGTGCCGGCGCAGGCCGTAGGTGAGGGCGTCGACGAGCGCCTCCCAGGAGGCCTCGATCATGTTCGCCCCGACACCGACGGTCACCCACGAGTCCTGGCCGTCGGAGGTCTCGATGAGCACGCGGGTGACGGCATCGGTGCCGTGCCCCTGGTCGAGGATCCGCACGCGGAAGTCGATGAGGTGGAAGCGCGCGACGTCGGGGTAGAGCTGCTCGATCGCCTGGCGCAGGGCGTGGTCGAGAGCGTTGACCGGCCCGTTGCCCTCGCCGATGACGGCGAGCCGCTGGCCGGCCGCGCGCAGCTTCACGGTCGCCTCGGTGCCCCGGGAGGACTCGGCGAGGACCCGCCAGGACTCCACCTCGAAGTAGGCCGGACGGCGGCCCTCCATCTCCTCGGCCAGGAGCAGCTCGAACGACGCGTCGGCGGCCTCGAACGTGTAGCCCTGCTGCTCCATGGACTTGACCCGCTCGGTGACGCGCGCGAGGCGGTCGGCGTCGGCGGCCACGTCGTAGCCGAGCTCACGGCCCTTGAGCTCGATCGTGGCGCGACCGGCCATCTCCGAGACGAGCAGCCGCATGTCGTTGCCGACGAGCGCGGGGTCGATGTGCTGGTAGAGGTCGGGGTCGACGCGGATCGCGCTCGCGTGCAGACCGGCCTTGTGCGCGAAGGACGAGACGCCCGTGTAGGGCTGGCGGGCCGAGGGTGGGTAGTTCGTGATCTCGGCGACGGCATGGGCGATGCGGGTGGCGTCGGCCAGGGCGCCCTGGGGCAGGACCGACATGCCGAGCTTGAGCTCGAGGTTGGCCACGGAGGTGACGAGGTCGGCGTTGCCGGTGCGCTCGCCGTAGCCGTTGATGCACCCCTGCAGGTGCGTCGCGCCGGCGCGGACGGCGGCCATCGAGTTGGCCACCGCGCACCCGGTGTCGTTGTGGGCGTGGATGCCGAGCCGCGCGCCCACCCCGAGCGCGTCGGCCACGACCTCCTCGACCTGGTGCGGCAGCATCCCTCCGTTGGTGTCGCAGAGGACGACGACGTCAGCGCCGGCCTCGGCGGCCGCGGCCACGACCTGCAGCGCGTAGTCGCGGTTCGCCAGGTAGCCGTCGAAGAAGTGCTCGCAGTCCACGAAGACCCGCTGGCCCTCGGACCGCAGGTGGGCGACGGTGTCGCGGACCATCGCCAGGTTCTCCTCGAGCGTGGTGCGCAGGGCGAGCTCCACGTGGCGGTCGTGGCTCTTGGCCACGAGGGTGACCACCGGCGCGCCCGACTCGCGCAGCGCCGCCACCAAGGGGTCGTCGGCGGCTGCGACGCCGGCGCGCCGCGTCGCGCCGAAGGCGGCCAGGGTGGCGTTCCTCAGCTCGAGCTCCTTGGCGGCCAGGGCGAAGAACTCCGTGTCCTTGGGGTTGGAGCCGGGCCAGCCACCCTCGATGAACCCGACCCCCAGGTCGTCGAGGTGCCGAGCGACGTGCATCTTGTCCTGGACGGACAGGTTGAGGCCTTCCTGCTGCGCACCGTCGCGCATGGTGGTGTCGTAGACGTGGAAGTCGTCGCTGGTCACGGCCACCAGTCTAGTCGGGCTGCGACCTAGGATGGTGCCCCATGAGCCAGCGCCCGGTCCCGGTCCCCCACATGTGCGAGTGGCTGTACGCGGTGATGACGCCCGAGCCGCTCGACCACGAGGACCACGTGCCCCTGCCGAGCCCGGCGCTCCTGAGGGCGCACGGGACGTCGCAGGTCGGTCTCGCCCGGCTCGAGCGGTGCTCGCACCAGCTCGTGCTGCAGAGCCGGGCGCCGACGTCCGCCGCGGCAGCGGCGGCGCGCGACACCCGCATCCAGGCGCTCGAGCTCGCGGCCCGTCACGACGGGGTCGTCCTCGAGCTGCTCACACCGAGGGTCGTGGAGGTGACGAGCGACCAGGTCTCGCTCGCGCACGCGACGCAGTGGTACGTGCTCGACCACGCCGCGGTGCTCGACGGCGTCCTGCTCACCGACGGGCTCGCCCAGTTCGGGCTCCCGGAGGTGCGGCTGCGCACCGGCCCCGGCGGGGGTGCCGGGCCGTGGGCGGCAGGACGACCCGGCGGGGGTGCCGGGCCGTGGGCGACGGAGGAGACTCCCGCGGACGACCCCACCCTCCAGGGGATGGTGAGCGCCGTGCTGGCCGGTCTGGTGCACCGCCTCATCGACGAGTGGCCCGAGCACGACCCGGTCGGCGAGGCGACGGTCACGCTGCGCGACGTCGCGTTCGGCCTCGGCGATCCGCAGGCCGACGTCACGCCGCACGACCGCGGCGTCCGGATCCGGATCGACTACGTGCCGGACGACCACGTGCTCGCCGTGGAGCTGCTCGACGACCCGGCGACGACGCTGTTCGCCTAGTCGGCCCCGGCGCACCGCGTGGCGAACGCGACGATCTCGTCCGCCACCTCGGCAGCGATCTCCGGCTCGTTGTGCACCTCGTGGCGAAAGCCCGTGTAGACGCGTGTGCGCACGTCGTGGTGACCGGTCGACACCAGCCGGTTGGCCACCCGGTACGCCCCCTCGCCGTAGCCGGTGACCGGGTCCTGGTCGCCGGCGAGGACGAGGACGGGCAGGTCGGGGCGGACCGAGGCGTACCACTGCTCGGCGTTGGCGGCGTCGTACAGGTCGACGAAGCCGCGCAGGAAGCGCACGGTCATGGGTGCGCCGAAGTTGTTCAGCGGATCGGCCGCGTGGTCCGCCACCACCCTCGGGTCACGGGCGACCCAGTCGGTCGGGCCGGCGCCGGGCCCGTACCGCGCGACGAAGCCGTCGAACATGTCCGCGAGGTAGGACTCGGGGGCCAGGGCCGCACCGTCCGGCTCGGCGGCGAGGGACGGCCGGTCGAGCAGATCCTCGATGCCGTGGATGCCGGCAGCGATGCCGCAGAGGACGAGCCCGTCGACCTGGTCGCTGTCGTCCGCGACCAGCCCGCGGGCGATCATCGAGCCCCAGGAGTGGCCGAAGACCACGTACGGGAGGTCGGGATGCATCTCCCGCACCGCGGCGCGGAGGCTCCGCTCGTCCTCGACCACGACCCGGTCCGCGTGGTCGCCGGCGTCGGCCCACGTGCCGGAGAGCATGGCCGTCCTGCCGTGGCCGGCGTGGTCGTCGGCGGCCACCACGAACCCGGCGTCGAGCAGGCGCACCACGAGGGGGAGGTAGCGACGGGAGTGCTCTCCCAGCCCGTGGATCAGGTGGACCACGCCGCGCGGCTCCCGCACCGGGTCGTAGATCCAGCCCTGGATGGTGTCGCGCCCGTTGCTCGACGCGAGCTCGACCTCGTGCAACGCCATGCTGGACTCCCTCGGTGGCTCGGACCCGTCTCGCGTCGGACGCTACCAGCGGCGCGGGTCGACGATCACGAGCCGGAGGTGAGGTTGGCGAGGACCTCAGGACGCAGGATGGCCCGCAGCTGCTCCGGCGGCAGCAGACCCTTCTCGAGGACGAGCTCGGCGACACCGCGCCCGCTCGCGAGCGCCTCCTTCGCCACCTCCGTGGCCGCGGCGTAGCCGATGAAGGGATTGAGGGCGGTGACGAGGCCGATGGAGCTCTCCACCTCGCGCCGCAGCAGGTCCTCGTTGGCGGTGATGCCGTCGACGCAGCGGCGTGCGAGCACGAGCATCGCCTCGCGCAGGCGGTAGAGCCCCGCGGACAACGAGTAGCAGATGACGGGCTCGAACGCGTTCAGCTGCAGCTGGCCGCCCTCCGCCGCCATCGTGACGGTCACGTCCATGCCGATGACCTGGAACGCGACCTGGTTCACGACCTCGGGGATGACCGGGTTCACCTTGCCCGGCATGATGCTCGAGCCGGCCTGGACCGCCGGCAGGTTGATCTCGTTCAGCCCGGCACGCGGGCCGGACGAGAGCAGCCGCAGGTCGTTGCAGATCTTCGACGTCTTGACCGCGACGCGCTTCAGCGTGCCCGAGAGCTGCACGAACGAGCCGCAGTCCTGGGTGGCCTCGATCAGGTCCACCGCGCTGACCAGGGGCAGGCCGGTGAGTCGCGCCAGGTGCTCGCAGGCGATCGGGACGTATCCGGCGGGGGCGTTGAGCTGGGTGCCGATGGCGGTCGCCCCGAGGTTGATCTCGTGGAGCATCGCGACGGCCTCGGTGAGCCGGCTGTGGTCCTCGCCGAGCATCACGGCGTAGGTGCCGAACTCCTGGCCCAGCGTCATCGGCACGGCGTCTTGGAGCTGGGTGCGTCCCATCTTCAGGACGCTGCGGAACTCCTCGGCCTTGGCCTGGAACGAGGCCTGCAGCACCTGCATCGCGTCGAGCAGCGACTGCGTCGCGAGGATGATCGCGATCTTGACGGCCGTCGGGTAGACGTCGTTCGTCGACTGGCTGAGGTTGACGTGCTCGTTCGGGTGCAGGTGGGCGTAGTCGCCCCGGTCGCGACCGAGGATCTCCAGCGCGCGGTTGGCGATGACCTCGTTGGCGTTCATGTTGGTGGAGGTGCCCGCACCGCCCTGCATCACGTCGACGACGAACTCCTCGTGCAGGGCACCGGCCCGGATCTCCTCGCAGGCCTGCTCGATGGCACGGAAGCGCGCCTCGTCCAGCAGGCCGAGCTGGTGGTTGGTGGTGGCGGCCGCCTGCTTGACGGCGGCGAGCGCCTCCACGAGGAACGGGCTCTGCCCGATCGGGATCCCCGTGATGGGGAAGTTCTCCCTGGCCCGCAGCGTGTGCACGCCCCAGTAGACGTCCGCCGGCACGTCGCGGTCGCCGATGAGGTCGTGCTCGCGGCGGGTGGCCGGCGGAGCGGGGGGCTCGGGCGAGTGGGTCATGGCATCCTTCCGTCGCACGCGGGGCCGAGGGTGGGGCCCGACGTCGGGGGTGTGGGGTCGCCCCGGCGGGATCGCCGCGGGGTGACCGGGGTCACACCCATCCCACCACACCACCGAGGCCCGGATCGAACGGCATGCCGGGTCGGCGCCATCGTGCTCCGACCGCGTGGCGGTGGAAGGTGGTTGGGCCGCGCCACCCGCGCCCCTAGCGGTAGGTGACCCGCGGACAGAGGGCCCGTATCCGCGCGCCGCCTACCTCCCAAGCGCAGGAAGCGCGCGCCACCTACCTCCGGGGCCGGGACGGACGCCAACGCCGAACCCTGCGTCACCCCAGACCCCAGGAAGTCCGAGAACCCAGCCCGGACGTGCGCCCAGCTCCCCGGTCGAGGCCCCGACGCGACCCACCACCACGACGAGCCGAGGCGACGCAGCCGCAGGGCGACGAGGTGCGAAGCGGCCGGCTCAGACGGCCTGGCGCATCCAGCCGTGCCGGTCCTCGGCACGCCCGTACTGCACGTCGACGAGCGCCGACCGGACGTCCATCGTGACCTTGCCGGCCTCGCCGTCACCGGCCACGGCCTCGCCGCCGTCCCACCGGAGCGCGCCGACGGGCGTGACGACCGCGGCGGTGCCGCACGCGAAGACCTCGGTGATCGTGCCGTCGGCCGTGCCCTCGCGCCACTCGTCGATGCTGACGCGGCGTTCGACGACCTCGTGGCCGAGGTCGCGGGCGATGGTGAGGATGGACTCGCGCGTGATGCCCTCGAGGATGGAGCCGGAGAGCTCGGGGGTGACGATCGAGCCGTCGGACTGCACGAAGTAGAGGTTCATGCCGCCGAGCTCCTCCACCCAGCGCTGCTCGGTGGAGTCGAGGAACGCGACCTGCTGGCAGCCGTGCTGGGCCGCCTCCTGCTGCGGCAGGAGGCTCGCGGCGTAGTTGCCGCCGCACTTGGCGGCACCGGTACCGCCGGCGCCTGCGCGGGAGTACTCGGTGGACAGCCAGATCGACACCGGCTTCACGCCGCCCGGGAAGTACGCGCCGGCCGGGGAGGCGATGACGCAGTAGGTGACGTGCTGACTGGGTCGCACCCCGAGGAAGACCTCGGAGGCGTACATGAACGGGCGGAGGTAGAGGCTGGTCTCCCCGCCCTGCGGGACCCAGGCGCGATCGGCGTCGACGAGGGCGTCGATGGAGCCGAGGAACCACTCCTGCGGGAGCTGCGGCAGCGCGAGCCGGTGCGCCGAGCGCTGCAGACGGCGGGCGTTCTCCTCGGGGCGGAACAGGCGGACGGAACCGTCGTCCCAGGCGTAGGCCTTGAGCCCCTCGAAGATCTCCTGCGCGTAGTGCAGGACGGCCGTCGCCGGATCCATCTGCAGCGGCCCGTAGGGCACGACGCGGGCGTCGTGCCAGCCGGCATCGGGCGTCCACTCCGCGAGGAACATGTGGTCGGTGAAGTGGTTGCCGAAGCCGGGCGACGCGAGGATCGCCTCTCGCTCGGCGGCCGTCCGCGCGGCCGGGTTGGTCTCGACGGTGGGGGCGAACGGCGGGGTGGTCATGCTGGACACGGTAGTCCTTCCGGGATCGTGGAGGCAGGGGGTCAGCCCGCCGCTACGCCCTCGGCCGCGACCGCGCTGGCGCGCGCGGCGATGGCCTCCCCCACCTCCTCCGTGCTGCGGGGCGCGCCGGCCGGTGCGGAGCCTGCACGATCGGCGATGTCGGCCTCCACGGCGCGGCTGACCTGCGCCGCCGCCTCGGGGTGGCCCAGGTGGTCCAGCAGCAGTGCCGCGGACAGGATGGCCGCGGTCGGGTCGGCCTTGGACTGGCCCGCGATGTCGGGGGCGGATCCGTGGACGGGCTCGAACATGCTGGGCGCGGTGCGGTCGGGGTTGACGTTGCCGCTGGCCGCCAGCCCGATGCCACCGGTGACGGCGGCGGCGAGGTCGGTCAGGATGTCACCGAACAGGTTGTCGGTGACGATGACGTCGAAACGGCCCGGGTCGGTGGCGAGGAAGATCGTCGCCGCGTCGACGTGCAGGTAGTCGACGGTGACCTCGGGGAACTCCTGCGCGACGGCGTCGACCGTGCGGCTCCACAGGTGCCCGGCGTGCACCAGCACGTTGTTCTTGTGCACCAGCGTGAGCTTGCGCCGCGGCCGCGCCTGCGCACGTGCGAACGCGTCCCGCACGACCCGCTCGACGCCGAAGGCGGTGTTCACGCTGACCTCCGTGGCGAGCTCGTGCGGGGTGCCGACGCGGATGGCGCCGCCGTTGCCGACGTACGGCCCCTCGGTCCCCTCGCGCACGACGACGAAGTCGATCGGTCCGCGGTCGGTGACCTGCGGACCGAGCGGCGTCGGCACGCCCGGGTAGAGCGTGCTGGGGCGCAGGTTCACGTAGTGGTCGAGCTCGAAGCGCAGACGCAGCAGGAGCCCACGCTCGAGCACGCCCGAGGGCACGCTCGGGTCGCCGACGGCCCCGAGCAGGATCGCGTCGTGGCCGCGGACCTCCTCGAGCACGCTGTCGGGGAGGGTCTCGCCCGTCGCGTGGTAGCGGCGGGCGCCGAGGTCGTACTCGACCGTGTCGAAGGACAGGTCGTGCTGGGCGGCGACGGTGCGCAGCACCGTGAGCGCCTGGGCGGTGACCTCGGGACCGATGCCGTCGCCGGGGACGACGGCGAGCGTGTAGGAGCGCGTCATGAGGCTCATCCTAGGAGGACCGTCTCAGGATCTGAAACCGCGGTCCCAGAAAATGGACGGTCCCCCACGGACCGATGAGCGTCGCTCAGTTGTCGTCGGGACGCTCGGACGGCTCCGCGGTGGGAGTCGTGGCGTCGTCGCGCAGGTGGGCTGGGCCCCACTCGATCGGGTGCGTGGTCATGGTCTCTCCTGGTGGTGCTGGAAACGGACGGTCGGACGGGCCGGGCGGCCGGCGTTCGATGAGTCCGACTGCTCCACGGGGCCACTGACGTCCGGGGGTGTCCGGATGGATCAGGAGAGGGGATCAGGTCGTGATCCCGGAGACGATGCGCGGCGGTCCTGAGGCGAAGCAGTCGGGCCAACGCCAGGACACCGCGGCGAGGTGTGGCCCTTACGAGGCCTCGCCGCGGCGAGCGACTACGAGACGCTGCTTCCGCATGGGACGAGCGTACGCGAGGTACGTCGACGCGCGGGCGGACTCCCGCGGCGTGTCTCGATCGCTGAGACAGCGTGCGCCGAGTCGCGTGACGCCGGTGACACACTGGTCCGCGTGAGTGCTCCCGCGCAGATCCCCGACCTGGTCTCCCGGACGCTCGACCTCGCCCGGCAGCGCGGGTTCATCACCTCGACCCGGCACGAGACCGGTCGCCTGCTCGCGGCGCTCGCGGCCTCCCGCGAGGGGACGCTGGCCGAGCTGGGCACCGGCACGGGCGTCGGCTCGGCCTGGCTGTGCAGCGGGGCGCCGAAGGAGGCGCGCATCGTGAGTGCCGAGCTCGACCCCTCCCTCGCGGGAGACGTGCAGAAGATCTTCGCCGACGTCGACAACGTCGACATCGTGGCCGGCGACTGGTCGGCCCTCGAGCAGCACGCGCCCTTCTCCCTGCTGTTCGTCGACGTGCGCGAGGTCATGGAGCAGATCGACGTGCTCGCGGACCTGCTCCAGCCCGGCGGCATCGCGGTGCTCGACGACTTCGTCCCGTCGGCCCACTGGCCTCCCATCGTCGACGGGCAGGTCGACGTCGTGCGCGAGCAGTGGCTCACCGACGAGCGGTTCGCGGCCGTCGAGATGCTGATCGACGAGGGCGCGTCGGTCGTCATCGCGACGCGGCGCTGACCTCGCCGTCCGCGCGGGCACCGTCGCGCGGGCGGGCGTGCCGCACCTGCACGCGTGGCAGGAACAGCTGGACCACGGACCCGATCGCCAGGGCGTAGACCACCGTGCCGACACCCACGGTGCCACCGAGGACGAAGCCCACCGCCAGCACGGTCACCTCGAGCGTCGTCCGCACCAGCCGGACGCTGCGCCCCGTGCGGCGCACGAGCCCGGTCCAGATCCCGTCGCGCGGCCCCGTGCCGAGGTCCGCACCGATGTAGAGCGCGCCGGCGAGACCGTTGCCGACGACGCCCAGCACGAGCAGGGCGACCTGGACGGCGAGCGCGTCCGGCGTCGGCAGGAGCGCGAGGGTGACGTCGGCCGCCACCCCGACCAGCACGACGTTGAGCACCGTGCCGATGCCGGGACGCTGGCGCAGCGGGATCCACAGCAGCAGCAGGACTGCACCGACCGCGATGACGACCTGCCCGAAGGTGAGTGGGACGTGGTGGGCCAGACCCTCGTGGAACACGTCCCAGGGGTCGAGGCCGAGCCCGGACTCCACGAGCATCGCCATCGTCGCGCCGTAGAGCCACAGCCCGAGGAGCAGCTGGAGGAGGCGACGCGCGAGGCGTCGCCGCGGTGCGGAGCGTGTCGTCACCGAGGCCACGATCCCATGGTCTCCTGGTCCGGACGCGTCGCGGGCGGCGGGCGGAGGCCGAGGCCGTCCTGGGCGACGAGGCGGAGCCCGGCCGCGGCCAGCGCGGAGACGAGCAGCAGCGAGGAGAGCAACAGCAGGGCGATCGGGGCCATGTCGTCAGCCTGCTCGCACAGTGGCCTGCTCGGAAAGAGCCACTTGCCCGTCGGTGGATGCGTCCACTCCCGGTCGAGTGGCCCTTTCGTCCAGGGCCAATCTGCGCCATCCTCGTCACGTGGATCCCAGCACCTCGGCACACCGACTGGCAGCGATGATCGGCCCCCTCTCCGACGGGCCGCTCTCCCACGAGCCGGCCTACCGCGCACTGGCCGACGCGATCCGGCTGCTGGTCGTCGACGGCCGGCTCCTCGACGGGACCCGGCTCCCCAGCGAACGCGCGCTCGCCCAGGCCATGGGGCTGAGCCGCACCACCACGACGCGCGCCTACGACGAGCTGCGGCGGCACGGCGTGCTCCACTCGCGCCAGGGCAGCGGGAGCGTGCTCCGCGTCCCGACCACCTCGACCACCGCCAGCAGCCTCATCGTCGACCCCGACGACCCCGACACGATCGCCCTCACCTTCTCCGCGCCGTCGGGACCGGCCGGGCTGACCCGCGCCTTCGCCGAGGCGGCCGAGCAGCTGCCCTCGTTGCTGACCACGACGGGGTACCTGCCCGACGGGCTGCCCCTCCTGCGCGAGGTCGTCGCGCAGGATTACAACGACGCCGGGCTGCCGACCGACCCGGACCAGGTCATCGTCACGAACGGCGCCCAGGGTGGCCTGTCGCTCGTGGGCCGCACCTTCGGTCGCCCCGGCGCCGGCCTCCTCGTCGAGGGCACCAGCTACCCGCACGGGGTCGAGTCGCTCACCGGGTTGGGCTACCGCGCCGTGCCGCTGCCGATCGGAGACGACCCCTGGGACGTCGACGCCGCAGCCTCCGCCGCCCCGCACGTCGAGGCCGCGTACCTGATCCCCGACTTCCACAACCCCACCGGCGCCGTGATGTCCGCCGACACCCGGGGCCGGTTCGCGCGGACGCTGCGACGAGGGCGCGTGCTGACGGTCGTCGACGAGTCCATGCGACGCCTCGACCTCGACGGCGCCGGGCTGCCGGACTCGTACGCCACCCACGACCCCGACGCGATCGTGGTCGACTCGCTCTCCAAGGTGCTCTGGGGAGGTCTGCGGATCGGCTGGATCCGGTCACCGAGGAAGCACGTGACGGCGCTCCTGCAGTCGCGGCTGCGCCACGACCTCGGCACCGCCGCCTTCGACCAGCTCGTGGCCGCGGAGGTCCTGCGACACCACCGCCACCTCTTCGACGAGTCCGTCGATCGCCTGCGTCGCCAGCGCTCGGCCATGGTGGACGCGCTCGCCACCCGCCTGCCCGACTGGGACGTGCCCGTCCCCGCCGGCGGGCCGAACCTGTGGGTGGGCTTGCCGCGCCGCGCCTCGACCGGCCTGGTGGCGGCCGCCGCCGAGGAAGGGCTGCTCCTGACCCCGGGTCCACGTTTCACGCTCGGCGCGCCGACCGCGGGCGAGCGTCACCTCCGGCTGCCGTGCACGAGCCCGGAGCACGTGTCGGTCGAGGCCGTCCAGCGGCTCGCGCGCGCCTGGGACACGGTCGTCTCCGGCCGACGGTGCGCTCCGAGCGACGCGGCCGTCGACCTCATCGCGTGACGCACGACGCCGCCCCGGCGAAGGGCCGGGGCGGCGTCGTGGCGGGTCGGTCGGGTCAGCGAGCGGCCGACCCCTCGACGTAGTCGGCGTCCTGCTGCTTCCACGAGAAGTGGGAGCGCAGCACCTTGCCGGTGGCCTCGATCGGGTGCTGGGCCTCCTGCTCACGCAGGGCGAGGAACTCGGCGGCGCCGTTGTCCTGGTCGTCGATGAAGCGCTTGGCGAACGTGCCGTCCTGGATGTCGGCGAGCACGGCCTGCATGCGCTCCTTGACGCCCGCGTCGATGACGCGCGGACCGGAGACGTAGTCGCCGTACTCGGCGGTGTCGGAGATGCTCCAGCGCTGCTTGGCGATGCCGCCCTCCCACATGAGGTCGACGATGAGCTTGAGCTCGTGCAGCACCTCGAAGTACGCGATCTCCGGCTGGTAGCCGGCCTCGGTGAGCGTCTCGAACCCGGCCTGGACGAGGTGCGACATGCCGCCGCAGAGCACGGCCTGCTCGCCGAAGAGGTCGGTCTCGGTCTCCTCGGTGAAGGTCGTCTTGATGACGCCGGCGCGCGTGCCGCCGATGGCCTTCGCGTACGACAGCGCGACGTTCCAGGCGCTGCCGCTGGCGTCCTGCTCCACCGCGATGATGTCGGGGATGCCGCGGCCCGCGACGAACTCGCGGCGCACCGTGTGGCCCGGGGCCTTGGGCGCGACGAGGAGCACGTCGACGCCCGCCGGCGGCTGGATGTAGCCGAAGCGGATGTTGAAGCCGTGGCCGAAGACGAGGGTGTCGCCGTCGACGAGGTTCGGCTCGATCGACTCGGCGTAGACGTGGCGCTGGACCTGGTCGGGCGTCAGCACGACGACGACGTCGGCCTCCTCGACGGCGTCGGCGACGCTGAGGACCCGCAGGCCCTCGGCCTCGGCCTTCTCACGGCTCTTCGAGCCCTCGGCGAGGCCGACGCGGACGTCGACGCCGGAGTCACGCAGGTTCAGGGCGTGCGCGTGTCCCTGGCTGCCGTAGCCGATGACGGCCACCTGCTTGCCCTGGATGATGCTGAGGTCTGCGTCGTCGTCGTAGAACAACTCGGCCACGGGGTGTCTCCTGGTTCGGTTGGGTGAAGGGGTCTGGGTCAGGCGCTCTGGTGGCCCGGCACCGAGCGCAGCGTGCGGTCGGTGATCGACCGGGCGCCGCGGCCGATCGCCACGCGGCCGGACTGGGCGATCTCGCGGATGCCGAACGGCTCGAGCACGTTGAGCATCGCGGTGAGCTTGCCGGAGTCGCCCGTGGCCTCGATCGTCACGGCGTCGGTGGCGACGTCGACGACCTTGGCGCGGAACAGCTGCACGGTCTCGAGCACCTGGCCACGGGTCTGGGCGTCGGTGCGGACCTTGATGAGCATGAGCTCGCGCTCGACGGCCGAGGAGGAGTCGAGCTCGACGATCTTGAGCACGTTGACGAGCTTGTTGAGCTGCTTGGTCACCTGCTCCAGCGGCAGCTCGTCGACGTTGACGACGATCGTCATCCGCGAGATCTCGGGGATCTCGGTGGGGCCGACCGCGAGGGAGTCGATGTTGAAGCCGCGCCGCATGAACAGGCTCGACACGCGGGCCAGGACGCCGGGCGTGTTCTCGACGAGGACACTGAGGGTGTGCTGGGTGGTCATGGCGTCAGAGGTCCTCTTCGTCCCACTCGGGCGCGAGGTCGCGCGCGATCTTGATGTCGTCGTTGCTGGTGCCGGCCGCGACCATCGGCCAGACCATGGCGTCGCGCTCGACCACGAAGTCGATGACCACGGGGCGGTCGGTGATCGACATCGCCTCCTTGATCGTCGCGTCGAGGTCGTCGGGGCTCTCGCACCGCAGGCCGACGCAGCCGTAGGCCTCGGCGAGCTTCACGAAGTCGGGGATGCGGCGGGCGCCGATCGACTCCGGACCGGTGTTGAGGTCGGTGTTGGAGTAGCGGCCCTCGTAGAAGAGGGTCTGCCACTGGCGCACCATGCCCAGCGAGGAGTTGTTGATGACCGCGACCTTGACCGGGATGCCCTCGATCGCGCAGGTGGCGAGCTCCTGGTTGGTCATCTGGAAGCAGCCGTCGCCGTCGATGGCCCAGACCACGCCGTCGGGCAGGCCGACCTGCGCCCCCATCGCGGCGGGGACCGCGTAGCCCATGGTCCCGGCGCCGCCGGAGTTCAGCCACTGGCGCGGCCGCTCGAAGTCGATGAAGTGGGTCGACCACATCTGGTGCTGACCCACGCCGGCGACGTACGTGGCCTCGGGGCCGGCGATCTCGTTGATGCGTCGGATCACCGTCTGCGGCGCGAGGCCCTCGGCGGGCTCGTCGTAGCCGACCGGGAAGCGCTCCTTGATCGAGAGCACCTGGCGTCGCCAGGCGTCGTAGTCGCCCTCCACCCCGGACTCCTCGGCCTGCTTGCGCAGCGTGACGACGAGGTCGGCGACCACCTCACGGCAGTCACCCACGATCGGCACGTCGACCTCGCGGTTCTTGCCGATCTCGGCGGGGTCGATGTCGGCGTGGATGACCTTGGCACCGGGCGCGAAGGTATCCAGCTGCCCGGTGACGCGGTCGTCGAACCGTGCGCCGAGCGAGATCAGCAGGTCGGACTTCTGGAGCGCGGCGACCGCGGCCACGGTGCCGTGCATGCCCGGCATGCCGAGGTGCAGCTCGTGGCTGTCGGGGAAGGCGCCGCGCGCCATGAGGGTGGTGACCACGGGGATGCCGGTGAGCTCGACCAGCATGGCCAGCTCCGCGGCTGCGTCGGCCTTGATGACGCCGCCGCCGACGTAGAGGACGGGGCGCTCGGCGGCCGCGATCAGACGGGCCGCCTCGCGCACCTGCTTGCCGTGCGGACGGGTGGTCGGCCGGTAGCCCGGGAGCGCCAGCTCGTTCGGCCAGGCGAACGCGGTCTGTGCCTGCAACGCGTCCTTGGCGATGTCGACCAGGACGGGACCCGGTCGGCCGGTGCCGGCGATGTGGAAGGCCTCGGCGACGACGCGCGGGATCTCGGCGGCGTCGGTGACGAGGTAGCTGTGCTTGGTGATCGGCATCGTGATGCCGCGGATGTCGGCCTCCTGGAAGCCGTCGGTGCCGATGAGGCTGGAGGAGACCTGGCCGGTGATGGCGACGATCGGCACGGAGTCCATGTAGGCGTCGGCGATCGCCGTCACGAGGTTGGTGGCGCCTGGACCGGACGTGGCCATGCACACGCCGACGCGGCCGGTGACCATCGCGTACCCCTGCGCCGCGTGCCCCGCGCCCTGCTCGTGGCGCACCAGCACGTGGCGGATGCTGGAGTCGAACAGCGGGTCGTAGGCGGGCAGGATCGCACCCCCGGGGATGCCGAAGATGACCTCGACGCCGGCGTGCTCGAGGGAGCGGACGAGGCTCTGCGCGCCCGTCAGCGTCTCGGCGCCTGACATCGTCACCTGTTCGGTCATCGGTGGTCCCTCGTTCCGGGTTGCGGGGATGGTGCTGGTGGGTGGGCGTGCCGGCCCTGCTGCATGAAAAAACCCCCCGGCCAATCATGGCGTACGGAGGGTGACGCGAGACGGAGAGGTCGTCGCGTCAGTCGTCTACGACGAGGAGCAGGCTGGACACGCCCCCAGTCTCGCCCCCGCTCATCATGCGGTCAAGGGATGAGACAGGTCGTACCACCATGCGGACGTCGGGTCCTGCAGCGTCAGCGGACCTTGCGCGAGGAGGGGCGCGCCACGGCCGTCGCGTAGCCCGGCGCCCTGGCGACCACCCGGACGCTCACGCGGTCGCCGCGGTAGCCCTTGCGGATCCGCAGCCCCGGGCTGGTGGTGCTGGCGACACGACGGCCGTCGACGTACCAGACGTGCGTGACGCGGGTTCCCGCGGCGCTCCAGCAGCGCGAGCGGGAGGCGGTCAGCGTGCGTCCGACCTTGGCCGTGCCCGTGAGCCGCACCCGCGAGCACGGCTCGTTGCGTCCGCGGGCGACGGGCGCGCTCTCGACGCTCGTGTCCTCGGAGGCCAGCGTGGTGTTCGCGACGGCGATGCCGATCCGGACGGAGAGGCGTCGGCCGAGCTGCGCGGCCGAGGGTGTGAACCGTGCCGAGGTCGCCCCGGCCACGGGCCGGCCGTCGGCGAGCCACTGGTAGGTGAAGTCCTCCGGCAGCACCGGGAGGCCGGCGGCCCAGTCGTTCTCGAGCGTCCACCGCTGCGTGCGCGCCGTGAGGGTCCAGCCGACGCGCGGCGTGCCGACCACGTAGGGGCGCCCGTCGGCCGTCGCGACGCTCGGCGGGTCGACGGCGGTCAGCCGCTCGATGTCGAGGCCGTCGAGCACCTGGCCCGCTCCGACGGTGACGACGGTCGCGTCCTGTTCGCTGGTGGTCCCGCCGTGCCACATGGCGGGCACGCCCGAGTGCTCCTCGGCCGGCACGGCGCGGATGCGGTACCGCCCCTGGGGCACACCCTCGAGCCGGTAGGCGCCGTCGGACGCAGCGGGAGCCGAGACCTCGGCGCCGCCGTCGACCGGGACGGCCGCGACGGTCCAGGGGCTCGCGTCCCAGGGGGTGCCGTCGACCGTCACGAGGCTGCCGGCCAGGACCGAGCCGGCGTCGGCGGCCCGAGCCGGGGCGGGGACCAGCAGTGCCGCGGCCACCGCCAGCACCACGGCGAACGCCAGGCTGCGCACGACCTGCGACGACCCTGCGGTGCTCGACGCACTCCTGGCCATGGTGACCCTCCCCTGCTCCACGCTCTTGGAGAGTAGGGCCGCGCACGTCCATGACGTCAGGAGTGCGCACGGGTCCGGGACGTGTGCCGGAGCATTCGGTGACCTAGGGCCCGCGCCGGCCCGGGAGGGTCACCAGGGTGAGACCGCGTAGTCCTTGAGGAACACGCCGTGCACGTCCTCCCCCGCCTCACCGCGGACGATCGGGTCGTACACGCGGGCCGCTCCGTCGACGAGGTCGAGCGGCGCCTTGAAGCCCTCCTCGGCGAGCCGGACCTTGGTGGTGTGGGGGCGCTCGTCGGTGATCCACCCGGTGTCCACCGCCGTCATGAGGATGCCGTCCGACTCGAGCATCTCCCCGGCGCTCGTGCGGGTCAGCATGTTGAGCGCGGCCTTGCTCATGTTGGTGTGGGGGTGTCCGGGCCCCTTGTAGCGCCGGGAGAACTGCCCCTCCATGGCCGAGACGTTGACCACGTAGGTGCGCCGGGCCGGCGAGGCGGCGAGCGACGGGCGCAGCCGGCTGATGAGCAGGAACGGCGCGGTCTGGTTGCACAGCTGCACCTCGAGCAGCTCCAGCGCGTCGACCTCCTCGACGGTCTGCACCCAGCTGTTGGTGTCGACGACGTCGGGCACCAGGCCACCCGCGTCGATGCGCGCGAGGTCGGCCGAGCCCGCGGTCATGGCCTGCTCGAGCCGTTCGGTCAGGACGTCGGCGGTGGCCGCGTCGCCGGCGAGGACCGGGTGGGCGTCGACGGAGCCGACCAGCGCCGCCGGGTGCAGGTCGCTCGTGTGGCCGAACGTGACCAGCTCCGGGCCGCCGGCCTCGTGGGAGAGTCCCGGTGGGAGCGGCAGGGTCTCGGCCTCGGCCAGCGGACCGTAGGCGCCCGGCGAGCGACGCACGGTCTGCGCCGCGTTGTTGACGATGATGTCGAGGTGGCCGCGCGAGGCCAGGTCGTCGGCGAGCCCCACCACCTGGGCCGGGTCACGGAGGTCGATGCCGACCACGCGCAGCCGGTGCAGCCAGTCGGCGCTGTCGGGCAGGCTCGCGAACCGCCGGACGGCGTCGCGCGGGAAGCGCGTCGTGATGGTGGTCTCGGCCCCGTCGCGCAGCAGGCGCAGCGCGATGTACATCCCGATCTTGGCCCGGCCCCCCGTCAGCAACGCGCGTCGACCCGTCAGGTCGGTGCGCGCCTCGCGCTTCGCGTGGCTCAGGGCGGCGCACTCGGGGCAGAGCTGGTGGTAGAACGCGTCGACGAGGGTGTACTTGCGCTTGCAGATGTAGCAGCCGCGGGGCACCTGGAGCACACCCGCGGTCGCGCCCGACGCCGAGGAGGTGAGGGCGATCCCGGCGGTCTCGTCGTCGATCCGCTGCGCCGACCCGGTGGCCGTGGCCTCGACGACCGCCCGGTCGGCGGCCGCGATCGCCTCCCGCTTGGCCTTGCGCCGCTGCCTCTTGACGTCCTTGTAGAACGACCCGCACGCCCGTCGCAGCGCGACGTAGGCGTCGTCCTCCTCGCCGAGGTGCTGCGCCTCGCCGAGCACCTTCAGCGCGGTGGCGAGCTCCTCCTCGGTGAAGCCGGCCACCTCGCCTACCCGGTGACGGCGCCGTGCGCCGCGGAGCTCACGAGCTTGCGGTACTTCGCGAGCACGCCGGAGGTGTACTTGGGCGGGTGCGGTTCCCAGCCCTCCTTCCGGGCCTCGAGCTCGTCGGCGTCGACCTCGACCTCGAGGGTGCGGTTGGCGACGTCGAGCGTGATCGGGTCGCCGTCGCGGACGAACGCGATGGGTCCGCCGTCGACCGCCTCCGGGGCCACGTGGCCCACGCAGAGGCCGGTCGTGCCGCCGGAGAAGCGCCCGTCGGTCAGGAGCAGGACGTCCTTGCCGAGGCCGGCACCCTTGATCGCGCCGGTGATGGCGAGCATCTCGCGCATGCCCGGGCCACCCTTGGGGCCCTCGTTGCGGATCACCACCACGTCGCCGGCGGTGATGGTGCCGTCCTCCAGCGCGTCCATCGCGGCACGCTCGCCGTCGAACACCCGCGCCGTGCCGCGGAAGACGTCGGAGTCGAAGCCGGCGCTCTTGACGACGGCACCCTCGGGGGCGAGGGACCCGCGCAGGATGGTCAGGCCACCGGTCTTGTGGATGGGGGCGTCGAGCGGGCGGATGATGTCGCCGTCGAGGCCGAGGTCGATGTCGGCGAGGTTCTCGGCCATGGTGCGTCCGGTGACCGTCATGACGTCGCCGTGCATGAGTCCCGCGTCGAGCAGCGCCTTCATGATGACCGGGATGCCACCGACCTTGTCGACGTCGTTCATCACGTAGCGGCCGAAGGGCTTGAGGTCCCCGAGGTGCGGCACCTTGTCGCCCACGCGGTTGAAGTCGTCGAGCGTGAGCGGCACGCCGGCCTCACGGGCGATGGCCAGCAGGTGGAGCACCGCGTTCGTGGACCCGCCGAGCGCCATGACGACCGTGATGGCGTTCTCGAAGGCCTCCAGCGTCATGATGTCGCGCGCGGTGATCCCGCGGCGCAGCAGCTCCACCACGGCCTCACCGGACTTGACGGCGTAGTCGTCGCGGCGGCGATCCGGCGCCGGCGGGGCCGCGGAGCCCGGCAGGCTCATGCCGAGGGCCTCGGCCGCGGAGGCCATGGTGTTGGCGGTGTACATGCCGCCGCAGGCACCCTCGCCGGGACAGATCGCACGCTCGATGCGGTCGACCTCCTCGCGGGTGATGAGACCCTTGATGCAGGCACCCACGGCCTCGAAGGCGTCGATGATCGTGACGTCCTTGCCGTCGACGTTGCCCGGCATGATCGAGCCGGCGTACAGGAAGACGCTGGAGAGGTCCAGACGCGCCGCGGCCATGAGCATCCCCGGCAGGCTCTTGTCGCAGCCGGCCAGCAGCACCGAGCCGTCGAGACGTTCGGCCATCATCACCGTCTCGACCGAGTCGGCGATGACCTCGCGGCTGACGAGGGAGAAGTGCATGCCCTCGTGGCCCATGCTGATGCCGTCGGAGACGCTGATGGTGCCGAACTCGAGCGGGTACCCGCCCGCCGCGTGCACCCCGGTCTTGGCGGCCTTCGCCAGCCGGTCGAGCGAGAGGTTGCACGGGGTGATCTCGTTCCACGAGGAGGCGACGCCCACCTGGGGCTTCGTCCAGTCGTCGTCGCCCATGCCGACGGCGCGCAGCATGCCGCGGGCGGCCGTCTTCTCGAGCCCGTCGGTGACGTCGCGGCTGCGCGGCTTGATGTCGACGCCGGGCTCGGGCGTCGGGGCGGGGGCGCGGTCGGGGGTCTCGCTGGACATGAGGCGATCCTACGACCGGCCCGCCCCGGCGCCCCGGGTGGTGCGGGTCCGTGGACGACGTCAGAAGAGCGGGACGGTGACCAGCGCCAGCGTCCAGCTGACGAAGCTGCCGACGAGGACGTACTCGGCGCGCGAGCCGTCGGGGCGGTCGCGCGAGATCTCGGGGAAGCGCAGGATGCCCTTGGCGGCGACCAGCGCACCCAGGGCACCGAGGTGGCCGCCGACGGCGAAGGCGAACACGAGCCAGCGCTCGAGCGGACCGAGCAGCCGGCCCCCCTCGATGGTCTGCTCCTGGGCGAGGAGGGTGGGACCGACGGCCACCAGCGCCTGGCGCACCACCACGTTCGCCGCCGTGGCGAGGAACAGCAGGACGCCGACCGCCAGGGCCGCGCGCTCGATCGGGACGCCCACCAGGCCCGGCACCGGCAGGGCGCGGTACCAGCCGTCGAGGGGTGAGTCACGGCCGTCGAGACCAGGTGAGAGCAGGAGCAGCAGGACGCCCGCGGCCGCGAGGGTGGCGGTGCCGAGGCGCGAACGTCGCGCCGACGCCGCGAGCCACACGGCCGTGACGGCGACGACGAGTGGTGCGAGCCAGAGCGTGTGCCACCCCGCGCCGAGCAGCAGAGGGAGGACGACGGCGACCACCGCACCCGTCGCCAGGCTGCCGCGACGGGCGAGGTCGGCGAGTCCGACGGCGGCCAGGAGCGTGGCCAGCCCGATCATCGGGCCACCACCGCTGCCGAGGCGACGAGCGCGGCCGTGCCGTCGCGGCGCACGCGCTGGGAGACCGCCGAGGGCGAGATGCCCTCGGCCTCGGCGAGCTCGACGTGGGTGCGCCCGTCGAGCAGCCCCAGCGCCAGCCGGCGTCCGCGAGCGTCCAGACGGCCCACCACGTGGTCGCGGCACACCAGGTAGGCGTTGAGCGCCTCGATCTCCGGCACCGGGTCGACCTCCTTCGACGACGGCGTCCCGATCCACGTGCGCAGGTCGGGCAGACGGCGCTCGCGCGCCTTGACGGAGTCGACCGCCGCGCGCGCCGCCCACCAGGCGGGACCGTCCTGGGTCAGACCGTACGCCGAGGCACCGACGACCTCGATGGAGCCGAGACCCAGGCCGCAGCGCACGTCCATGCCCGCGGGGAGCGCGAGGCGGAGGACGAGGGTGGCCTGCAGCGCCTGGTGCGGCGAGGCGAGCACACCCTGGAGCTCGTCGCCGATCGTGGGCTCGAGCGCCTGCTCGGTCGGGACGCGCTCGTTGACCTCCGTCAGGGCGGCCAGCAGCGCGCGGTGGGCCTCGGCGCGCGAGGGGTGTGACCGCGATCCCACGAGGTCACCGATGAGGGCGACCTGCATCATGCTCATGACTTCATCTCCACGCTTTGAAGCATACGGCTTTATTTGTCGGATATCAAGCCCGAGACTTCATCCGGCCGCGGCGGTACGCTGCGCCCCATGCGCATCGCCTGGGCCGCTGGGGCCGCCTTCGTCGACGTCGATCCCGACCTCCCCCGCCTGAGCGCCGCGGCCACGGACCGCGGCGTGCACGCCGAGACGGTCGTCTGGGACGACCCCGCCGTCGACTGGGAGGCCTACGACCTCGTCGTGGTCCGCGCGTGCTGGGACTACGTCCCGCGTCGCGAGGAGTTCCTCGCCTGGGCCGAGACCGTCCCCCGGCTGGCGAACCCCGCGGCCGTGCTCCGCTGGAACACCGACAAGACCTACCTGCGCGAGCTGGAGTCGGCCGGCATCGCGATCGTCCCGACGGCCTGGTCGGCCCGCACCCTCGAGGAGCTCCCCGCCGCGGCCGAGCACGTCGTCAAGCCCACGGTGTCCGCCGGCGCCGCCGACACCGCCCGCTGGGGTGATCCCGGCGCCGCCCTGGAGCACGGTGCCCGCCTCCTCGCCGCGGGACGACCCACCATGACCCAGCCGTACGTCACCGCCGTCGACGACGAGGGCGAGACGGGGCTGCTGGTCTTCGGCCACGCGTTCTCGCACGCCTTCCGCAAGGGCGCGCTGCTCGCCCGGGGCGACGACCCCCGCGCCCTCCCCGAGCTGAAGGAGGACATCCGCGCCCGTCGACCGACGTCGGAGCAGGTCGACTTCGCCGACCGGGTGGTCACCGTGGCGCGCGAGCTGCTGGGCACCGACCTCCTGTACGCGCGGGTCGACGTCGTGGCCGGCGCGGACGGTCGTCCCGCGCTGATGGAGCTCGAGCTCGCCGAGCCCTCGTTCTTCCTCGAGCACACGCCGACCGGGGCCGATGCCTTCCTCGACGCCGCGCTCGCGAGCGTCGGCTGAGCGACCGCACCCCCACCGGCTCCGCCGAAGCCGTTGCGGGGCCGCGCCCGAGACGGCAGGATCATCGCCCGTGAGCTCGACCCCCGGCCTCGTCCGCTACCACGACGTGGCCAGCGCCGACGGCACACGCCTGCGCGCCTGGACCAACGACGCCGACGGACCCACGATCCTGCTGTGCAACGGTCTGGGCACCAACCCGTACGCCTGGCCCGCCCTGCTGCGGCCCGACTGCGGCGTGCGCGTCGTCTCGTGGAACCACCGCGGCGTCGGTGGCTCCGAACGGCCCACCGACGGTCGCGTCGACCTCGACGCGTTCGTCGAGGACGCCGTCGCCGTGATGGACGACGCCGACATCGCCTCGGCGCCCCTGCTCGCCTGGTCCGCGGGCGTCACCGTCGCCTTCGAGCTCGCCTACCGGTTCCCCGACCGCGTGCAGGGCATCCTGGCCGTCGCCGGGGTCCCGGGGAACACCTTCGGGACCATGCTGGCGCCCCTGCACGTCCCGCCGCTGCTCGCCCGCCAGCTCATGGTGGGCCTCTCGCGCATCAGCACCGTCACCGGCCACGGCATCGCTCCGCTGACCCGTCACTTCCCGTGGACGCGCACGACGACCAACGTCCTGCGGCGCACCCACCTCATCGACCCGGCCGCCGACACGGCCGAGCTCCAGGCCATGGTCAAGGAGTTCTTCACCACGCACCCGGCCTGGTACGCCCGCCTGGCGCTCGGCGTCGCCGAGCAGTCGCGCGTCTCGCTCTCCGCGATCGACGTGCCCACCACCTTCGTCTCGGGACGCTGGGACCTGCTCACCGGCGCCCGGGACATGTACACCGCCTCCCAGCGCGTCCGCCGCTCGCGCTACCGCGAGCTCGACGCCACGCACTTCATCCCCGTCGAGCAGCCCGAGGTCGTGCTCGACGAGCTCCGGATGCTGCTCGAGCGGATCGAGGCGCTGCGGGCGGACGAGCACGGTCACGGGTGATCGGCGCGGTGGCCGAGCCTGCGCGTCCTGATCCTCAGGAGGACGCGTCGGCCCAGGAGCTCCTGCCGTCGCCGGTGATCGAGATGGCGGGCCCCGGGGTGACCCGCGGTCGGAAGGTGGCCTCGCCGAGGCCCCGCACCCTGGCGAGCCACTCGCGCGATCGCCGGCCGCCCTCGCTGACGACGTACCCCTGGACGTCGAGCCCTGCGGCGCGACCCAGGTCGACGGCGCGCGCGGCGTAGACCTCCTGCGTCACCACGACCGCCGTGCGCGCCCCGAAGACGTCGCGCGCCCGTCGCATCGTGTGCCAGGTGCTGAAGCCCGCGTAGTCGGTGAAGACGTCGTCGGGCGGCACGCCGGCCTCGAGCACGGCGTCGCGCATCGCGTCGGGCTCGTTGTACTCGGGGGTCCCGTTGTCGCCGGAGACGAGGATCTTCTCGACCACGCCGGCGTCGTGCAGCGCGACGGCGGCTCGTACGCGCTCCTCCACCGGACGACCCAACGAGCCGTCGGGGTAGACGCCCGCGCCGGGCACGACGACGACCTGGGCGGGACGGAGGTCGTCGACCTCGCGCGTCAGGTCGTCCGCGGTGCGGCTCACCACGAGGACGTTCGCGACCACCACGAGGACGACGACCAGCACCACGGCCGCCACTCCGGCCCATCCTGCGACCCCGAGCCACGCAGTGCTCGTCCTCGGGCTCATCGTCGTCGGGGTCTCACGTGAGCTTCTCGAGCACCAGCTCGCGCACCCGCGCGGCGTCGGCCTGGCCGCGCATCTGCTTCATGACCGCGCCGATGAGGGCGCCGGCGGCCTGGACCTTGCCGTCACGGATCTTCTGCGCGACGTCCGGGTTCGCCGCGATCGCCGCGTCGACCGCGGCACCGAGGGCGCCGTCGTCGGAGACGACCTCGAGACCGCGGGCGGTCACGACCTCCTCCGGCGTGCCCTCACCGGCCAGCACACCCTCGAGCACCTGGCGGGCGAGCGTGTCGTTGACGCGGCCGGCGTCGATGAGGGCCTGGAGGGCGGCGACCTGTTCGGGCGTCACGCCGAGCTCGTCGAGCCCCGCGCCGGCCTCGTTGGCGCGACGGGCGAGCTCGCCCAGCCACCACTTCTTCGCGGCCGCCGGGCTCGCACCCGCCGCCACGGTGGCGACGACGAGCTCGAGCGCGCCGGCACCGACGGTGTCACGCATGTCGAGGTCGGAGAAGCCCCATTCCGCCTGCAGCCGCTTGCGTCGCTCCGCCGGCGGCTCCGGCAGGGTGGCCCGCAGCTCCTCGACCCACTCACGCGACGGCGCGACCGGGGCGAGGTCGGGCTCGGGGAAGTAGCGGTAGTCGTCGGCGTCGGACTTGGGACGCCCGGGCGACGTCGTGCCGTCGGACTCGTGGAAGTGACGCGTCTCCTGCAGCACCGTCTCCTCTGCGTCGAGCACGCCGGCGTGCCGGCTGACCTCGAAGCGGACCGCCCGCTCGACGGAGCGGAAGGAGTTGACGTTCTTCGTCTCGCTGCGGGTGCCGAGGGTCGCCGAGCCCTTCGGCTTGAGGGAGAGGTTGACGTCGGCACGCAGGGAACCCTGGTCCATGCGGGCGTCGGAGACGCCCAGCGCCACCATGAGGTCGCGCAGGTGCTGGACGTAGGCGCGGGCGACCGCGGGAGCCTTGTCGGCGGGCACCTCGATCGTGCGGGTCACGATCTCGATGAGCGGGATGCCGGCGCGGTTGTAGTCGAGCAGCGAGTGGTCGGCGCCGTGGATGCGACCGGTGGCTCCGCCGACGTGGAGCGACTTGCCGGTGTCCTCCTCCATGTGGGCGCGCTCGATCTCGATGCGGTAGGTCTCCCCCTCGACGTCGAGGTCGACGTGTCCGTCGAACGCGATGGGCTCGTCGTACTGCGACGTCTGGAAGTTCTTCGGCATGTCCGGGTAGAAGTAGTTCTTCCGCGCGAAGCGGCACCACTCGGCGATCTCGCAGTTCAGCGCGAGCCCGATCCGGATGGCCGACTCGACGGCCTTGGCGTTGACCACGGGCAGGGCGCCGGGCAGGCCGAGGCAGACCGGGCACACCTGCGTGTTCGGCTCCGCGCCGAAGCCGGTGGCGCAGCCGCAGAACATCTTCGTGGCGGTGCCGAGCTCGACGTGGACCTCCAGGCCGAGGACGGGGTCGTAGCGCTGGATGGCCTCGTCGAAGGGCACGAGGGTGGTGGTGCTGCTCATCGGCTCGCTCCTGCGTCGACGTCGCTCAGGCGGGGGGCGTCGACGAGCCGCTCGAGGGCGGCGCCGACGTTGTAGAGGCGGTCGTCGGCCAGCGCCGGCGCCAGGACCTGCACGCCGACCGGGAGACCCGTGTCGTCGGCCAGGCCGACCGGCAGGCTCAGGCCCGGCACCCCCGCGAGGTTCGCGGGGATGGTCGCGACGTCCTCCAGGTACATGGCCAGCGGGTCGTCGCTCTTCTCCCCCAGGCGCCACGCGGTGGTGGGCGCGGTGGGCGAGACGAGCACGTCGACCTGCTCGAACGCGGCCGCGAAGTCGCGGGCGACGAGCGTGCGGACCTTCTGCGCCGAGCCGTAGTAGGCGTCGTAGTAGCCGCTGGACAGCGCGTAGGTGCCGAGGACGATCCGGCGCTTGACCTCGTCGCCGAAGCCGGCGTCACGGCTCGCGGCCATGACCTGCTCGGCACTCGGTGACGCGCCGTCGGGGCTCACCCGCAGGCCGTACCGCATGGCGTCGAAGCGGGCGAGGTTGCTGGAGACCTCGCTCGGCATGACCAGGTAGTAGGCGGCGATGCCGTGGACGAAGCTCGGGCAGGAGACCTCCACGACCTCGGCGCCGGCCTTGGCGAGCAGCTCGACGGCCTCGTCGAAGCGACGCTGGACACCGGGCTGGAAGCCCTCGCCACCGAGCTCCTTGACGACTCCGACGCGCAGGCCGGCGACGTCGCCACGACGTGCGGCCTCGACGACGGCGGGGACGGGGGCGTCGATGCTGGTGGAGTCCATCGGGTCGTGCCCGGCGAGCACCTCGTGCAGCAGGGCGGCGTCGAGGACGGTGCGCGCCATCGGACCCACCTGGTCGAGGCTGCTGGCCATGGCGATGACGCCGTACCGCGAGACCCCGCCGTAGGTCGGCTTCACGCCGACGATGCCGGTCATCGCCCCGGGCTGACGGATGGAGCCGCCCGTGTCGGTGCCGAGCGCCAGGGGGGCCTCGTAGCCCGCGACAGCGGCCGCCGACCCGCCGCTGGAGCCGCCCGGGACCCGCTCGGTGTCCCACGGGTTGCGCGCCGGCTTGTAGGCCGAGTGCTCGTTGGACGAGCCCATCGCGAACTCGTCGAGGTTCGTCTTGCCGAGGATCGGCAGGCCCGCTGCGCGGAGCCGGGTCACCACCGTCGCGTCGTACGGAGGCACCCAGCCCTCGAGGATCCGCGAGCCCGCCGTGGTGGGCTGGCCGAGCGTGTTGATGAGGTCCTTCACGGCCACGGGCACACCGGCGAGCGTCGGGAGGGACTCCCCCGCGGCGCGCCGGGCATCGACGTCGGCGGCGGTGGCCAGGGCACCGTCGGCGTCGACGTGCAGGAAGGCGCCGAGACGGTCGTCGACGGCGGCGATGCGGTCGAGGTGGGCCTGGGTGACGTCGACGGACGTCGCACTGCCGTCGGCGAGGGCGTCGCCGATCTCGACCGCGCTGAGGCGCGTCAGGTCGGTCATCGGCTCACTCCTCGCCGAGGATCTGCGGGACGAGGAAGCGCTGCTCCTCGCTCGCGGGTGCCCCGGACAGCGCGGCGTCGGGCGTGAGCGACGGCCGGACCTCGTCGGCCCGGAACACGTTGCTGATCGGCACCGGGTGACTCATTGGCTCGACGTCGTCGCCGGCGGCCTCCTGGACCGCTGCGACGTGGTCGAGGATGGCCGGCAGCTCGGCGCCGAGCCGGTCGAGCTCGTCCTCGCTGAGCGAGATGCGCGCCAGGCTCGCCAGGTGGGCGACGTCCTCGCGCGAGATGGCCGACGACATGCGTCTCCCTTGCGTCTCGGGTGCTGGTACCGGGCCATCGTAGTGAGCGTCACCTGGCGTTCACCGCGCTCCCCTAGCCTCCGCACGTGATCGACACCCTGACCCCCCAGCAGCTGTCCGGCTACAGCGTCGACGACGCCGACGACGACGACCCGGTGCTCCTCGACGACCGCGGCGTCCCCGTCGACACCTGGCGCGAGGGCTACCCGTACGACGAGCGTCTCGACCGTGCGACGTACGACCTCGAGAAGCGGTTGCTGCAGATCGAGCTCATCAAGCTGCAGAGCTGGGTGAAGGACACCGGGCAGCGCGTGGTGCTGCTCTTCGAGGGCCGGGACGCAGCGGGCAAGGGCGGCACGATCAAGCGGTTCACCGAGCACCTGAACCCCCGCGGCGCCCGGGTGGTGGCCCTGGTGAAGCCCACCGAGCGCGAGCAGGGTCAGTGGTACTTCCAGCGGTACGTGTACCACCTGCCCACCACCGGCGAGCTGACGTTCTTCGACCGGTCCTGGTACAACCGCGCGGGCGTCGAGCGGGTCATGGGCTTCTGCACGCCGGACCAGTACACCGAGTTCCTGAAGCAGGCGCCGGCCTTCGAGAAGATGCTCGTCAACGACGGCATCCACGTCGTGAAGTTCTGGTTCTCCGTCTCCCGTGCCGAGCAGCTGACGCGCTTCACCATCCGCCAGATCGACCCCGTGCGGCAGTGGAAGCTCTCCCCCATGGACCTCGCCTCGCTCGACAAGTGGGACGCCTACACCGAGGCCAAGGAGGCGATGTTCCGCCGGACCGACACCAAGCACTCGCCCTGGACCGTCGTGAAGAGCAACGACAAGAAGCGCGCCCGGCTCGAGGCGATGCGCCACGTGCTTCACCGCTTCGACTACCCGGGCAAGGACCACGACGTGGTCCGCACCCCCGACCCCCTCGTGGTCGGCGCCGCAGCCGACCTCTTCGATCCGGACGACGCGGACGTCGACTGAACTCGGCCCGCCACCTCGGCGCGGGCGTCGTGGTGGCCGTGCCATCCTGCTGGGATGTCCTCCGCTCGCCGGCCGATCGTGCTCGCGGCCGTGTGCGCCCTGCTCTGCTCCGCGTCCCTCGCCGGCTGCTCGGCCGTCGGCGATGCACGCGGCGCGGCGGGCGGCGACACCTGCCCGGACGTCCAGGTGGTCGGGGTGCGCGGGCAGTCGCAGTCACTCGAGCGGAACCGAGGCCTCGGCACGGAGGTGAACCGGGTGGTGACCGACCTCCAGCAGGAGCTCGAGGACCGGGGCGTCGACGAGGTCAGGGTCGAGGCGTCGAAGCACCGCAGCCGCGACACGTCCGACCCCGACGTCTACGACGCCGACGTCGCCGCCGGCCGCGAGCGCCTGGACACGCTGCTGAGGGACCGGGTCGCGAGCTGCCCGGACGCCCGACTCGTGGTCGTCGGCTTCAGCCAGGGTGCGCAGATCGCCCAGGAGACGCTCGCGGCGGCGCCGCGCCTCGCGGAGCACGTCGATGCCCTCGGCCTCATCGGCAACCCGCGCCACGACCCCGACGCAGGATTCATCGAGGTCGACCTCCCCGGCCCCACCGCACGTCTCGAGGGGAGCCTCGGCGCCGGGCCCGACCTCGGCGCGCTCACCGGACGCACCGTGGACGCCTGCCTGAGCCAGGACGTCGTCTGCGACGCCGACGGCGGCACCGACTACACCGTGCACAAGAAGGGCTACGAGCCCGCTGCGATCGCGCGCCGGGTGGCCGACGCCCTGGACCGTGTCCTGGGCGGCTAGGTGACGACCACGCGCCGACGGTTCGCGAGGAACGCCCACAGCGCGAACGACAGCAGCGCGAGGCCGAGCACGATGTCGGCGAGGACGTGCGCCTGCCTCCACCACGGCATGGCGAGGGCTCCCGGCACGGTGTAGTGACCGATGCCGACGAGCCCGCTGCCGGAGTAGAGGGCGAGGCAGACCACGGCCGGGACGAGGCATCGCCGCAGGAACAGCACCAGACCGGCCGCGCCGAAGGCGGTGAAGACGAACCACGCGACGGCGATCACGGCGGCCGACGGCGCCGGCACCGGCGCTGAGGGGTCGGGGACGGGGTAGTCGGCGTAGCCCACCACGTTGTCGACGTAGTGGACGACGGAGACGACCACCGCCAGCGACACGAGGACGACGGCCACCCGGGTGCCCCGCAGCGCCGGCACCCTCAGTCCTCGTCGTCGTCCGGCGTGGCCGGCGGGCCCTCGGCCAGCAGCGCCTTGAAGCCGTCCTCGTCGAGGATCGGGACGCCGAGCTGCTCGGCCTTGTCGGCCTTGGAGCCCGGGCTGTCGCCGACGACGACGTAGTCGGTCTTCTTGCTCACCGACCCGGCCGCCTTGCCCCCGTTCTCGATGATCGCCTCCTTGACGGAGTCACGCGTGAAGTCCTCGAGCGAGCCGGTGACGACGATGGTGAGGCCGTCGAGCGTGCCACCGCCGAGCGAGGCCGCACCCGGCCCGGGGTGGCCGGGGATGGCGAAGCGCACGCCGGCCGCGCTCCACCGCTCCAGGATCTCCTGGTGCCAGTCGACCTCGAGCCACTCCAGGAGCGAGTCGGCGATGATCGGCCCGACGCCGTCGACCTGGGCGAGGGTGTCGCGATCGGCCTCGCGGATCGCCTGCAGCGAGCCGAAGTACTGCGCGAGAGCGCGGGCCGCGACCGGGCCCACGTGCCGGATGGACAGCGCCACGAGCTGGCGCCAGAGGTCCTTGGTCTTGGCCTTCTCGAGCTCCTCGACCAACGTGAGGGCCTGGGCCGACGGGTGCAGCACCCGGTGGTCCTTACGCACCCCCGCGGCTCGGCGCTCGGCCGGGGACGCGTCCTCGTAGCCGGGCGGGTAGGTGATCTCGACACGCTGGAACGGCGCGCGTCGCACGGGCTCGCCCGTGCGCTCGTCGATGCGCGGCTCGCCCGTCTCGGCATCACGGACGACGACCTCGATCGGCACGAGGGTCTCCAGGTCGAGGTCGAACAGGCCCGCCTCGCTGCGCAGGGGCGGCTCGGCGGGGACCGTCGGCTGCGTGAGCGCGGCGGCGGTGACCTCGCCGAGCGCCTCGATGTCGAGCGCCCCGCGCGAGCCGACGTGCTCGACCCGCCCCCGGACCTGCGCCGGACACGTCTGGGCGTTGGGGCAGCGCAGGTCGACGTCACCCTCCTTCATGGGCCGCAGCGTCGTGCCGCAGACCGGGCAGTCCTCGGGCATGACGAACTCGACCTCGCTGCCGTCGCGCAGCTCCACGACCGGACCGAGGACCTCGGGGATGACGTCGCCGGCCTTGCGCAGCACGACGGTGTCGCCGATGAGGACGCCCTTCTGGCGCACGACGTCCTTGTTGTGCAGGGTGGCCTGGCGCACGACGCTGCCCGCCACCTGGGCGGGCTCCATGACGGCGAACGGGGTGGCGCGACCGGTGCGGCCCACGGAGACCACGATGTCGAGCAGACGGGTGTGGACCTCCTCGGGCGGGAACTTGTAGGCGATCGCCCACCGCGGCGCGCGGCTGGTCTCGCCCAGCTCGGGGTGCAGGGCCAGCTCGTCGACCTTGACCACCACGCCGTCGATCTCGTGCTCGATGGCGTGCCGGTCCTGGCCGAGCTCGGCCACCCGAGCGAGCAGGTCGTCGGTGGAGTCGTAGACGCGCGAGTGCGGGCTCGTGGGCAGCCCCCACGACGCCAGCAGGTCGTAGACCTCGCTCTGCGCGGCGACCGGGGGGCGCTCCCACGCGCCGATCCCGTGCACGTAGAGCGACAACGCCTCGATGCGCGCCTCCCCGGCCTCGCGCTCCAGGCCCTGCTTCTTGCCCAGCAGCTGGCGCAGCCCGCCGCTGGCGGCGTTGCGCGGGTTGGCGAAGGCCGGGAACCGGCGCGCGGCCGCGGCCTCGGCCCGGTCCTGCTCGACCCCACGGCCGGTCATCTCCGCGACCACGCGGTCGCGCAGGTCGGCCTGCAGGGCGTTGAGACGCTCGAACGCCGCGACCGCGATGAACACCTCACCGCGCACCTCCACCAGCGGCGGGTGACCCTCCCCCTCCAGCCGCCGCGGGATGCCCGGCAGCCGCACCGCGTTCGTCGTCACGTCCTCGCCCACCCGGCCGTCGCCACGCGTCGCAGCACTGACCAGCCGACCGTGCTCGTAGCGCAAGGAGATGGCCAGCCCGTCGATCTTGACCTCCGTCAGCCACCGGACGTCGCGCCCCGCCGCGGCACGCGTCTTCTCGCACCAGGCCGTGAGCTCCTCCGGCGAGAACACGTTGTCGAGGCTCAGCATCCGCTCGGCGTGCTCGACGGGCGCCAGCTCGCTGTTGCGCGCCGCCCCCACCGACAGCGTCGGCGAGTCCTGGCCCTGCACCTCCGGGTGCGCGCGCTCCAGCTCCTCCAGCCGGTGCATCCACCCGTCGTACGTCCGGTCGTCGACCCGCGAGTCGTCCGCGCCGTAGTAGGCGTCGCGGGCCTCGTTGATCCGCTCCACGAGCCGCTCCGCCTCGGCACGCGCCTCCTCGAGCGTCAGGTCCAGCGGGTTCTCGGCAGGCTCGCTCACGCGCCTCATCCTAGGACCGACCTCCGACGTCCACCCGCGCACGACGGGCCCGGCGCCACCAGCCCCGGACGCGCGGATGCGGGCGCGGGTCCTCCCTGGCACGGTGGGGCGATGAGCAGCCGCCGACTCGTCCCCATCGTCCTCGGAGTCCTCCTCGTGGTGGCCGGGCTCGCCGGGTTCCTCGCGCTCGACGGACTCCTCGCCGACGTGCTGTGCGGCGTGGCCGTGGTCGCGGGCATCGTCGTCGTGCGTCTGGGCAGCCGGCCGGCGCCCGACGAGATCGTCTGATCAGCGGGTGAGGGCGGCCGCCTCGCCGAGCACCCGGCGGGCGAAGCCCGGGGTGGCGCCGGCGAGACCGCACGCCGGGGTGACGACGAGACGGTCGTGCCAGGCGTCCTCCCCGAAGCCGAGACGGTCGAACCACTGCTCGACGCGTCGCCGGACGGCGGAGGCCTCGAACGGGGCGTCGGTCGACGGAAGTGCACCGAGCCAAAGGTCCGTCCCGGACTCGAAGGCCTCGGCCCAGGCCTCGGACGGCTGCGCCAGGGAGAGGTCGGCGGCCACGGCGTCGAACCCGGCTCCGCGCAGCAGCCCGACCGGCACGTCGGGGGCGCAGCAGTGGACGACCGGGGTCGCGCCGGCGTCGCGCACGGCGTCGACGACGACGCGCAGCATCGCGTCGGCCTCCGGCAGGTCGATCGTGCGGTAGCGGCCGAAGCCCGACGACGTGGGCACCTGGGCGGCCAGCACGGCCGGGAGCATCGGCTCGTCGACCTGGAGCACCAGGTCCGACGACGGGAACCGGCGGCGCAGCCCGGCGACGTGGTCGGCGAGCCCGGCTGCGAGGGCGTGGGCGAGGTCGCGCCGGGCGCCGTGGTCGGCGAGCACCTTCTCGCCGCGCTGCAGCTCGACCGTCGCCGACAGCGTCCACGGTCCTGCGACCTGCTGCTTCACGGCACCCGTCCGACCCTCGGCGAGCTCCTCGACGACGTCGAGGTCCTGGGCGAGCAGGGAGCGGGCGCGTCGGTGGTCGACGCCCGAGGCGTCGAGGAGGCGCCATCCCGCCGGTTGGAGGTCGGCACCCAGGCCGTCCAGCACGGCGAGCGAGCGGCCCACCATCTGGGCCGCGACGCCACGTCCCGGCAGCTCGGGCACGAAGGCGAGGTCGTCGAGGGTGCCGAGGACGACCTTGGCCGCCTCGGCGACGTCGGTGCCCGGCATCGACCCGATGCCGGTGGCCCTCACCGCTGCTGCTCCGCCGCCGCCCGCGACGTGGCGGTGATGGTGGCCGAGCCGACCACGCGCGTGCCGTCGTAGACGACGACCGCCTGCCCGGGTGCGATGCCCTCGGCGGGGTCGAGGAGGTCGACGTGCACGGTGTGGCCGGCACCTCCGTCCTCGACGCGCACGACGGCACGGTGCTCCGCGCCGTGCGCCCGCAGCTGCACGGTGCACTCCACCGGGCCCGCCGGCGGGACGCCGCACCACAGCGGCCGGTCGGCCTCGAGCACGTCGACCTGCAGGTGCTCGCGCGGCCCGACCGTCACCGTGCCGGACACGGGCTCGATGTCGAGCACGAACCGGGGCTTGCCGTCGTCGGCGGGGACGCCGAGCCGCAGCCCGCGACGCTGCCCGATCGTGAAGGCGTACGCGCCGTCGTGCTCGCGCAGCACGGCGCCGTCCTCGTCGACGATCGCCCCGGGACGCGGTCCGAGCCTGTCGGCCAGCCAGCCGGCGTTGTCGCCGTCGGCGACGAAGCAGATGTCGTGGCTGTCGGGCTTGGTGGCCACCTGCAGCCCGCGCCGCGCCGCCTCCTCCCGGACCTCGGTCTTGAGAGACCCGCCCAGCGGGAAGTGGGAGTGCCTCAGCTGCTCCTGGGTGAGCACGCCGAGGACGTAGCTCTGGTCCTTACCGCCGTCGTCGGCCCGGTGCAGCTCGATGGTGCCGTCGGCGGCGGTGGCGAGCCGCGCGTAGTGACCCGTGACGACGCCGTCGAAGCCGAGGGCGAGCGCGCGGTCGAGCACGGCGGCGAACTTGATCTTCTCGTTGCAGCGCAGGCACGGGTTGGGCGTGCGTCCCGCGGCGTACTCGGCGACGAAGTCGTCGACGACCTCGTCGGCGAACTCCTCGCTCATGTCCCAGACGTAGAACGCGATGCCGAGCGTGTCGGCGGCGCGCCGGGCGTCGCCGGCGTCCTCGATGGAGCAGCAGCCCCGCGCGCCCGAGCGGTAGGAGCGGGGGTTGCGGCTCAGGGCCAGGTGGATGCCGGTGACGTCGTGGCCGGCCTCGACCGCGCGGGCCGCCGCCACCGCCGAGTCGACGCCGCCGGACATCGCAGCGACGAGGCGTGCCATCAGCGGCTCCTGACGAGCGACGCGCGCAGGGCGCGCTCGTGCACCCGCGGCAGCACGGCGAGCAGGCGGTCGACGTCCGCCTCCGTGCTCGTGTGGCCGAGGCTCAGGCGCAGCGACCCTCGGGCCGCGTCGTCGTCGTAGCCCATCGCGAGCAGCACGTGGCTGGGCTGCGGCACCCCCGCCTGGCAGGCCGACCCGGTGGAGACCTCGACACCCTGCGCGTCGAGCAGCATGAGCATGGCGTCGCCCTCGCACCCGGGGAACGTCACGTGCGCGATGTTCGGGAGCCGGTGGTCGGGCCCGGGCTCGGGATCGCCGTTGACGACGGCGTCGGGCACGACGCGGACGATGCCCTCGACGAGTCGCGTGCGCAGCGCCTCGATGCGGGCCGACGTGGCCGCCTGGTGCTGCTTCGTGACCTCGAGCGCGCGGGCGAAGGAGGCGATGAGCGCGACGCCGACGGTGCCGGAGCGCAGGTCGCGCTCCTGGCCGCCACCGTGCACGAGCGGCACGGGCGCGACCTCCCGGCGCACGAGCAGCGCACCGACCCCGACGGGTCCCCCGAGCTTGTGGGCGGTGACGGTCATGGCGTCGAGGCCCGACGCGGCGAAGTCGAGCGGCAGGTAGCCGGCCGCCTGGACGGCGTCGCTGTGCACGGGCACGTCGTGCGCGCGGGCCAGCGCGACGACGTCCGCGACGGGCTGGACGGTCCCCATCTCGTTGTTGGCCCACATCGTCGTGACGACGGCGACCGAGGCCGGGTCCGACTCGACCTGCTCACGCAGCCGCTCCACCACCACGCGCCCCTGCCGGTCGACGGGCGTGGTGTCGATGCGTGCCCCCTCGTGGGCCGCGAGCCACGTGACCGGGTCGAGCAGGGCGTGGTGCTCGATGGAGCTGAACAGCACCCGGTCGCGGGTGGCGTCCTCGTCGTGCCGCGCCCAGTACAGACCCTTGATGGCGAGGTTGTTCGCCTCCGTGCCGCCGGAGGTGAACACCACCTCGCTCGGTCGTCCCCCCAGGCACTCGGCGATGACCTCGCGCGACTCCTCGACGACGCGCCGGGCCGCCCGACCCGACGCGTGCAGGCTCGACGCGTTGCCCGTGCGCGCGAGCTGCTCGGCGAGCACCTGCGCGGCCTCGGGATGCATCGGCGTGGTCGCCGCGTGGTCGAGGTACGCGGTCGGACCGGAGTCGGAGGAGGTCATGACCTCTCCAGGGTAGTCACCGCGCGCGACAGACGTCCGCGAGCGCCTCGGCCGCCTCGGCGAGCTGCTCGTCGGTGGTCGATCGACCGAACGTGAACCGCACCGCGGTCTGCGCCACCTCGGGGGCGACGCCCATGGCGACGAGGACGTGGCTGGGCTCGTCGCTGCCGGCGTGGCAGGCCGAGCCGCTGGAGCAGACGACGCCGCGGCGCTCGAGGTCGAGCAGCACCGACTCCCCCGACCGGCCGGGCAGCACGAAGGACGCGTGCCCGGGGAGGCGCGACGTCGGGTGGCCGGTCAGCGCGGCACCAGGCACCCCCGTGATGACGGCCTGGACGAACCGGTCGCGGCGATCGGCCACCTCGGCCGCCGCGGGGGTGGCCGCCGACGCGAGCCGCAGCGCCGCGGCCAGCCCGACGGCCCCGGCGACGTCCTCCGTGCCGGAGCGCCGACCGTCCTGCTGGCCCCCGCCGTGCACCAGCGGCTCCAGCCGCGTGCCGCGACGCACCCACAGCAGCCCGACGCCCTTCGGACCGCCGATCTTGTGGGCGGACAGGCTGAGCGCCTGCACGCCGAGCCGGGAGACGTCGACCCCGGGGTCGTGGTCGGGCCACGCCGCCGACTGGACGGCGTCGGTGTGGATCGGGACGGAGCGCTCGGCGGCGACGGCCGCGAGCTCGGCGACGGGCTGCACGGTGCCCACCTCGTTGCTCGCGTGCTGGATGCTCACCAGCGTGGTGTCGTCGCGCAGCACCGCCGCGAGGTCGTCGGGGCGCACGAGCCCGCGCTCGTCGACGCCGAGCTCCGTCACCTCGTAGCCGAGGCGGCCGAGCCACCGGGCCGACTCGAGCACCGCAGGGTGCTCCACGGCACTCACCACGACGTGCCGACCCCGCGGCTCGGCCAGTGCGATGCCCTTGACCGCGGCGTTGGCGCCCTCCGTGCCGCCCGAGGTGAACGTGACCTCCGCCGGCCGGGCGCCCAGCACCGTCGCCGCGTCCGCCCGGGCCTGCTCGAGTCCTCGACGCGCCGCCTCCCCCACCTCGTGGTGGCTGGACGGGTTGCCGAACGTGGGCCCGAGGTACGGACCCATCGCCGCCAGCACGTCACGCCGCAGCGGCGTGGTCGCGGCCTCGTCGAGGTAGATCACGGGTTGCCCAGGTCGAGGTCAAGCCCGAGGTCGAGCGCGCGGACGGAGTGGGTGAGCGCGCCGACGCTGATGACGTCGACCCCGGTGCGGGCGACCTCGCCGATGGTCTCGAGCGTGATCCCGCCGCTCGCCTCCACCAGTGCGCGGCCGCCGACGAGGGCGACCCCCTCGCGCAGCTCGTCGGGGGTGAAGTTGTCGAGCATGATCGTGTCGACCCCGCCCGCCAGCACCGCCTCCACCTGGTCGAGCCGGTCGACCTCCACCTCCACGTGCGTGGTGTGCGGGAGCTGCTCGCGCGCCGCGCGGATCGCGGCGGTCACGTCGTCGACGAGCGCCAGGTGGTTGTCCTTCGCCATCACGGCGTCCGACAGCGAGAAGCGGTGGTTGTGCCCTCCGCCGCACCGGACCGCGTGGCGCTCGAGGGCCCGGAGCCCCGGCGTGGTCTTGCGCGTGTCGACCACCCGCACCCCCGTCCCCTCCACCGCGGCGACGTACCGCGCGGTCAGGGTCGCGATGCCGCACATCCGCTGCACGAGGTTCAGCGCCACCCGCTCGCCCCGCAGCACCGCCCGCGCCGGTCCGTGGACCCGCGCGAGCACGTCGCCGGCGTCGAACCGGTCGCCGTCGCCCAGGAGGACCGTCACCTCGACGGTGGGGTCGACGGTCGCGAACGTGCGCTCGAGCACCTCGGCGCCCGCGAGCACCCCGGGCTCGCGCGCCACGACCGCGGCGTCGGCGCGCGCGTCGGACGGCACGAAGGCCTGCGACGTCAGGTCGCCGAAGGGTGCGTCCTCCTCCAGCGCCAGGTCGACGACACGCTGGACCTGTGCCGCGGTCAGCACGCGACCACCTGCTGCGGCCTGCGGGCCGGCGCCAGCACCACGGAGCCGTGGTGGGCCTGCGCAGGGTCGGTCGCGGGAGCGTCGGCCCGGAAGTGCCCGCCGCGGGACTCGCGCCGCGCGAGGGCCGCAGCCACCAGCGCCGCGGCGACGGTGTGCAGGTTGGCGTCCTCGACGGCCTTGACGTCGTCCTTCGCCCATGGCCCGGTGGTTCCTGAGCCCCGTCGAACGGCACCCCCGCCGAGCCCGAGCAGGGCCGCGGCGCGCTGGAGCCCCGCGGCGTCGCGGCTCAGGCCTGCGGTCTCCCAGAGCAGCCGCTGGAGGTCGGTGCGCTGCAACGGCTCGACGGGCGCGCCCCGACCCACCTCGACCGGAGCGGGCCACTCCTCGTCGAAGGCGGGCTCGTCGACCGGCGCCAGGCCCAGGGCCGCGTCGACCACCCGACGCCCGAACACGGCACCCTCGAGCAGGGAGTTCGACGCGAGCCGGTTCGCCCCGTGGACGCCCGTGCAGGCCACCTCGCCCACGGCCAGCAGGCCAGGCAGGGAGGTGCGACCCCAGAGGTCGGTGCGCACGCCACCCATGAAGTAGTGCGCGGCCGGCGACACGGGAACGGGCTCGCGGGACCAGTCCATCCCGTGGGCGCGGACCGTCGCGTCGATCGAGGGGAAGCGGCGCGCCAGGAACGCGGCCCCGAGAGCCGTGGCGTCGAGCTGCGCCGGCGCGCCGCCCTGACGGGCCATCTGGGCGGCGATGCCTCGTGCCACGACGTCGCGCGGCGCCAGCTCGGCGTCGGGGTGCACGTCGGTCATGAAGCGTGTCCCGTCGAGAGCCCGCAGCACGGCGCCCTCGCCCCGCACCGCCTCGGACACGAGGGGGCTGCCGGGCACGGCGAGAGCCGTGGGGTGGAACTGGTAGAACTCCAGGTCGGCCGCGACCGCCCCGGCCCGCAGTGCCATGGCCAGGCCGTCGCCCGTGGCCACCTCGGGGTTCGTCGTGAAGGGGTACAGCTGGCCCGCCCCCCCGGTGGCGAGCACGACGGCGTCGGCCTCCAGCACCGAGCCGTCGAGGAGCCGCACCCCCACCACCGTGCCGTGCTCGACGACGAGGTCGACCGCCATCGTGTGCTCGCGGACGTCGACGCCCGACGCGCGGACCCGCTCGACCAGGGCGCGCGAGATCGCCGCGCCCGTCGCGTCACCGCCGGCGTGCAGGATGCGGGCGTGCGAGTGGGCCGCCTCGAGCCCCCGGGACAGCTCGCCGCCGTGCACGTCGAAGTGCACGCCCCGCGCCATGAGGTCGGCCACGGCCCGTGGTCCCTCCCCGCACAGCACGCGCACGGCGTCGTCGTCGGAGAGCCCTGCACCGGCGACCAGGGTGTCGGCCACGTGCGAGGCCACCGAGTCCGCGGGGTCGGTGACCACCGCGATGCCGCCCTGCGCCCATGCCGTGTTGCTCTCCGCGAGCCCGGCCTTGGTGAGGAGCACGACGTCCACCCCGTCGCGCCCGTCGGCGTCCAGCGCCGCGGTGAGCCCGGCGACGCCGCTGCCGAGCACCAGCACGCGGGTCACGTCAGGCGTCCTTCGGCAGGGCCGCGAGCATGCGCTCCAGGGCGATCTTGGCGTCGACTGCGACGTCGTCGGGCACGACGATCTCGTTGCGCACCTCGCCCTCCAGCAGGCCGTCGAGCACCCAGGCGAGGTAGCCCGGGTGGATCCGGTACATCGTCGAGCACGGGCAGACGACCGGGTCGAGGCAGAAGATCGTGCGGTCGGGGTGCTCGGCCGCGAGCCGGTTGACGAGGTTCACCTCGGTGCCGATCGCGATGGTGTCGCCGGGCTCGCTCGCGGCGACGTACTTGCGGATGAAGTCCGTCGAGCCGGCGGCGTCGGCGGCGTCGACGACCGGCATCGGGCACTCGGGATGCACGACGACCTTCACACCCGGGTGCTCGGCGCGCGCCTGCTCGATCTGCGCCACGCCGAAGCGCTTGTGCACCGAGCAGAACCCGTGCCACAGCAGCACCTTCGCGTCCCGCAGGTCGGCCTCGGTGTTGCCGCCCAGGGGCTTGCGCGGGTTCCACATGGGCATCCGCTCCAGCGGGATCCCCATCGCCTTCGCCGTGTTGCGTCCGAGGTGCTGGTCGGGGAAGAAGAGCACGCGGTGACCACGCTCGAAGGCCCACTCCAGCACGGTGGAGGCGTTCGACGACGTGCAGACGATGCCGCCGTGGCGCCCGCAGAACGCCTTCAGCGCGGCCGAGGAGTTCATGTAGGTCACCGGCACCACCGGCACCTTCCCGTCGGCGTCCGGGCCCATGCCGGTGACGGGATCGGCGTAGACGCGCTCGAGCTCCTCCCAGGCGGCCTCGACGGAGTCCTCGTCGGCCATGTCGGCCATCGAGCAGCCGGCCGCCAGGTTCGGCAGCACGACGTGCTGCTCGGGACGGGCGAGGATGTCCGCGGTCTCGGCCATGAAGTGCACGCCGCAGAAGACGATCGCCTCGGCGTCCGGTCGGGTCAGTGCGGCGTTGGCCAGCTGGAAGGAGTCGCCCACGAAGTCGGCGTGCTGCACCACCTCGTCACGCTGGTAGAAGTGCCCGAGCACGACCAGCCGGTCGCCGAGGGTCGCCTTCGCGGCGCGGATCCGCTCGTGCAGCTCCGGCTCGGCCATCCGCTGGTAGACGGCCGGGAGCTGGCCGGGGCGGACGACCGGTTCGGGGATGACGTCGTCCTCCGACGCGCCGGGGCCGTAGCCGGGCACCAGGTCGAAGATCCACGGCCCCTCGGCGAGGTCGGCGTCGCAGGACGCGCCCGGCTCGGCCGTGATGACGTCGTGGACGGAGCCGGTGGGGGTCGGGTCGGCGGTGGGGAGCGTGGTCATCGGTTCTCCTCGGGCTGTCGCGCGCGTCGGTAGAGCGCGGGGGGACGGTGGCTCGTGCCCGTCAGGTGCGAGCCGGTGGGGACGACGGTCCCGCCGGCCAGGACCTGGCGGCGGAAGTTGGCCGGGTCGAGGGCTCGACGGAGCACCGCCTCGTGCACCTCGCGCAGCTGCGCGAGCGTGAACTCGTCGGTGAGGAACGCGAGGGCGATCGGCGAGTAGGTGATCTTCGCGCGCAGCCGGTCGAGTGCGTGGGCGACGATGGCGTCGTGGTCGAAGGCGAGGCCCTCGACCTCGTCGGCGACGAACCACTCGACGTTCTCACCGTCGGTGGCGCGCGCGTCCTCGTCGGGCCGCACGAGCGCCCAGTAGACGATCGAGACCACGCGGTCGTGGGGCGAGCGGTCGACGGCGCCGAAGGAGTAGAGCTGCTCGAGGTACTGCGGCGCGAGGCCGGTGGTGCGCTCGAGCGTGTGGCGGGCGGACGCGGTGAGGTCCTCGTCGGGCCGCAGGGGGCCTCCGGGCAGGGCCCAGCGGCCCTCGTACGGCTGTCGGATGCGGCGCACCAGGGGCAGCCAGAGCGTCGTCCGGTCGGTGACGGGGTGCGGACGCAGCGCGAAGATGACGGTGGAGACGGCCAGGCTCACCTGGCCGGTCGCCGGCTCCTGCAGGGTCGTGTCCATCGCACCTCCTTCGGGTGCTCCTGACACTAAGCCCACCTTCTGGTCAGGTCAACCTGAACTGCGGTGTGACCTGGGCCATCCTGGGTGGGCAGGATGGCCGCATGGAGATCCGTCGGCTCACCGAGGACGACACCGACGCGATGCGTCGCCAGCTCGTCGAGGCGTTCGGCGCCTTCGACCCGCCCGACCCGCCCGTCGCGATGCACGCCGAGGGCAAGGCCTGGTGGGGCGTCGTGGTCGAGGGCCGGCTGGTCGCGACCGCGCTCGACCGGGCCTACGACTCCTGGTTCGGCGGCGTGCCCGTGCCCACCGCCGGGATCGGTGGGGTCACGGTGGCACCCGAGCACCGGGGCAGCGGCCTGCTCGCCCCGCTCCTCGCGACGTTGCTCGACGCGGCGCGCGAGCGCGGAGCCCTGGTCTCGACGCTCTACGCCACCTCGCCCGGCATCTACCGGCGCCTCGGCTACGAGGCGGTGACCACCCTCGACGACGTCCGGGTGCCGACCGCCGCCCTCGCGGCCGGTGGGTCGACCCCGGTGCGACGTGCCACCGAGGACGACGCCGAGGCCGTCCGGACCGTGCACGACCGGGCGGTGTCCCGCGAGAACGGACCCCTGCGCCGTCGCGGCCCCTTGTTCACCGAGCCCCCGATGCTGCGGGTCACCGGCGTCACCGTCGCCGAGCGCGACGGCGAGGTCGTCGGCTACACGTCCTGGGACCGCGGCCGGGGCTACGGCGCGGAGGGTGAGCTGCGGGTGTGGGACCTCGTCGCCGACGACGCCGACGCACTGCGCTCCCTCATGACGCTGCTGTCGACCTTCGACCCCGTCACGCCGACGTGCCTCGTGCGGGCGAGCGGCGTCCCGGCCTGGCAGCACCTGCTGCGCACCGTGCACCCGACGGCCATCTCGTCGACGCCGTACGCGCTCGCCGTCCTCGACCCCGCCGCCCTCGCGCTCCCGCGCGTCCACCCGGGCATCGACACGCGCCTGCCGTTCGTGGTCGAGGGCACCACCCACGTGCTGTCGCTGGCCGACGGGAGCGGGCGCGTCGAGACCGTGGACTCCCCGCCCGCCGGCGCTCGCACGCTGACCCGCGGCGGCCTCGCCCTCACGTTCGCGGGTGCGGCGACGTCGGCACAGCTGCGCGCGCTCGGGCACCTCACCGGCGACGACGGCGACGACGTCACCTGGGACCTGGTCACCACCCGCGGGCCCGTGACGGTGCGCGACTACTTCTAGCAGACGCCGTCGTACCGCTTCGGGACGTCGAGGCCGAAGAACGGCCGCAGCCTCAGGCCCACCCAGGTGCCGCCGAGGGCGACGGCACCCCAGATCCAGCCGGACAGGCTGCCGGTGGAGATGCCGCCGAGGTAGGCGCCGATGTTGCACCCGTTCGCGAGGCGCGCGCCGACACCCAGCAGGATCCCGCCCAGGAGCGACGCCACGACCTGGCGGGTGACGAAGCGGTGGCGCAGCGAGTAGCTGCCCGCCAGGGTCGCGGCGAGCGCGGCGCCCACGACGATGCCGATGTTGGTCAGGGAGGTCTTGTCGGCGAGCACCGACCCTGAGAGCTGCGCGGACGCTCCTGGGCGCTGCCAGTACGCCCAGGTCTCGGGATGCGCTCCCACGAGCTGGAGCAGCTTCGCCCCCCAGAGCGCGAACGCGCTGGTGATGCCCCAGATGCCACCCGAGACCCACAGCACGCCGGCGGCGAGGACGGCGAGGACGACGGCCCCGACGTACGGCGACCAGGAGCCGCGCACGACCCGGACGGCCCCCCGCGCCGTCGGCGGAGGTGACGTCGGCGGCGGGTTCCGGCGCGCCTGCACGACCCGGGTGCCCCAGACGATGGCACCCAGGGCGGCGATCGTGATCGCCCACGCGCCCAGGTAGCCGACGTGGTCCTGCAGCACGATCGGGTCCCAGGCCGGGAGGTCGTCGACGAGGTCGTACTGCCAGGTGTAGAGCACCGAGCCGACCACGAAGCCGACCAGCGTCACGAGGATGCTGCTCTGGCCGGAGCCGACGGCGAACAGCGTGCCCGACGCGCACGCTCCCCCGAGCTGCATGCCGACGCCGAAGAGGAACGACCCGACCACCAGCCCGAGGCCGAGGGGACCCTGCACGCCGGCGGGCGTGGTGCCGAACAGGCCGGATCCGGACGCGAGCAGGAGCAGGCCGAGCGTGGCGGCGGTGCCCAGCAGGAGGGAGTGCGCGCGCACGCCGGCACCGTTGCCGACCGCCACGAGCTGGCGCCAGCCCGACGTGAAGCCGAAACGGGCGTGGAAGAGCGCGACCCCCAGACCGAGGCCGAGAGCGAGCAGCACCGCGTTCCGCGTGCCGTGCTGCGCCTGCACGACGACCAGCAGTGCCACGGCGACGGCCCCCGCCGCGACCGCCGGGCCGCGCTGCAACGGCGGCGCGTCGGGTGCCGGAGGGGCCGGGACGCGGGTGCGAGCGGGTGCCAGGACTGCCATGTCGCCGACGCTACGACCGGGCACGCGGGGCCGCCGCGCGTTCTCCCATCGTGAGACGACCGGCCGGGCGTCGTGGCTAGCGGAAGTCGCGCGAGCGGTGCCGCCCGATGGCCGAGGCAGCCTGCGGGTACAGCGTCTCGACGCGCTGGATCACCTCCGCGCGCAGGTTGGTGGCACCCTCGACGTTCTCGACGACTCCCCGGACGACCACCCCGGCCGCGTTCTGCAGCACCCGACGGTGCCGCTTCCAGACGTCGGCGAAGACCACCACGTTGAGCATGCCGGTCTCGTCCTCGAGGTTGAGGAACGTGACCCCCGAGGCGGTGTACGGCCGCTGCTTGTGCGTGACCAGCCCCGCCACCCGGACCCGCCGTCCGGTGCCGAGCGACGCGCACTCCTCGACCGCCCGCACGTCCTCCCCCTCGAGCAGGGGGCGCAGGTGCACGAACGGGTGGTCGGACGGTGAGATGCGGGTGGCCCACAGGTCGGCCGTGGTGAGCTCGACGTCGCTCATGCCCGGCAGCATCGGCGGCGGCGCCTGCACCGCCGTCCCCTCCAGGAGGTCGGGTGCATCGGTGTACCCGGCGTTCCACAGGGCCTGGCGCCGGCTGATGCCGAAGACGTCGAACGCCCCCGCCGTGGCGAGCGCCTCCATCTGCGGCACCGACAGCCGGGCTCGCCGCACGACGTCGGCCATGTCGGTGAACGGGCGTTCCGCCCGCGCCGCCACCACCCGCTCGGCGTCGGCCGCGCCGATCCCCTGCACCTCCGTGAGGCCCAGGCGCACCGCGTGGCGGCCGTCGCGACGGTGCTCGGCCAGTCGCGCCTGGACGGCCGCGCGCGGCTCGGTGTCGTCGAAGAGGCCCGCCGGCGGCTGCTCCCGATGGGCGCAGGCCCGCAGGCCCGTCGCCCGCCGCCCCTCGCCCTCGGAGACGGGCTCCAGGTCGGCGTGGGCCTGGGAGCGGGCGATGCACGGGCGGCGCACCTCGACGCCGTGGCGGCGGGCGTCGGCGGTGAGCGACTGCGGGGAGTAGAAGCCCATGGGCTGCGAGCGCAGGAGGGCGGCCAGGAACGCCGCCGGGGCGTGCAGCTTGAGCCAGCTGCTGGCGTACACGAGCAGCCCGAAGCTGAGGGCGTGGCTCTCGGCGAACCCGAAGTTCGCGAAGGCCTGGATGCGGGCGTAGATGCCGTCGGCGACGTCGCCGGTGATGCCGTGGCGCCGCATCCCGGCGTAGAGCTTCTCGCGCAGCCGCTCGATCCGCTCCGTCCCCCGCTTGGAGCCCATGGCCCGGCGCAGCAGGTCGGCGTCGTCGCCCGTGCAGTCGCCCACCGTCATGGCGATCTGCATGAGCTGCTCCTGGAACAGCGGCACCCCCAGCGTGCGGGCGAGCACCGGCTCCAGCAGCGGGTGGATGTGCTCGACCGGCTCCTTGCCCAGCCGGCGCCGGATGTAGGGGTGCACCGCCCCGCCCTGGATCGGCCCCGGGCGGATGAGCGCGATCTCGATCACGAGGTCGTAGTAGGAGCGCGGACGCAGCCGGGGCAGCGTGCCGATCTGGGCCCGGCTCTCCACCTGGAAGACCCCGACCGAGTCGGCCAGGCACAGCATGTCGAAGACCGCCGGCTCCTCCTTGGGGATCGAGGCGAGGTCCCACCGCTCCCCCGTGTGCTCGGCCAGGAGGTCGAAGGTGTGCTGGATGGCGCCGAGCATCCCGAGCCCGAGCAGGTCGAACTTGACCAGGCCCATCCACGCGCAGTCGTCCTTGTCCCACTGCACGACCGTGCGCTTGTCCATGCGGGCCCGCTCGATCGGCACGACCTCGCCCACGGGCCGCTCGGTGAGCACCATCCCGCCGGAGTGGATGCCCAGGTGGCGCGGCGTCTTCAGCAGCTGCTCGCCCAGCTCGCGCACCAGCGGCGGGAACGGGTCGTCCTCGCCGGGGTCGATCGTGCGCCAGGACTCGATGCTCTTGCTCCACGCGTCCTGCTGGCCGACGGAGTAGCCCAGCGCCTTCGCGACGTCGCGGACGGCCGAGCGCGGCTGGTAGCTGATGACGTTGGCCACCTGGGCGGCGTTGCGCCGCCCGAACGTGTCGTAGACCCACTGGATCACCTCCTCCCGGCGGTCTGCGTCGAAGTCGACGTCGATGTCGGGCTCCTCGTCGCGCGTGGCGGCCAGGAACCGCTCGAACGGCAGGTCGTAGAACATCGAGTCGACGGCGGTGATGCGCAGCGCGTAGCAGACCGCGGAGTTGGCGGCCGACCCCCGGCCCTGGCAGAGGATCCCGCGACGCCGGGCCTCCGCGACGATGTCGTGGACGATGAGGAAGTAGCCGCAGAACCCCTTGGCCTCGATGACGGCCAGCTCGCGCTGGAGCCGCTCCTCCGCCCGCTCGCGGTCGTGCGCGTACAGCTCGTCGGCGCCCCGACGCACGAGCTCGCGCAGCCACCCCATGGGCGTGTACCCGTCGGGCACGTCGGTCTGCGGCAGCCGTGGGGCCGCGCGACGCAGGTCGAACGCCGTCGCACGTGCCACCTCCACCGACCGGGCGACCGCACCCGGGTAGCGGCCGAGGCGTGCCTGCATCTCGGCCCCGGAGCGCAGGTAGGCCTGCCCCGACGCGGCCAGCCAGCCGTCCATCTCGGCCAGGCTGCGTCGGGCCCGCACGGCGGCCATCGCCTGGGCCAGGCGGGTGCGCGACGGGGTGGCCGCGTGCACGTTGCCCGTGGCCACCACCGGCAGCCCGTGCTCGGCCGCCAGCGCCGCGAGCAGGTCGTTCGTGGTGGAGTCGGTCGGGCCGCCGTGGTGGGTGAGCTCGACGTCGACCGCGTCGGCACCGAACAGGTCGACCAGCCGGGCGAGGGCGCGCGACGCGGCGGAGGGCCCGCCGTCGGCGAGCGCCTGGCGCACGAAGCCCTTGCGGCAGCCGGTGAGCACGTGCCAGTGGCCGCGTCCCTGCTCGGCCAGCTGCGCGAGGTCGTAGACGGGTCGCCCCTTCTCGTCGCCGGCGAGCTGGGCCTCGGTGATGGCCGCAGCCAACCGGTGGTAGCCCTCGACCCCGCGCGCCAGCACCAGCAGGTGGCTGCCCTCGGGATCGGGCACGCCCTGCTGCGGCGCGGTGAGCCCCAGCGACAGCTCGGCGCCGAAGACCGTCGGCAGGCCGAGCTCCTGCGCCGCCTCCGCGAAGCGCGCCACCCCGTAGAAGCCGTCGTGGTCGGTGAGGGCCAGCGCCTCCAGGCCGAGGTCGACCGCCTGCTCCACCAGGCGCTCCGGTGCGCTCGCACCGTCGAGGAAGCTGAAGTCGCTGTGGCAGTGCAGCTCGGCGTAGGGGACGGCTGTCTCCGTCTGCCGCCCACGGCCCGGCACCCCCGCCTGGCCTTTCTGCCGCCCACGGCCCGGCACCCCCGCCTGGCCCGCCGTACCGTCGGGAGCCGCATAGCGCGCCCGCTTGCGGCTGAACGCGGGCCCGTCTCCCCCGTCGGGCAACCGACCATCGGCAGAGCCGGGGAAGCGGCCGTCGACCGGGCTGGGCTGCAGGTCGTCACGGGTCTGGCTCGGCAGGGCGTGGGTGGGCTCCAGCCGACCCGACAGCCGTGCCTCGAGCTCGCGCCAGGGGACGTCGGGGTTGTTCCAGCCCATCAGCCCCTCCCCCCTCGCCGCTGAGCGTGACGTTCCCGGGCCCGATGGGGGCGTGGGTCAGTCATAGCGGGCCTCGGTCCACCAGGTGCCGTCCTCGACGACCATGAGCCAGGCGGTGCCGTCGACGCCGACCACCTGGAAGCGGGCCACCCGGCGGGCCGACGCCTCGTCCCACCACAGCTCGTCGATCGGCCAGGGCCCGGCCCACGAGGCCACGGGCCGCCACTGCTCGTCGCCCGCAGGTCGGAACCGGACCGGCTCGCAGCTGATCGCGCCCCGGCCGTCGACCCCCACCGCGCGGTCGCCGGGACCGACGACCTGGGCGGGCCTCGGTGCGGCGTAGACCGTGGCCGGTGCCGGCGGCGGCACCGAGCCCGGCCACGGTGCCCCGACGGCGCGAGCCGGCTGGGCCTGCTCCCCCCACGGCGTGAGCAGGCGGCGGGCGGCGGGCGCCCGGCCGCCCTGCACCTGGGCGGCCAGCACCCCCTCGTGCCCCACCAGGCCCTGCACCCGGGCGATGCCGCGCTCCACGACGTCGTCGCGCTCCCCCGACCCCCGGGCACCGGCACCGAACAGCGCCGGTGCGTGCTCACCGACGGGGGCGACCACCTCGGGCAGCAGCCGGACCGCCCCGACCGGACCGGGCAGCGGTCCGCCCTGCAGCTGCCAGCGGACCCGGTCGACGACGTCGACGGCCCCGAACCAGCGCGGGTGCACCCACCGCCGGGTGGCGACCACCGCGTCGTCGACCTCGACCTCGACCCCGAGGGAGGTGCACACGAGCCCGTGGTCGGCGAGCCGGGAGACGAACCGCTCGGCCACCGAGCGCAGGCTGAACGCGACGACCTCGGCGCTGGAGGCCGGCGGCTCGAGCGCGAGCGTGGCCGCCAGCTCCGGCGGCACGTCGCGACGGGCCAGGGGGCGGGGGTCGCGCCCGGCAGCCAGCCGGTGCAGGAACGCGCCGTGGGAGCCGAAGCGGGTGTGCACGTCGGCCGGGTCGAGCGCGGCCAGGTGGGCGAGGGTGGTCAGGCCCATGCGTCGCAGCAGGCTGACGACCTCCGGCGCCTCGAGCACCTCGACCGGCAGGGGGGCGAGGAACGCGGCGTCGCCGCCGGGCTCGACGACGTGCACGTCCTGCGGCGCGGCCCGTCGCGCGGCCTGCTCGGCGGCGAACAGGCCGTCGGCCACGCCGAGACGGACGTCCCAGACCGCCAGCGAGACCACCCGTTCCGCGACCACCGCGGCGGCCTCGTGCTCGCCACCGTAGAACCGCGCCGGCACGGGCAGGGCGCACAGCCCCGGGCGCAGCGGCGTGACGGCCGGGCTGAGCTCCTCGACGCCGGCCAGCACCTCCTCGAACGCCCGCGCCTCGACCTCGGGCCGGTGGTCGGCCAGCACCAGGTCGGGGCAGCGCGCCTGGGCGTCGCGGCGACGCATGCCGCGCCGCACGCCCTCGACCCGGGCGGCGTGGTTGCACGCCAGCACCTGGCCCCCGGCCAGGACGGCACCGGCGACGTCGCGCGGGAGGTTGGGCAGGGCCGCGCGCACCGGCCAGTCGGGGCACCAGAGCGCGAGCGTCCTCATCCGGCGCTCCGGACGACCTGGGGTGCGGGACCCCGCGCCGCGGCGGGCCGGGCGACGTGCGGGACGGCGGCCGGGGCGACCCGGCGGACGGTGAGGTCGTCGGCCGGCAGCAGCAGGTCACGCGTGCGCCCGGGGGCCCCGCCGCGGTGGACCGCCACCCGGACCTCGCGCGAGCGCAGGTGCCCCTCGCCCGCTCCCGGACCGGACCAGCGGGCCTGCTCGAGCGTGAGCCGCGCGTCGCAGCGGGGCCAGGGGCCCCACGGCACGAGCACGCACCCCTGCTTGCGCAGCCGCGCGACGAGCCGGGCGGCGTCGCCCTCGCCCACCGCCGACGGCGGTCGCACCACCACCAGGCCCAGCACGTCGACCAGGGCCGCCGTGACCTCGAGCCAACGGTCCTGCGGGTCGGGGACCAGGACGGTGCGGTGCGGGTCGACGCCCATGGCCACCGCCGCCTCGACCCCGAGGTCGGGGGCGCCGACCACACCGCACCACGTGCCGGCCGCGGACGGTCCGGCCATCAGCAGGAGGGCCAGGCTGGCCGAGTCGACCCCGTAGACCCCACCGGTCTGCAGGCTCAGCAGCCCCTCGAGCGCCTCGTGCGTGGGCACCGACTGCCGCGCCGGCGCGCCCTGGAGACGCTCGACCTCGCGCCGCAGCTCGGCGACGACCTCGAGGGCGGGGCGGGCAGCGGACACCCTCCCATGATCGAACAGATGTTCGAACGCGTCAACTGCGCCGCCGCGCCCTCCGTCCGGGGACGGGACCCGACCGGTTCAGGACTGGTCGCCGGACCCCACCGCGCCGAGCGGGATCGAGCCGCCGGGGATCGCGTCGAGCAGCATGCGCGTGTAGTCCTCGCGCGGGTTCTCGAACACCGCGTCGACGCTCGACTGCTCGACGACCTTGCCGTCCTGCATCACGAGCACGTTGTCGGCGATCTGGCGCACCACGGCGAGGTCGTGGGTGATGAACAGGTACGACAGCCCCAGCTCGCTCTGCAGCTCGTTGAGCAGGGTGAGGATCTGGGCCTGCACGAGCACGTCGAGCGCCGAGACGGCCTCGTCGCAGATGACGACCTCCGGCTCGAGCGCGAGCGCGCGGGCGATCGCCACGCGCTGGCGCTGGCCGCCGGAGAGCTCGTTCGGGTAGCGCGTCATGACCGAGGCCGGCAGCGACACCTTGTCGAGCAGGTCGCGGATCTTCGTCTCGCGCTCCTTGGAGGAACCGATGCCGTGCAGCCGCAGCGGCTCCTCGATCGAGCGGTAGATCGAGTACATCGGGTCGAGCGAGGCGTAGGGGTTCTGGAAGACCGGCTGCATCTGGCGTCGCAGGGCGAGCTGCTGCTTCTTCGAGGTCAGCGTCGTGATGTCGACGCCGTCGAACTCGACCGAGCCGCTCGTCGCGTCGAGCAGGCCGAGCACCATGCGGGCGACGGTGGACTTGCCCGACCCGGACTCCCCCACGATCGCCGTGGTGGTACCGCGATCGAGGCGGAACGAGACCTGGTCGACGGCCGTGAAGTCGGTGGACTGCCCCGGACGGCCGCCGCGGATCTTGAAGACCTTGGTCAGGTCCTTCGCCTCGATGATCGTGCTCCGGCCGTCGCCGATCTCCTCGCCGGCGGCCGCGATCTCCGCCGCGGTCTGGACGGCCTGCTCGCGCACCTCGGCGCGTGCCTTCTGCGACGTCAGCCGCTGCGAGGCCAGCGAGGGCGCCGAGCTCACCAGCCGCTGGCTGTACGGGTGCTGCGGGTCCTGCAGGATCTCCAGCGCGGGACCGGACTCCACGACCTGCCCGCGGTACATGACCACCAGGTGGTCGGCCCGCTCGGCGGCGAGCCCGAGGTCGTGGGTGATGAGCAGGACGGCGAAGCCCAGCTCGTCGGTCAGCCGGTCGAGGTGGTCGAGGATCTGCTTCTGGACCGTGACGTCGAGGGCCGACGTCGGCTCGTCGGCGATGAGCAGCTTCGGCCGTGCGGCCAGGCCCATCGCGATGAGCGCCCGCTGGCGCATGCCGCCGGAGAACTCGTGCGGGTACTGGTTCGCCCGACGCGCGGCGTCCGGCAGGCCGGCCTCCTCCAGCAGCTCGACGACGCGGGCGTCGGCCGCCTTGCCCTTGGCGACGCCGTTGGCCTCGAGCGACTCCTTGATCTGGGTGCCGACCCGCCACAGCGGGTTGAGGTTCGACATCGGGTCCTGCGGCACGAGGCCGATGGACGAGCCGCGCAGCGCGATGATGTCGGACTTCTTGGCGCGGGCGATGTCGCGGCCCTCGAAGAGGATCTCGCCGCCGGTGACGCGGCCCGTGCCGGGCAGGAGGTCGATGATCGCGTGGGCGGTGGTCGACTTGCCCGAGCCCGACTCGCCGACGATCGCGACGGTCTGGCCGGGGTAGACCGAGAGGTTCGCGCCGATCACGGCCGGCACGATCGTCTTCTTGTCCGACGCGAAGCCGACGTGCAGGTCCTTGACCTCCAGGAGCGGCTGGTTCGGGTCGAGGTCGCGGCTCATCGCTTCTTCGCCTTCGGGTCGAGGGCGTCGCGCACGGCGTCGCCGAGGAGGATGAAGCTGAACACGGTCAGGGCGAGCGCGCCGGCGGGCCAGAACATGGTGCCCAGACGCTGCCCGGCGCGGACCTGGTTCTGCGCCGCCGAGATGTCGTTGCCCCAGGACACGATGGACGCCGGCAGGCCGAGGCCGAGGAAGGACAGCGTCGCCTCCGCCACGATGAAGATGCCCAGCGAGACCGTCGCGGTCACGATGACCGGTGCCAGCGAGTTCGGCACGACGTGGCGCACCAGGTTGCGCCGCGGGGTAGCGCCGAGGGCGCGGGCCGCGTCGACGAACTCCTGCTGCTTGGTCTCGATCACGGCACCGCGGGCGATGCGGGTGATCTGTGGCCAGCCGAACAGCGCGAGCGCACCGACGATGGCCAGCACCGAGCCCCAGAACCCGCGGTCGGGCCAGACGTTGTTGAGCGCCGACAGCAGGACGATCGCCGCGAGGAGCAGCGGGATCGCGTAGAAGATGTCGGCGATGCGCGAGATGATCGGGTCGATCCAGCTGCCGTAGAAGCCGGCGAAGGCTCCCGTGACGAGGCCGAGGGCCGCCACGACGATCGTGGTGAGCACACCGACGGCCACCGACGCGCGCGCGCCGTACACGACCCGCGAGTACACGTCGCAGCCCTGGCGGTCGAAGCCGAGCGGGTGGCCGGGCTCGGCCACCGCGAGGCTCTTGCCGGTCTGGCAGAACGTCGGGTCGTTGCTGGTGAACAGGCCCGGGAAGGCGATGACGACGGCCAGGAACGTCAGCAGGACGGCCGCGATGATGAACAGCGGGTTCTTGCGCAGCTGCTTCCACGCCTCCTTCCACTGGCTCTCCGGCGGCGCCGTCGTGTCGAGCGCGCCGACGTCGTGCAGGGGCGTGTCCTCGAGCCGGGCGACGTAGCGCTCCTGGCCCGGGCGGGTGCGGGAGGGGCGGGACTCAGGCATAGCGGATCCTCGGGTCGAGCCAGGCGTAGAGCAGGTCGACGACGAGGCTGGTCAGCACGTAGACCAGCACCATGATCGTGACCACGGAGACGATCGTCGGGGTCTCGCCGCGTCGGATCGCGCTGAAGGCGAGGTTGCCGACGCCGGGGACGTTGAAGATGCCCTCGGTGACGACCGCGCCGGCCATGAGGCCGCCGAGGTCGGCCCCGAGGAAGGTGACGACCGGGATGAGCGAGTTGCGCAGCACGTGACGCCGGTTCACCTGCCCGTCGGGCAGGCCCTTCGCGCGCGCCGTGCGCACGTGGTCGGCGGTGAGGTTCTCGATCACCGAGGTACGGGTGAGGCGAAGCACGTACGCGAAGGAGACGAGCCCCAGCACGATGGCCGGCAGCAGGAGCTCGCGGAACGTGGCCTGCGAGCTGACCAGGGCCGGCAGGGCGCCGAGCTTGATGCCGACGATGAGCTGCAGCACGAAGCCGAAGACGAAGATCGGGACGGCGATGACGAGCAGCGAGACCACGAGCATGGTGGAGTCGAAGAGCTTGCCGCGCCGCATGCCGGCGTAGAACCCGGCGGCCACGCCGAGGACGGCCTCGATGACCAGGGCCATGAGGGCGAGCTTGATGGTGACCGGGAAGGCACGCTGCACCAGGTCGATCACCGGCTGCCCGCTGAAGGAGGTGCCGAAGTCGAGCGTGACGGCACCCTTGAGGAAGAGCAGCCACTGCACCAGGAACGGCTTGTCGAAGTTGTACTGGGCCTCGAGCTGGGCGCGGACGCCCTCGGAGACCGGCTTGTCGCCGAAGAGCGCCAGGATGGGGTCACCCGGTCGCAGGAAGACCATCGCGTAGATGAGCAACGTCGCTCCGAGGATCACGGGGATCGCTTGGAGGAGACGCTTGCCGACGTACCACCACATGGGCAGGACTCCTTGTGTCTGAGGGGGCGGACGCACCGACCCGCCCCGACGATACGCCGGGGGTGGGTGCGCCGCCGGAGGACCCGGACGCACCCGTGGGGCAACACCTGAGGTGTTGCCCCACGGGTGGTCGTGCGGGCGCCGGAGCGGCTACTTCTTGGTGATGAGGTGCAGCTCGGGCTGGTTCTGCCAGTTGAACTCGACGTTCTCCACGTTCTTCGACGCGACGGCCGCGACGTTGGAGTACCAGAGCGGGATCGCCGGCAGGTCCTCGAAGAGGACCTCCTGCGCCTGCGACTGCAGCTCGTAGCGCTTCTGCTCGTCGGGCTCGCCGGCGATCTGCGTCATGAGGTCGTCGAACTGCTTGCTGGAGTAGTCACCGTCGTTCGAGCCGGCCTTCGTCTGGTAGAGCGGGGCCAGGTAGTTGAAGATCGACGGGTAGTCGGGCTGCCAACCGGTGCGGAAGGCGGTCTTGATGGTGCGGTTCGTGACGTCGGAGCGCAGCTCGTCGAACGTGGCGTAGGCCTTGGCCTTGGCGTCGATGCCGAGGTTGTTCTTGAGCTGGTTCACCACGGCGTCGACCCACTCCTTGTTGCCGGGGCCGTCACCGTTGTAGGAGATGGTGAACGAACCGTCGAACGGAGCGATGTCGTCGGCCTGGGCCCACAGGTCCTTGGCCTCGGTGGCGTCGAACTTCAGGACGTCGCTGCCCGGGATGTCGTCGTCGAAGCCCGGCATGACGGGCGCCGAGAAGTCGACGGCCGGCGTGCGGGTGTCGTCGAAGATGTTCTTCGTGATCTCCTCGCGGTTGATCGCCTTGGAGATCGCCTGGCGACGCAGGCGGCCCTCGTCGTTCGTGCCGAAGCCGGGCAGGCGCTCGGGGATCGTGATCGAGCCGAAGACCGAGCCGGGCTCGGAGATCGCCTGGACCGAGTCGTCGGACTGGAACGTCGGCAGCGCGCTCGGCGGAACGGCGTCGAGCACGTCGAGGTCGCCGGTCTGGACGGCCGTGTAGGCGGTGTCGGGGTTCGTGAAGAACTTCAGCGTGATGCCGCCGTTCTGGGGCTTGCGGACGCCGTCGTACTCCTCGTTCGGGACGAGCTTGATCTGGACGTCGTGCTCCCAGGCACCCTTGCCGTCCATCTTGTACGGGCCGTTGCCGATCGGGTCCTCGCCGTAGGCCTTGATGTCGTCGAACGCCGACTCCGGCAGCGGGTAGAACGCCGAGTAGCCCAGGCGGGCCGGGAAGTCGGCCTCGGGCTGGTTGAGCTCGATGGTGAAGGTCTTGTCGTCGACGACCTTCAGGCCCTCGAGCGTCTTCGCCGTCGGGTTCTCCTCCTGGACGGCGTCGAAGCCCTTGATCGGGTAGAAGAAGTAGCTGCCGAGCTGCTTGTTGGTGCTGAGCGCACCGTAGTTCCAGGCGTCGACGAAGGAGCTCGCCGTGACGGGGGTGCCGTCGGAGAATGTCCAGTCCTTGAGCTTGACCGTCCAGGTGAGGTTGTCGTCGGACTCGATCGACTCCGCGACCTCGTTCACGCTCGAGCCGTCCTTCTGGTACGAGACCAGGCCGGCGAAGAGCAGGTCGATGGCGCGGCCACCGCCGGTCTCGTTCGTGGCGGTGGGGACGAGCGGGTTCTGGGGCTCGGTGCTGAAGTTGGTGATGACCGAGTCGGTGGACCCGGAGTCGTCACCGCCTCCGCCGCACGCCGCCAGGACGAGGCTGCCCGCGGCGAGCAGGGCAACGCCCGCGGCGCGAGTACGTCGGGAGAGACGCATGGATTCCTCCTGTGAAGATGGGTGCACGCAGGCGCGTGCGCACCCATTGCTATCACCGCGCACCGGGCCCGGGACAGGGCCGGACGGCGACTTCACCAACTTGCAACCTGGTCCGGACGGGCCATGGCGTCCTGGCCCGGGAGGATCCGCCGGTCTGGCTCCAGAGGACCAGGAGACGCACGAGGGCCCCGGACCGTGCGGTCCGGGGCCCTCGCGGCGGGGCGGGGTCAGCCCTTGCGCTGCTTGGCCGCCTCGGTGGCCTGCGGCAGGACCGTCTTGAGGTCGCCGACGACGCCGAAGTCGACGAGCTCGAAGATCGGCGCCTCCTCGTCCTTGTTGACCGCGACGATGGTCTTGGAGGTCTGCATGCCGGCGCGGTGCTGGATCGCACCGGAGATGCCGTTGGCCACGTACAGCTGCGGCGAGACCGTCTTGCCGGTCTGGCCGACCTGGAAGCTGTGCGGGTACCAGCCGGAGTCGACGGCGGCGCGCGAGGCGCCCACGGCCGCACCGAGGGTGTCGGCGAAGGCCTCGACCTCGCTGAAGTCACCACCGGTGCCACGGCCGCCGGAGACCACGATCGCGGCCTCGGTGAGCTCGGGACGACCGGAGGCAGCCTTCTCCTTGGTGGAGACGATCTTGGCGCCCTTGGCGGCGTCGGAGACGTCGACCGAGACGGCCTCGACCGTGCCGGCACCGGAGGCCTGCTCGGGGGCGACCGAGTTCGGCTTCACGGCGATGACCGGGATGCCCTTCGTGACCTGGGCGTCGACGGTGAAGTTGCCGGCGAAGACCGACTGCGTCGTGACGACGGTGTCGCCCTCGACCTTCACGTCGACGGCGTCGGTGATGAGGCCCGACTCGGTCTTGAGCGCGACGCGCGCGGCGATCTCCTTGCCCTCGGTGGTCGAGGGCACGAGCACCGCGGCGGCGGAGGCGTCGGTGACGATCGTGGTGAGGGCCTCGGCCTTCGGGGCGACGAGGTACTCCGCGTACACGGCGTCGTCGAGCTGGTAGACCTTCTCGGCGCCGTGCTCGGCCAGCGAGGACGGGACGTCGGCGCCGAACACGACGGCCGACGGCTCGCCGATCTTCCGGGCGATCGTGAGGAGCTCGAGGCTGGGCTTGGTGGCGTTGCCGTCGACCACGTCGACGAGCACGATGACTTCGGACATGTCTCTGCTCTCCCTGCTCAGACGAACTTCTTGGAGGCGAGGAACTCGACGAGCTTGGTGCCGCCGTCGCCCTCGTCGGTGATGATCTCCCCGGCCGTGCGCGGCGGGCGGGGCTCGGTCGCGGCGACCTTGGTCCAGGCGGCGTCCAGGCCCACCTCGGAGGCGTCGACGCCGAGGTCGGACAGGTCCCACTCCTCGACCGGCTTCTTCTTGGCGGCCATGATGCCCTTGAAGGACGGGTAGCGGGCCTCGCCGGTCTGGTCGGTGACGCTGACGACGAGCTTGCCGCTGCCCTGGACCTCCTGGGTCGCGACGTCGCCGTCGCGCTTGATCGTCACGGTGTCGCCGTCGACGCTGATCTCGCCACCCAGCGTGACCGCGGGGAGGCCGAGGCGCTCGGCCACGAGCGTCGGGACGACGCCCATGCCACCGTCGGTGGAGGCCATGCCGAAGAAGACGAAGTCGTACTCGAGCTTCTCCAGCGCCTTGGCGAGCACGAGCGACGTGGCGAACGCGTCGGAGCCGGCGATGGCGTCGTCGTTGACGTGGACGCCCTTGTCGGCTCCCATCTGGAGGGCCTTGCGCACCGCGTCGGCCGCGTCGTCCGGACCGACGGTCAGCACGGTGACCTCACCGTCACCCTCCTCGACGACCTTCAGGGCCTGCTCGACGGCGTATTCGTCGAGCTCGGACAGCAGCCCGTCGACGTTCTCGCGATCGACGGTGTGGTCGGACGAGTCGAAGGTGCGGTCGGCCGTGGCATCCGGCACGTACTTCACCGCGACGACGATGTTGGTCACGAGGACCCTCCTGTGGTCGGGGGACGCGACGCTCGGCGCCGCGCTGTCGGGGTTTCGACCCTCTCACGCGGGGCTCCGCGCGGTGAGGGCAGCCTTGCTCAGCAGGTTACCGGCGGGTTACATCCCGGGGCCACCCGCGGCCCCCATGGTATAGGTCACACGTGCGACCCGCCCCTCGTGGACGAGGCTCAGGACGCGTCGCGACGGCGCAGCACCGTGGGCCCGGCGACTCCCACGACGAGGTACACCACGGACCCGCCGCCGTAGACGACGAAGGCCTCCTTGGCCGCGGCGTTCTCGCCGGAGAACGTGACGAGGCCGCGCAGCGGGGCGGTCAAGGGGTCGGCCACCGTGGCCACCGCCTGCAGCACGCCGGACCCGTCGTCGAACCCGAAGGCCACGAGCAGGGCGGCCAGCGCGAGCACGACCGAGGCGGCCAGGCCCAGCACGCCGATCGCCACGCCGAGCACGCCGACGAGGCGGCCGAGCGTGCCGCCCCGCTCCTGCGGCACCGCGGGCGGCTCGGGGACGTCGTCGCGTCGGCGCCGGGCGGCCGCGTCGGCCTTCTCACGACGTCGGCGGTCCACCTCACGCGCCTTGTCGGCACGCGCCCGCGCCTTCGCGGCTGCGTCGCGCCGACCTCCCGCGGGGGCCGCGACCGGCGGCTCGTCCTGGACGGCCGGCTGCTCCTGCGTCGTCCCCGCCCCGGGCTCGCCGGCGTCCGACGCGTCGTCCGCCGCGTGGGGCACGGCCTGCTCGACGGCAGGCTGCTCCTGGGTGGGCAGGGCGTCGGGGTCCGGGGCGTCGGGGTCCGGGGCGTCGGGGTCCGGGGCATCGTTTGCCGGTGCGTCGGGGTCCGGGGCCTCGGCGTCCGGGGCGTGCGCATCCTCCTGCGGCGCGGGGGCACCGACGGCCTCGAGCAGCGCCGTGTCGTCGTCGCCCGGGACGACGACGACGGCCTCGTCGGGGGCGACCCCGTGCGACGAGGCGGTCCCGTCGGCCTCGTCCGGTCGGGACCGGCGGTCCCGGCGGGGCAGCCGTCGGTCCCCGCCCAGCGCGGCCACGGCAGCGGCCTTGCTCTCCTCGCGCCGTCGCGCCTTCTCCGCGGCCGCCTGCTCGTCGGCCCGGCGACGCTCCTCGGCCTCGGCCTTCTCGACGGCGGCCCGCTCGTCGGCGAGGCGACGGGCCTCCTCGCGCTCCGCCTTCTCCGCGGCCGCCTGCTCGTCGGCCCGACGTCGCTCCTCGGCGCGTCGCTCCGCGGCGGCCCGCTTGGCCTGCGCCCGCTCCTGCTTGGCGCGCTGCTTCTCGGCCCGTGCTGCGGCGCGCCTCTCCTCGCGCGCCCTCCGGGCGGCCAGTCGAGCCTGTGCCTTCGCCTCCTTCGCGGAGACGCGCGACGAGCCGCGGTCGGCCTCGACCTCGCCGGACGCGAGCTCGGACGGCTCGTCGTCGCCACCACCGTGCGTGGCGGCGATCCAGGCGAGGGAGCCCGGCACGAGATCCTCGTAGGACGGCGTGGACGGTTCCGTCGCCCCGGTGGCCGGGGGCTGCTCGGAGTCCGGCCGCTCCCCCGACACGGGGGCGTCCGGGTGGGTCGGTCGATCGTCGGCGGCCTCGAGGCCGGCGACGATCGCACCGGCCGTCAGGTACTCAGGATCGGCGGACGACCCTTTTTTTGGTCGGGGGGACGGATCCCCCGCTCCCGTCGCTCACCTCCGCGGGGGTGTCGGTGCCCTCCGCTGAGGGCTTCTCCTCGACGAACTCGTCGAGGGCCGGCTCGGAGAACCCGGCCGAGAACGTCGGGGTCTCCTTCGCGGTCTGGTTGGCGGCGACGATGTGGGCCTGCGCCACGCGCTCGGCCTCCGCCTCCGCCGCGGCGACCCACTGCATCGCCGTCGCCTCGGCCTCGGCGAGCTTCTCCTCCGCCGCGGACCGCGCTGCCGCGACGGCCTGGCTGAGGCGCTCCTGCGCGTCGCGCTTGGCCATCTGGACGACCCGGTCGGCCTCCGCCCGTGCCTCCTCGACGCGACGCCTGGCGTCGTCCTCGGCCCGCTGCGCCACGGTGCGCGCCTCGGCCTCGGCGCGCGAGATGCGCTCGGCAGCCTGTTCCTCGGCCTCGGCGAGCTTCTGCTCGGCTGCGACCCGCGCCTGCTCGGCCTCCTCCGCCTGCTTGCGCGCCGCCTCCTCGCGCGCGGCCGCGGCGGCCCGGGCGGCGTCGGCCGCCTCGGCGGCGACGCGCTCGGCCTCGGCCTGCGCGTTGCGGACGCGCTCCTCGGCGACGCGCTCGGCCTCGGCGAGCTTGGCGGACGCCTGGTTGCGCTCCTCCTCGGCCTGACGCGCCAGCTCGGTGGCCTCCGCCGTGACCCGCTGGGCCTCGGCCTGGGCCTCGTCGCGCTGACGGGCCAGCTCGGCGGCGGCCTTCTCGTGGCGCTCGGCCGCCTCGGACGCGAGGCGCTCGGCCTCGGCCTTGGCGGCTGCGAGCTGCTCGCCGGCGGTGCGCTCGGCGTCGGACAGCCTCACGGCGATGGCCACGCGCTCGGCGGCGACCTCCTGGGCGTACTTCTCGGCCTCGGCCTTCGCGGCGGCGACGTGCTCGGCCGAGGTCCGCTCGGCGTCCGCGACGACCTTCTCGGCCTCCAGACGCACCTGCTCCAGCTTCGCCTCGGCCTCGGTGCGCTCCTTCTCGAGCTGCTGCAACGCTGCCTCGCGGTCGCGGCGGGCGGCCTCGGCGAGCTTCTGCGCCTCGGCGCGGGCCTCCTCGATGCGCCGCTCGGCATCCTGCTCGGCGGCGGCGAGACGACGCTGCGCGGCGTCCTCGGCGTCGCGCTCGCCCTGGGCGAGGCGCTCGGCGGCCTTGCGGGCAGCCTCCTCCTCGGCCTCGGCGATGCGGCGCTCGGCCTCGGCCTTGGCCTCGTCGAGCCGCTCCTGCGCGGCTCGCTCGGCCTCCGCCCGGGCGGCCTCGACACGCTCGTCGGCCTCCTTCTGGAGCTGCTCGATCTTGGCGGCGGCGGCCTGCCGCTCACGCTCGATCTCGGCCGTGACGCGGTCGGCCTCCTCGCGGGCCGCGCGGACCCGTTCCTCGGCGGCCTGCTCCGCGGCACGCAGTCGGCTCTGCAGGACCTCACGCTGCTCGGCCTCGTCGGCGCGGATGCGGGCGGCGACCTCGGCGCGCTCGCGTGCAGCCTCCTCCATCAGGCGGGCCGCCTCGGCCCGCGCCGCGCTGACCCTCTCCTGCGCCGCGGCACTGGCCGCGGCCAGCTTCTCCGCGAAGGTGCTCGGTGAGCCCGTCGGCGTCGCGGCGGGCGCGGCCGGCGCCTCCTGCTCCGTGGCCGACTCCGGCTCCGCGGCGGCCTCGGGCTCGGCAGGCGGCTCGGGCTCGGGTGCCGGCTCCTCGGCCGTCTCCGCGACCAGCTCCGCCACCTCCTCCGGCCCCTCGGCGACCGGCTCGGCCTCGGCGACCGGCTCGGGCTCGGGGGTGGGCTCAGGATCGGCGACCGGCGACTCGACGGGCTCGGCGGCCGACTCCGCAGCGGGCTCGGTCGTGGCCTCGGGCTCGAGGACCGACTCGCCAGCAGGCTCCGCCGGCGCCTCGGACCCGGCGTCCGTCGACGCCGGCTCGGAGGCGACCGGAGCGGCCGTGGTCGGCCCGTCCTGCGGCTGCTCCTCGCCGGGCTCGGGCTCGGCCAGGCTCGCGGCGGTGAACGGCGCCCAGCTGGCCGTCGAGCGCGGACGCTCCTCGGGCGCGGTGTCGGGCGCGGGGGTCGGGCCGAGCTCGTCGACCGTCGCGGTCTCGTCGGCCGCGGTGGGTTCGTCGGCGAGGGCCGCGGCGATGTGCTCCTCGTCGCGCGCGCCCTGCTCCGGGGTGGTCGGGGTCTCCGCGGGCTGATCCTCGGCGACCGGCTCGGCGACGGCGGGCTGCTCGGCCGTCGGCGTCTCGACGTCGCCGGTGGGCGAGGCGGTGTCCGGGGCCGTGGGCGGGGCCTCCTGGGTCGCCCCCGCGGTCTCCTGCGCGGGCGAGCGGCCGCTCTCCGCGGCGTCGATCGCGGCCTCCGCAGCCTTCAGGGCGGGCTCGGTGGCCTGCTCCTCGGCGCCCGCTCGTCGGCCGCGGCGCGAGGCGCTGAAGGCCCGGGCGGCGTTGCGCTCGGCGCGACGCTTCTCCGCCGCGACCTGGCGCGCCGCCCGCTGCGCGGCGCGCCGCTTGCGACGGTCGTCGGTCGACCCGCCGCCGTCCTGGTCCGCCTCAGCGGCGTCCTCGCCGTCGGACTGCGCGAGCATGTCGGCCGCCACCTTCAAGGGGTCGGCTCGCCGGCGATCCTGCGGCTGGTTCGATCCTGAGTCGGTCATGACTCCCTTTCTGGCGGCGCGGCAGCACGTCGCGCCACAGTATGCCCCATCCGTCCCTCACGTCACGCCCGCGCGGACGACGGTGTCGCTGGGTGGAACGAGCGCGCCCGGTCGAGGTCACGACCCGCTGAACGTGGCCTTCCCGGGGCCGTTCTCGACGAAGGAGTCCATGCCGGCACGCCGGTCGTCGGTCGCGAACAGCCCGGTGAACTCGAGCCGCTCGACCTCCAGCCCCGTCTGCAGGTCCGTCTCGAGGCCCCGGTCGACCGCGCTCTTGGCCGCACGGAGCGCGAGGGCGGGACCTCCGACGAAGCCACGCGCCCACCGCATCGCGGCCTCGAGCACCTCGTCGGCGGGCAGCACCCGGTCGACCAGGCCGATGCGCAGCGCCTCGTCGGCGTCGACGAAGCGCCCGGTGAAGACGAGGTCCTTCGCCACGGCGGGTCCCACCAGGCGGGCGAGCCGCTGGGTGCCGCCGGCCCCGGGGATGATGCCGAGCAGGATCTCGGGCTGGCCGAGACGCGCTCCCTCGGCGGCGAAGCGCAGGTCGGTGGCGAGGGCGAGCTCGCAGCCACCGCCGAGCGCGAACCCCGTGACCACGGAGACCGTGGGCTTGCCGATCGCCGCGACCGCGCGGGTGAACTCCTGCAGGAGGTGACCGTGCGCCACCATCTCCTGGTAGGACATCGCCGCCATCTCCTTGACGTCGGCACCGGCGGCGAAGACCTTGGGTCCGCCGTGGAGCACCACGGCGGCGACGTCCTCGCGGGTGTCGGCCTCGCGCGCGACCTCCACGAGCTCGCGTTGCACCTGCGCGTCGAGGGCGTTCATGGGCGGGCGGTCGAGCCGGATCACGCCGACCCCGTCGATCACGTCGAGCTGGACGAGCTGCGTCACGCTGCTTCCTTCCGTCGGGGGCGCCCCGCGGGCCGCGGTGGGGCCTGATGCGAGCCTAGGACCCCCCGGGCGCCTCGCGCGGACCAGGGGCACGAGCCCCGAAGCCGCCCCCGGCAGGCGCAGAACCACTAGCGTGTCCCCATGGTCGCTCGGGTCCCGGTCCTGGAGGTTCGCCCCTGCCTCGACCGCGGGCAGCTCCCCGCCAAGCTCGTCCCCGGCGAGAGCCTGCGGGTCGAGGCCATCGTGCTGCCCGACGAGCTGGAGATCGGCGCCGCCGTCGTGCTGACCGACCCCGACGGCAAGACCCGTGAGCCCGTGCCGATGCACCACGAGGGCGAGCACCTGTGGTCCGCCACGGTCGGTGTCGACCAGGTCGGTCACTGGACCTACCACGTCGAGAGCTGGCAGGAACCCGTGCGCAGCTGGGCGGCGCGGGTCGTCGAGGACGTCGACCACGGGGCCGACCCGGAGACGTTGCTCGCACACGGCAGCGCCCTGGTCGTCGCGCTGGGTGATCGCGACCCCGCGGCCCTGCAGGTCGCGGAAGACCTCGTCGACGGGCAGGTGCCGGCCCACGAGCGTCTCGCCGAGGCCCTCGCGTACGTGGCCTCACTGCCGCCGGAGGTCGGACGTGCCCACGTGGGCACCACCGCACCGCTCCCCCTCAGGGTCGACCCCGAGCGCGCCCTCGTCGGCGCGTGGTTCGAGGTGGCACCGAGGGGCGCCGCCACGAGGCTGGACGCGCTCGGCCCCACCCTCGAACGGGCCGCGGCGGCCGGCTTCGACGTCGTCCGCCTGCCGCCCGTCCACGCCACGGCGGCCGAGCCGTGGTCGGACGCGCCGGCGAGCGGGGACCTCGCCCTGGTCGATCCCCGTCTGGGCTCCACCACCGACTTCCTGGAGCTGGTCGACCACGCCCACCGCCTCGGCCTGGAGGTCGCGCTCGAGCTGTCCTGGACCATCTCCTCCTCGCACCCGTGGCTGGGCCGGCACCCGCAGTGGTGGGTCCCGACGGGGGACGACGCCTGGCGGCTCGACCTCGACGCCGATCCGGGTGCGGCCTACGGGGCCGTCCTGGAGGTGGTCCGGCGGTGGATCGACCGCGGGGTCTCCGGCTTCGTCGTCCAGGACGCCCAGCGCTGGCCGCTCGCCTTCTGGGAGCAGCTCCTGCGTGACGTCGCCGCGGAGGCGCCGGACGTGGTCGTGCTCGCCGAGGGCGACCCGTCGGCGGCGCAGGGCCACGCCCTGGCGCTCGTCGGCTTCCACCAGACGACTCCTCCGCTGCACCGGGCCCTGGGCGTCCACGACGTCGAGGAGGTGCTCGGGGGCCTGGGTCGGGGGTCGGTGCAGCGACCGCACCTCGTCGCGGCCTCCTCCCACCGGCGGTCGCCGGCGCTGGTGGGCGCCACGGCGGCGACGCACCACGCATGGGCGGCCCTCGCCGCGCTCGGGGCCCCCGCCTGGGGCGTCGTCGACGGCTTCTGCGACGCCGCCGCCGACCACGACGCGGCAGCGAGCGACGCGTTCCTCGGTCGTCTCAACGACCTGCGGCGCGCACACCCGGCCCTGCGACGACGTCGGGGCCTGGTGGTGCACCCGGTGCACCACGCCGGGGTGCTCGCCTTCAGCCGGGCGGCCGAGGAGGACGCACTGCTCGTGGTCGTCGACCTCTTCCCCGCCTTCCCCAAGACCGTCGGCGTCCGCACCTCGCTCGGCGGCGACGAGGGGCGTCTGCAGGACGAGCTGGACGGCACCTGGCACTCGGCCGAGTCGATCCTGCTCGACCCCGAGCACCCCGTGCGGGTCCTCGCGGCGCGTCGCTGACGCCCGGCGCCCGGACGGCGCTGCGGGGCGCGCGGGGCCCGCGTACCGTGTCGGCGTGAGCACCGTGCTGCGCGACGACGACCTGATGCTCGAGCCCACCAGCGGCGCCGAGGGCCTGCGTGGGTGGGCGGTCGTCGTCGACGGCGAGCGCCTCGGCTCCATCGCGCTCGTCGAGGAGGGGCGCGGGGTCGGGTCCGTGCGGTGGAACACCGGCACCGGGGAGCGCTCCCTGGGCCTGGCCGTGCGCGCCCTGCGCCTCGTCCTGGCGCACGCCTTCGACGACCTCGCGCTGGAGCGCGTGGAGGCCCGGGTCCCGGTCGAGCGCACGCAGGACGTCCGCGCGGCCTCGATCAACGGCCTGCGCCGCGAGGGCATCGCGCGGGGCGCCGGCGACGCGCCCGACCGTGCCCTGCTCGCACGGCTGCACGACGACCCGCCCGCCGCGAGCCGCGACGGCTTCATCGCCCTCCTGAACGCCGGCCTGCCGACGAAGCGGGTGATCTCCCAGGGCCTGCTGCGCGACCCCGACGGCCGCATCCTGCTGTGCCGACTGACCTACAAGCAGGAGTGGGACCTGCCTGGCGGCGTGGTCGAGGTCGGCGAGTCGCCCGCCCTCGGCCTGGTCCGGGAGCTGCAGGAGGAGCTGGGCGTCACCGTCGAGGTTCGCGGCCTGCTCACGGTGAACTGGCTCCCCGCCTGGCGCGGCTGGGACGACGCGTGCATCTTCCTCTTCGACCTCGGGGTCGTGGACGCGTCGTTCATCGAGGGGCTGGAGCTGCAGCCGGCGGAGATCGCCTCCGTCCACTGGTGCGACGCCGAGACGGTCCACGCCCGTGCGACGGCCGCGGCGATCGAGCTGCTCGACGCCGTCGCGGCCGGCGACCTGCCGCCCTACCGCGAGGCACCTCGGGCGCCCGAGCCTCCCGCCGGTCCCTAGGCGTCCGCGCGGCCTAGGGGCCCTCGGCCTCGACGACACCGCCGTACTGCCCGATCACGCGCGGCTCGCCGGAACCGCCCGGCACCACGATCAGCACCTGGTGGAGGTACCGCAGGCTCCCGGAGGACGAGACGCCCGACTCCAGCAGGGCCTTCTGCGGCGAGTCGTCGGGCCACGTCACCCGCACGCCCTCCCCGACCTCGTAGGAGTCCGTGCGCTCCAACGTCGCGAACACGAGCGCCCCGCCGTCGGACGTCCGCAACGCGTGCTGGACCTTCGCCGCCGCCCAGCGCTGGGAGAACGTCACGTCGCGCAGGGCCGCGTTGCGCTCGGCCGCCTCGCGCATCTGCTCACGGAAGGCGTCCTCCGCCACGGAGGACGCCTCCGGCGACGTCGGGTCCGCGAGCGCGGCGGCGTACCGGTCGGCCGCCTCCTGCGGCGACATCGCCATCCCCGTGCCGCTGCCCGGTGGCACGGCGAGCGCCACGCCGCCTCGCCGTCGCAGCTCGGGCAGTCGTGTGGTCAGCACGGTCTGGGGGCTCTCCACGAGGAACCACGGGTCGACGGCCGAGGCCCGCTGGAACACCTGCACCCGGTTGACCTCCGCCGCCGTGTCGCGGACCTCCACGGCGAACCACAGCGGGTACCGGGTGAAGCGCGGGGTGGCGACCTCGACGACGTCACCCCCCTCGCCGCGGTCGCCGGCCGCCTTGGCCAGACGCTGCGCCACGACGAACGAGCCCGTGTCGATCGCGAGCACGGCGCCGCTCTCGACGGTCGACAGCGGCTTGGGGTCGAGCAGGTCCGCCGCGGTCGCCCTCACCTCGGCGTAGCGGGCGAGGATCCGCTCCACCTGTGCGACGTCGACGGGGACGGTCGACGCCGGGGCGTCGTCCCGCTCGCGCGGCACGGCGCAGCCCGTGAGGGCGAGCGCGACGGCGAGGGCGACGCCGACGCCTCGGACCACGGGGCTCATCGTGTCTCCTCCTCCTCGACGACCTCGTACTCGTCGAGCTCGTCCGCGGGCACCTCGTGCTCGATGCCGTCCTCGTCGACGAAGACGTAGACCACCGCCCCCGCGGACGCGGGCTCGGGCTCGGGCTCGGGCGCGACGTCACGGGCCTGCGCCGACCCCGTGTCCTGGACCGCCCCTGTGTCCTGCGCCGACCCCGTGTCCTGCGCCGTGGTGGGCGCGGGGGCCGGAGGCGTGGCCGGAGCGTCGTCCGGCTCGCTCGTCCCGCCCGGAGCGGGCCCGGCGTCGAGCCGCTCCTGCAGCCGCTCGGCCTCCTCGGCGGAGATCTCGTGCTCGACACCGCGCTCGTCGACGAAGACGTAGACGACCTCCTCGACCTCCTCCACCTCCTCGACCGGTGCCGCGTCGGTCGGGGCTGCCGGCGCGGGAGCACGGCGCAGCAGCAGCCCGCCCCAGACCAGCCCGACGCCGACCAGCAGCGCCGCGACGCCGCGCGCGAACCCGCCCGCGACCCCGTAGGCGAAGGTGACGCGCAGCCCCGAGAGGTCGGAGGCGCCGACGGCCAGGACCGCGAGCGAGACCGACTGGTCGGGCAGGGTCACGCTGATCGACGCGCCGCCGAGACCGGCGGAGTCGGCGATCCACCAGTCGAGCGCGGTCGGCGCCCCCGGCAGGGCCGGACGACCTGCGACCTCGCGCGTCCGCGCCGTCCATGGGACGCGGAAGGACGTCACCTCCAGGCGCTGCGTCGACCCCACGTAGTCCTGGACGTCGACGGTGTTGCCGAGCCCGACGAAGACCGGCTTGTCGACGGGCACCTCCACGAGGACGTCGACCCGCAGGTCGTGCCACGAGATGACCCCCGGGGCGGTCACCACCGCGACGCCGTCGGTGTCGACCTCGTGAGGTCCGGTGGTGAAGCGGCTGTCCGGCCCGAGGACGACCATGACGACGATCCCGACGACGGCGAGGACGGCGCCGACGACGACCGCCGGCCACGCCAGCCTGCGGACCATCGTCGCTCCTCGTCCCGGCCGCGCCGACCGCCGCCGTCGCCGCACCCTAACCCCCGGCGCGGCCCCAGGAGGTCAGAAGAGGGCCGAGGCCAGCGCGCGTCGGGCGTCGGCCACGCGCGGGTCCGTCGTGCCGACCACGGTGAACAGCTCGAGCAGCCGCTCGCGGACCCGGTCGCGCTCGTCGCCGCCCACCCGGCGCACGAGGTCGACGAGGCGGGCGAAGGCGTCCTCGACGTGTCCCCCGCTGACGTCGAGGTCGGCCACGAGCAGCTGCGCGTCGAGGTCGTCGGGCGCGTCGGCCGCCGCCTTCCGGGCCTGCTGCAGGTCGGCGTCCTTCGTGCGGTCGAAGAGACGCACGCCGGCGAGCCGCTCGGCCACCTCCGCGTCCCCGGGGTGCTGGGCCTTGAGCTTCTCGTACTCGGCGACGGCGGTCGCCACGTCGCCGGCCGCGAACGCGGCGTCGGCCGCTGCGAAGCGCGGGTCCTCGACGGGCTCGGGCTCGGCCTCGGGCTGCTCGCCCCCCACCGGGGCGGCGCGCCCGGACAGGCCGTTCTGCACGGCGAGGGCGACGAGCTGGTCGAGGTACTGGCGCACCTGGGCCTCGTCCGCCGTGCCCTGGAAGAGCGGGACGGGCTGACCCTTCACCAGGCCCACCGTCACGGGCACGCCCTGGACCTGCAGCGCCTGCGCGATCGCCGGGCTCGAGTCCACGTCGACCCGCGCGAGGAGCACGCGGCCCTCGAGGGTGTCGACCACCCGCGCGACGACGTCGAGGAACTCCCGGCTCTGGGGAGCGCGGGGCGACCACAGCGCGAGCACCACGACGTGCTGCATCGAGGCCTCGAGCGCGACCTGCTGGAAGGTCTGCTCGGTGACGTCGACGCCGTACCCTCCGGCTCCGCCCGCCGGGGCCGACGCGGGACCGGTCGGCGGCGTCGAGGCCAGGGCGGACAGGTCGATGGCACCGGGGCGCGAGAACGTCATGCGCCCATCCTAGGAAGAGCGCCCCGGCGTGCGCGCCCCCGTGGTCAGGGGGCGCGGTCGAAGGGTGTGCGCGGTCCGCGCAGGCCCGCGCGCTGCACGACGCGCTGGATCGTGAGGTCGCGGGCGTCCGGGTCCCCGATGTAGCGGATGTCGCGCAGGCCCTGCGCCTGGGCGGCCGACTCGAAGACGAAGTGGCCGTAGCCCAGCAGCCGGCCGACGAACGGCTTCTCCACCGTGATGTCGAGGATGCGCGTGATGGGCATCGTGGCGATCCGGACGCTGAACACGCCGGAGGCCCGGAACACCCGCATGTTGGTGATGACGAAGACGTCGCGGTGCTCGCGCAGCACCACGTAGAGCGCGTGGGCGAGCACCCCCAGGCCCGCGACGATGAACAGCCAGCCGAGTTGGATCGGGCCGACGACCGCCAGCACCCACAGCGACGCGGCCCCGAGCGCCTCGGCGGCGGGCCGCAGGTACACGACGGGGTGCTTGCGGACGAGGTCGACGACCTGCTCGCCCTCGTCGGCGAGGAGGTGGCTCTCGACGTCCTGCTCCGGGAGGCGCGCCAGCAGGGCGGCGAGCACGGGCCCTACCGGGTGAGCTCGTCGACGAAGACGAAGATCTGGCCGAAGGCGTCCATCACGGCGCGGACCGCACCGGAGACGGCGTCGGCGGCACCGGCGGGCGCGGTCAGCAGGTAGTAGACCACGAACGCGGCGACGAGGAGCACCAGGACCTTCTTCAGCACGGCACCATTCCTACCGCACGACGGCGGCCGGGCCGGGCAGGCGCGCCCGGGGAACGGGCCGGCTCAGCCGACCACGTCCAGCAGCACGTCCGCGGCCGCGAAGGGGTCCTGCTCCCCCGCCAGCACGGCGGCGGCGAGGTCGTCCAGGCGTGCGTCGGTCCCGACGTCGCCGAAGCGCTGCCGCAGCTCGTGGACGGCCACCGCCTCGATCTCGCGGCGTGTCCTCGCGAGCCGGCGCCGCTGCCAGTCGCCGGACGACTCCTGGTGGGCACGGTGCTGCTCGATCGCGTCGACGACGTCGTCGACGCCCTCCCCCTTCGACGCGACGGTCATGGTGATCGGCGGGCGCCACGCCCCCTCGGGACGCTCGGTCATCGCCACGACCGAGCGCAGCTCGCGCCGCGTGGCCTGCGCGCCGTCACGGTCGGCCTTGTTGACGACGAAGACGTCGCCGACCTCGAGGATCCCCGCCTTGGCGGCCTGGATCCCGTCGCCCATCCCCGGGGCGAGCAGCACGAGCGTGGTGTCCGCGAGCCCGGAGACCTCGACCTCGGACTGCCCCACCCCGACCGTCTCGACGAGCACGACGTCGCAGCCGGCGGCGTCGAGGACCCGCAGGGCGTGCGGCGCCGCCCAGGAGAGACCTCCGAGGTGTCCCCGGCTGGCCATCGAGCGGATGTAGACACCGTCGTCGGTCGCGTGGTCGCCCATCCGGATCCGGTCGCCGAGCAGCGCACCGCCGGAGAACGGCGAGGTCGGGTCGACGGCGAGGACCCCGACCGTCCTGCCCTGGGCGCGCAGTGCCGTCACGAGCGCCGCGGTGGAGGTCGACTTGCCGACGCCGGGGGATCCGGTGAGCCCGACCACGTGGGCGCGCCCGACGAGGGGCGCGAGCGCCGCACTGACCTCACGCAGGGCGGGCGACTCGTCCTCGACCAGGCTGATCAGGCGCGCGACCGCCCGCGGCTGCCCCTCCCGGAGCCGTCGGACGAGGTCCGGGACGTCGGGGGCGGGGGCAGGCACGGGCGGTCGCGGTCAGCCGTGGGTCGGGCGCCGGTTCAGGCGGAGGGGACGCTGATGAGCAGGGCGTCGCCCTGGCCACCGCCGCCGCACAGCGCCGCCGCACCCAGACCGCCGCCGCGGCGCTTGAGCTCGAGGGCGAGGTGCAGCACGATGCGGGCACCGCTCATGCCGATCGGGTGGCCGAGCGAGATCGCGCCGCCGTTGACGTTGACGATGTCCTCGGAGATGCCGAGCTTGCGCGTCGAGGCGATGCCGACGGCGGCGAAGGCCTCGTTCAGCTCCACGAGGTCGAGGTCGGCGGCCGTCGCCCCCTGCTTCGCGAGCGCCTTCTCGATGGCGTTCGCCGGCTGGTCCTGGAGCGTGGAGTCCGGACCGGAGACGACGCCGTGGGCGCCGATCTCGGCGAGCCACTCGAGGCCGAGCTCCTCGGCCTTGGCCTTGCTCATGACGACGACGGCGCAGGCGCCGTCGGAGATCTGGCTGGCCGTGCCGGCCGTGATCGTGCCGTCCTTGGAGAAGGCGGGACGCAGACGACCGAGCGTCTCGGCGGTGGTGTCGCCGCGCACGCCCTCGTCGGCGGAGACGACCACCGGGTCGCCCTTGCGCTGCGGGATCTCGACGGGGACGATCTCCTCGTCGAAGACGCCGTTCTTCTGCGCGGTGGCGGCGAGCTGGTGCGAGCGGGCGCCGAAGGCGTCCTGCTCCTCGCGGGTGAACGTGTCGACCTCGGCGTTGCGCTGCTCGGTGAGCGCGCCCATGGCCTGGTCGGTCAGGGCGTCCCACAGGCCGTCGTACTCCATGTGGTCGAGCAGCGTGGTCCTCCCGTACTTCGTGCCCTCGCGTGAGCCGGTGAGCAGGTGCGGGGCCTGCGACATCGACTCCTGGCCACCGGCCACGACGACGTCGTGCTCTCCGGCGCGGATGAGCTGGTCGGCGAGCGCGATGGCGTTGATGCCCGAGAGGCACACCTTGTTGATCGTGGTGGCCGGGACGTCGAGCGGGATGCCGCCCTTGAACGCCGCCTGGCGAGCCGGGACCTGGCCGGCGCCGGCACCCAGCACCTGGCCCATGATCACGTAGTCGACCTGGTCGCCGGTGATGCCGGCCTTCTCGAGGGCGCCCTTGATGGCGAGGCCACCGAGGTCGGAGCCGGACAGCGTCTTGAGGCCGCCGAGGAGGCGACCGATCGGCGTGCGGGCGCCGGCGACGATCACGGACTGGGTCATGGGGTGCTCCCTTGCATGGACGCAGGTGGTGGGGTGCCCGTCACTGTACTCGCGGGTCACTTCCGCGGGGAGGTGTGTGGGTCACGTCACGAGCAGGTCCCTCCCCGCTGCTCTAGCCTGCCGACATGACCACCACCCCCGGCTCCGACGTGAGCGTCCCTGAGCACCTCCTCGTCGCCATCGACCACGTCGGCATCGCGGTGCCCGACCTCGACGACGCGCTCGCCTTCTACTCCTCGGTGTTCGGGCTCGAGTCCGTCCACGAGGAGGTCAACGAGGAGCAGGGCGTCCGGGAGGCGATGCTCGCCGTCGGCGACTCCGGCTCCTGCATCCAGCTGCTCGCGCCGCTGTCGGAGGAGTCGACGATCGCGAAGTTCCTCGACCGCAACGGCCAGGGCATCCAGCAGCTCGCCTACCGCGTCACGGACATCGACGCCGTCTCGGCGGTGCTGCGCGACCGGGGCGTCCGCCTCCTCTACGACCAGCCGAAGCGCGGCACGTCGGACAGCCGCGTGAACTTCGTGCACCCGAAGGACGCCGGTGGCGTCCTCGTCGAGCTCGTCGAGCCCTCCTCGCAGGGCCACTGACCCCTCCCCGACCGCCCACCGGTCACGCCCCGCCCGGCGTGACCCGACCCACACGTCAGCGGCGGGACGCCGATCCCTACGGCTCGGTAACATCGCCGAAACCCCGTGCCGGACCGAGCGCCGGAACACCCACCACAGGAGGCCCCGTGCAGCACATCCTGGACGCGATCCTCGCCGGCGACACGTCGGGCGAGGACTTCGCGAACCTCGAGATCCCCGACCACTACCTCGCCGCCACCGTGCACAAGGACGAGGTGGACATGTTCGAGGGCGTCGCCAGCCGCGACAAGGACCCCCGCAAGTCGATCCACGTCGAGGACGTCGCCCTCCCCGAGCTCGGTCCCGGCGAGGCCCTCGTCGCCGTCATGGCGAGCGCGATCAACTACAACACCGTGTGGACCTCGATCTTCGAGCCCGTCTCGACGTTCGGCTTCCTCGAGCGGTACGGCAAGCTGTCGCCGCTCACCAAGCGTCACGACCTGCCGTACCACGTCGTCGGCTCCGACCTCGCGGGCGTCGTGCTGCGCACCGGGCCCGGCGTCACCCAGTGGAAGCCCGGCGCCGAGGTCGTGGCCCACTGCCTCTCCGTGGAGCTCGAGGACCCCGCGGGCCACGACGACACGATGATGGACCCCCAGCAGCGGATCTGGGGCTTCGAGACCAACTTCGGCGGACTGGCGCACATCGCGCTGGTGAAGTCCAACCAGCTCCTGCCCAAGCCCGACCACCTCACGTGGGAGGAGGCCGCCTCCCCCGGCCTGGTCAACGCCACCGCCTACCGCCAGCTCGTCTCCAAGAACGGCGGCAACATGAAGCAGGGCGACAACGTCCTGATCTGGGGCGCCTCCGGCGGCCTGGGCGGCTTCGCCACGCAGTACGCCCTCAACGGCGGCGCCAACCCCATCTGCGTCGTCTCCAACGAGGAGAAGGCCAAGATCGTCCGCAGCATGGGCGCCGAGCACGTGATCAACCGGTCCGAGGAGAAGTGGCAGTTCTGGAACGAGGACGGGACGAAGCAGAACCCGAAGGAGTGGCAGCGCCTCGGCAAGCGGATCCGCGAGCTGACCGGTGGTGAGGACATCGACATCGTCTTCGAGCACCCGGGCCGCGAGACCTTCGGCGCGTCGGTGTACGTCACCCGCAAGGGCGGCACGATCACCACGTGCGCGTCGACCACCGGCTTCATGCACGAGTACGACAACCGCTACCTCTGGATGAACCTCAAGCGCATCGTCTCGAGCCACTTCGCCAACTACCGCGAGGCGTTCGAGGCCAACCGCCTCATCGCCCAGGGCAAGATCCACCCGACGGTCTCGAGGACCTACACCCTCGAGGAGGTGGGCCAGGCGTCCCTCGACGTCCACCACAACCTCCACCAGGGCAAGGTGGGTGTGCTCGCGCTCGCGCCCGAGGAGGGCCTCGGCGTCCGCGACGAGGAGTTCCGCGCCAAGCACCTCGACGCGATCAACCGGTTCCGGGGCATCTGACCGGCGAGTCCCCCACGATCGCGCCTCGCCGCGTGCAGGACCGAGGGCCCGGACGCCACGTCCGGGCCCTCGTGCCGTCCTCCCACCCGCCCGCGTCGCCGACGCGGCGCCGAGGGAGCGTCGCTCCCGCTGGGTAAGGTGGGCCCCAGCGTGCGGGGGCCGTCGCCGGACCCGCCGACCAGCCACGAACCACGACCTCCGAGGGAGCACACCGGCATGTCGCAGGAACAGTCCGGACTGTCCATCTTCGACGCAGCGCGCAAGTCGGCGGAGGTCTCCTTCCCGCCCGCACGCCGCGGCGGCTACGACAGCGACGCGGTCGACGCGTGGGTCCGCACGCAGGGGGCCGAGCTGCAGAAGGCCGCGTCCGCCGTGCAGGGGCTCCAGGAGGAGAACGACGAGCTGCACGACCTCGTCGAGCAGCTGCGCGAGCGCGTCGAGGCGATCGACCGGCCCTCCTACTCCGGTCTCGGGGGCCACGCCGCCCAGCTCCTCCAGCTGGCCGAGCAGGAGGCCGAGGACATCCGCTCGCGCGCCCGGCGGGAGGCCGAGGAGGTGCTCAAGACCGCGGAGGAGGAGGCGGCCCTCGTGCGCACGTCCGCGGCGAAGGAGGCCGAGGACCTGCGGACCCGCGCCGTCAGCGAGCTCGAGGAGAAGCGCCGCGAGCTGCTGACGGAGGCCGAGGCGGGACGCGCCGAGGCCGCCGCGCACGCCGAGGACGTGCGCGCCCAGGCCGACCGCGAGGCCGCCCAGATCCGGCTGGCCGCCGAGCAGGACGCCCAGAACATGCGCCTCGGCGCGACCCGCGAGGTCGAGCAGGCTCGGGCCGCGGCCGACCGCGAGGTCACCGAGGCCCGCCGGGTGCTGGCCGTCGAGAAGGAGCGTCTCGCGCGCGAGGCCGCGGAGAACCACGCCGCGGCGACCGAGCAGACGTCCAAGCTGGTCTCGGACGCCGAGACGCGCGCCGCCGCCGCGGACGAGCGGGCCCGCGGCCTGCTGGGCAAGGCGAACGCGGCCCGGGAGTCGGCGGCCACCGAGGCCGCCGCCATCGTCGACAACGCCCGCAAGGAGGCGGCCGCCCTGGTCTCCAACGCCAAGGCCGAGGCCGACCACCTGCGCGCGTCGGCCACGACCGACGTCGAGCGCGAGACGCGGTCCCTGCGCGGCGAGGTTGAGGAGCTGCAGCGCCGACGCGAGGGGATCCTCGCCCAGATGGGTCAGCTCCGCGACATCGTCGCCTCCTTCGCCGGCGACCCGTCCGGCGCAGCGTCGCAGCCGTCGGACGAACCACGCGCCGACGACACCGGCGCTGCCGAGACCGTCTCGGACGAGCAGTCCGAGGACGACACCGAGCGGAGCGCGGCGGGCTGATACGTCGACCGCGAGGTCAGGGCCGGCGGTCCCAGCAGGCCGTGTGCCAGTGGCGTCGTTCGTCGACGGCCGCGGCGCTCAGCAGCGGCTTCTCGACCGGCCAGGCCACGACGTGCGCCGTCCGGGGCGGGATCGGTCGGTGGCACGCCGGACACGTGTAGGTGCTCGCCGAGCGGGATCCGGGCAGCCGCCGCACGTGCCAGGCGCCGTCGGAGCGCTGCTCGACCGGCGGCGGACCGGACGCGGGCGGGACGCCCGAGGACCGCGGGCCACGGGAGTCACGAGGAGGCCGACGTCGGGGCACCCGGCGAGGCTATCGGGCGGTCGGCGCCTGGACGCAGAAGGCCCGCAGCCAGCCGTCGCGCTGCGCCGCCACGTCGAGCGCCTGGCCGAACGTGGCCACCTCGGCCGTGCCGTCGGGCCGCTCGACGACGACCACGTCGGTCCGGCGCGGCGCGGCGCCGCACCTCAGCCCGTTGCCGGTCAGGACGCGGACGAGGTCCTGCGTGGAGGCCGACTGCTCCCGGTCGCAGGGAACCGGCCCGCAGAGGGCGTGGCCCGAGGCGTCGCGCAGCGCACCGTCGCCGGCCTGGAGGGTCGAGAACACCGGCAGCGCCGCGAGCGCGAGCGCGAGACCGACCGCGTGCATCGCCGTCCCGCGACGACGGCGGACGTCCTGCTGCGTGGCCACGACGGTGCTCCGAACCTGGTCTCATGACGACCGGGTGGTCGTCCGTCAGGTCCAACGACGGACCGGACGCCGGGTTACAGGGTTACAGGGCGCCGCGCGACGAGGCGCCCGGACCTCGTCCAGGGCGCCTCGTCGGCAGCACGACGTGTCGCCGGTCCCTCAGTAGGTGTGGAAGCCCTCGCCCGTCTTGCGGCCGAGCCTGCCCTCCGAGACCAGCCGCTCCAGCGTCGGCGCGGGGGCCCAGCCCTCGTGGCCGAACGTCGAGACCAGGGTCTGCTCGATCGCGAGCGAGACGTCGTTGCCGACGACGTCGAGCAGCTCGAACGGGCCCATGGGCAGCTTCGTCTCCTTGAGCGCGGTGTCGATCTCCTCCAGTGACCCACCGCCGGCCTCGTGGAGCTTCACGGCGTCGTTGAGGTACGGGAACAGCAGCGCGTTCACGATGAAGCCCGCACGGTCGCCGCAGGAGACGGGGTGCTTGCCGACGTCGAGGCAGAGCGCCTTGACCGTCTCGGCGACCTCCGGGGAGGTCGAGTCGGCGGAGACGACCTCGACGAGCTTCATGACGGGCGCGGGGTTGAAGAAGTGCATGCCGACCACGTCCTGCGGACGCGACGTGGCCTCGGCGCACGACGCGATCGACAGCGACGACGTCGTGGTCGCGAGGATGGCGCCGGGCTTGCAGATCCGGTCGAGGTCGCGGAAGAGCTCGAGCTTGACGTCGAGGTCCTCCGCGATCGCCTCCACGACGATGTCGACGTCGTCGAGGGCGTGCCGGTCCGTCGCCGCGGTGAGCCGGCCGATGACGTCGGCCTTCTCGTCCTCGGTGGCCCTTCCCTTGGCGATGGCGCGGTCGAGGTTCTTCTCGATGCGCGCCTGCACCGCAGCGACCTTGTCGTCGGTGCGCCCGACGAAGACGACGTCGTGCCCCGCCTTGGCGAAGACCTCGACGATGCCGGAGGCCATGGTGCCGGTGCCCACGACGCCGACCTTGCCCACCGGGTGGTGCTTCTGCGGCGCGGCGGTGCCGCCGGCGTCGGACGCGGCGGCCTCGAACGTCTCCTGGGCCTCAGCCAGCTTGACGAGGACCGGCGCGGGGTCGTGCAGCGGATCACCGGTCGAGGCGTGCTGGGCGCGCAGACCGTCGACGACGGTGGCGGCGCCGAGGGCGTCGACGAGGGCGAGCGGGCCGACGGGGTAGCCGCAGCCGAACCGCATCGAGGCGTCGATGTCGTCCTTGGTGGCGTAGCCGCTCTCGTACATCGAGGCGGCGTGGTTGAGGTACGGGTACACCAGTGTCCGGGCGATCTGCGCGCCACGGTCGTCGGCCGTCAGACGGTCCACGATCTCCTGCATGCCTACTCCTCGGTAGCTAAGGGGTCGTGACACACTAGCGTCCGATCCGGACCTACGGGAGGGCTGTGACATGAATCGCCTCGGAAGGCTGGCCACGGGCGCCAGCGTGCTGCTGCTCGTCGCGCTCGGCGCGTGCGGCACGGACGACGGACCGGGCACGCCGGAGGGATCCGGCCCCTCCTCGTCGGCCGGCGCCCCGGAGTCCTCCCCCACGTCGGCGGCGCCCACGGAGAACCCGGCCACGGCGGCCGACCTCGCGGGCACGTGGCGCGACGACGAGGCCGACTGGACGGTGCGCTTCACGGCCGACGGCACCTTCACGGAGGACTTCCAGGGCGTCCCGGAGTTCCGCACCGGCACCTACACCGTCACCGACGGCGTCGTGACGCTCACGGGTGGCGACGGCAACGACACCGAGGGTCGCGTCGAGGACGGGAAGCTCGTGTTCGAGCTCGGGACGTTGGTGCGGCAGTAGTGCGCCTGGTCGTCGCGCGCTGCCAGGTCGACTACGCCGGGCGGCTCACCGCCCACCTGCCCATGGCGACGCGCGTCATCATGGTCAAGGCCGACGGGTCGGTGCTCGTGCACTCCGACGGCGGCTCCTACAAGCCGCTGAACTGGATGAGTCCCCCCTGCACCCTCAAGGAGGGCACCAGCGACGACGGCCGCGTCGAGTGGACGGTGCAGGCCGGCAAGACCGACGACACGCTGCGCATCCTCGTCGACGAGGTGCTCTCGGACTCCAGCCACGACCTCGGCGTCGACCCGGGCCTGCAGAAGGACGGCGTCGAGAAGCACCTGCAGGAGCTCCTCGCCGAGCACACCAGCACGCTCGGCGTCGGCATGTCGCTCGTGCGCCGTGAGTACATGACGGCCATCGGCCCGGTCGACCTGCTGTGCCGCGACGACGCCGGCGCTGCCGTGGCCGTGGAGATCAAGCGGCGCGGCGAGATCGACGGCGTCGAGCAGCTCACCCGCTACCTCGAGCTCATGAACCGCGACCCGAAGCTGCGCCCCGTCCGCGGCATCTTCGCCGCCCAGGAGATCAAGCCCCAGGCGCGCGTGCTGGCCGAGGACCGCGGCATCGAGTGCGTCGTGGTCGACTACGACGCGCTGCGCGGCATCGACGACCCGAGCCTCCGCCTGTTCTGACCCGTCCGCCCCACCTCGTCGCCCGGACGAGCGAAGTCGCGTGGCCCGACCGACCGCCTCAGCATGGGGCCGAGCGAGCGCCAGCGAGTGACGGCAAGCGCCCGGGCGGAGCCCGACAGCCGCGAGGAACGAGCGGCTGGTGCGGCGAGGCACGAGCCGCGCGCTACTGCAGGGGGACGTCGAAGAAAGTCGTGCCGAGGGTGTCCCAGCGATCGATCTCGCAGCCGTCGGCGCGGCTGAACGTGGCGTCGACGTCGGCGCCGTCGAGGGTGCCGGTGACCCGCGCGGTCTGGGGACCGCCGTAGATCATCGTGCACACCTGGTCGTCGGGGACGGGCTCCAGCACCTGCGGACCGGCCGCGGCGAGCGCGTCGCAGGCCTGCTCCGCCTGCGGGTGGTCGCCACCGGTCGGGTCGCAGGTGAGCGTCAGGGTCGTCGGCTCCGCGTCGGCAGCGGTGCGCACCTCGATCCGCAACGAGGTCGCCGCGGCCGATCCCCCACCGGTCCCGTCGTTCGAGGCGTCGTCGGCGTCCGCACCGCATCCGGCAGGCGCGAGGAGCAGCAGGAGGAGGAGGGCCGCGCCGCCGGCGCTACGCACCGGCGATCCGCGGGGCGGTCGGGTCGGACGACTCCCCCGCGTCCTCGCGGGCGACCCAGTCCTCGATGCGGTCCACGTCGTCCTTCGCCCGCGTGACCACGGCGAGCAGGGCGCCCATCTTCGCGACCTCCTCGACCTGCTCGCGGATGAACCACTGCATGAACTGCTCGGAGGCGAAGTCGCCGTCGGCGCGCGCCACGCGCGTGAGCTCGTGGATCTGCTCGGTGACGCGCTCCTCCTGCGCCAGGGCCGCGCGGACGGGCTCGACGACGTCGACGAAGTCGGACTGCGGCGCGGCGAGCGCCGGGATGCGCGGCACCTGCCCGGCGTCCAGCAGGTACTGCACCATCATCATCGCGTGGTCGCGCTCCTCCGCCGCCTGGTCGTAGAAGAGCGCCGCCATGCGTGGCATGGTCTGCGCGTCGTAGTAGGCCGCGATCGCGACGTACTGCTGGTGGGCACCGAACTCGTGGCCGAGCTGCTCGTTGAGCAGCTCGGCGAACGCCGCTGACGTCATGGTCGTCTCCCCTCGTCCCCGGGTGGGCTCGTGCGCCCGATGCTACGGTCTGGTCGTGTCGAAGCCTCCCAAGGTCAAGTGCTGCGTCAGCAAGTCGCGGTGCTCGCGCTGCCCGATCCGGATGCTGAAGGAGGGCACGCTGCCCGACGGCTACGGTGTCAAGAAGCGACGCCTCGTGCGCATCGACCCCGACGGCACGGTGCACACCGTGAAGAAGAAGGACAAGAAGCTCGCGAAGGCCGCCAAGAAGCAGGGCAAGAAGGGCAAGAAGGGCGCGAAGTCGAAGGGCAAGCCCAAGGGAGCCGCCCTGGCGGCCTGACCGCCCCCGCACGACGAGGCCCGCGCACCATGAGGTGCGCGGGCCTCCTCGTGGGCGACCTCAGACCTCGAGCCCGTTGGCCTTGCGGACCTCGTCGACGATCCGGCCCATGATGTCGGTCATGCCGAAGTCCTTCGGCGTGAAGACCGCGGCGACGCCGTCGGCCTCGAGCCGGCGACCGTCGGAGTCGGGGATGATGCCGCCGACGATGAGCGGCACGTCGTCCATGCCGGCCTCCTTCAGTCGACGCTGGACCTCGGGCACCAGCTCCATGTGGGAGCCGGACAGGATCGACAGGCCGACCACGTGCACGTCCTCGGCCACGGCCGCCGACACGATCTGCTCGGGGGTCAGTCGGATGCCCTGGTACACGACCTCGAAGCCGACGTCGCGGGCGCGCACCGCGATCTGCTCGGCACCGTTGGAGTGTCCGTCGAGGCCCGGCTTGCCGACCAGGAAGCGCAGGCGGGTCCCCATCTCCTCCCCCGTGCGCTTGACCTTCTCGCGCACGGCGGTGAGCTCGGCGCCCGCCTCGGCGACGCCGACGCTGCCCGAGACACCCGTGGGAGCGCGGTACTCGCCGAACACCTCGCGCAGCGCACCTGCCCACTCGCCGACCGTCGCACCCGCACGGACCGCCGCGAGCGTGGCCTCCATGAGGTTGGTGTCGGTCTTGGCCTCGGACTGCAGTCGCTGCAGGGCCTCCTCGACGGCGGCCTGGTCCCGCTGCTCCCGCCACGCCTGGACGTCGGCGATCGCGTTCGCCTCGGCCTGCGGGTCGGCGACCATGATGGCGCCGTCGAGGTCCGCCGTCAGCGGCGACGGCTCCGTCTCGGTGTAGCTGTTCACGCCGACGACCTTGAGCTCGCCGGACTCGATCTGCGCGCGCCGCGCGGCGTGGGAGGCGACCAGCTCGGACTTCATGTAGCCGGACTCGACGGCCGCGACGGCCCCGCCCATCGCCTGGACACGGTCGATCTCGGCCTTCGCGCCCTCGACGATCTCCGCGACCTTCGCCTCGATGACGTGCGAGCCGTCGAAGATGTCGTCGTACTCGAGCAGGTCGGACTCGAAGGCCAGCACCTGCTGCAGGCGCAACGACCACTGCTGGTCCCACGGCCTCGGCAGGCCGAGCGCCTCGTTCCAGGCGGGCAGCTGGACGGCGCGGGCCCGGGCGTTCTTGCTCAACGTGACGCCGAGCATCTCGAGCACGATGCGCTGGACGTTGTTCTCCGGCTGGGCCTCGGTGAGACCGAGGGAGTTGACCTGGACGCCGTAGCGGAAGCGGCGCATCTTGGGGTCGGTGACGCCGTAGCGCTCGCGGGTGATCTCGTCCCACAGCTGCCCGAAGGCCCGCATCTTGCAGGTCTCCTCGATGAAGCGCACGCCGGCGTTGACGAAGAAGGAGATGCGTCCGACGGTCTTCTCGAAGTCGGCGTCGTCGACCTGGCCGGAGTCCTTGACGGCGTCGAGCACGGCGATCGCGGTGCTGAGCGCGTAGGCGACCTCCTGCGTCGGCGTCGCCCCGGCCTCCTGGAGGTGGTAGCTGCAGATGTTGAGCGGGTTCCACTTGGGGATCGTGTTCACCGTGTAGGCGATCATGTCCGTGGTCAGTCGCAGCGACGGCGCGGGACCGAACACGTAGGTCCCGCGCGACAGGTACTCCTTGATGATGTCGTTCTGGGTGGTGCCGGCCAGCTCGGCCGGCTCCACGCCCTGCTCCTCGGCGGCGACCTGGTACATGGCCAGCAGCCACATGGCGGTGGCGTTGATCGTCATGGAGGTGTTCATCTCGCCGAGCGGGATGTCCTCGAACAGCCGTCGCATCGCGCCCAGGTGCGGGATGGGCACGCCGACCTTGCCGACCTCGCCGCGCGACAGCACGTGGTCCGGGTCGTAGCCGGTCTGCGTAGGCAGGTCGAAGGCGACGGAGAGGCCGGTCTGCCCCTTCGCGAGGTTCTTGCGGTAGAGCGCGTTCGACTCCGCGGCCGAGCTGTGCCCGGCGTACGTGCGCATCACCCAGGGACGGTCCGGCGCGTTCTTGTCAGGCATGTCGGCAGGTTACCGCTTCGTAACGTGACGCGGGACTCTCTGTGAGCCACGCGACCCCCTGCCGCGCGACGCCCGGCACGGGCCCGCGCACCGGGCCCTAGGGTGTGGGCATGGTCAACCTGACGCGCATCTACACCCGCACCGGCGACGACGGCACCACGAACCTCGTGGACTTCAGCCGGACGTCGAAGAACGACCTGCGGCTCGTGGCCTACGCCGACGTCGACGAGGCGAACAGCCACCTGGGGCTCGCCCTGTCCTTCGACGAGCTGGACGGCGAGGTCACCGCCGTGCTGCGGCACGTCCAGAACGACCTGTTCGACGTGGGCGCCGACCTCGGCGCCCCGGTGGTCGAGAACCCGGAGCACCCGCAGCTGCGGGTCGAGCCGGACTACGTCGAGCGGCTCGAGGGCTGGTGCGACACGTACAACGACCAGCTCGAGAAGCTGCGCTCGTTCATCCTCCCCGGCGGCACCCGCGCCGCCTCGGCCCTGCACGTCGCCCGTACCGTCGTCCGCCGGGCCGAGCGCTCGGCCTGGGCGGCGATCGAGGTGCACGGGGACACCATGAACCCGCTCACCGCCCGCTACCTCAACCGGCTCAGCGACCTGCTGTTCATCCTCGGCCGCCACGCGAACCGCGAGACCGGCGACGTGCTCTGGGTCCCCGGCGGCGAGCGGTAGCAGCTCCTCCTCACTCGCCGGGGGTGCGAGAGACCAGGTCGCCGGTCGAGGCCCTTCCGGGGGCATGACGAGGGGAAGCCGGGCTCACGCGGCCGCGCGACGCGCAGGCGCCGGGACGGAGCCGTCACCGAGCGGCACGACGCGACGAGGCCGCCACCCGTGCGGGTGGCGGCCTCGTGACGTGCGTGGGGACAGCCCGGGGCTGTCGTGGGTCACTCCCAGTCGATGGCGCGCTGGGTGGTGACGGTGCCGCCGGTGGTGCCCTTGCTGATCTTGGTGACGGCGGGCTTGCTGTCGGGGGCGGCCTGGGCCGGGGTCGACAGCGGCAGGATCGTGATCGCGGACGCGAAGGTCGCGACGACGAGGCGCTTCAGGGTGCGGTTCATGGTCTACCTGTTCCATCGGGGGCCCGGACGTCCGGGAATGGTTCGTCGGGACCATGGTCCCGTAGCCCGGCGGGGTCGTCAACCGGCTCGCCGGAGCGTCACCGAACCGTCACCTCCGCCGGCCCCGGTGCCCTCCGGGCCACCGTGCGGACTCAGAGGACCGTGCTGACCTTGTGCCCGGGCGGACTCGCCTCCAGCCACGCCAAGAGCCCCGTGAGAGCGGCGGGGGTCAGCGCGAGCTGCCGCACGGGCGTGGCGTTGCGGGTGGCCACGACGACGTGGCCGTCGTGGATCGCGTGCACCTCCGCACCCACGGGGTCGCGGCGGCCGTCGACGACCATCGACTCGCGGGCGAACCGGTAGGCAGGACGCATCCTCGGCGAGAAGGTCCGGTACCACTCCAACGTGCTGCCGCGGTAGACGGCGAGGCCCAGGGTCCAGCCCTGGGCCGACGCCGTCGTCCGCCTGTTGATGCTGAGGTCGAACGCCCCGAGCCGTCGAGCCAGGTAGCGCCGTCGCAGCACGAGGGCGGCGAGCAGGACGACACCGAGGACGATCGCCGCGAGGACCAGGTCGACGGCCCACAACCACAGCGGCACGCCGCCCCTCCCTCCTCCGGCAGCCCCGGGGTGCTAGGCCAGCTCGATGCCGCGCAGCTTGGCCTCGGCGCGCAGGACTCCCGCCTCGTCCTCGTCGGCACGCGCCTGCTCGAGCTCGGCCTGGACCTGCTCGCGGTCGAGCTCGCTCACCAGGGAGGTGTCCTCGCTGAGGATCGAGACGCGGTCGTCGGCCACGGACAGGAACCCGTCCTCGACCACGGCCACGACCGTCTCGGCGTCGGCCTTGATCTTCACCACGCCCGGCACGAGGACCGAGAGCAGTGGCGCGTGGCCGACCAGCACGCCGAGGTCACCCTCGACCGTGCGGGCGACGACCTCGTCGGCCTGGCCGGACCAGACGACCCGGTCGGCGGCGACGAGCTCGACCTGCAGCTGCGTGTCCGCCATCAGGAGTTCTTCTGGATCTCGGCCCACTTCGCGTCGACGTCCTCGAGGCCGCCGCACATGAAGAAGGCCTGCTCGGCCACGTGGTCGTAGTCGCCGTCGCAGATCTTGGTGAAGGCGTCGATCGTCTCGTCGAGCGGGACGGTCGAGCCCTCGATGCCGGTGAACTGCTTGGCCACGTACGTGTTCTGGCTGAGGAAGCGCTGGATGCGACGAGCGCGCGAGACGATCGTCTTGTCCTCCTCGCTGAGCTCGTCGACACCGAGGATGGCGATGATGTCCTGGAGCTCCTTGTTGCGCTGCAGGATGCCCTTGACGCGGTTCGCCGTCTGGTAGTGGTCGTCGGCGATGTAGCGCGGGTCGAGGATGCGCGACGTCGACGTCAGCGGGTCCACGGCCGGGTAGATGCCGAGCGACGCGATCTCACGGGAGAGCTCCGTGGTGGCGTCCAGGTGCGCGAACGTGGTGGCCGGTGCCGGGTCGGTGTAGTCGTCGGCGGGCACGTAGATCGCCTGCAGCGAGGTGATCGAGTGACCGCGCGTCGAGGTGATCCGCTCCTGCAGCACGCCCATCTCGTCGGCGAGGGTGGGCTGGTAGCCCACGGCCGACGGCATGCGGCCGAGCAGCGTGGAGACCTCCGAGCCGGCCTGCGTGAACCGGAAGATGTTGTCGATGAACAGCAGCACGTCCTGCTTCTGGACGTCGCGGAAGTACTCGGCCATCGTCAGGGCCGAGAGGGCGACGCGCAGGCGCGCTCCGGGCGGCTCGTCCATCTGGCCGAAGACGAGCGCCACCTTGTCGAGGACGCCGGCCTCCTCCATCTCGGCGATGAGGTCGTTGCCCTCACGGGTGCGCTCGCCGACTCCGGCGAACACCGACACGCCGTCGTGGTCCTTCGCGACGCGGGCGATCATCTCCTGGATGAGCACGGTCTTGCCGACGCCGGCGCCGCCGAACAGGCCGATCTTGCCGCCGAGCACGTAGGGCGTCAGGAGGTCGATGACCTTGATGCCGGTCTGGAACATCTGGGTCTTCGACTCGAGCTGGTCGAAGGCCGGGGCCTTGCGGTGGATGCCCCAGCGCTCGGCGACGTCGAAGGTCTCGCCCTCCTCCAGGTTCATGACCTGGCCGGTGGTGTTGAAGACCTTGCCGAGCGTCTGGTCACCGACGGGGACCGAGATGGGCTCGCCGGTGTCAGTGACGACCGAGCCGCGGACGATGCCGTCGGTCGGGCGCAGGCTGATGGCCCGGACCAGGCCGTCGCCGATGTGCTGCGCGACCTCCAGGGTCAGCGTCTCCTCGCGGCCCTCGATCCGGGTGTCGACCGTGAGCGCGTTGTAGATGTCCGGCATCGCGTCCGAGGGGAACTCGATGTCGAGCACCGGGCCGATGACCCGCGCGACGCGACCGGTGGTGGTGGTCTTCTCTTCGGCAGTGGCAGTCATGGTCTCTCTCACTCCTGACCAGCGGTGGCGTCGGCGAGCGCGTTCGCGCCGCCCACGATCTCGCTGATCTCCTGGGTAATGCCGGCCTGGCGGGCCTGGTTGGCGATGCGGGTGTACTTCTCGATGAGGTCCTGCGCGTTGTCGGTCGCGGACTTCATGGCCTTCTGGCGGGCGGCGAGCTCGGAGGCCGCCGCCTGCAGCAGGCAGTAGTAGATGCGACTGTTGACGTACTTCGGCAGCAGCGCGTCCAGGACCTCCGAGGCGGAGGGCTCGAACTCGTACAGCGGCAGCAACTCGTCCTCGGCCGGGGCCTCGGTGCCCTCGACGACCTCGAGCGGGAGCAGGCGGATGACGTCCGGCTCCTGCGTGAGCATCGACTTGAAGCGCGTGAACACGATGTGCAGCTCGTCCACGGCGCGCTCGGGGTCGACGGCCTCCTCGGCCGTCTCGTCCTGCGCGAACAGGGCGGTGAGCGCATCGCCGATCTCGCGGGCGTTGGCGTACTCCGGCTTGTCGGAGTACCCCGTCCAGGAGTCGAGGAACTCGCGCTGGCGGAAGGAGAAGTACGTCACGGCCTTGCGGCCGGAGAGGTAGAAGTCGACCTCCTTGCCCTCGGAGCGGAGCTTCTCGGCGAGACGCTCGGACTCCTTGAGGACGCTGGAGGAGTAGGACCCGGCCAGGCCGCGGTCGCTCGTGATGACGAGCACCGCAGCCCGCGTCGGGTTCTCCTTCTCGGTGGTGAGCGGGTGGTCGACGTTGGAGAAGGTCGCCACGGCCGACACCGCCCGGGTGAGCTCGCGCGCGTACGGCGCTGCCGCCGCCGCGTGCTGCTGCGCCTTGATGATCCGCGACGCGGCGATGAGCTCCATGGCGCGCGTGATCTTCTTGGTCGCCTGGGTCGACCTGATCTTCGCGCGTAGCTCTCGTACCGACGCTGCCATCGGGTCAGCCCCGCTTCTGCTTGACGATCTGCTCCTGCTCGACGTCCTCGTCGTCAAGAGCCTCGAACTCCTCGCGACCCGCGGTGATGCGACCACCCTCGCTGGTCTCGAACTGCTCGAGGAAGGACTCGTAGGCCGACTCCAGGGCCGAGGCCGTGTCGTCGTCGAACTTCGCCGTCTCGCGGATGCCGCTGAGGATGCCCTCGTGCGAGCGCTTCACGTAGTCGAGGAACTCCTCCTCGAAGCGGCTGATGTCCTCGACGGGGACGGGGTCGAGCTTGCCCTGGGTACCGGCCCAGAGCGAGACGACCTGCTGCTCCATCGGGAACGGCGCGTACTGGCCCTGCTTGAACAGCTCCATGAGGCGCTGACCCCGGGCGAGCTGGGCCTTGGAGGCGGCGTCGAGGTCGGAGGCGAACATCGCGAACGCCTCCATCGCGCGGAACTGCGCGAGGTCGACCTTGAGCGAGCCCGTGACGGCCTTCATCGCCTTGGTCATCGCCGCGCCGCCGACACGCGAGACGGAGATGCCGACGTCGACCGCAGGGCGCTGGTTGGCGTTGAACAGGTCCGACTGCAGGAAGATCTGGCCGTCGGTGATGGAGATGACGTTGGTCGGGATGTAGGCCGAGACGTCGTTGGCCTTGGTCTCGATGACCGGCAGACCCGTCATCGAGCCGGCGCCCAGGTCGTCGCTGAGCTTGGCGCAGCGCTCCAGCAGGCGGCTGTGGAGGTAGAACACGTCGCCCGGGTAGGCCTCGCGTCCCGGAGGACGGCGCAGCAGCAGCGAGACGGCGCGGTAGGCCTCGGCCTGCTTCGACAGGTCGTCGAAGATGATCAGCACGTGCTTGCCCTGGTACATCCAGTGCTGGCCGATGGCCGAGCCGGTGTACGGGGCGAGGTACTTGAAGCCCGCGGAGTCGGAGGCGGGAGCGGCCACGATCGTCGTGTACTCCAGCGCGCCGGCGTCCTCGAGGGCGCCACGCACGCCGGCGATGGTCGAGCCCTTCTGGCCGATGCCGACGTAGATGCAGCGGACCTGCTTGGTCGGGTCGCCGCTCTCCCAGAACTCCTTCTGGTTGATGATCGTGTCGATCGCGATCGCGGTCTTGCCGGTCTGGCGGTCGCCGATGATCAGCTGGCGCTGGCCGCGGCCGATGGGCGTCAGGGAGTCGATCGCCTTGATGCCGGTCATGAGCGGCTCGTGGACCGACTGGCGCTGGACCACGGTCGGGGCCTGGAGCTCGAGGGCGCGGCGGTCGTCGGTGTCGATGTCGCCGAGGCCGTCGATCGGCTGGCCCAGCGGGTCGACGACGCGGCCGAGGTAGCCGTCGCCGACGGGCACGGAGAGCACCTCGCCGGTGCGCTTGACCTTCTGGCCCTCCTCGATGCCGGCGAAGTCACCCAGGATGACGACACCGATCTCGCGGACGTCGAGGTTCAGCGCGAGGCCGAGCGTGCCGTCCTCGAACTCGAGCAGCTCGTTGGCCATGGCCGAGGGCAGGCCCTCGACGCGCGCGATGCCGTCGGCTGCCTCGGCGACGATGCCGACCTCTTCGGTCTTGCTGGCGCTCGGGGAGTAGTCGGAGACGAACTGCTGCAGCGCGTCGCGGATCTCCTCGGGACGGATGGAGAGTTCCGTCATGTTTCTGCCTGCCTTCTGTGGGTCTGGTGGCTGGGTGGAGCCGGAGATGGGGTGGGACTCAGCCCGCGAGCCGCCGACGGGCGGCCTCGAGCCGGCTGGACATGGTGCCGTCGACGACCTCGCCGCCGAGGGAGACGGAGATGCCGCCCACGACCGTCGGGTCGACGACGACGTTCAGGTGCACGTCGCGCCCGTACTTGCGGGCCAGCGCGCCGGCGAGGCGGCTGCGCTCGTCGTCGGAGAGCTCGTAGGCGACCCGGACGACCGCGACGGCGCGGTCGCGGCGCTGGGCGGCGACCTCGCCGAAGGCCGTCAGGACCTTCTCGAACGAGCCGGTGCGGGCGACGACGGCCTGCTGCGCGAGCTCGAGGGTCTCGGCCGAGACCTTGCCCTCGAACAGGGTCGCGAGCAGCGACGCCTTCGCCGCGGCGGGGTAGGACCGATCGGCCACCACACCGCGCAGCTCGACGTCGTTCGCGACGGCGCGACCGACCTCGAACAGCTCCGTCTCGAGCCGCTCCAGGTCACCCGCGGCGTCCGCCCGGGCGACGACGGCCGCGACACCGGCGGTCTCGAGCGCGTCGGCGAGGTCACGGCTGGCGTTCCACCGCGACGCGGCCGCGGCCTTCACGACCTCGACCGTGCCGCCGTCGACCTGCGAGCCGAGGACCCGCGCAGCGAGCCCGGCCTTGGCGTCGGCCTCGGTGGACGGGTCGGTGAGGACGCGACGCAGGGCCGGGTTGGCGTCGAGGAGACCCACGACGCCGAACAGCTGCGCGCCCAGCCCCGACGAGGAGCCATGAGCCGCGTCGACGGCGGACAGGACCTCCTCCAGGGACCTCGCGGAGATGCCTCGCATCAGTTGGCCGACCCCTCCAGCTCGGTGATGAAGCGCTCGACGGTGCGGCGCTGTCGCGCCTCGTCCTCGAGCGACTCACCGACGATGCGTCCGGCGAGGTCCGTGGCGAGCGAGCCGACCTCGGACTTGAGCTGGGCGAGGGCCTGGGACCGCTCGGCCTCGACCTGCGCGTGGGCGGTCGCCGTGATGCGGGCGGCCTCCTCCTGCGCCTGGGCGCGCATCTCGGCGATGATCTGCGCTCCCTGCTCCTTGGCCTCCTCACGGATGCGGGCGGCCTCGTGGCGTGCGTCGGCGAGCTGGGCCGTGTACTGCTCCAGCGCGGCCTGCGCCTCCTTCTGCGCCGACTTGGCCTCCTCGATCCCGCCCTCGATCGCGGCCGTGCGCTCGGCGTAGGCCTTCTCGAAGTTGGGCACGACGAACGTGCGGACGAGGAAGAAGAGGATCCCGAGGACCACCAGGCCCAGGATGATCTCCGGCAGCTCCGGGACGAGGGGGTTGTGCTCCTCCCCCTCGGCTGCTGCGACCAGGATCGCGCTCATGGTTGACATCTCCTAGGAAGGATCAGTTGTAGCCGAAGACGAAGGCGAGGGCCAGCGCGATGATGAAGAACTGCTCCGCGAGGACGAAGCCGAAGATCGCGATGCCCTGGAGACGGCCCTGCGCCTCGGGCTGACGGGCGACGCCGGTCACGTAGGCGGCGAAGATCAGGCCGACGGCGATGGCGGGGCCGACAGCGGCCAGTCCGAGGCCGACGGTGGCGATGGAACCAGTCATGACGGTTCTTTCCTTTCGTGGTGACGCGAGCGCGTCCGGTACGGGTCGAAGGGTGGTCGGGTGGAGCCGCTCGAGCTCAGTGCTCGTCGGCGATCGCGCTGCCGATGTACATCGCGGTCAGCAGCGTGAAGACGTAGGCCTGCAGGAACATGATCAGCATGTCGAGGAAGCTGACCCCGATGCCGAGCACGAAGGAGAGGATGCCGGCGGGGATGCCGATCGCCGGGGTCGCGTACCCGGTGATCAGGTAGGCGGCGCCGAGCGAGAAGAGCAGGATCAGCAGGTGGCCGGCGAACATCGTGGCGAAGAGTCGCAGTGCCAGCGTGAACGGGCGCACGATGATGTTGGAGAGGAACTCCAGCGGCACGAGCGCGATGAGGATGGGGCCCTGGGCGCCGGCCGGGACGGTCTGGTGCTTGAGGTAGCCGAGGAAGCCGTGCCGCGCGATGCCGGCGACGTTGTAGATCAGCCAGGTGACGAGGGCGAGGGCGACCGGGAAGCCGAACTTCGACATCGACGGGAACTGGATGAACGGCACGACGCCGTAGACGTTGTTGACCAGCACGAACATGAACACCGTGAACAGGTACGGGACGTACTTCATGTAGTCCTGGCTGCCGATGTTGTCGCGGGCGATGGTGTTGCGCACGAAGTCGTAGACCAGCTCGCCGGCGAACTGCAGACGGCCGGGGACGACCGCGGCCCGGCGGCTGGTCGCGTAGGCGAAGCCGAAGACGACCACCACGGAGGCGAGCAGGTACAGCTCGGGCTTGTTGACCTCCCAGCCGAAGAGGTCGAACGTCGGCGGGAGCAGGAAGCTCCCGGGGCCGGGCTGCGGCGGGCCGTCAGCGGCAGCCAGCAGGGCGGTCGAGGCGAGGCTCACTCGGTCACCTTTGTCTCATGGCGCGGTCGACTCCGACTCGAGGTCGGGCATCCGGCGGTACGGCCAGCGTCATCATCCACGTCGCTGCGGACCCGCGGGCGGGCCCCTCACGACGCACGAGTGAGGTTATCAGGGCCTCACTCGGCGGTGTCGCGCAGGTCATAGGCGAGCACCCGGCGCTCGCGGAAGCGCTGCAGCGCCAGGGTCGTCCAGGCCAGGCTGTCCACGACGGCGGACAGCCCGAACGCCTGCCGGTCGACGTGGTCCGCCACCCCGCCGACGTCGAAGAGCAGCAGGAGGACGGCCATCGCGCAGAAGGCCTTCACCAGGAAGAACAGCACGGCCGTGGGCAGCGAGAGGACCGGGCTCGTGCGGGCCAAGGGACCCATGACGAGGGGCGTGGAGCCGAGGAAGGCCACCACGACGACACCGGCGAGAAGAGCGCCCAGCACGCCCGGCACCCCCGCGACGAGGCCCGCCACGACGGCGCACGCGACCACCACCAGCACCATCGTCGCCGCGAGCCGCCTCACGCGCGGTCCCAGATCTGTCCCTCGAGCCGCGGCAGGACGAACACCGCGGCGGCCGTCATGACGGCGAGGACGCCGAAGCCGACCAGGGACTGCCACCCGCTGAACAGGCTCACCACGACGCTGCCGAACGCCACGAGACCGGCGGCCGCGTACATGAGGAGCACCGCGCGGCGGTGCGAGTGACCGATCTCGAGCAGACGGTGGTGGATGTGCATCTTGTCCGGGCTGAACGGCGAGCGACCGGCCCGCGTGCGTCGGACCACGGCGAGCGCCAGGTCGACGAAGGGCACCATGAGGATCGCGAACGGCAGGAACAGTGGCAGGAGTGCGGGGAGAAAGCTCGCGGCGCCACCGCCCACGCCCTCGGACAGGCTGGTGGCCGGGAACTGGCCGGTGAGGCTGATGGAGGAGCAGGCCAGCACGAAGCCGATCAGCATCGAGCCGGAGTCGCCGATGAACATCCGGGCCGGGAAGAAGTTGTGCGGCAGGATCCCGATGCAGGCGCCGGCGAGCGCCGCGGTGAGCAGCGCCGCGGCGATGGCGCGGGTCTCGCCGTTGACCACGGCGAGCGAGAACGAGTAGGAGAAGAAGGCGACCGCACCGATCGCGACCATGCCGGCGGCGAGCCCGTCGAGCCCGTCGACGAAGTTCACGGCGTTCGCCGTGGTGACGATGAGCAGCACCGTGAAGATGATCGACTGGGCGTTGTCGAGCCCGAGGTAGTTGTTGTACAGCGGCAGGTAGAGGAACTGCACGCCCATGGCGACGACCACGATGCCGGCCAGGACCTGCCCGGCGAACTTGCTGAGGGCGTCGAGCTCGAACAGGTCGTCCACGACGCCGACGACGCAGATCACCGCTCCCCCGACGATGACGGCCTGCGCGTCGCCGAAGACGGCGTCGTCGTTGCGCGAGAGGAACGGCAGCTGCGTCGCGACGAGGTAGGCCGAGACGAGCCCGCCGAGCATCGCCGGCCCGCCGAAGTACGGGGTGGGGATCGCGTGGACGTCGCGGTCGCGCACGCGCGCCACGGCCCCGAAGCGCATCGCGAGCATCCGCGCGATCGAGGCCAGGAGGTACGTCACCCCGAGGGCAACGCCGAAGACGACGAGGTACTCACGCACCGGACGGCTCCACCGTGTTGTTGAAGCGGTGGAGCACGTCGAGGTCGACCGGCCCCTCCCGCAGGACCCGCGGGGTGGTGCCGGTGACGTCGAGGATCGTGGACGCCGTGCCGCCGGGGCTGGTGCCGCCGTCGAGGTAGACGGCGACGGCGTCGCCGAGCATCTCCTCGGCCTCGTCGGCGGTGGTGGCGGCCGGGCGGCCGGTGAGGTTGGCGCTGCTAACGGCGAGCGGCCCGGTCTGCTTGAGCAGCTCCAGCGCGACCGGGTGGTCGGGCATCCGCACCGCGACGGTGTGGTGGGTCTCCCCCAGGTCCCAGCTCAGCGAGGCCTGCTGGCGGACGACGACGGTCAAGGGACCGGGCCACAGCTCGGCCGTCATGGAGCGCAGCCAGCCCGGGAGCTCGGCGGCGAGCGCCTCGAGGGTCGTGGGTGCACCGACCAGCACCGGCGGGGGCATCTGGCGGGTGCGCCCCTTCGCGTCGAGCAGTCGCTGCACCGCCTCGGGCGAGAAGGCGTCGGCCGCGAGCCCGTAGACCGTGTCGGTCGGGACCACGGCCAGCTCACCGGACTCGAGGGCGCGCTGCGCGGCGTCGACGCCGTCGCGGCGGGCCTGCTCGTCTGCGCAGTCGTACCTCACGCGGGCCAGCCTAACCGCCGGGGTGGCGGGTCAGAGCAGGTCGTGGAGCAGCTCGCGCAGGTCCAGGCCCTGGATGAGGAAGGCGAGCGCCATGAACTGGATCGTGCGGCCGAGGAAGACCATGAGCAGGAACACCCAGAGCCGCTGGCGCGAGAGCGGCGCCAGGATCGTGACGACGGCCAGGGGTGGAACGGCCGTCAGCGACGACAGGAAGACGGTCAGCGCGCCCGCGACCGGACGGTCGAGCCAGGTGAGCAGGAGGTCGCCCGTGCGACGCAGCCACGCGGTGACACGGTTGCGGGGAGGACGGCGGTCCTTCTGGCGGCGGTACCGCTCGGACCCGCTGCGCACCAGCTGGAAGACGATCGCCTTGCCCACCACCGTGCCGACGCCCAGGGCGAGGACGCCCCAGAACAGCATCCAGCGGTCCATGGTCGCGCCCATCGCGACGACGTAGACCTCGGCGTTCAGGAACATCGGGAGGATCGCGGACCCCACGCCGAACGCGAAGGCGGCTCCGTGCAGCAGGAGCTCTCCCATGGCCAGCGAGCCTAGCGGTGGACGTCCGGGCCGGGCCGCAGGCTCCCCGTCGCGCCCTCGGCCGCCCGGTCCCGGCGCGTGCTCACCGCAGGGCCACGTCGTCGACGAGCCAGGCGCCGTCGCTGCGCACCATGGTCATCACCACGCGGCTGCGCTCGGTGCGCCGCTCGCCGTCGGCACCCTGGACGATCGACTGGTCCACGAACAGGAGCACCTCGACCTCGTCCGCCGACGTGGCGCGCCCTGCGGCGTCGACCACGTCACCGACGGCGCGCGCGTCGAGCCGCCGCGCCACCTCGGCGACGGGCTCGTTCGCCTGCGCGTACTCCCGGGCGAACCGCGGCGTGGCACCGGTGCGGGCCCAGGCGGCGTCGGCGTCGAAGGTCGGTCCCGTGTAGGTCGTGAGCTGCTCCGCCCGCTCGCGCGCGACGGCGGTCGCCTCGCGCTCAGCCTGCTCGAGCCGATCGCCCCCGCCGACCTCCAGCGCCCACCAGAGAGCCAGGGCAAGGGCCACGGCGAGCACCCCGGCGACGACCACGAGGAGGCGCGGCCTGCGGTCGTGCGCGCCGAGGCGGTCGACCGCGCTCATCGCCGAGCCTGCGGCAGAGGCGCGTTCGCCGACCCGCGGACCTGGCCGTCGAAGGTGGTCGGGCACGAGCGGTCCGGGTCCACCGGCTGCCGATCTGCGTGCTTCGGGCTCGGGTCGGGCACGCCGTAGGAGCACACGGCTCCGGGCGAGACCAGCATGTTCGTCTGGAGCCGTCCGTCCTTGACGGCGTCGGAGAAGCGGTCGAAGCCCTGCGGGAACACGCGCAGGAGCTCACGCAGGTGCTGCTCGCGCGGGATCGTCATGTCGGCGAAGACGATCATCTCGTCCAGCACGCGCGGCAGCTTCAGGGCCACGAGCGACGTCAGCGACCTCAGGTCCTGCACGCGGTCCGGGAGGGCCCTGAGGTTCGAGCGGAGCGTCGGGTCGTAGTCGGCGAGCCACGCGGTGAAGGACGCGGCCGAGCGGCTGAAGCGGCGGAGGTCGTCCTCGACCGCGACGCCCGTGCGCAGCACCGTCCGGCCGTTCACCAGGATGCGCTCCGTCTCCGGCCATGTGCGGTCGAGCGTGTCCACGATCCTCGACCCGGACTCCAGCACGCGCCGCAGGTCGTCGGGGTCCTCGAAGGCGGTGCCGAGCTCGTCGAGCGTGGTCCGCAGCGCCTGCGTGTCGACGTCGGACATGAGGTCGTCGACCGAGCGCAGGGTCTGCGCGACGGTCGTCGGGACCGACGTGGCGGAGGCGGCGATCGTGTCGCCGTCCTCGAGCCAGGGGGCACCGTCGCGATCGGGCTGCAGATCGAGGAACTGCTCGCCCGCGGGCGAGAGCGAGCGCACGACGGCACGGGTGTCGGCCGGGACCTGCGCGCCCGAGTCGAGCGAGAGACGGGCGACGGCGCCCGAGCCCTGCACCCGGATCCGGTCGACGGCGCCGACCCGCACGCCGCGGTAGGTCACTCCGGAGCCCTCGAACAGGCCTCCGGTGGAGGCCAGCTCGACGTCGACGTGGTGCTGGCGCTGGCCCACCGTGCCGCCGAGGACGGACGTGTAGAGGTGGACCGACACGAGGACCAGCACGGCCACCAGCGCCAGGGCGCTGGTGCGGTAGCGCATCGGCATGGGTCGCGTCATCGCGCACCTCCCAGGAGTCCGTCCAGGCCGAGCCCGCCGAGGCCGGGTGCCCGGGTCGACGTGCCGGCTCCTCCGGCGAGGTTGCCGAGCAGGTCCTGGACGCCCGGCAGCGGCAGGACGTCGTCGGGCCCGCCTCCGTCCACGGGCGGCAGCTCCAGCCGCGGCAGGCCCAGGTCGCCGACGCCGGGCAACGACGGCAGACCGAGGCTCACCGACGTCTGGAAGTACAGGTAGGTGTTGAGGTACTCGGCCGGGACCGCCTCGTCGATGAGGCGCGCGAAGCCGACCAGCGTCCGCAGCCCGGGCCGGAAGGCGTCGGCGGTCGTGTCGAGCTCCTCGAAGATCGGCCCGGCCTGGGCCAGGACGCTGGTGAGGTCGGCACGGGACCGGTCCACGACGTCGACGACCTGGACCCCGAGCCGGTCGATGCCCTGCAGGAGGCCGACGAGCTCGTCGGTGTTCTCCCGGACGACCCGCGCCGCCGGGCGCAGGTCGGTGAGGGCGGCGTCGACCACGTCCTGGCGCTCGTCGAGCACCGTCGAGACCCGCGCGAGCGCGGCCAGCGCCCGCTCGAGCTCGTCGTCGGAGGCGTTCAGGGAGGCCGCGGTGCGCGCCATGCGCCCCAGCGCCTCGCGCACCGCCGGCTCGCGACCACCGAGGGCGGCGTTCGCCTCCTCCACGATGGTCTGCACCTGGCCGAGCCCTCCCCCGTTGACGAGCAGCGACGCCGCCGACATGGTGTCCTCGATCGTCGGCGCGCTGGACGCGGCGCCGGCGGGCAGCGTCGAGCCGGGCGCCAGCAGCGGGGCGTCGTCGTCCGGCTCGTCGACGTCGACGAAGAGCTCGCCGAGCGGCGTGGTCGACCGCAGCCGCACGGTCGTGCCCTCGCGCAGGCGTCGCTCCTCGAGGACGTCCATGACGACGCGCGCCCGGAAGTCGCGGACGGTGATGTCGCGGACCCTGCCGACGAGCACGCCGCCGCTCTTCACCGGGGCGCCGACCGCCAGGTTGAGCGCGTCGGCGAACTCCGCGTCGAGGCGGTAGGTCTCCCCCGACAACCGGCTGCCCGGCAGCGGCAGGTCGGAGGCCGTGGTGCTGCACGCTGCGACCGTGGGCGCGAGGAGGAGGCAGGCGAGGACGGCGGCCGCCGCGCGACGCAGGCGGGTCATGGGCGGCTCACCCCCGCCAGCGCCTCCAGGAGCGTCCAGAGCGGCAGGTCCAGCAGACCGAGGCGGTCGCAGGCATCGGCCGGGAAGCGGTCGCAGACGTCCGCGACGGCGGTGCGCCCCGGGACGAGGTCGAGGGGGCGTGTCCGGAAGCTGAGGCGATCGTTCTCGTCGATGGCCCGCACGAGGTTCTGCAGCATCAGGGGTCCCGTGTCGAGCAGCTGGTGGTAGTCCTTCTCGTGGTCCGCGAGGTCCTGGGCGAGCGCGACGAAGTCGTCCATCTGGTCACTGACCCGTGACCGCTGCGCCCGCACCACCGCGCCGACCTCCTCGACCATCGCGGTGACGGCGTCGAACGTCGCCTCGACGGACTCGTGCTGCTCGTCGAGCATCTCGGTGGCCGTGGCGACCTGCTGGACGAAGCGACGGACGACGCGATCGTCCTCGGCGACGGCGGTGGTCAGCCGGTCGAGGCCGGTGATCGTGCCCTCGACGTCGCCGAGCCGGCCGTCGATGGTGCCGAGCACGTCGGCGAGGTCCGCCATCCCGTCGCGGACCGCGGCCCCGTTCCCGTCGAGGTTGGCCGCGGACGCCTCGAGGAGACGGTTCAGCGCGTCGCCGCCGTCGTCGCCGAGAGCGGAGGTGGTGGACTCCAGGGTGGCCATGAGCTCGTCGAACTCCACCGGGGTGCGGGTGCGCTCGATCGGCACCACCGCGCCGTCGCGCAGCGTAGGACCGGAGCGGTAGACGGGGGTCAGCTCGACGTAGCGGTCCGTGGCGACCGAGCGGGAGACCACCAGGGCCGACGCGTCGGCCGGGACCTGCACGGCGTCGTCGAGACGCAGCACGACGTCGACGTGACCACCGCGCGGGACCACCTGCTCGACCTCGCCGACCCGCACGCCCAGGACGCCGACGTCGTTGCCCTCGAACAGGCCCGCGGCGTCGCGCAGCTGCACCGTGACCGTCCGTCCGCCACCGGCCACGCAGGACGCCAGCAGCGGCACCGCCACCACGAGGGCGAGCACGAGGGCGAGTGCCTGTCGCGGGCGTCGAGGCGTCATTGGCACTCCTGGGGGGTCGCCCCGCACGCGAGGTTGTCGTTGATGGCGATCGGGACGTGCAGGTCGAGCCAAGGTCCGTTGCCGGAAGCGTTGGCGACGTACTTCGTCATGGTCGCGAGGCTCGAGAGCGCGCCCGTGACCTCGTCGCGGGACTTCTCGAGCCCGTCCAGCGCGGTGGCGAGGTCGCGGAGCATCGGGTCGAGGTCCTCCTCGGTGTCGGCCAGCAGCCCCCGGACCTGGGTCGCGAGGCGTCGCGCGTCGAGCAGCATCTGGTCGATGACCTCACGACGTGACGTGAGCTCCTCCAGGACGAGCGTGGACTGCTCGAGCAGGTCGAGGACGGCATCGGCGTTGCGGTTCAACGTGGCGGTGACGTCGTTGCTCGCCGCGAGCAGGCGGCCGAGCTGGTCGCTGCGGCGGGCTGCCACCCGGGCGAGGTCGGCCACGCCGTCCACGGCGGCCCGGGTCTCGTCCGGGGTGCGGCCGAGGACGTCCGCCATCACGTCCATCGACCGGGCGAGCTCCTTCACGTCGAGCGACTGCAGCGACCGGGTCGAGGCGTCGACGACGTCCTGGAGGTTGTACGGGACCGAGGTGCGCGCCAAGGGGACCCGATCGTCCTCGAGCTCGCCGTCGCCGCGGGGCTGGACCTCCAGGTAGTGGCTACCGAGCAGGGTCGCGACCTCGACGGCGACGGCAGTGGACCGCCCGAGGCTGACGTCGCGGTCGACCGTGAACGAGACCAGGACCCGGTCCTTGGCGAGCCGGATGCCGCGCACCTCTCCGACGCCCACCCCGGCGACCTGCACCTCCTCGCCCACGCGGAGCCCCGCCGTGTGCTCCAGCTCGGCCGTGTAGGTCCGGCTGCCGAAGGGCACGACGCTCAGGGCGAGCACGAGCAGGCCGACGAGGGCCACGGCGACGAGGCCGACCAGGCCCACCCGCCGGGCGTGCCGGGGCTCCCGGGTGCTCATCGGCACACCGCCGAGTACGGGCCGTCGGGCGAGCCGACGTTGACGAGGTTCCCGTCGACCTCGATGCCGAGGTTGCAGATGTACATGTTGAGCCAGGTGCCGTACGACATCGGCCGCGCGAACGCGCCGGTCGCGGTGGGCACGGCGGCGAGCATCGTCCGCAGCTCGGCGAGGTTGTCGGCGAACAGCGCGGCAGTCGTGCGGAGGGCCTTCGTCACGCGGACGACGTCCGGGCGGGTGTCCTCCACGAGGTCGGCGGTCACGCGCGCGAGGCGGGACACGCCGTCGATCGAGCGACCGATCGTCTCGCGCTGCTCGGCGAGCCCGGTCATGAGCGCGCGCAGCTCCTCGACGGTCCCGGTGAGGTCGTCCTCGCGCGCCACGAGGTTCTCGAGCACCGGCGTGAGGTGCGTGAGGACGTCGGTGACGACGGCGTCCTTGTCGGCGAGGTTGCGGGTGAGGGTCGCGGTCTCGTCGAGCAGGCTCTCCACGGTGCCGCCCTCGCCCTGCAGGACCGACACCACCGAGGACGCGAGGCGGTTGACGTCCTCGGGCCGCAGCGTCTCGAACAGCGGCTCGAACCCGTTGAGCAGCGTCGTGAGGTCGAAGCCCGGGCTGGTGCGCGACGTCGGCACGACACTGCCGACCGGGAGGGGCGTCCCGCGCTCGCGCCCCGGCTGCAGCGCGAGGTAGCGCTGCCCGAGCAGGTTCTGGTACCGGACCACCATGCCGGTGGTGTCGGTGAGCCGCTGGCCATCCCCCACCGACATCGAGACGCGCGCCGTGTCGCCGTCGACGAGCTCGATCGCGTCCACGCGACCCACCCGGACCCCTGCGGCCCGCACGTCGTCACCGACCCGCAGCCCGCTCACCGACGTGAAGTCGGCCCGGTAGGTGCGCGCGGCGCCGTCGGTCCGGTTCAGCATGGTGTTGGCCAGGACGACCAGCACCAGGACGCACACGGTCGCGAACGCACCGAGCTTCAGGATGGTGGCCCTCATCGTCCCCGCCTCGCGTCCGCCGAGGGGTCGGCCAGGTACGGGCGAGCGAGGAGGTCGCCGACGCCACCGGCCGGCGTGTCCTCCAGCGCCGCGAGCAGACCGCGCAGCTCCGCGACCAGGGCCGCGTCACCGTCGCTCGTCGTCTCGGCCGCACCGGACCCGCTGCCGCCCGACCCGCCGCAGCGGGGACCCCGGGCCGTGCCGTACGTGGGGCAGTCGGCAGCCGTGTACGGCGCGTCGTCGCCGGTCTTGATGAAGACGTTCGTCGACATGAACGAGCCGGCGGAGAACGTCTCGGACTGCTTGGCCGCGAAGTTCACGAACGACGTGAAGCTGCGGGGCAGCCCACGGCGCTCGTCGTACATCGCGTCCACGACGACCGCCGCCCCGTCGAGCGCCTCGACGAAGGGGTCCCCGATCGCGTCGACCGCACGGCGGGCCTCCCCCACGAGCGCCCCGCCGCCGGACAGCAACGACGTGATCTGCGCGCGCTCCTCGACGATGGTGCGGCTCGTGACGAGGGCGTCGCGGGTGGCGTCGAGCAGCTGCGGCGACGTGTCGGCCAGCGTCGACATCGTGCTCGCGAAGAGCGCCAGGTCCTCCCGCAGGAGGGGCATGCGCGGCTCCAGACGCCCCAGGTACGTCGACACCGTCTCGATCGTCTCGCCGAGCTCCTCGCCGCGGCCGTCGAGCGCCGTGGCGAGGGCGCCGAGGGTCGCCGAGAGCTTGGCCGGCTCCACGGCCGTGAGCACCCGGTAGGAGCTGTCGAGCGCGTCCTGCAGCTCGAGCGTCTCGGCGTCGCGGGCCTGCGGGACGGCCGTGCCGGCGGTCAGCACGCCCGTGCGGCGCTCCGGCGGCACGAGGTCGACGAAGGTCGTGCCGAAGACGGTGGCCGGCAGCACCCGCGCCGCGACCCCGGCCGGGACCTCGTCGGCGTGGTCGGCGTCGATCCGCAGGTCGACCCGCACTGGACCCTCTGCCGCCCCCGGCCCGGTGGTTCCGGAGCCCCGTCGAAGGGCACCCCCGCCGGGGACCTCCGCCGCGCGCACGTCGACGACGCGACCGACGATCACGCCGTCGAGCTTCACGTCCGAGCCCGTGACGAGGGCGCCGCCCGCGTCGTCGACGAGGGCGTGGACGGCGACGTCGTCGGAGAAGGCGCCGCGCGCGTAGGCGGTGGTGAGGGCAGAGACGACGGCGCCGAGCACCAGCAGGACCACGCCGCGGCGCACCAGCACCCCACGGCCGGGGTGGCGGGGGTCGATGGTCGTCAGGTCCACGGCGTCACCCCGAGATCCTCACGCCGGGGTCGCCGCCCCAGAAGACCAGCGTGAGCACCATGTCGAGCACCACGACGACGACGATGCTGGCGCGGATCGCCCGGCCGGTGGCCTCGCCGACGCCCTGGGCCCCGCCGCTCGCGGTGAACCCGAACCAGCAGTGGATGAGCGTCACGGCGGCGGCGAAGATGAGGATCTTCACCACCGACAGGAGCACGTCGCGCAGTGCGACGAAGGTCGTGAAGTAGTGCTCGAACGTGCCCGGCGGCTGCCCGAAGACGAGCGTCACCGACAGCTGCGTCGCGAGGTAGGAGCCCGCCAGCCCGATGAGGTACAGCGGCAGGATCGCCGCCATCGCGGCGACCAGGCGGGTCGTGACGAGGAAGTGGAGCGGTCGGACCGACATGACCGACAACGCGTCGATCTCCTCGTGCACGCGCATGGACCCCAGCTGGGCGGTGAAGCGGCAGCCGACCTGGGCGGCCAGCGCGAGGGCGGCGATGAGCGGTGCCAGCTCGCGCGTGTTCACGACGGCCGACACGAATCCGGTGAGCGGGGCGAGCCCGATGGTCTCGAGCCCGTTGAAGCCCTCGATGCCGAGCGAGGTGCCCGCCGACAGCGACAGGAGCACCATCACGCCCACCGTGCCACCACCGACGAGCAGCGCCCCGGTGCCCCAGCTGATGTCGGACAGGATGCGGAAGGTCTCGAGCCGGTAGGAGCGCAGGACGGCCGGCACCGCCCCGACGACCCGGGCCACGAAGGTCAGCTGCGCGCCGAGCAGCTCGAGGACGTCGCCGGGGGCCGCGAGGACGCGTCGCACGCGCGGCGCCCCGCTCACGCGATCCTCTGCGGCACGAGCATGACGTAGGCCTGCGTGATGGCGACGTTCACGGCGGCCAGCGCGACCACGCTGATGACGACGCTGGCGTTCACGGCGTCGGCCACGCCCTTCGGTCCACCCTTCGCCGCCAGCCCCTTCTGGCACGCGACGATCGTGGCGATGAAGCCGAAGATCGCCGCCTTGCCCTCGGCCAGCAGGAGGTCCATCGGCTGGGCGAAGCTCGTGAACGACCCGAGGTAGGTGCCCGAGCTGACCTCCCCCGAGCCGACGTTGAGCGCGTAGCCGGTGGTCATCGCCGTGGCGGCGACGACCACGTTCAGCAGGAGGCCCACCGTCACGGCCGCCGCCATGCGGGGCGCGACGATGCGCCGGGTCGGGTCCAGACCCATGACGCGCATGGCGTCGATCTCCTCGCGGACGGTCTGGGACCCGATCTGGGCGCAGATGGCCGAGCCCACGGCGCCGGCCATGAGCAGCGACGTGACGAGGGGTGCTCCCTGGCGCAGCACGCCGATCCCGTTGACCGCACCGGAGAAGGAGACGGCCCCGATCTGCGACGCCACGGCACCCACCTGGACCGCGACGATGACACCGAACGGGATCGCGACGAGGATCGTCGGCAGCAGGGCGACCCGCGTCATGAACCAGGCCTGCTCGACGTACTCGCGCCACGGGAACCGGCCCCGGGCCACGTCGACGACCGTGAAGCGCACGGACCCGATGCCGAGCAGGATCATCTCGCCGAACGTCTGCAGCCCGGTGTCGACCTTGGCGCGCATCGACCCGGCGACGCGACCCGCGGGCGTCGACGCCGCGACGCCGTCGGACGGCGCCTGCGTGCCTGCGCTCATCGGTCCTCCCTCGCCCACACCGAACAGACCTGTACGAAGGTACTAGTTCGGCTCCTCTCGGGGAAGAGAACGAGCGACTCGATCGTGAGTCACGTCACGTCGGGACGCGTGGGCAGCCTCAGGGGCGCCGAGCCGTGAGGTAGCGAGGGCGGTCAGCGAGGTCCGTGTGGTCGCGGACGTCGAGCCAGCGCGCGGCGAAGACGGCCGGCGCCGACTCCCCCTGCGCGTCGGCGTGCTCGGCGCCGACCACCCCGCCGGGCCGCAGGAGCCGCCACGCCGCCTGCTCCAGGGAGCGCATGGCGTCGAGCCCGTCGTCGCCCGACCACAGCGCCAGGCCCGGGTCGTGGTCGCGCGCCTCGGGTGCGACGCTCTCCCACGCCTCGAGCGGGATGTAGGGCGGGTTGCACACCACCACGTCGACCGCGCCGTCGAGGTCCTCGAAGGCGGCGAACGCGTCGCCGGGACGCAGGTCGACGCCTGTGCCGGCAAGGTTCCGCTCGGCCCACCCGAACGCGGCCTCGTCGAGCTCGACCGCGTGGACCTGCGCCTGCGGGACCTCGTGGAGCACCGACAGGGCGATCGCACCCGACCCCGTGCAGAGGTCGACGACCACCGGGGGCTCCTCGCGCCCGCTCGCCAGCAGCGCGGAGGCCTGCTCGACGGCCCAGCCGGCGAGCAGCTCCGTCTCCGGACGGGGGACGAAGACGCCCGGCCCGACCTCCAGGTCGACGTACCGGAAGCCGGCCGAGCCGGTGAGGTGCTGCAACGGCACACGGCGTGCGCGGGCCTGCACCATGTCGCGGTAGACCTGCAGCTGCGGCCCGTGCAGGCGCGCCGACAGCAGGAGGCCGCGCGGGGTGCCGGTCACGTGGGCCAGCAGCAGCTCGGCGTCGACGCGGGGAGACGCGACCCCTGCCTCCTGGAGCACCCGAGTGGACTCCTCGAGGAGACGTTCGGCCTGGCTGCGCACGCGGTTCACGCGCGGGACCCGTCGACCGACTCCAGCCGGCGCGCCAGGTCGGCCTCGACCAGCGAGGCGATCACCTCGTCCAGGGCGCCGTCCATGACGGCGTCGAGGTTGTAGGCCTTGTAGCCCGTCCGGTGGTCGGAGATGCGGTTCTCGGGGAAGTTGTAGGTGCGCACGCGCTCGGAGCGGTCGACGGTCCGGACCTGGGACCGGCGGGCGTCCGAGGCCTCGGCGTCGGCCGCCGCCTGCGCCTGCTCGAGCAGCCGTGAGCGCAGGATGCGCAGGGCCTGCTCCTTGTTCTGCAGCTGGCTCTTCTCGTTCTGGCAGCTGACGACCAGGCCGGTGGGCAGGTGGGTGATGCGCACGGCGGAGTCGGTCGTGTTGACGCTCTGGCCGCCCGGCCCGGACGACCGGAACACGTCGACGCGCAGGTCGGCGTCGTGGATCTCGACGTCGACGTCCTCGGCCTCGGGCAGCACCAGGACGCCCGCGGCGGAGGTGTGGATGCGTCCCTGAGACTCGGTGACGGGGACGCGCTGCACGCGGTGGACGCCGCCCTCGAACTTCAGGAGGGCGTAGGGGGCTTGGCCGGGCTCGGGCGAGCCCTTCGCCGCGACGGAGGCCGTGACCGACTTGTAGCCCCCGAGCGCCGACTCCGTGGCGTCGATGATCTCCACCCGCCAGCCGTGCCGCTCGGCGTAGCGGGTGTACATGCGCAGGAGGTCACCGGCGAAGAGCGCCGACTCCTCGCCGCCCTCGCCACCCTTCACCTCGAGGATGACGTCCTTGGCGTCGGACGGGTCGCGCGGCACGAGCAGGTGCTGGAGGCGCTCGGCGAGCACCTCGCCCTGCTGCTCGATCTCCCGGGCCTCGTCGTCGAGCCCGAGCTCACGAGCGGCCTCGAGGTCGTCGACGGCCTGCTGCCACTCGCGGTAGGTCGCGACCACGGCGCCCAGCTCGGCGTACCGGCGCCCGACCCGGCGGGCGCGCGAGGCGTCGCCGTGCAGCGCGGGGTCGGCCATCTGCTGCTCCAGCTCGGCGTGCTCGACGACGAGGGCCTCGACGGCCTCGAACATGGCGCTCCTCCTGTGACGACCTCGGGCGGACCGGCACCGGCGGCACCGGGTACGACGACGCCGACCCGTCCCCAGCGGGGACAGGTCGGCGTGGTGGAGGAGCTACTTCTTGCCGTAGCGCTTCTCGAACCGGGCCACGCGGCCGCCGGTGTCGAGGATCTTCTGCTTGCCCGTGTAGAACGGGTGGCACGCCGAGCACACGTCGGCGCGGAGGACGCCCTCCGTGGCGGTGCTGCGGGTGGTGAACGAGTTTCCGCAGGTGCAGGTGACCTGGGTCTCGACGTACTCGGGGTGGATGTCGCGCTTCATGGTGTCCTCTCGTGGGTGCTGGGTCGGACCGCGGCGCGGGCCGTGAACCAGGACCGGGGATCGATTGTGCCAGGGGCACCCGCGTCAACGCGAATCAGCCCGGGCTTGTTCCCGGGCTGATTCGCGTCGACGTGTCAGGCGCCGAGGAGCTTCTCGATGTCGCCGGCGATCTTCTCGGGCTTGGTCGTGGAGCCGTACCGCTTCACGACGTTGCCGTCGGTGTCGACGAGGAACTTCGTGAAGTTCCACTTGATCTTGTCACCGAGGACGCCGCCCTTCTCCGAGCGCAGCCACCGGTACAGCGGGTGGGCGTCGTCGCCGTTGACGTCGACCTGGGAGAACATCGGGAAGCTGACGCCGTAGTTCTTCTGGCAGAAGGCCGCCGTGTCCTCGTCGGAGTCGGGGTTCTGGTGGCCGAACTGGTCGCACGGGAAGCCCAGGACGACGAGGCCACGGTCGGCGTAGCGCGCGTACAGGTCCTCGAGCCCGGCGAGCTGGGGCGTGAAGCCGCACTGGGTCGCCGTGTTGACGACCAGGAGCACCTTGCCGCGGTACTCGGCGAGCTCGCGCGGGGCGCCGTCGATGGAGGTGGCGGTGAAGTCGTAGGCAGTGGTCACGCGGCCATCCTAGGGTCGCGCGCAGAGGCCCGCAGATGAGACTAAGGACCCGGTGAATCTCGGGAAAAAGGTCACTCCACGTCGTCCTGAGGTCTATCGTCGCCGCAACGGCGGGGTTGAGGGACCCGGGGGTCGTCGTCCGACGAGGGAGTCGCCATGAAGTCGTTCGCCTGCGGGGACGTCGTCCCCGGCTGCACCGCCCGGTGGGAGGAGCCGACCGACGAGGAGGTGCTGGCCCGCGTGGCCGAGCACGCCGCGTCCGTCCACGGCCTCCTGGAGGTCCCCGCCGAGCTCGTCGCCGCCGTGCGCGCAGCCATCCGACCCGCGACGGCCCCCGCGATCTGATGACCGTCGCCCCGTGGGTCGTCTCGACGCCCCGTGGTGCCACGACGGACCTGGCCTTCCGGCCGATCCTCGACCTCGCCCGCGGGGTCGTCGCCGGCTACCAGACGGTGGCGGTCCGCCGCGGGGACGCCGAGCCGTCCTCGGTGCGACCCGCCGACCTCTGCGAGCTCGTCGGCTCGGCCCTCGCCGCGGCGTCGACCCTCCCGCCGAACACCTTCCTGACCCTCCCTCTCGGGCTGGGTCCGGCCGGCATCGGCGCCGGTCACGACCCGATGCTCTGGACGGCGCTCCAGGCGCAGCCGAGCCTCGGGGGCGTCGTGCTCGACATCAGCGAGGTGCCCGACGACGTCGACGCCGCCACGCTGGGTCGGCTCGAGACGCTGCGCAGCGCCGGTGCTCTCGTGTCGCTCGGCGGTGACGACGCACCCCAGCCGACCCTGCGCAGCATCATCCGGCTCCGGCCCTCGATCGTGCGGCTCGGCCGCGCCTGGGTCGAGGGGCTCGAGACCAGCACGGAGAAGCGCGACGCCATCGAGCTCACCGGCACCATGGCGGGGCAGCTCGACGCCTGGGTGCTCGCCGAGGGCGTGCGCACCCCCGCCGAGCTCCGCACCCTCAGCGAGCTGGGCGTCCCGCTGGCCCAGGGGCCGCTCGTCGGTCCGGCCCGTGCCGTCTGGCAGGAGGCCGAGCCCAGGGCACACCGCTCGCTGCCGGTCGAGGCGCCCACCGGCGCCGGGCGAGGCGACGGCATCCTGCGCGACCTCCTGCGTCGGGCCTACACCACGGACGACCTCGACGCCGCCTGCTCGGTGCTGCCGGAGACGGCCGGCTTCGAGGTGGTCGTGGCCGTCGACGAGCACCGCCGCCCGACCTCCGTGCTCGTCCGCGACGTCGACCGCCGGTGGATCGGCACCGACGTGCTCACGGTGCACGTGGACACGCCGCTGGCCGAGACGATCACGCGCGCGATGTCCCGGCCCCGGAACATGCGCTTCGCCCCGCTGGTGTGCACCGACTCCGCCGGCGGGTTCCTCGGCGTCCTGCACCTCGAGGACCTCATCACCCAGGCGGCCCTCCGGCTCGACCGGGACGCCACCTCCACCTGAGCGGGTCCGACCTTCGACCTGGCGGCGTGCCCGTCCGCGCGTCCCCTCGCCCTGCGGCTGCGCTGCCGCGGCCTCCTCGTGCCCTACGGCTGCGCCTCCGCGCTTCTCGTGGTGGTGGCTTCCGCAGGGGCCTCGACCGGGGAGCGGGGTGCGCGTCCGGGCTGGGTTCTCGGGCTTCCTGGGGGCTGGGGGTGAACGAGGCAGGGATTCTCCCTTCT
>CAZREF010000004.1:34871-74956 GCA_964599245.1 uncultured Aeromicrobium sp. | reverse complement strand
GGGTTCTCGGGCTTCCTGGGGGCTGGGGGTGAACGAGGCAGGGATTCTCCCTTCTCGTGGACCGTGCCACGCGAAAGGAGAATCCCTGCCCACGCGAAGGGAGAATCGTGCGTCACCCGCGCACCAGGCTCCCGGAGGGAGCAGCTCGGGCGGGAGTCCGGCCCGATGCCGGGCCGGACTCAGCCCAGCGGGGTGCGGGAGAGCTGGAGCAGCAGCTCGGCGTTGCTGCCGGTGCCGTCGAGGCGCGACACGATCGTCTCGAGAGCCTCCTGCGGGCTCCGGCCGGCCACCGCACGGCGCGTCGCCGTGATGATCTCGAGCTCCTGCGCGTCGAGCAGCAGCTCGTCGTGGTTGGTGCGCGAGGCGGCGACGTCGACCGCGGGGAAGACCCGCTGGCCCTCGTCGAGGTGGAGCCTCAGGACGCTGTTCGCCGCCCCCTCGATCTCCTCCAGCACGGCCTCGTCGACGACCGAGGAGGTGCCGGCCAGTGCCGTGGCGAGGATCGTCAGCGACCCGCCGTCCTCGGCGTGGCGGGCCGCGCCGAAGAAGGTCTTGACCGGGTGCAGCGCCCCCGCGTCGACCGCGCCGGCCGTGCGGGCGGTCGAAGCCTGGTGGTAGGCGCGGCCGAGCCGGCTCAGTGAGTCGAGCACCACGACGACGTCGTGGCCGAGCTCGACGAGACGCTTCGCGCGCTCGATCGCCAGCTCGGCGACGGTCGTGTGGTCCGAGGCCGGCCGGTCGAACGTGGAGGCGATGACCTCGCCCTTGACGGAGCGCTTGAGCTCGGTGACCTCCTCGGGCCGCTCGTCGATGAGCACGACCATGAGGTGGCACTCCGGGTTGTTCGTGGTGATGGCGTCCGCGACGGTGCGCACCAGCGCCGACCGACCGCCGCGCGTGGGCGACACGACGAGGCTGCGCTGTCCCTTGCCCACGGGCGCGAAGAGGTCGATGAGGCGCGTCGTGACGACCGACGGGTCGGTCTCGAGGACGAGGCGCTCCTCGGGGTGCACGGGCGTCAGCGCGGCGAAGTCGACGCGGCCACGGGCGTCCTCCAGGGGCGTGCCGTTGACGGTGTCGACCCGCACCATCGGGTTGAACTTCTCCTTGCGCTCACCCTCGCGCGGCTGGCGGACCTGGCCGGTGACCGCGTCGCCCTTGCGCAGCCCCCACTTGCGGACCATCGAGAGGGAGACGTAGACGTCGTTCTCGCTCGGCAGGTAGCCGGTCGTGCGCACGAACGCGTAGTTGTCGAGGATGTCGAGGATGCCGGCAGCGGGGACCAGCACGTCGTCCTCGGTGTAGGTGGGCTCGCCGTCGGCCCCGCGACCACCGCGGTTGCGGCCACGGCGGTTGCGCCGGCGACCTCCGGCCTCGTCGTCGCGGTCGCCGTCGCCGTCCGACCCGCCCTGGCCCTGGTGGCGCTGTCCGTCGTTCTTCTGGCCACCGTCGTTCTTCTGGCCCTCGTTCTTCTGGCCCTCGTTCTTGCGGCCGCCGTCGTTCTTCTGGCCGTCGTTCTTCTGGCCACCGTCGTTCTTGCGGCCGCCGTCGTTCTTCTGGCCCTCGCTCTTCCGGCCCTCGTTCTTCTGGGCCTCCGCGTTGCGCTGGCCGTCGTTCTTCTGGGCCCCGTCGTTCTTCTGGGCCCCATCGTTCTTCTGGGCCCCGTCGTTCTTCTGGGCTCCGTCGCCCTTCCTGCCCGGCGCGTTCTTCTGGCCACCGTCGTTCGTGCGGCCGCGGTCGTCGCGCTGACCACGCTGGTCCTCGCGCTGTGCACCCTCCTCGCGAGCGGCGTCTCCCCCGCGGGCCGGGCGCTCGCCCTGCTGGGGCGCGGGAGCGGCCTGGACGGCGGCGGTCTCGGACTCACCGCGTGCCGCCTTGATGGCGTCGATGAGCTCGCCCTTGCGCAGCTTGCCGGCGTCGGCGATGCCGAGGCCGGCGGCGATCTCGCGCAGCTCGGCCAGGACCTTGCCGCCGAGCGCGCCGCCGGCGCGGCGAGCGGGCTTCGTGGGAGTGGTCTCGGTCGTCGGGGCGGCGTCGGGCTCGGGCAGGGTCTGCTCGGTGGGGGTCTCGGTCACGAGGATGCTTCCTGGGTGGGAGGGCTGTGCCGGGTGCCCACGCGGCGAAGACCGGGGCACCACGGCCACCCGCCGACGGCGGGTGGGCGAACACGATGTCGGGGAGCGAGCTCCACACCGACGTCGTCACTGTAGCAGCGACGGTCGGCCCGACGACGGGTGCACCGACAGGGTGTCGAGCCGGCCCCTCAGCCCGGCGCGACGACGTGCGCGCCCTGCGCGGCGACGCCGACCTCGAGCACCCGCCAACCGGCCGGGACGGCCTCGCCGACGCCACGCGCGAGGGCCAGGACCGTCGGTCCGGCGCCGGAGATCACGGCCGGCACGCCGTCGACGCGCAGACGACGGACCAGCTGGTACGACTCCGGCATCGCCGGTGCCCGGTACTGCTGGTGCAGCAGGTCCTCGGTGGCCGACGTCAAGCGCTCGGGGGCCTGGGTCAGCGCCGCCACGAGCAGGGCGGCGCGGCCCGCGTTGGCGGCTGCGTCGGCGTGGGTGACCGTCGCCGGCAGGAGCCCCCGCGCCGTCTCGGTGGACACGGCATGAGGAGGGACGAAGAGGGTGAGCGGCACGTCGACCTCCAGACGCACCGCCTCGGCCGCGAAGCCCTCCAGCCAGGCGATCGTGAGCCCGCCGCGCAGCGCGGCGGCGACGTTGTCGGGGTGACCCTCGAGGTCGTGTGCCAGCTGCAGGCGGGCGCGCTCGTCGAGCGTCTCGATGCCGTCGACCAGCGCGGTGGCCAGGACGATGCCGCCGGCGATGGCGGCGGACGACGAGCCCATGCCCCGCCCGTGGGGGATCACGTTGCGGCAGGTCAGACGCAGGCCGGGACGCTGCACGCCCATGAGGTCCAGGGCCGCGTCCAGCGCACGGACGACGAGGTGCGAGCCGTCGCGCGGCACCTCGTCGGCGGCCTCCCCCTCGACGACCAGCTCCAGCGCGTCGCCGGGCAGCACCTCCGCGGTGAGCGTGTCGTGCACGTCGAGCGCCAGGCCGAGGGCGTCGTACCCGGGCCCGAGGTTGGCGCTGCTCGCGGGGGTGCGGACGGTGACCGGACCGTCGACGAAGGGCGCTGCCATGCGGGTCAGGCCAGGCCCGCGGCAGCCGCCGCGTCGTGGACGTCGGCGTCGATGACGGAGTCGACGATCGAGCCGGCGCCGCTCAGCGCGGTCTCCACGTCCTTGAGCCCGTGCCCGGTGACGGTGACGGTGATGCGCAGCCCCGGCTCGACCTCGCCGGCCGCAGCCGCGGCCAGCAGACCGGCCACACCGGCGGCGGACGCAGGCTCGACGAACACCCCGTCGTGGGACCCGAGGCCGCGCTGCGCGTCGAGGATCTGCGCGTCGCTGACGGCGTCGATGCGACCACCCGAGGTGTCGCGCGCCTCCTCGGCGAGGTGCCACGACGCCGGGTTCCCGATGCGGATGGCGGTGGCCACGGTGTCGGGGTGGGTCACCACCTCACCGCGCACGATCGGCGCGGCCCCCTCGGCCTGGAAGCCCCACATCCGCGGGCGACGCGTGGCCAGGCCGGCGTCCGCGTACTCCCGGAAGCCCATCCAGTAGGCGGAGATGTTGCCCGCGTTGCCGACCGGGAGCACGTGCACGTCCGGGGCGTCCCCGAGCACGTCGACGATCTCGAAGGACGCCGTCTTCTGGCCCTGGAGGCGCATCGGGTTGACCGAGTTGACGAGCGCGACCGGGTACTCCTCGGCGAGGCCGCGTGAGAGCTGGAGGCACTCGTCGAACCCGCCACGTACCTGGATGACCTCGGCCCCGTGCATGACGGCCTGGGCCATCTTGCCCGTGGCGATCTTGCCGTGGGGCACGAGCACGATCGGCGTGAGGCCGGCGCGCGCCGCGTAGGCGGTCATGGAGGCCGAGGTGTTGCCCGTGGAGGCGCAGACGACCGCCTTCGCCCCGGCGCCGACGGCGCCGGAGATCGCGGCGGTCATGCCGCGGTCCTTGAACGAGCCCGTCGGGTTGTCGCCCTCGACCTTGAGCCAGACGTCGCCGCGCACGACGGACGACAGCCACGTCGAGTGCACGAGCGGCGTGCCTCCCTCGCCCAGGGTGATCACCGGGGCGTCCTCCTCGAGCGGGAGCCACTCCCGGTACTCCTGGACGACTCCCCGCCACGGCTGCGCCATCAGCGGACTCCCTTCACTGGTCGAGGCCCTCGACGCGCATCACCGACGAGACGTCGCGCACCATGTCGAGCGCGCGGACCGCCTCGACCGTCGCCGAGAGGGCGGCGTCGTCGGCCTCGTGCGTGACGATGACGAGCGAGGCGTCGGACCCGTGCCCCTCCTGGCGGACGGTCTTGATCGAGACGTCGTAGTGGGCGAACGCCTGGGCGACCGACGCGAGCACGCCCGCGCGGTCGTCGACGTCGATGGACACGTGGTAGCGGGTGCGGGCCCGGCCGACGTCGAGCACCTCGAGCGCGGCGTGCGAGGTCTCCCCCGGGCCGTGGACACCCTGACGGCGGTTGCGGGCGACGGAGACGACGTCGCCGAGCACGGCGCTGGCCGTGGGGGCGCCACCGGCGCCGGGGCCGTAGAACATGAGCCGGCCCGCCGACTCGCTCTCGACGAACACGGCGTTGTAGGCACCACGGACGCTCGCCAGCGGGTGCGACTGGGCGATCATCGCCGGGTGGACGCGGGCCGAGACGGCCGGGCCGTCGGGGGTCTGGATCTTCTCGCAGATCGCGAGCAGCTTGACGACGCAGCCCATCTCCTCGGCGGAGCGCACGTCGGCCGCGGTGACCTCGGTGATGCCCTCGCGGTGGACGTCGCCGATGGTGACGCGGGTGTGGAACGCCAGCGACGCGACGATCGCGGCCTTGGCCGCGGCGTCGAAGCCCTCGACGTCGGCGGTGGGGTCGGCCTCGGCGTAGCCCAACCGCTGCGCCTCGTCGAGCGCCTCGGAGAAGCCGGCGCCGGTCGTGGTCATCGCGTCGAGGATGAAGTTGGTGGTGCCGTTGACGATGCCGAGCACGCGCTGGACCGCGTCGCCGGCGAGCGACTCCTGCAGCGGTCGGATGATGGGGATCGCCCCCGCGACCGCCGCCTCGTACGCGACGTCGCGCTCGGCCTTCTCCGCGGCCTCGAAGAGCCGCGCCCCGTCCTCGGCGAGCAGCGCCTTGTTCGCCGTGACGACCGAGGCGCCGTGCTCGAGCGCGGAGAGGATCAGCTCGCGCGCGGGCTCGATGCCGCCGATGACCTCCACGACCACGTCGAGGTCGCCGCGCGAGACCAGTGCCCGGGCGTCGGTCGTGAACAGCTCGGCCGGGAGGTCGAGGTCGCGCTCGCGGCCGGGCCGACGGACCGCGATCCCGACGAGCTCGATGGGGGCGCCGATGCGTCGGGCCAGCTCGTCTCCGTCGCGGGTGAGCAGACGGGCCACCTCGGACCCGACGACGCCGCAGCCGAGCAGGGCGACCTTGAGGGGTCGGTCGGACGGCGCTGCGGTGCTCACGGCGCACAGCCTATCGGCGCACCCGTCGGCCCCGGCCCGCAGTCCGACGGGGTGAGACGGCGGTGGCCCGAGCCGGCGGCACTCACGTCATCGGGCGAAGCCACGTCCGAGCAGCAGGACGCCACCGACCGCACAGGTCGCCGGGACCACGAAGGCGGCCAGCACGGCGGCGCCGACGCCGTGGCCGACGACCGAGGCGAACACCGCGGCGCCGAGGGCGAGCGCGGTGGACTCCGCCACCGCGTCGCTCGTCTGGAGCGCCGCGCTCGAGGCACCCTCGTGCCCCACCGAGCCGTCGAGGACCGCGGCCACGAACGTCGACATCGCCGCGCCCATCCCGAAGCCCCCCGCGGTCCAGGTGACCACCACGACGACGGCGGGGACTCCCGGGACCAGCAGGAGGGGCACCGACGCGATGCCGACGCAGACCGCGGCGGTGCCGAGCAGCGCCCGCCGCGCGGGCGTGCGACCCAGCGCGCCCAGCCGTGCGGGCCGGGCCACGAGGGAGGCGCCGGCGAACCAGGTGAAGGCCGCCCCGGACAGCGCCGTGCCGGCCAGCCCGACCGGGACGCCGTGCAGGTCGACGAGGGCGAGCGGCACGTAGACCTCGGCGGCGAAGTAGGCAGCCGCCACCAGGCTCCGCGCACCCATGAGCGCGGGCAGGCCCGGCGATCCCGTCCAGGTACCCCGGGGCAGGAGCGGTCGCACCGAGACGGCCAGCACGGCGAGACCCACCACCAGCAGACCTGGCCACCACGGCACCGCGCGCTGGCCCGCCGCGGCCACGACGAGCACGGCGCCCGACGCTGCCGCTGCGGCGAGCACCGGGGTCCTGGACGACGAGGCGCCCCGGTCCGCGGCCGGTCCGAGGCGGCGCACGGCCGACCAGGCGAGGCCGAGGCTGGCGACGGCCAGTGCCGGCGCCGCGAGGAACACCGCGCGCCACCCGAACGCATGGGTGAGGCCGCCGGCGACGGCGGGTCCGACGACGGCCGGCACCGTCCAGGCGCTCGTCATCACGGCGAGGACCCGGGGACGCAGGTGCGACGGGTAGGCCCGGGCGACCACGACGTAGAGCCCGACGCCGATCGCGCCGGTTCCGAGACCCTGGACCGCGCGGCCGACCAGGAAGGTGGTCATGTCCGGAGCCAGGCCGCACACGAGGAGTCCGGCGGCGAGGAGGGCGACGCCCCAGGCGAGGGACGGCCCGGGCCCGACCCGGTCGGTCCACGGCGCGGTCACGGTGCGAGCCAGGACGCTCACGGCGACCGGGGCGGCGAAGGCGACCGCGTAGGCCCCGATCCCGTCGAGCGAGCGCGCCACCTCCGGCATGACCGTGACGACCGCGAGCGACTCGAACGCGACGAGGAACGCCAGGGCGAAGAGGCCGATCGACGTCCGGCCCCGGCTGCCTCGCCAGAGGGAGTCGTCGAGCCGGACCCGGTCGGACGGCCCGGCGGGAGTGATCCCCTCGTGCGTCGTCATGGGATGATCGAACAACCTCGAGCACGCTCGAGGTCAAGCAGCGACGTCGGAGCGGACGGAGGACGGGGTGAGGTCGACGGACAGGCTCACGCCGCGCGAGGTCGCGGAGCGCTCCGGCGTGGCCGTCACCGCCCTGCACTTCTACGAGGCGCAGGGACTCATCGCCGCGGAACGCACCAGCGGCAACCAACGCCGGTACCGCCGCGACGTGCTCCGCCGGCTCGCGTTCATCCAGTTCTCGCGACGGCTCGGCATCCCCCTCGCCGAGATCGGCGAGGCGCTCTCCGGCCTGCCGGAGGACCGCGTACCGACCAAGCGGGACTGGGCCGCCCTGACGGCCCGCTGGCGCGACGACCTCGACCGGCGGATCGAGCGGCTGCGACGTCTGCGGGACGACCTGGACGGCTGCATCGGCTGCGGCTGCCTGTCGCTGCGCAGCTGCGCCGTCTACAACCACGACGACGCACTCTCCGCACAGGGACCGGGCGCGCACCGCGGCCTGGTGTGAGCCTCCGCGACGTGAGTCCGGCACGTCGCGGCACTGCGTCGCCTAGTCTGTCCGCGTGAGTGCTCGTCGGTCCGACCTCCAGCACGGGCTGCGTCGACTCGGCGCCGTCCGCGTCGTCGGTCTCCTCACGGCCGTGGCCGCCACCGTCGTGCTCGTCCTGGCCGTCGTCGACCTGCGCACGGTCGTCGCCGACGCACCGCCCGCGGCCGCCGCCCCCGACCCCGAGGCCGCTTCTGCCGGGACGCGCGGCGAGGACACGGAGCAGCAGGTGGCCGTCACGGTCGTCTTCAAGGGCAGCGGACCCTTCGTCGCGACGATCGCGGACGGCGACGGCAAGCGCCGCACCATCCGCTCCGAGGGCGAGGACGTCGACGTCACCCGTGTGTTCCAGGGCGCCGGTCCGTACCTGTTCGCGAGCGCCCAGCTGCAGGTGGACGGCACGATCGCGTGCCGCATCGAGGTCGACGGGAGCCGCACGACCTCCAACAAGGCCTCGGGCATCTACGCCCAGACCGTCTGCGCCGGCTGATCGGGAGCGGACCCGGCGGGTGCAGCCGGTCCCGCCGGCGGTGGCAGACTGCTCCGGTGGATCCCGCAGGTCGCAGGTCGTTCCGCACCGGCCTCAGGCTCGGCGCGCCGTTCGCCGTCGCGTCGTTCCTGCTGTCGACGTCGTTCGGCGTGATCGCCCGGGAGACCGGGTTCAGCGTGGTCGCCGCCGTCGTGATGTCCCTGGTGGTGTTCGCGGGCTCGGCCCAGTTCGCCGCGCTCGCGGTGCTGGGAGCCGGCGGAGGCCCCGCGGCCGCCGTGGCCGCCGGCACGCTGATGAACTCACGTTTCCTGCCCATGGGCGTCGCGCTGGCACCCTCCCTGCCGGGCCGGGCGTGGTGGCGCGGGCTGCAGGGCCAGGCCGTGGTCGACTCGTCGTGGGCGATCGCCTCACGCGGCGACGGCACGTTCGACCGCTGGCTCCTGTTCGGCACGACGGCGCCGCAGCTGCTCGCGTGGCAGCTCGGCACCCTCGCCGGCGCTTTGGGCGGCGACGTCGTCGGGGACCTGGGACGCTTCGGACTCGATGCCGTGTACCCGGCGTTCTTCCTGGCGATCCTGATGCCAGAGCTTCGCGATCGGGACCGTCTCGGGGTGGCCGTGGTGGGCGGCCTGCTCGCGCTCGCCCTGGTGCCCGTGGCACCACCGGGGGTGCCGGTCCTGGCGGCAGGGCTCGCCTCCCTCTGGGGTCTGCGACGACGACGGCCGGGGCCCGGGACCGCGCTGGAGGCCGCTTCGTGAGCGCGGTGTGGTGGACGATCCTCGGGCTCGCCGTGGCCACCGCGGCGGTGAAGGCCGCCGGACCCGTCCTGCTGGGGGGCCGCGACCTCCCGGAGCGGTTCTCGGGGGTCGTCGCCCTCATGGCGCCCGCTCTCCTCACGGCGCTCGTCGCCACGAGCGTGCTCGCGGAGGGAGACCGGTGGGACGTCGGGGCGAGGACCCTGGGCGTCGTCGCGGCCGGGGTCGCGGCGTGGCGCGGGGCCTCGGTCGTCACCACGCTGCTCGTCGCGGTCGTCCTCACCGCGACGCTCAGGCTCGCCGGCCTCCCCTGACCGGCCGGGGCGAGGGTCAGCCGACGTCGAGGGTGAGCAGGTCGTCCTCGGTCTCGCGCCGCAGCACCAGGCGGGCCTCGCCGCCCCGCACCGCCACCACGGCGGCGCGCGGGACGTGGTTGTAGTTGCTCGCGAGGGAGCGGCAGTACGCACCCGTGCCGGGGACGGCCACGAGGTCGCCCGCCGCGACGTCGCCGGGCAGGTACTCGTCCTTGACGACGATGTCACCGCTCTCGCAGTGCTTGCCGACCACGCGGCTCAGGACCGGCGACGCCTCGGAGCGGCGCGACGCCAGCGTGCAGGAGTAGTCGGCCCCGTACAGCGCGGGACGGATGTTGTCGCTCATCCCACCATCGACGGCGACGTACCGGCGCGAGGCCCCACCGTCGAGCGCGACGTCCTTCGTGGTGCCGACCTCGTAGAGCGTGAACGTCGAGGGGCCGACGATGGCCCGGCCCGGCTCGATCGAGAGCTGCGGGACCTCCAGGCCCATCGCGGCGCACTCGTCGTCGACGATCTTCAGCAGCCCTCGCGCCAGGTCGGCGGGAGAGCGCGGGTCGTCCTGCGTGGTGTAGGCGATGCCGAAGCCGCCGCCCAGGTCGAGCTCGGGCGGCGTGACCCCGAGCTCCTCGGCGATCTGGGCGTGGAGCCTGAGCACGCGGCGCGCGGCGACCTCGAAGCCGTCGGTGACGAAGATCTGCGAGCCGATGTGCGAGTGCAGTCCCAGCAGCCGGAGGCCCGGCGCGGCGAGCACGCGACGGACGGCCTCGAGCGCGGAGCCGTCGGCGATGGAGAACCCGAACTTCTGGTCCTCGTGGGAGGTGGAGATGTACTCGTGGGTGTGGGCCTCGACGCCGGCCGTGACCCGCACCATGACGGCCGCCTCGCGGCCCAGCTCCGCGGCGATCGCCGACAGCCGGTCGACCTCCTCGAAGGAGTCCACGATGATCCGTCCGACCCCGACCTCGACCGCGCGCTCCAGCTCGTCGACCGACTTGTTGTTGCCGTGCAGGCCGATCCGCGCGGTCGGGAACCCGGCGCGCAGCGCCACCGCGAGCTCTCCCCCCGTGCAGACGTCGAGGTTCAGCCCCTCCTCCTCGACCCAGCGTGCCGTGGCCACGCACAGGAAGGCCTTGCCCGCGTAGTAGACGTCGGCGCCGGCGAAGGCGTCGCGGAAGGCGCGCGCACGGGCGCGGAAGTCGTCCTCGTCGACGACGTACAGCGGCGTGCCGAACTCGGCGGCGAGCTCCGTGGCGGTCTCCCCCGCGACGGTCAGCACGCCGTCGACCTTCGACACGTTCTGCGCCCACAGGTGGGGCACCAGCGCGTCGACGTCGTCGGGGGTGCGCAACCAGGTGGGGCTGCTGCGGTGCTTCGGGTCGCCGGCCTGCCCGTGCAGGGCGCCCGCTTCGTGGGACCGCATCACATGCGCTCCGGTGCCGAGACGCCGAGCAGCCCGAGCCCGTTGGCGACGACCTGGCGGGTGGCGGCCACGAGCACCAGCCGGGCGCGGTGGACGTCGGCGACCTCCTCGTCGCCCTGCGGAAGGACCCGGCACGCGGCGTAGAACGCGTGGAACGCGCCGGCCGTGGCCTCGAGGTAGCGGGCGACCCGGTGCGGCTCGCGCAGCTCGGCCGCACGGGCGACCACCTCCGGGAAGCTCGCGAGGGCCCGCAGGAGGTCACCCTCCTTCTCGTGCTCGAGCAGCGCGGGGTCGAGCCGGTCTATCCCGTGGTCGATGCCGAGGTCCTCGGCGTTGCGCAGGATGCTCGAGAGCCGGGCGTGCGCGTACTGCACGTAGTAGACGGGGTTGTCGTTCGTGCTGCTGGCCCACAGGTCGAGGTCGAGGTCGATCGGCGAGTCGGTGGAGTACCGGGCCAGCGCGTACCGCGCCGCGTCGACGCCGATCGCGTCCACGAGGTCCTCCAGCGAGACGACCGTGCCCGCGCGCTTGCTCATCCGCAGCGGCTGGCCGTCACGCAGCAGGTTGACCATCTGGCCGATCAGGAGCTCGAGGTTGACGCCCGGCTCGTCGCCGAAGGCCGCGCACATGGCCATCATCCGCGAGACGTACCCGTGGTGGTCGGCGCCCAGCATGATGAGGCAGCGGTCGAAGCCGCGCTCCCGCTTGTCGAGGTAGTAGGCGAGGTCGCCGGAGATGTAGGCCGCCTGGCCGTCCGACTTCACGACGACCCGGTCCTTGTCGTCGCCGTAGTCGGAGGTGCGGAGCCAGCGCGCGCCGTCCTTCTCGTACATCTTGCCGAGCGCGTCGAGCCGGTCGATCGCCCGGGCGACGGCGCCGGACTCGTGCAGGTCGTTCTCGTGGAAGTAGACGTCGAAGTCGACCCCGAACTCGTGCAGGGACGCCTTGATCTCGGCGAACATCTGGTCGACGCCCTCGGCCCGGAACACCTCGGCGGCCTCGGCGTCGGGGAGTGACGCCGCGTCGGGGTGCTTCGCGACGACGTCGGCGGCGATGTCGTGGATGTACTGGCCGCCGTAGCCGTCCTCCGGCGCCTCCTCGCCCCGGGCGGACGCCAGCAGCGAACGGGCGAAGCGATCGATCTGCGCGCCGTGGTCGTTGAAGTAGTACTCGCGGGTGACGTCGCCGCCCGCGAACGCGAGCAGGCGTCCGAGCGAGTCGCCCACGGCCGCCCAGCGGACCCCACCGATGTGGATGGGCCCCGTGGGGTTCGCGCTGACGAACTCGAGGTTGATGCGCTGGCCGGCGTAGAGGTCACTGCGGCCGTAGCCGTCCCCGGCGCGCAGGACCGTCGCGGCGACCTGCCCCTGGGCGGCGGCGGCCACGCGCAGGTTGAGGAAGCCCGGGCCGGCGACCTCCGCGCTGCTGACGCCCTCGTGCTCGGCGAGCACCGCGGCGAGCTCACCCGCGAGGTCGCGCGGGTTCACACCGGCCTTCTTGGCCAGCTGCAGCGCGATGTTCGTCGCGTAGTCGCCGTGCTCCTTGACCTTGGGACGCTCCACCCGCACCTGCGCCGGGACGCCGTCGGGCAGGCTCAGTCGCCCCTCGTCCGCCAGGCGGGAGAGGGCGGACACGATGACGTCGCTGAGCTGCTCGGGGGTCACCGCCCCAGCGTATCGACCGGGAACGGCGGCCTCGTCCGCGGGAACGCGCCCGAGCGCTGCGCTCAGCCGTCGGGCCGGCCGTCCTCCCGGCGGGCCATCACGTCGCGCACCGTGCCCACGAGGTGGTCGGGGTCGAACGGCTTCGTCACGTACGCGTCGACGCCGGCGTCCAGCCCGCGCTGGATGTCGGCGGGCAGGTTCTGGGTGGTCACCATGACCACGCAGAGGTGGCGGAGACGAGGGTCGGCGCGGATCGCCTCCACGGTGCTGACGCCGTCCTGCCGCGGCATCATCACGTCGACGGTGACCACGTCCGGCAGGTCGTCGTGGTCGGCGGAGGTCCGCAGGCGCTCGAGGCAGTCGAGGCCGTCGACGGCCTCACGCACGTCGAACCCGGCGAGCTCCAGGTTCGTGCGGATGAGGAACCGGATCGACGCCGTGTCGTCGGCGACCAGGACCGTGGGCACGCATCCCACGGTATCGGTCGTGGGGTAGGGTCGTACCGCACTCGGCCAGATCGGTCACCGCCTCGGCGGACCGTGCAGGGCCCCCGTAGCTCAGGGGATAGAGCACCGCCCTCCGGAGGCGGGAGCGCAGGTTCGAATCCTGCCGGGGGTACCCACGAGAAGAGCCCCGGACCTGCGTCGGCGCAGGTCCGGGGCCCTTCTCACGCGACCAGGCAGGGGCGGGCCGCGCCGAGGCCGTACGGGGTCCCGGTCTCAGACCAGGTCGAGCATGTCCCCCCACTCGACGTCGCCGTGCAGGAACACCACGGTGGACTCCTCTCCCTCCCAGAGGTCGGTCCACGTCGGGGACCCGTAGCCCTTCACGAACCGCGGACGCACACCGTCCGGAACCTGCTCCGGTCCGAACCACGACGGGGAGCAGCCGCCCAGGCCCCCGCACCCGCAGCCCTCGAAGGCGACGAGCGCTCCCTCGTCGACGAGCTGGCGAGCCTGCTTCGGCGTGATCTGCGCCGTGACCGACACGACGAGGTTGCCGTCCGGGTCGACGAGCTCCCCGTCGACGTCGACGTGCCCTGGCCGGACCTGCCGGAGGCGCGGGTCCGGCTTCGCCCGCTCCTCGTCCACGATCTCGCTGAACGTGGGCGCGCGTCGCCTGCTCTTCACCGGTCACTCCTCGTCGAACCGCGGTGCAGGTCTGGAAGTGTCGCACGCACCCCGCCGCCACCTCCACCGAGCGGGACCTCAGGGGGCGAGCGTCGCCGGGAGGGTCGCGAAGCCGCGCAGGATGCGCGTGGGACGCCGGGTGGCGCCGGGCTCGAGGCGCAGGTCCGGGAAGCGGTCGAGGATCGTGCGCAGGCCCACCTCGCCCTCCATCCGCGCGAGGGCCGCGCCGAGGCAGTAGTGGCGCCCCGACGAGAACGCGACGTGGTCCCCCGCGTTCTCGCGCGTGACGTCGAAGCGGTCCGGGTCGGCGAAGACCTCGGGGTCGCGGTTCGCCCCGGCCAACAGGGCCGTGACCATCTCGCCCCTCCGGACCTGGAGTCCCGCGATCTCGGTGTCGCGCGCAGCGGCCCGGCCGGTCAGCAGCACCGGCGGGTCGAGCCTCAGGGCCTCGTCGACCGCGTTCGGCCACAGCTCCGGGCGCTCCTGCAGCAACGCACGCTGCTCCGGGTGGTCGTGCAGCAGCCGGAGCCCGTTGCCCAGCAGGTTCACCGTCGTCTCGAAGCCGGCGGCGAGCACGAGCCCCGCGGTCGACTTGAGCTCGGCGTCGCTGAGGACGCCCCCGTCGTCGTGCGCCACCACGAGCTGGCTGAGCAGGTCGTCCCCGGGCTCGCGGCGCACGCTCTCGATGTGCTGCTCGAGCCACCGGTCGAACGCCGACAACGAGGACTCCACCTGCCGGAACGTCCCCCAGGGCAGGCCGAGGTCGAGCGACGGCGCTGCGCCGGTGCCGAACTGCAGCACCCGGTGCCGGTCCTCCGGAGGGACGCCGAGGATCTCCGCGATGACCGTGACCGGGAGCTGCGCGCAGTACGTCCCGACGAGGTCGACCGGGCGGGACGGGTCGAGCCGGTCGAGAAGCTCGTCGGCGACCTGCTGCGTCCGCTCGCGCAGCCCCTGCACGGCCTTGACCGAGAACACGCGTGTGACGAGCTTGCGGTAGCGCGTGTGGTCCGGCGGCTCGGTCACCAGCAGCGACGGCGGCGTGAGCGGACCCAGGGGCGCGGAGGAGAACGCCCACCGGGCGACCGTCGCCAGTGCGCCGCCAGGACCGAAGTCGATGCCGGTGCGCATGTCGGGGCTGGTGAGCACCTCCTTGACGACTGGCTGGGACGCGGTCGCCCAGGCGAACCTCGAGCGGTGCATCGGACCCTGCGCACGGATGAGGTCGAACAGCTCGAAGGTGGTGGCATCGTCGCGTGACTCGATGAGGCGTCCGTGGAGGTCGCCGCGACGAGCCACGGATGGCCAGGCGGGGCAGGGCGTGCCCGAGCCCCCAGCGCACCGTGCTGGCGGCCCGCGCCTCCACGTGCGACCTGGCCTGCTGCTGGATCGACATGGGCGTCTCCCTGGTCGGCTTCGGTACGTCTCCACACTCGGATACCGTCAGTATCCGCGGATGCCGCGCTCGAAGTAACCCCCGGCCCGTCGCGATCGTTCATGACGCATGCCACACCGACGCCCACGCACCCGCCTCGTCGTCCCGACGGCCCTCGGCCTCGTGCTCAGCCTGCTGGCACCCGTCGCGCCGGCGGGAGCCGCGCCACGGCCCTACGACCCCGTCGCCGACGTGGCCGCGATGACGCAGGCCTACGGGCGCGTCACCGGTCCGGGCGGACAGCTGCAGAACCCGGCCTACCTCCCCGCCCTCGTGCGCCGGGCCTCCCTCGTGACCGCGACGCAGCTCCTCGCCCAGGCGGCCGACCCCCTGCGGCTCTCGCTCACCCCCGCGCTCGCGGTGCCGGGCTGGAACGTCGGCAACCCGTTGCGAGCCGGCTGGGACGGGACGCGCGGACGGCTGCGCACCGTCGCGTTCACCAACCGTCACGGTGCGAGGCTCGCCGGCACCCTCTACGCGCCGCTCGCCGACGCACGCGACCCCTACACCGGCGCACGGCTGCGTGCGCCGTACCCCGCCGTCGTGATCACGCCGGGGTCGGTCGGCGGCTCGCAGGGCATGTACCAGTGGCTCGCGCAGGACCTCGCCGAGCGCGGCTACCTCGTGCTCCTCTACGACGTCCAGGGCGAGGGCACGAGCGAGACCCTCCCGCACACCAACGGCTCCGCGTTCCCGTTCTGCAACCCGTTCGGCCCCGTGTCCGGTGACCAGCGCCTCGGCACCCGGGACGTCCTGGCGTGCCCCGGGGTGCCGTTCCAGCAGATCTCGAACTTCACCACCGGCACCGTCGACGCCCTCGACTTCCTGGTCTCGACGCCGACCCGGCCCTACGCGAACCCCGGGTCGGCGGGGACGCGGGTCGACGCCTTCAACCCCTGGTGGCGCGAGTGGGACCGGTCACCACTCCCGACGCCCACCGCACCGGGCCGCAGCACGAGGATCGCGCTGGTCGGCCACTCGATGGGGGCCTTCGCGGTGAGCCGCGTGCAGGGGTACGACCGCCGCGTGGCGACCGTCGTCGCGCTCGACAAGCTCGGCAGCGTCGACGAGGGCACCCCCGTGCCCGGTGTCGAGGGCGACGTCGTCCCGGTCGTCCCCGCGCTCGCCCTGCAGGCGGAGTACGGGTTCGCCGTCACCCCGTGGCAGCTCTCCGGCGGGAGCTCCCTGCTGCCGCAACCGACGCCCCAGGGCCCCGACCCCGCCCGCGAGGTCCGCACCGGCTTCGACCGCTGGCTCCGGGCCGGGCTCGACACCATGGTCTACGTACCGCGCTCGAGCACCCACCTCGAGTGGGCCGACGTGCCGCTCGTGCTGCCGGCGTCGCGGTACGGCCAGGCCGTGAGCAGTGCCCTGACCCAGCGCTGGCTCGACCGGTACCTGCGCGGAGGGAGCGCCGCACCACTGCTCGAGCGTCGGATGCGCTACCTCGAGCCCCGCGGCGGAGGGCGGTGGGAGCCGGTCGCGCTCGACCGGGAGGCCCTCGCGAGCAGCCGGTACTGCTCGGCCTACGCGCTCGGCTCCGGCGCCCGACGACGGGTCGACCGGGACTGGACGGACGTCGGCTGCTGAGGGCGCGGCACCCGCGAGACGCACCACGGGCCGCTCGCTGTAACTCTTTGTGACAATTTCGGCGTGGATGGCTGCGCCGAGGGCTCGAAGGCCCTACGCTCGTGGTGCGCCGCGAGCCTCTCCCCTGGGAGGCGGACGGTGGCAGCGCCCCTGCTCTCGGACAAGGAGAGCAGGGGCGCCCTGCTCCCGCACGGCGAGAGCGCGACAACCATACGCACGTCCAAGATCGCGTGGAGGCGCTTTGCCTCCACCCGCGGTCTCAGCGGTGCGCGGTCTCAGCGCCGTGGGGTCTCGACGGTGTGTGGTCTCAACGCTGGGCGGTGTCGCCGGAGGACCGCACGACGTGCGTCACGCCGAGCTCCTCCATCCACGCCATGTCGGCGGCGGACTCGACGCCGAGGGCCACGCACTCGGCCTCGAGCTTGTCGGCCAGCACCGCGATCGACTCGACGAGGACACGCCGCGCCGGGTCGGCGTCGAGCCCCCGCACCAGGACGGGATCGAGTCGCAGGACGTCGGGCGAGAGCAGGAGGATGTGGCGCATCTCGGCGGCGCCGTCGCCGACGCGGTCGACCGCCACCCGGGCACCGAGGCGGCGCAGGGGCCGCAGGAGCGCATTGAGCTCCTCGTAGTCCTCCACCGGCTCGTCGACGTCGAAGCGGAGCATGAGACGCGAGGGAGGCAGGGCGGCGATGATGGCCTGGAAGGAGGGGTCGCGCAGCGCCTCCAGCGACAGCGCGCAGCTCACGACCGGCACGCCCTCCTCCTCGACCGACTCCAGCGTCCGCGTCATGACGGCGAGCTCGAGCTCGACCCCGCGACCGATCTCACGGGCCTCGGCGAGCCGGCGGCGGTAGGACGCACCGTCGCCGAAGCGCGGCAGGGCCTCGTAGCCGACCACGATGTCACCGCGGACCTCGAGGACCGGCAGCAGGTCGATCGCGACGTCGTCGAGGGAGGTGTCGACGTGGCGGGCGACGTCGGCGAGACGGCCCTCCACCTCCTCCTCGACCTCGATCAGGCGCATGATCAGCACCGCGGTGGCGCGCAGCACCTCCGCCTGGGCCGGCGTGAGGTCGGGCCGGGGCTCCGGCGCGAAGGCGCACAGCGTGCCGAACAGCTCACCGCTGCGTCGGTGCATGGGGACGCCGACGTAGCAGCCGATACCGAGGTAGGACGTGTGGAACGCGTCGGCCGTCAGCGGCTCACGCGCGGTGTCGGGCACCACCTCGTCGAGACGACCGCTCGTGATCATCTCGCAGTACGTGCCCTCGTACGGCTCGTCGAAGCCCTCGTCGATCGGCAGCGCGACGTCCGAGACGAGTGCGCGGAAGGTGCGCCGGTCGCCCTGGATCTCGCTGATGAACGCCACGTCCAGCCCGAGCTCGCGACGCACGAGGTCGACCATCGCCGTCGCGGCGGCGCGCGCGTCGGACCGTGTGCTGCTCATCCACCACGCCTCTCGGTCGACCGGATGCTGCCGTCGGGGCTCATGGTAGGCGCTGCCGGCTCCAGCCGCAGGGCGCGCGAGCCCTGCCAGACGACCTGCTCCACCCGCACGACCGCCCCACGCTCGACGGGTCCGTAGACATGAGGGAACAGCACGTCGTCGGCGACGCCGGGCGGGGGTGGCGGCGCGGCGGCCTCGTGGACGACCTGCGCACCCAGCCGGGCCTCGTCGAGGTGGAGCACGAGCAGCGGTCGCGGGGCGGTCGCGTAGAAGGCGGTCGCGACGGCGAGCGTGGTGGCGACGTCCGGCGAGCAGTGCACGAAGCCCTCCTCCGCCAGGGATGCCGGCGCGTACGGGAGGTCGGGGTCGGCCAGCCAGTCCGGCTCCGGCACGAGGTGCAGCAGCGTGCGCGGGGGGTCGGGCGGGTCGTGCGGGCCGCGGCTCATGGGGACATCGCACCACGGGACGTCGCGCCGGGAATGCCCGGGCACCCGGCGGGCTTGACCCCGGCATGAAGAACATCGGCTTCCTGTCCTTCGGGCACTGGTCGCAGTCGCCCCACTCGGCCACGCGCAGCGCGGCCGACGTGCTGCACCAGTCGATCGAGCTGGCGGAGGCCGTGGAGGACCTCGGCGGCGACGGCGCCTACTTCCGGGTGCACCACTTCGCCCAGCAGCTCGCGTCCCCGTTCCCGCTGCTGGCGGCCGTGGGTGCCAGGACCAGCCGCATCGAGATCGGCACCGGCGTCATCGACATGCGGTACGAGAACCCGCTGTACATGGCCGAGGACGCCGGAGCGGCCGACCTGATCAGCCGCGGACGTCTGCAGCTCGGCATCAGCCGGGGATCACCCGAGCAGGTCGTCGACGGCTACCGCTACTTCGGTCACGCACCCTCGGAGGGCCAGAGCGACGCCGACATGGCGCGCCAGCACACCGAGGTGCTCCTGACGGTGCTGGAAGGACAGGGCTTCGCCGAGCCCCACCCGCGCCCGATGTTCCCCAACCCACCGGGGCTGCTGCGCATCGAGCCGCACTCCCCCGGCCTCCGCGAGCGGATCTGGTGGGGTGCCGGCACCCGCGCGACGGCCGAGTGGACGGCGCAGCAGGGCATGAACCTCATGAGCTCGACGCTGCTCACCGAGGACACCGGCGTCCCCTTCCACGAGCTCCAGGCCGAGCAGATCCAGCGGTTCCGCGACACGTGGAGGGAGTCCGGTCACGGGCGTGAGCCCCGCGTGTCGGTGAGCCGCAGCATCTTCGCGCTCGTCGACGACCGCGACCGCGCCTACTTCGGCGGCTCCGGGGGCGACGACCAGGTCGGCTTCATCGACGGCGGCCGCGCCCGCTTCGGCCGCACCTACGCCGCCGAGCCCGACCAGCTGGTGGAGCAGCTCCGCGAGGACTCGGCGATCGCCGCCGCGGACACGCTCCTGCTCACCGTCCCGAACCAGCTCGGCGTGGAGTACAACGCGCACGTCGTCGAGAGCATCCTGCAGCACGTCGCCCCGGCGCTGGGCTGGCGCTGAGGCTGCGTCGGCTCGGTCCCTCTCGTCCTGCGGCTGCGTTGCCTCGGCTTCTCGTGGTGGTGGGTTCCGTAGGGGCCTCGACCGGGGAGCTGGGTGCGCGCCGGTCCAGGTTCTCGGGCCTGCGGGGGTCCGGGGTGCCGCACGGTTCTGCGTTCGTGTGTCGTGGACGCACGATTCTTCCTTCGTGTGCTGAAAGGCGAACGCAGGATCGTTCGGGTTTCCGCACGCGAACGCAGAACCGTGCGTCCTCCGAGGACCCGGGCGGCGGGAGAGACACCTCGAACCGGAGCGATGAGGTGCGTCATCTACCTCCGGGGCCGGGATTCGATGCCACACCTACCGCCGACGGGGGCGCCGGGGCAGGGATTCTCCCTTCTCGTGGACCGTGCCACGAGAAGGGAGAAGCCTTGCCCACGCAGAGGAAGAATCGTGCGTCACCCCAGACCCAGCCCGGACCCCGAGAACCCAGGCCGGACACGCACCCAGCTCCCCGGTCGAGGCCCCTACGGAACCCACCACCACGAGAAGCCGAGCCCTCGCAGCCGCAGGAGAGGGAGGAAGCCAAGGAGGCGCAGCCGCAGGACGAGCGAGAGCCGAGGCAGCGCAGCCGCAGCAGCGGGGCAGGAACGGCGGCGCGACCCACCTCACCGCGCACGAGAGCCCGGAGGTGGGAGACTCTTCTCCCGATGAGCCCAGCCGACGCGAACGCCGCCCCGATCGAGCCCGACGTCCCCGAGCTGCCCGCGCCCTGGCAGGCGCGCGTCCCGACCTACGACGACATCGACGCCCTCGTGCGCCTGCGTCACCTGGACGAGCTGCAGGGCACCGGGGAGGCGCACGTCGACCCGGCCGGCATCGAGAGCGAGGTGGCGGGCCAGGCGTCCTGGACGCGTCGCCAGCTCGTGGCCGTGGGCGAGGACGACGTCCCCCGCGCCTGGATCACCGTCCACGACCGGGCCGCGGGTCGCGCCCTCGTCTGGGGGTACTTCGACCGCGACGTCGAGGAGGTCGACGAGATCGCCCGTCGCTTCTACGCCTGGGCCGAGGAGGTCGCGATCCTCATGGCGCGCATCCGGCTCATCGGCGAGACCCGGCTCGACGAGTCCCCCTTCGCCGGCGACACCCGCCAGGCGGGCTGGCTGGCGCAGGCCGGCTACGCGAAGCGCCGCACCTGGCTGCACATGGAACGCGCCGTCACCCCCGAGGACGCCGGGCTCGCCCCGCGCGAGGGCGTCCTGGTGCGCACGGTCGAGAAGCACGAGAACGGGTTCCCCGTCGCTGCCGACCTGCAGACCGTGCACCACATGCTCGAGACCTCGTTCGAGGACCACTTCAACAACTACCGCGAGTCGTTCCCGGAGTTCGTGCAGCGGATGCGCGAGGAGCCCGGACACCGGTGGGACCAGTGGTGGCTGGCCTACGTGGCCGACGAGTCCGGCGAGCAGGTCCCTGCGGGCACGGTCGTCTGCTCGGTGCTGCCCGGCAAGGACGGTGGCCCCGAGGGCAGCTACGTCGAGTACATCGGCGTCAACCGCCACGCCCGGGGCCGCGGCGTCGCCAAGTCGCTGCTGGCGGCCGTCATCAGCGACGCGGCCCGACGCGGCCGCGACCGCGTCGGCCTCGAGGTCGACGCCGACTCCCCCACGTCGGCCGACCAGCTCTACCTCTCGCTCGGGTGGGAGACGGACTACGTCACCGACTCCTGGTTCAAGGACCTCGTGATCGACGACGCCTCCTGAGCCGGTTGGGCTTGCGAGCCGTCCCGACGCTCGTAGCGTCGAGCGTGACCACCACCGACGAAGGGGAACTTATGCCCACACGCTCCGCACGCACCGCCTGGGACGGCGGCTTCGAGGACGGCTCCGGCCAGGTCGAGCTCACCAGCTCGGGTCTGGGGACGTTCGAGATGTCGTTCCCGAAGCGCTCCTCCGAGGACGGAGGCGGCGCCACGAACCCGGAGGAGCTCCTGGGCGCGGCCCACTCGTCCTGCTACACCATGCAGCTCACGGCGCTGCTCGGGCAGAAGGGCGCGACCGTCCACAGCATCGAGACCAAGGCCGACGTGTCCCTCGGCCAGGACGCCTCCGACGGAGGGTTCAAGATCACGAAGATCGCCCTGACCGTCCGCGGCGAGGTCGAGGGCGTGGACGAGGCCGGCTTCCTCGAGGCCGCCGAGGCCGCGAAGACCGGCTGCCCCATCAGCAAGGCGCTCGCCTCGGTCGAGGACATCACCCTCGACGCGGCGCTCGAGAGCTGAGCCGCGACCGACGGCCGCGTCCCGCACGGGGCGCGGCCGTCGGCGCGCCGGCCCGTCCCTCGTCGGTGCCACGATGGGCTCGTGCGCCAGCTCCTCGCCCCGTACCGACTGCGCTCCCAGCGCCTGGTCGGCGATCCGCTGCCCGACCCGGCCGCCGTGGTCCGGCACCTCGGCGCGGTGCAGTCGCAGGAGCACACCGCCGTGCCCTGGAGCATCGGCCGGCGGTGCGGGACGACGTCGCAGGCCGAGGTCCTCGAGGGCCTCGAGTCCGGGCGGGTCGTGCGGACCCACGCGCTGCGCACCACGTGGCACCACGTGCACCTCGACGACCTCCCCACGGTCGTGGCCGCCACCGGCGACCGGGTCATGGGCCAGCTCGTCCCCCACGTCCGCCGCCAGGGGCTGGACGAGGCGACACTCGTGCGCGCGAGCGAGCTGGTCACGCAGGCGGTCCGCGAGCGACCCGGGTGCACCCGTGACGACCTCGCCGCCCTGCTCGCCGAGGCGGGGCACCCCAGCACGGGCGACCTCCTGGCCCACGTCGTCATGGCGGCCGAGCTCCGCGGCGAGGTGGCGGGGCGTCGCGACCCAGGAGGCCCGCACCGCTACCGCCCGCTGCCCGACCTGGATCTCCCCGACACCGATGCGGCACGCGCCCGGCTCGCCGCCACGTACGTGCGCGGCCACGGGCCCGCCTCCGCCGCCGACCTCGCCTGGTGGTCGAGCCTGACCCTCGCCCAGGCGCGGCGAGCCCTGGCCGCGGCCGGGCTGCACGAGGTCGAGGTCGACGGGGAGCGTCTCTGGTCGGTCCTGGACGCCGCCGCACTCGAGAGGGAGCGGGTCGTCCCTCCGCCCGCCCTCCTGCTGTCCCAGTTCGACGAGCTCGTGTCCCACGTGCGCGACGCCCGCGTCCGGGCCGAGGTCGGGAGGCTCTACGGGGCCGTCATGTCCGGCTACGGACTCGTCGTGCTCGACGGTCGCCTCGCCGGTCACTGGTCGCGCGAGGTGCGCGACGCGACGCTGCAGGTGACGGTCACCACGGGCGTCCGCACCACCTCGACGCAGCAGCGGGAGCTCGACCTGGAGGCGCAGCAGATGGCCCGTTTCCGCGGCCTCGACGGTGCCGTCGTGAGCCTGGTCGAGGACCGGTGAACCCGCCGCGGTCGGAGGGTGAACCGGCCGTCCGCGTCGACCGTCGTCGCGATAGGCTGGACGCGCACCGTGTCCAAGTGCGCAGGGAACCAACCGGAAGAGGCGATCGAGGCCGTGGCCGAGTCCTCACATGACCCGTCAACCCCCGACTTCGGGACGAACCAGTGGCTCGTCGAGGAGATGTTCGACCAGTACCAGGCCGACCCGTCCTCGCTCGACCCCACGTGGGTGACGTTCTTCGAGAAGGGTGACGGTGTCGCCCTCACGCGCGGCAACGGCACCGCGTCGTCGAACGGGTCCTCCTCCAACGGGACGAGCGCCGCCTCCTCGAACGGCTCCAGCGCGCCCGCGACGCCCGTCGCGGCGCCCGAGAAGCAGGCTGAGCCCGCTGCGAAGAAGGCCGAGCCCGCCCAGCCCGTCGCGAAGAAGGCCGAGCCCGCCCAGCCCGCGGCGAAGAAGGCCGCACCCAAGGCCGCCGCGTCCGCCGAGCAGAAGCCGACCGGGCCCGGCGAGGTGGAGCGGGTGCCGCTCAAGGGAGCACCCGCACGCACCGCCGCCAACATGGACGCCAGCCTCGAGGTGCCCACCGCCACGAGCGTCCGCTCCGTCCCGGTCAAGCTGCTCTTCGACAACCGCATCGTCATCAACAACCACCTCGCCCGCGCCCGCGGCGGCAAGGTCTCGTTCACGCACCTCATCGGCTACGCCGTCGTCAAGGCGCTCACGGCCATGCCGGAGATGAACACCGGCTACGACACCGACGAGAAGGGCAAGCCGGTCCAGCTCAAGCCCGAGCACGTCAACTTCGGCCTGGCCATCGACACCACGAACGCCAAGGGCGATCGCCAGCTCCTCGTGCCGTCGATCAAGGCCGCCGAGACGATGGACTTCGCCGGCTTCTGGCAGGCCTACGAGGCCATGGTCAAGAAGGCGCGCGACGGCAAGCTCGAGGTCTCCGACTTCCAGGGCACCACCGCGAGCCTCACCAACCCGGGCGGCATCGGCACGAACCACTCCGTGCCGCGCCTCATGAAGGGCCAGGGCGTCATCGTCGGCGTCGGCTCGATGGAGTACCCGCCGGAGTTCCAGGGTGCCTCCGAGCACACGATCGCGAACCTCGCCGTCAGCAAGATGATGACGCTGACCTCCACCTACGACCACCGCGTCATCCAGGGCGCGCAGTCGGGCGAGTTCCTGCGTCGGGTCCACCAGCTCCTGCTGGGCGAGGAGGGCTTCTACGACGAGATCTTCCGCGCCCTGCGCATCCCCTACGAGCCCATCCGCTGGGCCCAGGACATCGCCGTCAGCCACGACGACGAGGTGCACCGACAGGCGCGCGTCCTCGAGCTGATCCACGCGTTCCGCGTGCGCGGTCACCTCATGGCCGACACGAACCCGCTGGAGTACCGCCAGCGCAGCCACCCCGACCTCGACACCGCGTCCCACGGCCTCACCTTGTGGGACCTCGACCGCGAGTTCGCGACGGGATCGTTCGCCAGCGCCAGCGGCAAGCGCTTCATGAAGCTGCGCGAGATCCTCGGCGTCCTGCGTGACTCCTACTGCCGCTCCATCGGCCTGGAGTACATGCACATCCAGGATCCCGGCGAGCGCCAGTGGCTCCAGGACCGCATCGAGGTCGGCCACACCAAGCCCCCGCGCGAGGAGCAGCTGCGCATCCTGCTCAAGCTCAACCAGGCCGAGGCGTTCGAGACGTTCCTGCAGACGAAGTTCGTCGGCCAGAAGCGCTTCAGCCTCGAGGGCGGCGAGACCACCATCCCGCTGCTGGACGAGATCTGCGAGGAGGCCGCCGCCGACGGCCTCGACGAGGTCTGCATCGGCATGGCCCACCGGGGCCGCCTCAACGTGCTCGTGAACATCGCCGGCAAGAGCGCCGGGACCGTGTTCCGCGAGTTCGAGGGCAACATCGACCCGCGCACCGTCCAGGGCTCGGGCGACGTCAAGTACCACCTCGGCGTCGAGGGCGAGTTCCGCTCCGAGCACGGCGACACCATCAAGGTCTCCGTCGCGGCCAACCCGTCGCACCTGGAGGTCGTCGACCCGGTGCTCGAGGGCATCACGCGCGCCAAGCAGGACCGGCTCAACCGCGGCGCCGAGTTCCCGGTGCTGCCCGTCCTCGTGCACGGCGACGCGGCCTTCGCCGGCCAGGGCGTCGTCGCCGAGACGCTGAACCTGTCGCAGCTGCGGGGCTACCGCACCGGCGGCACGATCCACGTGATCGTCAACAACCAGGTCGGCTTCACCACCAGCCCGTCGTCGTCGCGCTCGTCCACGTACTGCACCGACGTCGCCCGGATGGTCCAGGCCCCGATCCTGCACGTCAACGGCGACGACCCCGAGGCCTGCATCCGCGTGGCCGACCTCGCCTACGAGTACCGCAAGACGTTCAACAAGGACGTCGTCATCGACCTGGTCTGCTACCGCCGCCGCGGCCACAACGAGGGCGACGACCCGAGCTTCACGCAGCCGCTGATGTACGACACGATCAACGCGAAGAAGTCGGTGCGCAAGCTCTACACCGAGGCCCTCGTCGGTCGCGGCGACATCACGCTCGAGGAGGCCGAGGCCGCCCTCGCGGACTACCAGTCGCAGCTCGAGCGGAACTTCGCCGACGTCAAGGAGGCATCCTCCGGCGAGCTGGAGTACACCCGCACCCCCGACTACCCCGAGAAGCCGGAGCAGGAGGGCACGCTCGACACCGCGATCTCGCCGGAGACCATGAAGGCGGTCGCGTCGGCCTACACCGCGGTCCCCGAGGGCTTCACGGTGCACCCCAAGGTGCTCCCCCAGCTCCAGCGTCGCGCGCAGTCGATCGAGACCGGCCCGATCGACTGGGGCACGGGCGAGATCCTCGCCATGGGCTCGCTCCTGCTCGACGGCCGGCCCGTGCGCCTCGCCGGCCAGGACTCGCGCCGCGGCACGTTCTCCTCGCGCTTCGCGACGATCATCGACCGCAACGACGCCAGCGAGTGGACCCCCCTGGCCCACCTGGGCGACGAGCAGGCGACCTTCTACATCTACGACTCGCTGCTCAGCGAGTACGCCGCGCTCGGCTTCGAGTACGGCTACTCCGTGGCGCGCCCGGAGGCTCTCACGATGTGGGAGGCCCAGTTCGGCGACTTCGTGAACGGCGCGCAGTCCGTCATCGACGAGTACATCTCCTCGGGCGAGACCAAGTGGGGCCAGAAGTCCGGGGTCGTGCTGCTGCTCCCGCACGGCTACGAGGGCCAGGGCCCCGACCACTCCTCGGCCCGCATCGAGCGCTTCCTGCAGCTCGCCGCGAACGACGAGATGACCATCGCCCAGCCGTCCACGTCGGCGTCGTACTTCCACCTGCTGCGTCGCCACACGCTCGAGGGCCAGCACCGGCCGCTCATCGTGTTCACCCCGAAGCAGCTGCTGCGTCGCAAGTCGGCTGCGTCCCAGCCCGACGAGTTCACCTCGGGCCAGTGGCGCCCCGTGATCGGCGACGACTCCGTCGACGCCGAGAACGTCGACACCGTGCTGCTCTGCTCGGGCCGTGTCGCGCACGACCTGGTCGACGAGCGCGCCAAGCGTCAGGGCGACGCACCGACGACCGCGATCGTCCGCATCGAGCAGCTCTACCCGCGGCCGGTCGAGCAGATCAAGACCGAGCTCGCCCGCTTCAGCGGCCTGAAGACGGTCCGCTGGGTGCAGGACGAGCCCGCCAACCAGGGCCCGTGGCCCGACGTCGCGCTGCACTACCCCGACGCAGTCGCGTCCGGTGCGCTGTCGCTCGTCTCGCGGCCGGCGTCGTCCACGACGGCGGTCGGCTCGAAGTCGCGGCACGACGCGGAGCAGCGCGAGCTGATGGACGCCGCGTTCGCCTGAGCCGTACTTCGACAGGCTCAGCAACCGTACTTCGACAGGCTCAGCAACCACACTTCGACAGGCTCAGCAACCGTGTACTTCACCGACCGGGGCATCGAGGAGCTGGCGGCCCGCCGGGGCGAGGAGGAGGTCTCCCTCGCCTGGCTGGCCGACCGGCTCGTCGAGTTCGTCGACCTGCACCCCGACTTCGAGGTGCCGGTCGAGCGGCTGGCCACCTGGCTCGCTCGCCTCGACGACGATGACGATCTCTGAGCGAGCCTGCGAGCGAACGAGATCGGCAGGTCGAGTGGTGCACGCCGAAGGCGTCCCGCTGTATCGAGACCCAGCAAGCGTCCCGATCGGACCGGGATGAGCGACGACCGCTGAGCCCCTGCCGAGTGGTCTCGATACGCAGCCACGACGCTCGTCCCTCGCGCGTGACTGCTACTCGACCAGCGGTGTGACCGCCGGACCGCCGACATGGGTGTCACGCCGCTCCCGTCTGATCGCGCTGCCAGACTGACCCGGTGAAGTCCGACCAGCGGGTGCGCCGTGTGCTGACGGCCAACCCGTTCCTCACCGCGACCGCGGTGGCGGCGCTGCTCAGCTGCATGCTCGTGCCGCCGAACCGGGGATACCTCGAGTACCCGGAGTACCGCACGCTGGTCTGCCTGTGGGCCTTCCTGACCGTCGTCGGCGCGCTGGACCGCACGCACCTCGTGACCGCGACCGCCCAGGGCGTCGTCGGGATCCTGCGGACACGCCGCTCCCTCGTCCTCGGCCTCGTGCTCGTCACCATGGCGGGCTCCATGCTGATCACCAACGACATGGCGCTGCTGACCTTCCTGCCGCTCTCCCTGCTCGCGCTCCGCGCCACCGGCGACGAGCGGCACCTCGCCTACGTGTTCGTGCTGCAGACCGTCGCGGCCAACCTCGGCGGCATGATCACCCCCTTCGGGAGCCCGCAGAACCTGTTCCTCTACCAGTACTTCCACCTGTCGGTCCTCGACCTCGTGGGCGTCATGGTCTGGCCCTTCGTCGTCTCGGTGCTCCTGCTCGTGCTGGCGTGCCGGGTCGTGCCGGCGGAGCCCATCAGCACCGTCGACGAGCGCGTGGCCGTGCGGTGGCGTCCTGCGTCGGTGCACCTCGTGCTGTTCGTCGTGACCGTCGCGATCGTCGTGCGGGTGCTCCCGGTGTGGGTCGGCATCGCGGTCGTCGCGGTCGTCGCCGTGCTGGACCGGCGCGCACTCCGCTCGGTCGACCACGGGCTGCTCGCCACGTTCGTGCTGTTCTTCGTGTTCGCCGGCAACCTCGAGCGGGTCCCGGCGGCCAGCGGCTTCCTGCACGACCTGCTGCGCGAGCACGTGCTGCTCTGGAGCGTGGCCGGCAGCCAGCTGGTCTCCAACGTCCCGACGGCGCTGATCTTCGCGCCGTTCACCGACGACTGGAGGGCGCTCCTGCTCGGCGTCAACATCGGCGGGGTGGGCACGGTCGTGGCGTCGCTCGCGAGCCTCATCACCCTGCGCCGCTACCAGCTGGCGCACCCCGGCGGGACCCGCGCGTTCCTTGGCCTCTTCACGATCGTGAACGTGGCCTTCCTGGTGCTCCTGCTCGCCGCCACCGGTGGCCTGCTCGCGGCCGGCGCGCTCTGACGCCGCCGGCCGTCACCGACCTCAGAGGGTGAGGACGATCTTGCCGAAGACGTCCCCGTCGACGACGCGCTGCAGGCCCTGGGCCGCGTCGGCCATGGCGATCTCGCTGTCGATCAGCGGGCGGGTGCCGGTGACGTCCATGAACTGCGCCAGCGCGTGCAGCTCGTCGCGCGTGCCCATGGTCGAGCCGTGCACGCGCATCTGCTGGAAGAAGATGCGGGTCAGCTCCGCGGCCTTGGGGGCGTCGCCGGACGTGGCGCCGGAGATCACGATCGTGCCTCCGGGCCGCATCGACTTCACCGAGTGCGACCAGGTGGCCGCACCGACGGTCTCCATGACGGCGTCGACCTTGACGGGCAGGCGTGCACCGGACTCGAAGACCTCGTGCGCGCCGATCTCGAGCGCCTTGGCGCGCTTGTCCTCGTCGCGGCTCGTCGCGTACACGCGGAAGCCGGCCGCCCGACCGAGCACGATGAGCGCCGTGGCGACGCCACCGCCGGCGCCCTGCACGAGCACGGAGTCGCCCTGCTTCAGACCGGACTGGGTGAACAGCATCCGGTAGGCCGTCAGCCACGCCGTCGGCAGGCAGGCCGCCTCGGCGAAGGACAGGCCCTCGGGCTTGGGCACGACGTTGCGGGTCGGCACCGTGACCTTCTCGGCGAACGTGCCCTGGTACCGCTCGGACAGCAGCGACCGCTTGGGGTCGAGGGTCTCGTCGCCGCGCCACGAGGGGTCGCTGATGACGGCGTGCACCAGCACCTCGTTGCCGTCCTCGTCGTAGCCGGCGGCATCGCAGCCGAGGATCATCGGCAGCGACTCCTCGCGCAGGCCGACGCCCCGCAGGCTCCACACGTCGTGGTGGTTGATCGAGGCCGCCTTGACCGTCACCGTCGTCCAGCCGTCGGGAACCTCCGGGTCGGGCCGCTCCCCCACCACCAGCCCCTCCAGCGGCTCCTCGGGGTTGATCTGACCGGCGTAGACGGCGAACATGCGGCTCCTTCGGGCGATGGCGGGCAGGCGGCTGCCGGCCCGCGGATGACCAGTATCGAGCGGATCAGTACGGGCGGCGCGCCAGGCCCTCCCGGCGCGCCGTGTCGGTGACCGCCCGGCTCACGACGTCGGCCACCCGGGGGTCGAACGGCGACGGGATGACGTAGGCCTCGCTCAGGTCGTCGCCGACGAGCTCGGCGATCGCGTGCGCAGCGGCCAGCTTCATGCCCTCGGAGATGGCCGTGGCGCGGACCGCCAGGGCACCGCGGAAGATGCCCGGGAAGACGAGGACGTTGTTGATCTGGTTCGGGAAGTCCGATCGACCCGTGGCGACCACGCGCGCGTAGCGCTGGGCGACGTCGGGGTGGACCTCCGGGTTGGGGTTGGCCATCGCGAAGACGATCGCGTCGGGCGCCATCCGGGCGACGTCCTCCTCGGCGATCGTGCCGCCCGAGACGCCGATGAACACGTCGGCCTTCTCGAGCGCGTCGCCGACGCTGCCGGGGCGGGCCCAGTCCGCCGTCTGCTCGGCGAGCCACTGCTTGACGCTGTTGAGGTCGTCGCGGCCGGGGTGGATGACACCCTGGCGGTCGACGACGCTGATGCGGTGGACGCCGGCCGACTGCAGGATCTTGGCGATCGCGACGCCGGCGGCCCCGGCGCCGGAGATCACGACCTTGAGGTCCTCCATGTCGCGGTCGGTGAGCCGCGCGGCGTTGATGAGGGCCGCCAGCGTGACCACGGCCGTCCCGTGCTGGTCGTCGTGGAAGACGGGGATGTCGAGCCGCTCGATCAGCCGGCGCTCGATCTCGAAGCACCGCGGGCTGGAGATGTCCTCGAGGTTCACGCCGCCGAAGGTCGGCGCGAGGCGCACCACCGTCTCGACGATCTCGTCGACGTCGGTGGTGTCGAGCGCCACGGGGATCGCGTCGACGCCGCCGAACTGCTTGAACAGCACGGCCTTGCCCTCCATCACCGGCATGGACGCGGCTGGGCCGATGTCGCCCAGGCCGAGGACGGCGGTGCCGTCGGTGACCACCGCGACGGTGTTGGAGACCCACGTGTAGTCGTGCGCGACGTCGGGGTCCGCCGCGATCGCCTCGCACACGCGCGCGACGCCGGGCGTGTACGACAGCGACAGGTCGTCCGCGTCGCGCAGCGGGACCGTCGCGGCCACCTGCATCTTGCCGCCGCGGTGCAGCGCGAAGACCGGGTCCTCGGGGTCGAACGCCTCGAAGGACGTGTGGGAGTCGATGGCGACCATGAGTGGGGGACTTCTCCTTCAGGAACGGGAGTCGCGGTGGCGTCGACGCGGCCGGCGAGGGGTGCTCAGCGGACCGCGGACGCGGGAGAGGTGGCGGGTGGTGCCCGTCGGCCAGTCTCTCACACCGGCTCGTCGCGGCCGATGGCCCGGGTGACGGTCGGAGCGACCAGGCAGCCGAGGGCGACGAGCGCGGGCAGCGCCAGGGTGGGCGTGATCCAGCCGGCGTCACCGCGGAAGTTGAACGAGAGCACGAGGCACAGGAGCTGGGAGAACACGAGGAACCCGCGCGGCCACGCGCGCAGGCGCAGCAGCTGCACCACCGCGGTCACCATGAGCACCCCCAGAGCGCCGAGGAAGACCGCCGTGCTGACGCCGAGCCCCACCCGGCCGGCCTCCACCGACGCCAGCTCCGCGGCGGTCAAGGACAGCACGGCCGCGGCCTGGGCGATCACGACCACCGCGACGACGACCAGGAAGGGGCGGGCGGCGCGTCGGGCCGCGGGGTCGACCTCGCGCCCACCGGCCTCGTCGGGTCCGGGACCGGTCGGCTCGCTCACGGGGCCAGCCTAGGCCGACGCCCTCGTGCGCACTGGTACGACCTGTGTGACTGACCCGACACGAGGCCGGCGCGCCATCCCTTGTGCCCGACCCGTCGGGGTGAAACGATGAGGTGAACGCGCTGGTTCCGCCTGCCGGTCCTGTCGTCGCGCGTTCTCACCACTAGGGAAGGAGCTGTCGTCATGGACTGGCGCCACAAGAGCGCATGTCTCGATGAGGACCCCGAGCTCTTCTTCCCCATCGGCAACACCGGCCCCGCGATCCTGCAGATCGAGGAGGCGAAGGTCGTCTGTCGCCGCTGCGACGTCCGTGAGCAGTGCCTGCAGTGGGCACTCGAGTCCGGCCAGGACCACGGCGTCTGGGGAGGCATGAGCGAGGACGAGCGTCGCGCCCTCAAGCGCCGCAACGCCCGGGCGCGCATCCGCACCGCCTGAGGCACGTCCCACGCAGCACGCGTCCGAACCCCGTACCCGAGCGATGGGTACGGGGTTCTCGACGTCTGTGCTCACCCGGCCCTCTCCCGCCCACGGCCCGGGACCCCCGCCGTGCGCCTCTCCCGCCCACGGCCCGGGACCCCCGCCAGATCCGGGCGGTTCAGAGCTCGAGCGTGATCGTCACCGTCGTCCCCCGGCCCGGAGGCGACTCGAAGCCGAGGGTGCCGCCCAGCTCGCCCTCCACCAGCGTGGAGACGATCGACAGTCCCAGGCTGCGGCCGGCGTCGAAGTCGGTGGGCAGGCCCCGGCCGTCGTCGCTCACCCGCATCCGTAGGCGGTCGCGGATGCGGTTCACCGCCACCGTCACCCGCCCCGCGCCGTCGGCGAAGGCATGCTCCGCCGCGTTCTGCACGAGCTCGGTCAGCACCATCGCCAGCGGCGTCGCCACCTCGGCCGGGAGCAGCCCGAACGAGCCCACCCTTCCCGCGCGCACCTGGGGGCCGCCGACCTCGAGCACCGTGCGCAGCAGGCGGTCGGCGATGTCGTCGAACGCGACACTCTCCTCGAACCCCTGGCTCAGCGTCTCGTGCACCAGCGCGATCGAGCCGACCCGCCGCACCGCCTCGTCGAGCGCTGCTCGCGCCTCCGGCACGTCCATCCGACGCGCCTGCAGACGCAGCAGCGCGGCGACGGTCTGCAGGTTGTTCTTCACCCGGTGGTGGATCTCGCGGATCGTCGCCTCCTTCGACACGAGCTGCTTCTCCCGCTGTCTCAGCTCGGTCACGTCGCGCAGCAGCACCATGGCCCCGTCACGCGCGCCGACGCCGCCACCGCCGGCCCGCGTCAGCGGCACCACCCTCAGCAGCAGCGTCGCCTCCCGCCCGGCCACCTCCGTCTCGACCGGGGCCGTCCCGCCGAGGGCGGCCGTGGCGCTCAGGTCGGTCGGTCCGCGCCCGACGCATGCCGCGGTCACCTCCGCGAGGTCCGCGTCGTGCAGGTCGCCCCTCAGCCCCAGGCGCCGGTACGCCGACATGGCGTTGGGGCTGGCGTACTCCACCGTGCCGTCGACCCGCGTCCGGACGAACCCGTCGCCGACGCGCCAGGAGTCGGCCAGCTCCGAGCGCGAGCCCGGCGTCGGGAACTCCCCTCGACCCACCATGGCGACCAGCGACGACGCGCACGCACGGTAGGTGACCTCGAGCTGGCTCGTGGCCCGCACCTCACCGGCGGTCCGGACGGCGAGCACGGCGACGACCGACCGCCCCCGGCGGACCGGGACGAGCCGCACGCCGACCGCGGCGTCGACGGCCGGGTCGTCGTCGTCGAGCACCCCCGCTCCCGCGAGGACCCGCCAGGCCGCCGGTGACCGCTCGGCGGGGACGAAGGTGCCGGTGACGTCCTCCAGGAGGGTGGTCGGGCCCGTGGTGGGGCGGATCTGCGCGACGGCCCACAACCCCTTCGACTCCGCGTCGGGCACCCAGAGCACCAGGTCGCCGAACGAGAGGTCCGCGAGGATCTGCCAGTCGGCGACGAGCGCGCGGATCCACGCGACGTCGGCCGGCGCCAGCGCCGTCTGCGACCGGATGATGTCGTCGAGGGTCGGCACCGGCCCAGCGTAGGCCGTCGCCGGTCGCGCACCCGGCGAGAGCGCACGCACCCCTCTGGCACGATGGACGGCGATGTCCGAGGCCTACTGGCAGTCCGTGCGGGCGACCGGCATGCAGGTGCCGCTCGACCGTTCCCTCGACGAGTCCACCGTCGAGCTCGTCGAGATGCTCGGCCACCCCAACCCGCGGCTCCGCGAGGACCTCGCCTACCCGCTGCTCACCACCTGGATCGCGAGCGGCGTCTACGACGACCTCCTCGCAGGTCTCGGCGACGGCGTCGCGCCCGGTCTGCGCTACGGCCTCGGCCACGACGGCGACGTCTCGGTCATCCGTCGCTCCTACAGCGCGCTCCTGCTCGCGGAGATCGTGGGACGCGACAACGACGAGCACCTGCTGCCCGCCTCCGCCGTGCTGGCCTGGGGCGACCGGGCGACCAGCTGGTACGTCCGCGAGCTCGACCACCGCGGCTGGATCCCCGAGCAGGGCTGGGCGCACGCGATCGCGCACGGGGCCGACCTGCTCGCCGCCCTCGCCCGGTCGCGCCACTTCGGCCGGCTCGAGCTCACGGTGCTGCTCGACGTCATCGCCGACCGGGTCCTGACCCCCACCGCGTACGTCTGGCGCCACGGCGAGGACGACCGGCTCGCCTACGCCGTGATGACGCTGCTGCACCGCAACGCCCTCGACCCGGGCATCGTCGAGCCGTGGCTCGCGCGCGTCGGCGAGGGCGTCAAGGCGCCCCGCACCCGTGGGCACCTCGACGCCGAGTGGCCCTCCCCGACCGCCAAGAACACGTCCTCGTTCCTGCGGGCCCTGCACCTGCAGCTCGCCCTCGGCGTGCAGGGCCGCACCGACCTGCGGGGCGACGCCGAGCTGTTCGCCGAGCAGCCGGCGCACCGTGCCGACCTGCTGCTCGCCGTGCTCGACCAGATCCGGGGCGAGAGCCCCTGGCTCTACCGCCCCACCACCCGGGCTCGCCCCGTCGAGGGCGAGGCTCCTGACGCACCGGCGGACGACACCCCCGTGCAGTAGCGTGCGGCGCATGTCACAGACCGACGAGTCCGCGACCGCACCCGACTCCCCCGCCGGCGACGACCCCCGCACCGCACACAGCGCCGATGATGTGCGCTCCGCGCACGGTGCCGACGATGTGCGCTCCGCGCACGGGGGCGTGCACGCACTGGAGGTGGCCCGCGCCCACGGCGTCGAGGCCATGTTCACGTTGTCCGGCGCCCACGTGTTCCCCATGTACGACGCCGCCGTCACGGCGGACCCGCCGATGCCGATCATCGACGTGCGGCACGAGCCGACTGCGGTCTTCGCGGCCGAGGCCGTCGGCAAGCTGACCCGCACGCCTGGGCTCGCCGTCCTCACCGCCGGGCCCGGCGTCACCAACGGGGTCAGCCCCGTCGCCCAGGCGCACTTCGCGGGATCGCCGCTCGTCGTGGTCGGAGGGCGTGCACCCGAGGGCAGGTGGGGCATGGGCACCCTGCAGGAGCTCGACCACCCGCCGATCTTCGAGACCGTCTCCACCTGGGCCACGACCGCACGCACCGTCGGTGACATCGCTCCCACGATGGACGAGGCGTTCACGCGCGCCGGCTCGTCCCACCGTGGACCGACGTTCGTCGACGTCCCGATGGACGAGTTCTTCAACGCCGGGCCGGTGCCACCGGCTCCCTCGGGGCGTCGCGAGCGCCTCGAGCCCGACCCCGACGCCCTGCGCGCCGTCGGCCGGCTCCTGCAGGAGGCGCAGCGTCCGGTGCTCGTGCTGGGCACCGATGTCTGGGCCGACGGCGCCGAGGAGGCCGCGCAGCGGTTCGCGTCCGAGACCGGCATCGCCGTCATCGCCAACGGCATGGGTCGAGGCATCCTGCCCGGCGGCCACCCGCAGCTGGTGACCAAGGCCCGCTCGGTCGCCTTCTCCCGCGCCGACCTCGTGGTCGTCGCCGGCACCCCGCTCGACTTCCGGCTCGGCTACGGCGTCTTCGGCGGCAAGGACGGAGCCACGCCCGCCAGGGTCGTGCACCTGGCCGACTCCCCCGCCCAGCTCTCCACGCACGCCACGCTCGCCGGCTCCGCTGCAGGAGACCTGACCACCGTCCTCGACGGCATCCTCGACGCGCTCCAGGGGGCGTCCGGCACCCGGCCCGACTGGTCGCCGTGGCTCGCCGAGCTCCAGGACGTCGTCGCGCAGGCCGCCGCGCGCGACGCCGACCTCCTGCAGTCCTCGAGCACCCCGATCCACCCCGCACGCATCTACGGTGAGCTGCTCCCACGCCTGGCCGACGACGCCGTCGTCATCGGCGACGGGGGCGACTTCGTCTCGTTCGCGGGCAAGTTCGTCGAGCCGCAGCGCCCCGGCGGATGGCTCGACCCCGGCCCGTACGGCTGCCTGGGTGCCGGCATGGGGGCGGCGATGGCCGCTCGCATCACCCGCCCCTCGAGCCAGGTCGTCGTCCTGTTCGGCGACGGCGCGGCAGGCATGTCGCTCATGGACGTCGACACCCTCGTCCGGCACGACCTCCCCGTCGTGATGGTGGTCGGCAACAACTCCGCCTGGGGCCTGGAGAAGAGCCCCATGCAGATGCTCTACGGGTACGACGTCGCCGCCGACCTCGCCCCGAACACGCGCTACGACCAGGTGGTCACGGCGCTGGGCGGTGGCGGCGAGCTGGTCACCGACCCGGGCGAGATCGGTCCGGCGCTGGACCGGGCCTTCGCGTCGGGCGTGCCGTACCTCGTCAACGTCATCACCGACGTCGCGGCCGAGTACCCCCGCACCACGCACGGCGTCTGAGCCGCGTCCGGTCACCGCTCGAGGTGAGGGTAGCCTCACCGCGTGGGCGGTGACCGGGGGACGACGCACGACGCGCCCCCCGCTCCCCGGACCGCCGGCGGGCTGCTGCGACGTGCACTGCGTCGCCGAGCACGGCACCTCGGCGTCGGGTACCCGTTGCTCGTCGCCTGGCAGCTGAGCGAGACGCTCGTCCCCGTCGTCATCGGGCTCGTGGTCGACCAGGCCGTCGACGGCGGCACCCCGGCCGACCTCGTCTGGACGCTGGGCGTCCTCGTGGCCGTCTTCGTCGTGCTGGCCAACGGGTACCGCTACGGCGCGCGCTCCATCGTCCGCGGGATCGAGGCGGAGCGGCACGCACTGCGCCTCGAGGTCGCGTCCCACGTGCTGCACCCCCGCGGTGCGCGTACCGACCGCCTGGCCGGTGAGACGCTCTCGATCGCCACGTCCGACGCCCAGCTCGTCCCCTCGGTGATGGACCAGCTCGGGTACGCGGTGGCGTCGCTCGTGGCCGTCGTCGCGGCAGCGGTCTACGTGCTGAGCGTGGACCTCACGCTCGGCCTGCTCGTGCTCCTCGGCGTCCCGGGGGTGCTCGTCGTCATCCAGTCCCTCGCCCCCCTCGTCGCGCGACGCAGCCGACGCCAGCAGGAGAGCACGGCAGCGGCCTCGGGCATCGCCGCCGACCTGCTGGCCGGGCTGCGCCCCCTCAAGGGCATCGGGGGCGAGGACGTGGCGCTGGCGCGGTACCGCCGGGTGAGCCGACGCGCCGGCGAGGACACGGTGGCGGTCGCGCGGGCCTGGGGCCACCTCGCCGGCCTCACGACGGCCCTGAGCGGGTGCCTGCTCGCGGTCGTCGCGGTCGTCGCGGGCACCCGGGCCCTGGACGGCGACATCAGCCTCGGCGAGCTGGTGGCGCTGCTCGGCCTCACCCAGTTCCTTGCCGAGCCACTGCGCGGGCTGGGAGACCTCAGCGCGCAGTTCGCGGCGTCGCGGGCCTCGGCCGGACGCATCGCCGCCTTCCTGTCCACCCCGCGGGTGCTGCCCGACGGCACGTCGCGGCCCTCCCGCACGCCGCCGCCCCTCGTGGTGGAGGACGTCGTCGCCGGGGCGCTGCGGGGGCTGAGCCTGCGAGCCGCTCCGGGCGAGGTGCTGGCACTGTGCACCGACGACCCCGCCGTCTCCGACGCCCTCGTCGCCGTGCTCTCCGGCGACGTCGCGCCCACGTCCGGTCGCGTGCTGCTCGACGACGTCGCCCTGGACGACCTGACGATCGACGCCCGGCGCGAGCAGCTGCTCGTGTGCGGGCACCACGTCGCTGCCATCGCCGGCACGGTGCGCAGCGTCGTCGACCCGCGGGGCGGCTCGAGCGACGACCGCGTCCGCGAGGCCCTCCTCGACGCCTCGGCGCTCGACCTCGTCGACCGGCACCCCGACGGGCTCGAGCGGGTCGTGCAGGACACCGGGAGCAGCCTGTCCGGCGGCCAACGTCAGCGCCTGGCGCTCGCTCGTGCGCTCGCGACCTCGCGCCCGGTGCTCGTCCTGCAGGACCCCACCAGCGCCGTCGACGCCGTCACCGAGCAGGCCGTGGCCCGCGGGCTGCGGAAGGCTCGCCACGGGTCGACGACCGTCGTCGTCACCTCGAGTCCGGCCCTGCTGGAGCAGTCCGATCGCGTGCTGCTCGTGGTCGACGGCAGGGTGGTCGCGGACGGTCGCCACGCCACCCTGCTCGGCGACCCCACCTACCGCGAGCTGGTGGCCCGGTGAGCGCCTCCGACCTCCTGCCGGTGGCCGGCCCTCGTGGCACGGCGTCCGTCGCGTGGCGACTCCTGCGGTCTCGCCGCCTCGACCTCGCCGCGACGATCGCGACCTACGTGCTCGGTGGCCTCGTCGGCATCGTGCCCGTCCTCATGATCGGCCGGATCGTCGACGCCGTGCGCGTCGGCGGTGATCGGTCCGAGGTCGTCGTGCCGAGCCTCGTGATGGCGTCGGCCGGCGTGCTGGCCGGCGTCTTCGCGACGCTGTCGTCGGCGGCGCTCGCCCGGACCGTGGCTCCGGCCCTCGCCGAGCTCCGCGAGGACGTGCTCGACCGCGCCCTCCACCTCGACTCGGCGCGGCTCGAGCGCGCCGGCGTCGGCGACGTCCTCGGCCGCCTCGGCGACGACGTCCGCCGGCTCACCGAGTCGCTCGACGAGGCCGTCCCGCTGCTGCTGCAGTCGGTGACCGCGATCGCGTTCACGGTCGGCGGCCTGTTCTCGCTCGACTGGCGCCTCGGTCTCGCCGGGGTCGCGGCCGCGCCGTGCTACGTCCTGGCGATGCGCTGGTACCTGCCTCGCTCCGCACCGTTCTACCGGGAGGAGCGCGTCGCCGAGGGTGCCCGGGCGGAGGCCCTCGTGACGGGCGTGCGAGATGCGGGGACCGTGCGCGCACTCGGGGTGGAGGACCTCGCCCGGGAGCGCGTCGAACGTCGCTCCGCCGACGCCATGGGGGTCACGCTCGGCGTCTTCCACCTCTTCACGCGCCTGGGTGCGCGGATGAACGCCTCGGAGTGCGTCGGCCTGGTCATCGTCCTCGCCACCGGGTACGCCCTCGTGGAGGCGGACGCGGCCACGGTCGGGGAGGCGACCGCCGCCGCGCTGTTCTTCCACCGCCTGTTCAACCCCATCGGTGCGGTGCTCTACGTGTTCGACGCCGTCCAGGCGAGCGGCGCCGCGCTCGCGCGCCTCGCCGGCGTCGTGCTCCTGCCGAGCGGTCGAGCCACCACGGGCGAGCCCGGCCCCGAGCCGACCCTCGAGCTGCGCGGCGTGCGCCACGCGTACGAGGCGGACCGCGCGGTCCTCGCACCGCTGGACCTCACGCTGCGCCCCGGGGACCACGTGGCCGTCGTCGGGACCAGCGGTGCGGGCAAGACCACGCTCGGCGGCATCGCCGCCGGCACGATCGTCCCGAGCAGCGGGACGGTGCGGCTGGGCGGGCTCGACGTCGTCGCAGCACCCGGGCCGGTCCTGCGGCGCCACGTCGTGCTGGTCTCGCAGGAGGTGCACGTGTTCGCCGGGACGCTGCGCGACAACCTCCTGCTCGCGCGCGCGGAGGCGACCGACGAGGAGCTCTGGACCGCGCTCGACGCAACCGGCTCGCGTCCCTGGGCGCGGAGGCTGCCCGACGGGCTCGAGACCAGGGTCGGCGAGCTCGGGCACCCCCTCTCCCCCGCACAGGTGCAGCAGCTGGCGCTCACCCGCGTGCTGCTGCGCGACCCCGCCGTGGTCGTGCTGGACGAGGCGACGGCGGAGGCCGGCACCTCCGGCGCGCGTGAGCTCGAGCGGGCTGCCGGGGCCGTCCTGGCCGGCCGCACCGCGTTGGTGGTCGCGCACCGGCTCACCCAGGCGCGCGCCGCCGACCGCGTGCTCGTCATGGACGCGGGGGACGTGGTGGAGGACGGCACCCACGAGCAGCTCGTCCGGGCCGGTGGCCGCTACGCGTCGCTCTGGGCGGCGTGGTCCGACGCGGGCGACGCCGACGTGCGGCAGGCTTGAGGCCCGGTCCGCACCAGTCGAGGAGGCTGCCCCATGCCCGCCAGCGCCACCGTCACCCACGTCGTCGGCGACGACGACACCGCCGCCGCCCTCGGCAGCGGCGACCTGCCCGTCCTCTCCACGCCCCGCGTGCTGGCCTGGTTGGAGGCGGCGACCTGCGCTGCGCTCGACCTCGAGGAGCACCGCACCAGCGTCGGCACCCGGGTGGAGGTCGAGCACGTCGCGGCGAGCCCGGTCGGGGCCACGGTGACCGCGACCGCGGACCTGGTGCACGAGGACGGGCGACTGCTGCGCTTCCGCGTCGCCGCGCACGACGGCCGCGGCACCCTCGTGGCGCACGGCGAGGTGCGTCGCGTCGTCGTCGACCGCGAACGCTTCCTCTCACGCCTGCCCTCCCCCTCCTGAGCCCGTTGGCGACCTCCGGGGACCGTGTGGGACCATGGACGCTGGACGTCCGAGGAGGAACATCATGGGCAAGACCGGCCGCAAGCGCCGCGCGCGTCGCAAGAAGGGCGCGAACCACGGCAAGCGCCCCAACGCGTGAGCTGACGCTCCCGAGCGCAGACGACGACGCCCCCACCCGGTCCGCCGGTGGGGGCGTTCGTCATGCTCGGGTGCTTCTCGTCC
>CAZREF010000004.1:0-34771 GCA_964599245.1 uncultured Aeromicrobium sp. | reverse complement strand
GCCCCCACCCGGTCCGCCGGTGGGGGCGTTCGTCATGCTCGGGTGCTTCTCGTCCGTCGGTGTGCGTCGCCTCGGCTTCGCCTCGTCCTGCGGCTGCGCTGGTTCGGCGTGGTCTCGTCCTGCGGCTGCGTCGCCTCGGCTTCTCGGGGTGGTGGGTCACGTAGAGGCCTCGGCCGGGGAGCTGGGTGCGCGCCGGCCCCGGTTCTCGGTCCTGCGTGGGTCTGGGGTGACGCACGGTTCTGCGTTGGTGTGCGGGGGACGCACGATTCTTCGTTTGCGTGCTGGAGGGCGAAGGATGCTGCGTTCGTGACGGGATCCGGTGGCACACCCACCGCCCACGGGGGCGCAGGGGCAGGGATTCTCCCTTCTCGTGGACCGTGCCACGGGAAGGGAGAAGCCTTGCGCACGCAAAGGAAGAATCGTGCGTCAAACCCCACCGGACCCCGAGAACCCAGCCCGGGCGCGCACCCGGATCCCCGGTCGAGGCCTCTACGTGACCCACCACCCCGAGAAGCCGAGGCAGCGCAGCCGCAGGACGATCGAGAGCCGAGCCCCGACGAGTCAGGACCGGCGCTGCTCGACGATCTGCACCTGCACGGTGCGGATGGACAGGAGCACCTTGTCGCGGAGGGGGGCAGGGGCGACCTCGCTGCAGGACCGGGAGACGAGCGACTTGACGACGCGTTCCAGGTCGTACTCGGAGAGGCAGTCGCTGCAGTCGTCGAGGTGGGCCTGGATCTCCGCGCAGCTCGCGGTGTCGATCTCGGAGTCGATGAAGAGGTACAGGCTCTCGAGGGCCTTCTCGCAGTCGGGCCCCTCGCAGCCGCTGCTGGTCGTCTCGCTCATGACTCACTCACCCCGCTCACGGCCATGCCGCGCTCACGCGCGTAGTCGGCCAAGAGCTCTCGCAGCTGACGGCGCCCGCGGTGCAGGCGCGACATCACGGTGCCGATGGGCGTGCCCATGATCTCGGCGATCTCCTTGTACGGGAAGCCCTCGACGTCGGCCAGGTAGACCGCGTAGCGGAAGTCCTCCGGCAGCGCCTGCAGCGCGTCCTTCACGTCGCTGTCGGGCAGCCGCTCCAGCGCCTCCATCTCGGCCGACTTCAGGCCCGAGGACGAGTGCGCCTCCGCGGCGGCGATCTGCCAGTCCTCGATCTCGTCGGTGACCTGCTGCGGCTGGCGCTGCTTCTTGCGGTAGGAGTTGATGTAGGTGTTGGTGAGGATGCGGTACAGCCACGCCTTCAGGTTCGTGCCCGGCTTGTACTGGTGGAACGCGCTGAAGGCCTTGGCGTAGGTCTCCTGCACGAGGTCCTCGGCGTCCTGCGGGTTGCGGGTCATGCGCAGCCCTGCGGAGTAGAGCTGGTTCAGGAACGGCATCGCCTCGGCCTCGAAGCGGGCCTGGCGCTGCTCGGGGGTCTCGGTGGCAACGTCGACGTCGCTGTGGTCGACCGGGTCGGCGAGCGGGTCGGTACCCGTGCGGACGGCCTCGGGGGCACTCTCGGGGGTGTTCGTCATCGTGGTCCAGCGTACTCCCGCCATCCGACGGTCGCCGTCCACGACGATGCCGCCCGGGGCGGGGCCGGTGGTGCGTTCGGGGCACGCGAGCATGAGGACCTCCTTCGCCTGGGACAACGACCCGGCGGCGGACCGTATTCCGGTCTCAGGAGGCGGGCAGCGGCTCGACGAGCTCCGGACCGTTGTGCCGGACGTTGTTGACCTGGGTGGAGACCGGCCAGGCGTCGAGGCGGCCGGGTGTGGCAGGCACGAGCAGGTCGAGCAGCTCCGCCGCCGGTCGCTCGGCCGGCGCGAGCCACGCGTCGCGGACCTCCGGCTCCACCAGCAGCGGCGCGCGGTCGTGCAGGATGCCGTCGTCGCCCTCCGCACTCGTGGTGAGGATCGTGAAGGTGACCAGCCAGGGGTCGGACTCGCTCGCGCGCCAGAACTCGTAGAGACCCGCGAGCCCGAGGACGTCGCGCGCGGCGGCCGGCCCGTCGCCGCGCGCCGTGATGTAGAACGGCTGCTTCGGGCCCTTCGGCCCCTGCCCCGCGTACCACTCGTAGTAGCCGTCGACCGGCACGACCGCCCGACGTCGGGCGAACGCGCGGCGGTACGCGGGCTTCTCGGCCACCGTCTCCGAGCGCGCGTTGATCATCCGGTTGCCGATGGAGCGGTCCTTGGCCCACGACGGCACGAGGCCCCACGTCGCCGGGAGGAGCTCACGACGTGGCTGCGCCTGCGGGTCGTCGGCGCCCTCCGGCGCGCGACCCACGACGAGCGGTGCCTGCTTCGTCGGCGCGACGTTCCAGTCGGGCTCGGGCACCGCGGCACCGTCGGCGAGGCGCGCCGCGAAGGCGTCCTCGAGGTCGCTCGCCGTCCGTGTCGTGGCGTACCTGCCGCACATGCGGCCAGCCTCCCACACCCCACCGACGACACCGCGCCGTCGATGGCACGCCGACGACCCGAGGGCGCGGGCTCAGGCGCCGAGACCCTGGAGCACGGCCGGCAGGTCGTCGGCGGACGGCGGCAGCTCCTCGACCCACAGCCGCGGCGCGCTCGTGCCGGCCGGCGTGCGCCCGAGAAGCACACCGACCAGCGCGAGCGTCGTCGCGTCGGCGCGCTCGCGCGCCGCCAGCACCGCGAACCGGGCCGTGCCCACCCGCGCGACGGTCTCGCCGCCCGGGAACACCGTCCTCAGCACCTGTCCGACCTCGAGCGCCGCCAAGGACGCCTGGAGGCCGGACGGGGGCCGACGTCCGGTGAGCTCGACCACCACGAGCACGTGGCCCGCACCCGCCCGCTGCTCCTCGACAGCGGCGGCGCGGTACACGTCGCCCAGCCTGCTGTGCAGGTGCGGGACCGTCGACAACGACGTCAACGGGTCCTCGCAGCCCGCACCGTGGGTGCGCCCGAGCGCACCCTCCGCCCAGCCCAGGCACGCCGCCCTCACGGACGCGTGCCGCGGCTCACCGTCGAAGGCTCGCTCGACGAGGTCGATGACCTCCTCGAGCGGGGACCCGTCCGCCGCTGCACTCGCTCCCACCTCGTGTGCAACGGCGTCCACGTCGTCCCGGCCGTCGCGCACGGCGGCGCCGAGCAGGGCAGCTGCTCGTCCGGTCTCGTCCACGGCGACCTCCTCCCGGTGTGCGGCTCACCGGAGGAACGGCGCAGGCACCGGTCCGTGACGCGGAACCGGTGGACTTTCTGCCCGGGGACGGACGGTGGCCCGTCCTCGCGAGGAGCACGCCGACGTGACGTCGCCGCCGGTGCGTCGTTGGACGTCCCAGGGAGTGGACGAGAGGGAGTCACCGCCGATGGACGACGTGTTGGGGTCGACGCAGGAACGTAGCGACGCGCAGCTGATCGCAGCAGTGCGCGCGGGAGACACCGCGGCGTACGGCCTGCTCTTCCAGCGCCACGTCGAGGCCGCCGGCCGCCTGGCCCGCACCCTCACGCGGAGCGGCGAGGCCGACGACCTCGTCTCGGAGGCGTTCCTCAAGGTGCTCGGCGTGCTCCAGGACGGCCGTGGTCCGGACGAGGCGTTCCGGGCCTACCTCCTCACCGCCGTACGGCGCCTGCACCTCGACCGGGTCCGCGCCCTGGCGCGCACCCGCCCGACCGACGACGAGCGCGTCCTCGACCGAGGAGTCCCGTTCGAGGACGCGGTGGGCGCGGCGTTCGAGAACGACGCCGCGGCCCGTGCGTTCGCGTCGCTGCCGGAGCGCTGGCAGCTGGTGCTCTGGCACCTGGAGATCGAGGGCCAGAAGCCGGCCGCCGTCGCGCCGCTGCTCGGCATGAGCGCCAACAGCGTCTCCGCGCTGGCCTACCGTGCCCGCGAGGGACTGCGCGCCGCCTACCTGGAGAGCCACGCCGCCGACGTCACCGACGCGGCGTGCCGGGCGATCACCCCCTTGCTCGGTGGCTTCGTGCGGCAGACCCTCTCGGCACGCGACACGGCCAAGGTCGACCGGCACCTGGACGGCTGCCGACGCTGCACCGGCGTGCACCTCGAGCTCGTCGAGGTGAACCAGAACCTCCGTGGTCTCCTCGCGCCCGCCGTCCTGGGACCGGCCGCCGCCGGCTACCTCGGCGCAACGGGGGTCGCCGGTGCGGCACTCGGCGCCGGCTCCCTGGCCGCCGGCAGCGCGCTGGCGACCGCCGGCGCGAGCACCGCGGGCGGCTCGCTCGTCGCCGGCACCGCGACCGCCGGCGGCTACGTGGCATCCGGGTACGCGGGGGCCACCATGCTCACCTCCACGATCGTCTCCCAGGTGGCGAGGGTGGCGCTGGTCCCCGCCCAGGCCGCGGCGACCACGGTCGCGAGCGCGGGCACGCCCGCCGTCGTGGCCACCACCGTGGTCACCGGCGCGCTCACCACCGGGGCCGTGGTGACCCAGACCGACCTGCTGGCCCCGAGCCCGAGCGACGTCGTGGCGACGGCACCCACGACGCCCGGCCCCAGCACGGACGCACCGGCACCGACCACGAGCCCGGACGCCGAGCCCGACCCCACCGTCGCACCGACCACCGACCCGACGGTCGAGCCCACGGACGGACCCACGCCGACGCCGACGCCCTCGCCGACCGACACCACCGCGTCGCCCGACCCGACCGCACCGGCCACGGAGACCCCGGCGCCGTCGCCGCCCCCGGCACCGGTGACGCCGACCGACTTCTCGGTCGCGGCGCCGACCATCACGAACGAGCCCGCGCTCCTGCACCGCCGCTTCGTCGTGACGATCGCCGCCGACGGCGGGGCCAACCCGGTCGAGCGGACGGTGCGCGCGACCGTGACGTTCGTCCGCGGCATGAACATCCACGCCGTGCCCGGCGGCGGCTGGACGTGCGACGTCGCGCCCGGGCAGCGTGCTGCCTCCTTCTCCTGCGCGTCGACGCTGCCGGCCGGCCAGAGCGGGTCCTTCACCTTCGTCGCGTCCGGGCCCCGACCGCAGGGCACGATCACCCTCCAGGCTCCGGACGACCCCCGGCCCGACAACGACGTCGTCGCGTTCCGGGCCGGCGGCTGGGTCCTGCCGTAGTCGTCGCGCCCGCGTGGAGCCGCCCGGCCACGGCCGGTCGCTGACGTTGTGGAACCGCCCGACTTGGGCATGATGGGAGCCATGACCCTCCTGCGCACCATCGCTCGTCCCATGCTCGCGTCGATGTTCGTGTACGGGGGCGTGACCGCCCTGCGCAACGCCTCCGCCATGGGCCCCAGGGCCGAGCCCCTCGCCGACGCGCTCGGCAAGGCGGCTCCGCAGCTGTCGACGAGCCCCACGAACCTCGTGCGCGTGAACGGTGCGGTCCACGTCGTCGCCGGCGCGGCCCTGGCCACCGGTCGCTTCCCACGGCTCTCGGCCCTCGTCCTGGCCTCGACGATGGCCCCGACGACCGCCGTCGGCCACCCGTTCTGGAGCGAGTCCGACCCGGCGTCCCGGCAGAACCAGACCGTCCACTTCCTGAAGAACGTCTCGCTCATGGGCGGGCTGCTGATGGCCACGCTCGACCCGGACCCGCACAAGAAGTTCATCGGCACCCGGGCGAAGGACAAGGTGGTCGACGCCGCCGAGAGCGTCGCGCACGCCGTCGAGGACCTCCGCCCCTGACCGTGTCCGTCGGTCCCCCGCTCCGGCGCGACTAGTCTGGGCGTCGATGAACGCCCCACTGCCCTGGCTCGCGCCGACCCGCGACACGCCCGTCGACGCCCAGGTGCTCGTGCCGGGGTCCAAGTCGCTCACGAACCGGGCCCTCGTGCTGGCCGCCCTCGCCGACGGGCCGTCGACCCTCACCCGTCCCCTGGGCTCGCGCGACACGCAGCTCATGGCCACGGCGCTCGGCGCGCTGGGCGCGGGGGTGACGAAGGACGGCACGACCTGGACCGTGACGCCGCTCGACCGCCGTGCCACGGCACCGACCGCGGTCGACTGTGGCCTGGCGGGGACCGTGATGCGCTTCGTGCCCGCGCTCGCCGCCCTGTGCTCGACGCCCGTGACCTTCGACGGCGACCCGCACGCGCGGCGTCGACCGATGGACCAGACGATCGCCACCCTGCGTGCGCTGGGGGTCGAGGTGGCCGACGAGGGCCGCGGGACGCTGCCGTTCGTCGTCCGTGGCACGGGGCGTGTCGAGGGCGGCCCCCTGACCGTCGACGCCTCCGCGTCGAGCCAGTTCGTCTCGGCCCTGCTGCTCGCCGCTCCTGCGTTCGACCAGGGGCTCGACCTGCGGCACGAGGGCGGCCCGCTGCCGTCCCTGCCCCATGTCGAGATGACGGTGACCGAGCTCCGACGACGCGGGGTCCGGGTGGACGACTCCTCGGCCGACCGCTGGCAGGTGGCGGCCGGCCCGGTCGCGGCCCTCGACGTGACGATCGAGCCCGACCTGTCGAACGCCGGGGTCTTCGTGGGCGCCGCCATCGCGACCGCGGGCACGATGCGGGTCCGCGGGTGGCCCGAGGAGACCCAGCAGGCGGGCGACGTCTGGCGCGACCTCGTCGTCGCCTTCGGTGGCTCCGCCGAGCGTGACGGCGCCGACATGGTCTTCCGCGGCGGCCCCCGCATCCAGCCGGTCGACCTCGACCTGCACGACGTCGGCGAGCTGACCCCGGTCGTGGCGGCCGTCGCGGCCCTGGCGGAGGGGCCCTCGCGCCTGCGTGGGATCGCCCACCTCCGGGGGCACGAGACCGATCGGCTCGCCGCCCTCGCCACGGAGCTGACCCGCCTCGGCGCCGACGTCGCCGAGACCGACGACGGGCTCGAGATCACGCCCCGCCCCCTGCACGGCGAGGTCTTCCGGACCTACGACGACCACCGGATGGCGCACGCCGCCGTGGTGCTGGCGCTGCGCGTGCCGGAGCTGTTCGTCGAGAACGTCGCGACGACCGTCAAGACGTACCCGAACTTCGCGCCGGTGTGGGAGCGTCTGGTCGCGTGAGGCAGGACGACGAGCACGCCGCGTTCGAGCGCCCCCGCCGACGCACCCGCCCTCGCACCAAGGACCGCCCGAGCTACGACGACGCCCCGGTCGCGCGCGTCGTGACCATCGACCGGGGCCGCTACACGCTCCGCCTCCTGGACGACCCCCCGGCGGGGGTGCCGGGCCGTGGGCGGCAGGGAGACACACCACTGGTCACGGCCATGAAGTCGCGGCCGCTCGGCCGCCAGGGCGTCGTGGTCGGCGACGAGGTCAGGGTCGTCGGGGACGTCAGCGGCGCGGAGGGCTCGCTGGCGCGCATCGTCGAGGTGCTGCCGCGTCGCACCGTGCTGCGCCGGACGGCCGACGACGACGACCCGATCGAGCGCGTCGTCGTCGCGAACGCCGACCAGCTCGTGGTCGTGACCGCCCTGGCGGACCCACCGCCGCGCTCCGGGCTCATCGACCGGTGCCTCGTCGCCGCCTTCGAGGCCGGCATGGAGCCGCTCGTGTGCCTGACGAAGTCCGACCTCGGCTCGCCGGCGGAGATGCTGGCGATGCTGGACCCGCTCGACGTGCGTGCCGTCGTGACGCGCCGGGGCGACGACGGGGTGGAGAACCTGGCCGAGCTGCGTGCCGCGATCGCCGGGCGCGTGAGCGTGTTCATCGGTCACAGCGGGGTCGGCAAGTCGACGCTGGTCAACGCGCTCGTCCCGGGCACGGGCCGCGCCGTCAGCCACGTCAACGAGGTCACCGGCCGTGGCCGCCACACCTCCACCTCGGCGCTCGCGATCGAGCTGGACGCGGGGTCCGGGGGCGGCTGGATCATCGACACGCCCGGATTCCGCTCCTTCGGCCTCGCGCACGTGCAGGTCGACGACGTCCTGCGCGCGTTCCCCGACCTGGCCGACGCCGCGCTCGACTGCCCGCGCGGGTGCACCCACGCGGCGACGGAGCCAGAGTGTGCGCTGGACGCCGCCGTCGCCGAGGGTGTCGTCGCGGCCGCCCGGGTCGAGTCGTTCCGACGGATCGTCGCGGCCAAGGACACCGCCGCGTGGTGAGGGGGGCGGCCGCGGCGTCGACGGCCTCCCGCGGGTCCGGCGCCCTCGCCGTTACCCTGCGAGCATGACGCACTCCTGGAACGACGACGTCCGGCTGGCCCACGTGCTGGCCGACACCGCCGACAACCTGTCGATGGACCGGTTCGGCGCGATCGACCTGGAGGTCTCCACCAAGCCCGACATGAGCTACGTGACGGAGTCCGACCAGGCCGTCGAGGAGGCGATCCGCCGCGTCCTGAAGTCGGCCCGCACCCGTGACGTGGTGCTCGGCGAGGAGCAGGGCGAGCAGCTCGGCTCCACCGGCTCGCAGGAGCGACGCTGGATCATCGACCCCATCGACGGCACGTCGAACTTCGTGCGCGGCGTGCCCGTCTGGGCCACGCTCATCGCGCTGGAGGAGGAGGGCGAGATCGTGGTGGGTCTCGTCTCGGCCCCGGCCCTCGGACGCCGCTGGTGGGCATCCACCGGTGCGGGCGCCCACACCGGCAAGTCCTTCATGCACGCGCGCGAGATCCGCTGCTCGCAGGTCTCGGACCTCTCGGCGGCGTCACTGTCGTTCAGCTCGGCACCCTCGTGGGAGGACATCGGCAAGGGCGAGGCGTTCTGGGCCCTCGCTCGTCGCTGCTGGCGCACGCGGGCGTACGGGGACTTCTGGTCCTACGTGCTGGTGGCCGAGGGGGCCGTCGACATCGCGGCCGAGCCCGAGCTCAAGCTGTGGGACATGGCCGCGCTCGACGTCATCGTGCGTGAGGCGGGCGGACGCTTCACCTCCCTCGACGGCGCGGACGGCCCGTGGGGCGGCAACGCCGTCGCCACGAACGGTCGCCTGCACGACGCGGCGATGGCCTACCTCGGGCACTTCCCCGACGACCACGACGAGCCGCACGACGAGGTCGAGGACCGGGGCGGGGACGACGGCACGGTGCGCCGGCTCGACTTCTCGCGCCCGTGGGGTGCTCCGGACGCTCCCTGAGCGGAGCCCGCGCCGCCGCCGGGACTGGACCGGCCCGGTGTGACCCGGGTTACACTGCGGACTCCACGAGGAGGCCCCATGCGAGTCAGCGACGTCCTGTCCTCCAAGGGCAGCAGCACCGTGCACACGATCGGCCCCGACGCGTCGGTGCGCGAGCTGCTCGACGCGTTCGCGGTCCACGACGTGGGCGCCCTGGTCGTCAGCGAGGACGGCCGCTCCATCCTCGGGATCGTCTCCGAGCGTGACGTCGTGCGCAAGCTCCGCGACGTCGAGGACGCCCGGTCGGCCGCGGTCTCGACGATCATGACGACCGACGTGCGTACCTGCTCGCCGGAGGACTCGTTCGCCTCCCTGATGGCGACGATGACCGAGCACCGGGTCCGGCACGTGCCCGTCGTCGTCGACGGCACGCTGGCCGGGGTGCTGAGCATCGGCGACGCCGTCAAGCACCGCATGGACCAGCTGCAGTTCGAGCGCGACCAGCTGGCCGACTACGTGTCCCAGGGCGGCTGACCACCCGCACGCGGACGGGACAGGACGGACCCGGGAGGGGCCCGTCCCGGGCGACGTGCGCGGACCGGTGCGAGGCGCCTTGACGTCGATGCGGTATCGATATATCGTCGAGCCATCGACAACCCATCGGTTCGTGACCCGGACCGTCCCGAGACGAAGGGAGAGCCCCATGAGGAGCCCCCATCACCACCACTCCCCCGACCGCCGACGCGAGGACCCGCGCGAGCGGCGCCGGGGACGCCGCGGACCCGGACCCGACTGGGACCTCGGCGGCGCACCCGGCCCCGGCCGGGACCCGTTCGCCGGCGGCCCCCGCCGCGGGCGACGCAGTCGCGGCGGCGACGTCCGCGCGGCGGTCCTGCTGCTGCTCGAGGAACAGCCCCGCCACGGCTACGACCTCATCACCGAGATCGGCCGCCGCAGCGACGGCACCTGGTCGCCCAGCCCTGGCTCGGTGTACCCCGTCCTCCAGCAGCTCGAGGACGAGGGACTGGTCGAGATCGAGAAGGTCGACGGCCGCAAGACCGCGAGCCTCACCGACTCCGGCAGACGGCACGTCGAGGAGCACCGCGAGGCGTTGGGCACGCCGTGGGAGGTCTCCGACGGCCGCCCGCGGGCGTCGCGCGAGCTCAAGGAGTCCCTCAACGGCTTCATGGCCGCGTGGCAGCAGGCCGTCCGCACCGGCGACGCCGACCAGCACGCCCGCGTCGTCGGCGTGGTCGAAGACGCCCGCAGGTCGCTGTACCGCGTGCTCGCCGGCGACGATGCCTGACGGTCGCGGCACGCCCGGCCGCGTCCGGGTGCCCGACGAGGAGCTCACCTGGCGGTTCAGCCGGTCGTCGGGCCCCGGGGGCCAGCACGTCAACACCACCGACACGCGCGTCGAGGTCTCCTGGGACGTCGCCGGCACCCGCGCCCTCACCGAGGCCCAGCGCACGCTCGCGCTCGAACGCCTCCGCCCTCGACTCGTCCAGGGCACGCTGACGGTCGCGTCCTCGCGCTACCGGTCGCAGCACCGCAACCGCGAGGCCGCCCGGGTGCGGCTCGAGGAGCTCGTGGCCGCGGCCGTCGTCCCTCCGCGCCCGCGTCGCGCCACCCGTCCGTCGCGGGCCGCGCAGCGTCGCCGGAGCGAGACGAAGCGACGCCGCAGCGACCTCAAGGCCTCACGACGCCGGCCGACGACCGGCGACTGAGCCGCTCGTCGACCGGTCGCAGGCCGGGTCGCCGCTCAGTCCGGTCGGTCGTGGTCGGCCGCGTCCTCGGCGTCCGTGCCGGGCGGGGTCCCGGTGTCCTCGTCGGCGGACTCCTCGCCCGGGTCGGCACCGTCGACCTCGGCCACCCCCTCGGGCTGGTCCACCTCGGGCGCGAGCGGCACGTCGGGGGCGATCGCCGGTCCCCCGGACGGCTCCGGGACATCCGGACCGGGCGGGTCGTCCGGAACTCCCGGGTCGTCGGCGTCGACCTCCTGGCCGGCGGCGTGCGGTGTCTCGCTCATGCGTCCTCCTCGTCACGACTGCGTCCCGTCCGTCTCTGTCCATCCTGGCCGCGACGTGGACGGGCCGCGACCGGAGCGGCTCACCCGTCGCGCAGGAGGCTCACCGCGACGATGCGCGAGTCCAGGTCCGCCAGCTCGTCGAGGATGTCCCGGGCCACCCACACCCGCTCGGCTCCTCGGCCGAGGTCGGCGATGCCCCGACCCGCCGGCTCCAGGACGTCCGCCTCGCGGAGGGCGTCGACCGCCGCAGCCACCTCGTCGCCGGGCAGGTGCAGCCGCGCCGCGAGGTCGGCGACCGTGACCGAGGGAGCCTCCGCCAGGTGCTGCACGACGCGGTGGATCGCCGACCCGCGGCGCAGCGGCCCGAGTCGTGCCTCCCAGTCCTGTCGGACCTCGTGCAGCGCCGTGGCCGTCCGCCGGCTCTCGTGCGTCGCCACGATCACCGCTGCGGTGAGCATCGAGGCGATCGGTCGGACCCGCCCCTCCCGGTACGCACCGAGGGCGTCGAAGTAGGACTCGCGGTGCGCCACCAGCGCCGAGGCGACCGGGACGGTCAGGTGGCGGGTCACGCGGCGTCGTCGCAGCACGGCGTGGATGAGCGTGCGCCCGATCCGCCCGTTGCCGTCGACGAACGGGTGGATCGACTCGAACTGCGCGTGGACGACCGCGGCCTGCAGCAGCGGCGGCACGTCGTCGCGGTTGCCGAACGCGACGAGGTCGGCGAGGAGCCCCGGCACCTCCTGCGGCGGCGGAGGGACGTACAGCGCGTTGCGCGGCGTGTAGTCGCTGCCGCCGATCCAGTTCTGCACGGTCCGGAAACGGCCGGCGTTGTGCTGCTGGTCGACGCTGCGACGAAAGAGCACGGCGTGCGCCTCGAGCAACGACGGCAGTCCGAGGACCCCGCTGACCTGCGCCTGCGTGATGACCTGGTTGAGCGCGTCGGTGGCCGCGGCCATCGACACCGCGGAGGCGCTGGCCCGCGCGCCCAGCACGGCCTTGCCGTAGTCGGCCAGGCTCGCCTCGACGTGCTCGATCTTGGAGGAGGCGACCGACTCGGTGCGCAGCAGGAGCTCGTTCAGGGCCCGCAGACGACGTCCGTGGCTGCCGTCGAGCTGCCGCAGCCCGGCCAGCGCGTTCGCCATCGAGGAGGCGAGGTGCCGATCGACCACCGGCTCGACCTCGGCCACCCGCGGCGGGACGCGCACCTCCACCTCACGGAGCAGGCGGTCGGCGCGAGGACCTCGCTCGACGCGCTGACGCCAGGGGACCACGAGGCGCGCGTGCGGCGGCCAGTCCCGCTCTGCGCCGGCTCCCTCTCGGTCCACACACCCAGTGTTCCAGGGCCGCGACGGCGCAGCCGCGTCGCACCCATCGAGCGCGCCCCACGAACTTGTTCACTCCCGAATGCGCATGAACAAGTTCTGTCCTACGATGAGGTCGTTCCCGCCGTCCAGCCTTCCCCGCCCCGAGAGGACACCCATGCCGAGCGACGCCCAGCCGACCGTCACCTTCCACGCGGTGCGCGACGCCGCCACGGTGCGCACCGTGGTCGAGGCGATCGCGGCCCTGGACCGACCGGGGCTCCGTGCCCTCGGCAGCGCGACGGGTCACGGCGACGTCGTGGCGATCGAGGCCGACAACGTGGCCGACTCCATCCGCGGCCGAGGCATCGTGAGGCTGCTGGACCCGCGGTCCCGGCGCCTCGAGCACGCCGCGCCCGAGCCGGGCCGCGGGGGCTCCGTCCTCGCCCAGGCCCACCGCGCCGCGGGCTGACGCCCACACGCGGCGCGCCGGCGGCATGATCGGACCATGGACATCGACCTGGTCAGCGCCCTCCTGCGTCTCGTGCTCGGCATCGTGTTCGTCGCGCACGGCTGGAACCACGGGTTCGGGCCCGGAGGCCTGGACGGGACGGCCGGGTGGTTCGACGGCATCGGCCTGCGTCCTGCGCGCGTCCAGGCCGCCGTCTCGAGCTACCTCGAGATCGCGGTCGGCGTGGCCCTGCTCCTCGGCGCGGCCACCCCGTTCGCCGCGGCAGCGGGCGTCGGCGTCATGACGACCGCGTTCGTGACCGTCCACCGCCCGAACGGCTTCTTCATCGTCAAGGAGGGCTATGAGTACGTGCTCGTCGTGGCGACGGCCCTGACCGCGCTCGCGGCGCTCGGCCCTGGTCGCTGGTCCGTCGACCACGCCGCCGGCATCGTCGCCGAGGGCTGGCAGGTGGGCCTCGCCGCCGCCGTCGTCGGCGTGGCCGGCGCCGCCGCGATGCTGGCCGCGTGCTGGCGGCCGTCGGCACCGGGCGGGACCGAGGACTAGGTCAGGCGAGCGTCGCCTCGCGGCGACCGTCCCACACGGGCGCGGCGAGCGCCTCGTCGTACTGGGCGCGCAGCTGCTCGACGAGCTCGGCCACCGACAGGCGGCGATCGATCGCCCCGATGCCCTGGCCCGAGCCCCAGATGTCGCGCCAGGCCTTCGCCTTGGGCTGCGCGTCGTCCCCGCCCGTGCCGAAGTCCATCGTCGACGGGTCGGACTCCGGCAGGGCGTCCGGGTCCAGGCCGGCGGCCTCGATGCTCCCACGCAGGTAGTTGCCGTGCACCCCGGTGAACAGGTTGCTGTAGACGACGTCTGAGGCACGCGAGGAGACGACCATGTCCTTGTAGCCCTCGGCCGCGTTCGCCTCGTGCGTGGCGAGGAACGCGCTGCCGACGTAGGCGAGGTCGGCGCCCGCCACCTGTGCGGCGAGGATGGACCGCCCGTGGGCCAGGGCGCCCGACAGGAGCAGCGGTCCGTCGAACCACGCGCGGATCTCGCGCAGCAGTGCGAAGGGGCTCTGCGCCCCGGCGTGGCCGCCGGCCCCGGCCGCCACGGCGATGAGTCCGTCGGCACCCTTCTCGACCGCCTTGTGCGCGAACCGGTCGTTGATCACGTCGTGGAGCACGATGCCGCCGTAGGAGTGCACCGCCTCGTTCACGTCCTCGCGGGCACCGAGGGAGGTGATGACGATCGGGACCTCGTGGTCGACGCAGGCTTGCAGGTCCGCCTCGAGCCGGTCGTTGGAACGGTGGACGATCTGGTTCACCGCGAAGGGCGCCACCGGTCGGTCCGGGTGCGCCGCGGCGAACGACGTCGTCTCTTCGCTGATCTGGGCCAGCCAGTCCGTCAGCATCGCCTGGGGACGCGCATTGAGGGCGGGGAACGAGCCCACCACACCGGCCGTGCACTGGGCCACGACCATCTCCGGGCCGGACACGATGAACATGGGCGAGGCCACGACGGGCAGGGCCAGCGGGCGGCGCAGGATCTCGGGCAGGGCCACGGGGGCCTCCTTCGGGAGCGGACACGGTGTGGACGTCAGTATGCAACTCGTTGCATACTGACGTCATCGTAACCGGAGTTCCGCGCGAGCGGCACCTCGACGTGACACAGACCACGCACGACGAGAGGAAGCCCCATGACCGACAGCACCACGACACCCCCGGCGCTCGTGGCCTGGCACGAGGTGGTGCGCACCCGCGACCCGTCCCTGCTGGCCGACCTGCTCCACGACGACGTGGTCTTCCGCTCCCCCGCCGTGCACGCGCCGCAGGAAGGTCGCGCCCTCACCACCGCCTACCTCACCGCGGCCCTCGAGGTCCTGGGTCCGGGCCTGTCGTACCACCGCCAGCTCGTCGGCGACGACTCCGCGATGCTGGAGTTCACGACGCGGATCGGCGACCGCGACGTGCACGGCATCGACCTGGTGCGCTGGGACGCCGACGACCTCCTGGTCGACTTCACCGTGATGGTCCGGCCCCTGCAGGGGCTGACCGCGCTCGTGACGGCGATGGGCGAGGCACTGCAGCGCCTGACTCGCGGCTAGCGCGCTCCCTGCCCTGCCTCGACCGTGGTCTCGGCCTCCAGGCGTCGCGCGAGGTTCTCGCCCTCGACGTCCAGGGCGGGGAGCAGGCGGTCGAGCCATCGCGGGAGCCACCACATCCGGCGCCCCACGATCGACATGACGGCCGGCACGAGCAGCATCCGCACGAGGAACGCATCGGCGAGCACGCCGACCGCGAGCGCGAAGCCGACCGTCTTGATGATCGGGTCGGCACCCCCGACGAAGCCCGCGAAGACCCCGATCATGATGAGTGCGGCAGCGGTGACGACCCGCGCGCTGTGCTGGAACCCCACCACGACGGCCTCCCGTGCCTCGCGACCGTGCACGTGCTCCTCGCGCATCCGCGAGACCAGGAAGACCTCGTAGTCCATCGCCAGCCCGAACAGGATGCCGGTCAGCAGCAGCGGGAGGATGAAGACGACCGGCGCCTCCGTGTCGAGGCCGACGAGCTCCTTCGCCCAGCCCCACTGGAAGACGGCCACCGTCGCTCCGAGCGAGATGCCCACGGAGGCCAGGAAGCCGAGCGTCGCCTTCAGCGGGACGAGCAGGGATCGGAACACGAGCACGAGCAGGACGAAGGCGAGCCCCACGACCACGAGCAGGTACACCGGGAAGGCCTCGGCGAGGTTGTCGGCGATGTCGACGCCGGCGGCGGTCTGCCCGGTGACGTAGGCGGTCGCACCCGTGTCGTCGATCGCGCCGAGGCGGTCGCGCAGCTCGGCGACGAGGTCCTTCGTGGCCTCGGCCGACGGCGCGCTCTGCGGCACCACGGTGATGGTGGCGAGCTGCGCACGCTCGAGCATGGCGCGGTACGCGGCGACCGCCCGGGCGTCGTCCGGGTCGGTCAGCGGCGGCACGACGGCGGCTACGTCGGTCCTGACGGAGGAGACGGCTTCGACGGCAGCGTCGACCGCCGCACCGGGGTCCCTGGCGCCCTGGGTGTCGACCACCACGGTGAGCGGGCCGTTCGCCCCTTCGCCGAAGTTCTCGGCGATCCGGTCGAACGCCTGGCGCGCGTCGCTGCTGCTCGGCTTGCTGCCGTCGTCGGGCAGGGCGAGCTGCATCGACGCGACCGGCACCGACAGGACGGCCGCGGCGGCGACGCCGACCACGAGGGCGGGCCAGCGGAAGCGTGTCAGCACGTCGACCCAGCGTCGGCCCATGGTCCGCAGGTGCGGGTTGGCGTCGGCGTCGTGCCCCACCCCGGGGACGCGCCCCGACGTGATGCGCCGGCCGACCAGCGACAGCAGGGCCGGCAGCAGGGTGAGCGCGATCAGCACGGCCAGCGCGACCGTGGCGGCCGCGGCGAGACCCATCTGGGTGAGGAAGGAGATGCCCGTGATGGAGAGTCCGACGAGCGCGATGACGACCGTGAGCCCGGCGAAGACGACCGCCGATCCCGCCGTGCCCGTGGCGATCGCGGCGGCCTCCTCGTGGTCGCGCCCCTCGGCGACCTCGTGCCGGAAGCGCGACATGATGAAGAGGGCGTAGTCGATGCCGACGGCGAGGCCGAGCATGCTCGCCAGCGCCGGCGTCACCGAGGACAGCTCGACGAAGCCGGTCAGGGTGGTCACCCCGAGCAGGCCGATGCCGACGCCGACCACGGCGGTGAGCAGCGGCATCCCCGCCGCGACGAGCGAGCCGAAGGTCACGGTCAGCACGACCAGGGCGATCGCGATGCCCACCGCCTCGGCGACGTGGCTGATGCTCGTCGTGACACCGGGCGCGTCGCCGCCCACGACCGTCGGGTAGCCGGCCTGGTCGAGCGAGCGCGCGGCGTCCTGCAGGGCGGTCCGGTCGGCGTCGGTCAGCTCCGTCGCCTGACGGTCGTAGCTCAGGACGGCGTAGGCGGTCCGGCCGTCACGCGACACGGTGCCCGTCGTGTACGGATCGGTCGCGGACGCGACGTGCTGCGTCGTGGCCTGCTCGAGCGCCGTACCGATCGCCTCGCGCGCGGCGGGGGCGGTGAGGCTGCCGCCCTCCGGCGCCTGCACCACGAGGCGCGCCACCGCGCCGTCGGTCGGGGCGTCGGGGATGCGCTCCTGGATGAGGGCGAAGGCCCGGCTCGACTCGGTGTCGGGCAGCTGGAAGCTGTCGGACGTCTCGCCGGACAGGGTCAGCGCCCCGACCCCACCGACGACGAGCAGGGCCACCCACGCGCCGAGCACGCGGAAGCGTCGCCGGAAGCTCCAGCGACCGAGCCGGTACAGGTGCCACGCCATGGCAGTCCCTCTCCCTCCGGCGGACGGGCCGCCATGCCAACATGGATGTTCCTCCCATCTTCACACGACATTCCAGACCGGGCTACGCTTCCACCATGGGCCTGCGTGAGATGAACGCCACACGCACCCGCGAGCACCTGGCGTTGACGGCGATGACGCTGTTCCTGGACCGCGGGTACGAGCAGACGACGATGGAGGACGTCGCGCACGAGGCAGGCGTCGGCATCTCCACGCTCTACCGCTACTACCCCACCAAGGAGATGCTGGGGACGGCGTTCCTCGGCGACCCCGGCCTGATGGCCGAGACGCTCGACGCGCGACCGGCGGAGGAGGACGTCGCCGTCGCGCTCGGGCACGCCGTGATGGCCCTGCTCGAGCACTCCGGCCGCTCGAACCCGGAGCCGCAGCGGTTCCGGGAGATCGTCGAGGCGAACGCCCGGCTGCGCGGCCGGGTCATGGAGTGGCTCGGCGAGGCCTACGACCGCCTGTGCGTCGCGCTCGCCGAGCGGCAGGGCGTCGACCTGGGTGACGTCTCCGTCGGTGCGACCGCGTGGATGTGCGTCTACGTCCTCCTCCGGGTCGACGAGGAGGCGGGTGACGGAGCCGCCGCAGCGGCCGACGTCATGCAGCGTCTGGCCCGCGCCACGGTCCTGACCCCCCGCGTCCCCGCAGCCCCGGGGACCGAGGCATGAGCTCGGACCACCCCACTCCTGCGCCACCGCCGGCCTCGAGCCTGGCCGACGCGGCGGCGCTCGTGCTGGCGCACTGCGAGCGCACGGCCCAGGGCGAGGAGACCGACCCCGGGATCGTCGCCGCCGTCGTCGGCGTCGAGCGGCTCGTCGGCGAGGTCGGCGACCCCGACCCCGACCGCCTCCGCGCCGTCGTGACCGACGCCCTGGAGGGCCTCGGCGACCCCGTGGTCGTGCGCGTCGTCGAGGAGCTGGTCCAGGGCATCGCGCGGGTGCTCCCCCTGCGCGCATCCGGCTGGCGCGCCGACGCGTCCGTGCTCAACCCGGAGGTCGGCGGGCACGCGGTGGCGACCGACCTCACGGCGCTGCGTGCCGCCGTCCGCGCGGCACGCGCCTCCTTCGAGGAGGTCGCCTACTACCAGGACCGCTACGGGGAACGAGGCGCGCGGTTCTCGGTGTCCGACTCGAGCTGGATCGTGCACCTGACCCGGGCGAGCGCACCGGTGGCCACCCACCACGTCACGTGGCTCGCCGACCTCCTCGCGACGCGGGGGATGCCGACCTGGCTCATGGAACGTCACCTCGGTGCCATGGTCGCCGAGCTCGCGACGGCGGGCATCGAGGCGGGCGGGCTCCCCGCCGCGCGCCTGGCGCTCGCCGAACGCCGGAGGGCGCACGTGGACGACGCCGTGCTCGTGCGCGCCGAGGTCGTCCTCGCCGAGGAGGTGCGGGCGACACCCACCAGCCCGCTCGGTCACCTCGTCGCGGCCGCCGTCGCCGACGTGCGCTGCGGCGCCGTACCGGACACCGCCGCCCTGATGGACTGGCTCACCGCCCCGGTACGGACCGACCCCTCCGACGCCCGGGCGATCCGCCGTCTCGAGGCGACCCTGCTCGCCGGCGAGGCGCTCTAGCGGCAGGATCGGCCCGTGGACATCCGACCGGAGCTGCTCGAGCTCCTCGCGCGACGCGCCCTGACCGAGGACACCGCCCGACCCGAGGCCGTCGACCGGCTCCACGCCCGCGGCGGACGCACCGCCCGCGAGAACGTGGCCGACCTCGTCGACCCGGGCAGCCTGGTGGAGTACGGGCGCTTCGTCACCGCCGCCCAGAGCGCCCGTCGCAGCGAGGACGACCTGCTGGACCGCACCGTGGCGGACGGTGTCGTCGGCGGTCTCGCGACCGTCGACGGGCACGCGTGCGCCGTCCTGTCCTACGACTACCTCGTGATGGCCGGGACCCAGGGCATGCGAGGGCACGCCAAGACCGACCGACTCCTCGAGGTCGTCGAGCGCCTCGCCCTGCCCACCGTCTTCTTCGCGGCCGGTGGCGGGGGCCGGCCCGGCGACACCGACATCCCGCTCGTCTCCGCCCTCGACGTCCCCACGTTCGCGGCCTGGGCGCGCCTGTCGGGGCGCGTGCCACGCATCGCCGTGGTGGACGACAACTGCTTCGCCGGCAACGCGGTGGTGGCCGGCTGCGCCGACCTGGTCGTCGCGACGTCACGCGCCTCGCTCGGGATGGGCGGACCCGCGATGATCGCCGGCGGAGGCCTGGGTGACGTGGCTGCCGCCGACGTGGGACCGCTCGAGGTGATGACCGCGAACGGGGTCGTCGACGTCGTCGCCGACGACGACGAGGCGCCTGGCGTCGCCCGTCGGCTGCTGGGCTACTTCCTCGGTCGCGCGGAGTCGTGGGAGGAGCGCGACCAGTCGGCGCTGCGCGACCTGGTGCCGGGCGGCGAGCGGCGCGCCTTCGACCCCGGGCCCGTCCTCGAGACGGTCTTCGACGCCGACAGCGTCCTGCCCTTGCGACCCGGGTTCGCGCCGGAGCTGTGCACGGCCCTGGCGCGGCTCGAGGGCCGGACCGTCGGTGTGCTGGCCAACGACAGCCGTCACGTGGCCGGGGCGGTCACGGCGGACGCCGGGGACAAGGCGGCGCGGTTCCTGCAGCTGTGCGACGCGTTCGGGTTCCCCGTCGTGTCGTTCGTCGACACCCCGGGGATGATGGTCGGCCCCGACGCCGAGCGCACGGGGCTGGTGCGGCACTGCTCGCGGCTGCTCGTGGCCGGGGCCGCCCTGACCGTGCCCATGATCGGCGTGGTCCTGCGGCGGGCCTACGGACTGGGCGCACAGGCGATGCTCGGCGGCAGCCTCCACCAGCCGCTCATGACCCTCGCCTGGCCCGGAGCCCACCTCGGTGCGATGGGGCTGGAGGGGGCCGTCCGCCTGGCCATGCGGGCCGAGCTCGAGGCGATCGCCGACGTGACCGAGCGCGAACGGGTCGTCGCCGAGCTGACCGACGCCGCCCGCGCGCGTTCCGACGCGCTGAACGTCGCCCGGCACGGCGAGCTCGACGACGTCGTCGACCCCGCCGAGACCCGGAGGGTCCTGGCACGGCTCGTCGACGCGGCCGCCCGCGACGGACGGCTCGTCGGCTCGGGACGCACCGTCGACACGTGGTGACGGCCCGGACGTCCGGGGCCGGCCGGTCCAGCGCCGACCGGCCCCTCCTTCGCCTGTGCCGCCGTGACGCCACCCGGCCGGGTCAGCCCTTCACGCAGAGCAGCGTGGTGAGCCGGGCCTCCACCGACACGAGGTCGGTCTGGGCGGCGATGACGGACTCCAGGTCCTTGTAGGCGGCCGGGATCTCGTCGACCACGCCCGCGTCCTTGCGGCACTCCACGCCGGCCGTCTGCGCCGCGAGGTCGTCGACGGTGAACGTCCTGCGGGCCCTGGTGCGCGACATCCTGCGTCCCGCACCGTGCGACGCCGAGCAGTAGGAACGTTCGTTGCCGAGCCCGCGCACGACGTACGAACCGGTGCCCATGGAGCCGGGGATGAGCCCGAGGTCACCGTCGCCGGCCCGGATGGCCCCCTTGCGGGTCACCACCAGGTCGACGTCGTCGTACCGCTCCTGCGCCACGTAGTTGTGGTGGCAGGAGATGGTGCGGCCGTAGCCCACCCCGCGCCCACGCCGCCCGAAGAAGGTCGTGACCACCTCGCGGACGAGCGCCATCATCACGGCGCGGTTGCGTGCCGCGTAGTCCTGCGCCCAGTACAGGTCACGCAGGTAGGCGTCCATCTGCGGGGTGCCGGCGAGGAACACCGCCAGGTCGCGGTCGGGCAGGTCCAGGTTGTGGTCCAGTCCCTTCGCGGCAGCGATGTGGCGCTCGGCCAGCTCCTTGCCGATGTTGCGCGAGCCGGAGTGCAGCATGAGCCAGATCCGGTCGGCGTCGTCCGACGTCACCTCGATGAAGTGGTTGCCGCCCCCGAGCGAGCCCATCTGCCTCATCGCGCGGGACTCGCGGTCCTGCACCTTCTCGTGCAGCCCTGCGAACCCGGCCCAGAACGTGTCCCACCCGGCCGCCGGTCCGCCGAGCCCCAGCCGGTCGACGTCGGGGGCGACCTCGTGGGCGTGGAAGCCCACGGGCACGGCGCTCTCGATCTCCGTCCTGAGGCCGTGGAGGTCCTCGGGCAGGTCGCCCGCGGTGAGGTCGGTCCGGACCGCCGTCATGCCGCAGCCGATGTCGACGCCGACGGCCGCCGGCGACACGGCGTCGCGCATGGCGACGACGGAGCCGACCGTGGCCCCCTTGCCGAGGTGGACGTCGGGCATCACGCGCAGGCCGTGCACCCACGGCAGGCGCGAGATGGTGCGCAGCTGCTCGAGGGCGGCTGGCTCCACGTCGGCCGGGTCGGCCCAGAGCAGCGTGTCGGCGACGGCGCCGGGCAGCGTCGTCGGGAAGGGTGACGCGACTCCGTCGGTCCCGTCGGTGTCGATCGTGGTCATGCGGTCCGCCTCCTTCGGCGTGGGTCTCTCGTGGTCTGCGTGGTGCGGTCCCTCCGGAAGGGCTCGAGCCTTCGACGCCCCGGTTCGCGACCGGGTCCTCTGTCCGAGCCACGGGGAGGGGGTACGGGGGCAGGGGGTTGGGGAGGGTGCCGCCTGACGACGTGGTCGGGACGTCGTCAGGCGGCGGTCTGCTTCCTGGGTCTTCCCCTGGCGGGGACGGACGGCAGCGGAGTGCCCTCGGCGAGGAGGACGCCGCCCCACACGCCGCTCTCGCTCCTCGCGGTGCCGAGGCCCAGGCAGGCGTCGCGGAACGTGCAGGTGCCGCACACGGCCTGGGCGGCCGCGAGCCCGGCGTCGTCGGCCGGGAAGAACAGCTCCGGGTCGACGTCGACGCACGCCCATCCGTCGGCGAGGTGCCTGGGGGTGGGGTGCGCGAACGCGGCGACCACGCCGTGCGTGGTCAGCACCGCGGCGGTGGCTGCCTCGGTGCGGGTAGGCGCCGTCCTGGCGCGGGTCCTGCGGTTCTGCGTCTCCATCGGGTCACCTCCTGGGTCGGACGCGGGTGCTCGGGACATGGGAAAGGGGCCGCCCCTGCGAGTCGTGCGTCTCGCTGGAGCGGCCCCGTGGCCGGTGCTGGGGGCACTCAGGTCACGGGTCGCTCCGGGAGCGGCAGCTGTCGGTTCGCGGGGTTGCCGGCGGGGATGGTCGAGGACGGCACCATGGCGAGGGCAGCCTCGACCGAGAGCTCGGCCGGGCGGCCGAGCACGTCGTGGCTGCGATACGTCGTCACGGGTGGCTCCTCGGGATCGGACGGTGCGCCGGTTCGCGCACCGGTGACCACCGTAGGGCGCAGCGCACCCACCCGCCAAGCGATTTACCGACCGGCGCCCGGCATGCCCTCCGTGGCGCGCCTACGCTCGGGGCATGGCCACCCTCGTCCTCCTGCGGCACGGCCGCACCACCGCCAACGCCTCCGGGGTCCTCGCGGGCCGCACCCCGGGTGTCTCGCTCGACGACACGGGTCGCGAGCAGGCGGCCCGAGCCGGCGAGCGGCTCGCAGCCGTGCCACTGGCGGCCGTGGTGACGAGCCCCATGGAACGCTGCCGCGAGACGAGCGCGGCGGTGCTCGAGCGGCAGGACCCCGCCCCGTCGTTGCGGGTCGAGGACGCGCTCACCGAGTGCGACTACGGCTCCTGGCAGGGTCGCCCCCTGAAGGACCTGGGGAAGGAGCCGCTCTGGACGGTCGTGCAGCGACAGCCGTCGGCCGCCGTCTTCCCCGGCGGGGAGTCGATGACCACCATGCAGGCGCGCGCCGTCGAGGCCGTCCGACGTCTCGACGCCCAGGTCGAGGCCGAGCACGGGGCGTCGGCCGTGTGGGTGGCGGTGAGCCACGGCGACGTCGTCAAGGCCGTGCTCGCGGACGCCCTCGGCATGCACCTCGACCTGTTCCAGCGCATCCAGGTCGACCCGGCGTCGATCTCGATCGTCCGGTACACCGCCGACCGCCCCTACGTGCTCGCGCAGAACACCCACGCCGGCGACCTCGCGTGGCTGCGGCCGTCGGAGCGGCCCGCCTCGACCGACGCGGTGCCCGGCGGGGGTGCCGGGCCCCGGGCGGCCTTGGACGGGCCCGGCGGGGGTGCCGGGCCCACGACCGACGAGCAGGGCACGGCCGCTGCCGACCCTGCCGAGGCGGCGCTGCACGACGCGATGGAGGGCCACGCCGAGCTCGCCGGACCCGGACGTTCCTGACGCCGCGGCACGTGGGGCGGGCCCTGGTGCCGGACCCTAGAGTGGAGGCATGGCCACCATCGTCCACGGATTCGACTGGCCCGACCGCTTCGTCGTCGGGACGGTCGGTGCACCCGGCTCCCGCACGTTCTACCTGCAGGCCAAGGCCGGCCGTGAGCTCGTGAGCGTCGCGGTCGAGAAGGAGCAGTCGATGGCGCTCGCCGCGCGCGTCGACGAGGTGCTCGACGAGCTGATGGCCGAGGACGGGAACCCCTTCAGCGTCCCCGCGACCGCACCCGACGGGCTGGCCGACCACGAGCCGCTCGACCAGCCCGTGGACGAGCAGTTCCGCGCCGGGGCCATGGGCCTGGGGTGGGACCCGTCGACGGCGCAGATCGTCATCGAGGCCTTCCCGGTGCTGGACGTCGAGGCGGAGGCCGACGAGGACGGCGTGGTCGAGATCGACCCGCCCGAGGCCCTCGTCGTGCGCATCCCGGTCGGCAGTGCGCGCGCCTTCGCGCAGCGCACCCGCGAGGTCGTCTCGGCCGGGCGGCCCACGTGCCCGCTGTGCCAGGCCCCGATGGACTCCCCCGACGACCACGTCTGCGAGCTGCCCGACGAGTTCCGGTGAGCGACGTGACGCCCGCGGCCGTCACGGACGACCTGCTCGAGGGTGAGCTGACCGTCACCGGCCGCGTCATGCCGGCCTCCAACGCGACCTTCGTCGGCACGATCGGCGACGTCGAGGTCGTCTACAAGCCGATCTCGGGCGAGCGCCCGCTGTGGGACTTCCCCGACGGCACGCTGGCGTGGCGCGAGGTCGCGGCGCACCTCGTCTCCCAGGTCACCGGCTGGGACGTCGTGCCCCTCACGTGGCTGCGTGACGGCCCGCACGGCGAGGGCATGGTGCAGCTCTGGCAGACGGTCGACCCGGCGCAGGAGGCCGTGACGATCGTGCCCGCCGGCCGCGTCCCCGACGGGATGCTGCACGTCTTCGACGGCTACGACGGCCGCGACCAGCGCGTCTCGCTCGTGCACGAGGACACCGCGGCGCTGCGCCGGATGGCGGTGCTCGACGTGGTCACCAACAACGCCGACCGCAAGGGCGGCCACGTGCTCGAGATGTCCGACGGGCACCGGCACGGCGTCGACCACGGCCTCACGTTCCACGTCGAGCACAAGCTGCGCACCGTCCTGTGGGGGTGGCTCGGGACGCCGCTCACCGGCGAGGAGCTCGACGGCGTGCGCCGGGTGCGGGCGTCGGTCGACGCCCCCGGCGGGCTGGGCGGGAGCCTGCCCGGCCTGCTCACCGAGGCGGAGGTCGAGACGCTGGCCGCACGCTGCGACGCGCTGCTCGCCGCCGGCACCTTCCCGGCACCGAGCGGCCCGATGCCCCCCGTCCCCTGGCCCCCGTTCTGAACGCCGGTCCGCGCACGATGAACACGTCCCCGCCCCGTCCCGACGTCCTGCTGGTGGGCTGCGGCCGCCTCGGGTCCGACGTCGGCCTGCGTCTGGCGGCGCTGGACCACCGCGTCGCAGGCATCCGCCGCCGGGCCGAGGACGTCCCCGCCCCGATCATCGCGGTGCCGGCCGACCTCTCGCGCGAGTCCCCGCGCCTGCCCGACCTCTACCTCGGGCTGGTCCTGGTGGCCCTCACCGCACGTCCTCGGACGGAGGAGTCGTACCGCTCCACCTACGTCGACGGGATGCTGCGCGCGCTCGACGCGCTGGAGTCGGCCGGGACCGCGCCGCACCGGGCCGTGCTCGTCTCCTCCACCGCCGTGCACGCCGACACGGACGAGGTGATCACCGAGGACACGGCTCCCGACCCGCAGGACGGGCCCGCCCGGATGCTGCTCGAGGCCGAGGAGCGGTTCCTGGACCGGCTGCCCGGGGGCACCGTGCTGAGGCTCTCGGGCCTCTACGGACCGGGGCGTCCCCGCATGGTCGACCAGGTGCTGGCCGGCGAGGTCGACGACCTCGAGCGGTGGACGAACCGCATCCACCGCTCCGACGCGGCCTCCGCGGCGGTGCACCTGCTCACCGCGGTCGAGGAGCCGGCCCGCGTCTACCTCGGCACCGACGACGAGCCGGCGCTGCGCGGGGACGTCGCCGCGCACCTCGCGGCGCAGCTCGGCGTCGAGGCGCCCGGTCCGCGCGACCCGTCCCGGGCGCACGGCAAGCGCATCTCCAACGCCCGTCTCCGCGCCACCGGCTGGGTGCCGCAGTACCCGACGTACCGGCAGGGCTACCGCGTCGACGCCTGACCCTCGTCGTCCTGCTGCAGCTCGAGCCGGTTCCCGAAGGGGTCGGCGGTGTGGAACCGGCGGACCCCCGGCACCTCGCCGTCGGAGTGCAGGCAGGCGTGACCGGCCCCGACCAGCACCGCCTCGACGGCATCGAGGTCGTCGACGAGGAAGGCCGGGTGCGCCTTGAGCGCCGGCGAGAACGGGTCCTCGACCCCGAGGTGCAGCACGGCCGTCCCGGAGCTGAACCAGCACCCGCCACGCGCGGCCAGCGCGGCCGGCTTCGGGTCCTCGCGCATGCCGAGCAGGCCGCCGTAGAAGGCTCGGGCCGCGTCCTCCCCGCCCCTCGGGATGGCGACCTGCACGTGGTCCAGCCCGGTGATCGTCATGGTTCCCCCGTTCGTCGGTGTCGGCACCATCATCGTCCCCGACCGTCGCTCGCGCTGCCGGGCCTCCCGACCCGGCCTAGCGTGGAGACGTACCCGTCCCCCACCCCGAGGAGCACCCCGTGACCACCATCGCCATCGTCGGAGCCGGTCGAGGGCTCGGCGCCGCCGTCGCCCGCCGCTTCGGCTCGGAGGGGCACGCCGTGGCTCTCCTCGCCCGCAACGCCGAGCGCGTCGAGGCGCTCGCCGAGGAGCTGCGCGGCGAGGGCATCGACGCCCGCGGCTGGACCACCGACGTGCGCGACCCCGCCGACCTCGCGCACACGCTCGAGCAGGCCAACGAGACGCAGGGCCCGATCGAGGTCCTGCAGTACAGCCCGCTCCCGCAGAAGTCGTTCCTGCGGCCGCTGCTGGAGACCACGGTCGACGACGCCCGCGGCGCCATCGAGTTCTCCGTCTACGGCCCGCTCGCGGCGGTGCACGCCGTGCTGCAGAACATGCGCTTCGTCGGGAAGGGGACCGTGCTCTTCGTCAACGGCGGGACGGCGGTGCGCCCCGCACCGAAGTTCGCCGGCACGTCGCTGTCGTTCGCCGCGCAGTCGGCCTACGCGCGGATGCTGCACGACACGCTCGCCGAGGAGGACATCCACGTCGCACAGCTCGTCATCCCCGGCTCCATCGAGGAGGGTCACCCCCAGAAGGACCCGACCGTCCTCGCCGAGACGCTCTGGTCGATGCACACCGGCCGCGACGAGTTCCGGGTCTTCGCCACCGAGATGGACGACGAGGTGAAGGAGACCGCCACCTGATCCGGTCTGCCCCGTCAGTGGCAGCCGCCCCCGCGACCGTCCGTCGCGGGGGCGTGGCACGCGCCGGTAGCGGTCGGCTCGACGTCGAGCGAGGGGTTGCGGTCGAAGAACCCGAAGGGCTTCAGCCAGAAGGAGATCGTGTCGGCCGGCATGACCGGCCAGTCCTCGGGACGCGTGACGTGGTGGATGCCGAAGACGTACCAGAGCACGACGTCGGTGTCGGCCGTCGAGCGGCCCTGCTGTACCCACTCCGCGAGCCCGTGGTCGTCCTTGCTCTGCACCACGAACTCACCGGCCGGCCAGCGCTCCTCAGGGTCGTGCGGCGTCACCCACACGGTGTGGCCGATGACCTGGGCGCGCTGCAGCACCGGTGACGACGGGTCGAAGAACGACGGGATGGCCGCACCGGGCACGAGCTTGTAGGCGACGGGCGTGCCCAGGCCGTTGAGCGAGCGCGCGTTCACGACCTTCCACGCCCGCTGGCTCTCCCAGCGGAAGTCGTCGTGGCCCTCGACCTCCAGCGGCGTGCTGACCGCGCGGATCGCCAGGCCGTGCGGATTCGCAGGGCCCACCGGGTCGGCGACCGTCTCGCTGCGGTGCACCGTGTTCGTGCGCCCGTCGGGCTCGAGGTCGAGTCTGGCCACGAGGAAGTGCTGGTGGTGCGGCGCGTAGGTCCTGTGGTCGACGAGGGTGCCGTGCGGGTGGGCCTGGCCCTCCGCGACGTGCGTGACGACCATGATCCCGGTGGCCCGCACCTCGCACTCGATGTTGCCGTCCTCGTAGAAGCGCCAGTAGGTGATGTACTCGTAGTTGGCGACGGTGACGTGGAACGAGACCACGAACCGGCGCTGGCGACGCACCTCGGCGCCGTGGTCGTGGTCGACGTGCTTCCAGCCGATCGCGCTGTCCTCCTCGTGGAGGCAGATCGCGTTGCGGATCGTGTACGGCTCCCCGGCGCTGTCGTGCATGACGGCGTCGAGGTAGCGGATCTCGCCGAGGCAGTCGCAGCCGAGCTCCAGCGACTGCGTCATGAAGCCCAGGCCCCACTCGCCGATGTCGAACGCCGTGCGGCGGAAGTGGTCGGTGCTCGGGTCGCGGTACGGGACGACCATCTCGGCGAAGCTCAGCTGGTGCGCGACCTTGCGCGTCCGACCGGCGTCGTCGTACGTGACCGCATGGATGGTCAGGCCCTCGCGGTGGTTGAAGCCGACCCGCATCGTCCAGTTCTGCCAGCGCAGCCGGTGGCCGTCCACCTCGAAGCCGATCCCCTCCGGCTGGGTGATCTCCAAGGGCTTGCGCGGCGGCCGATGTCCCTTCAGCCGTCCCGGCACGTGCCGCGGCACGTACTCGCCCATGATCGCGGGGCGGTCGACCGTGTGCGTGTCCTCGATCGCGAGCAGCTCCATGGTGTTGAGGTCGATCACGCAGTGCAGCCCGTTGACGGGACCGGCATAGGGATTCGCGCCCTCGGCGGCTCGCACCCAGGTGTCGGACCAGCCGATGCGGCGGTCCGTCCACTGCTCGGGCATCACGGCCTCGCCGTAGGTCCAGGTGTCCATGAACACGAGCGACAGGTCGGTGATGCCACGCCGCGCCAGGGCAGCGACGACGTCGGGGTGGGCGCGCAGGGCGGCGTCGGCCTCCTCCCACTCGTCGACCGTCACGTTCGCCTGCACGCCCGGCACGTGCTCGAACGAGCGCACCTCGTCGCTCGTCAGGTCGACCCGTGCCCGGAACGTGCGGTTCGTCGAGCGCTCCAGGCAGATCGCCTCCACCACGCGCGGGGGGAGCGTGCCATCGGCCTCGAAGGCGTCGAGCTGCGGCTTGGTGGGCTGCAGTCCCTCGATGGAGCAGTAGCGCCACCCCTCCCCCACGCCGTGCTCGGCGGACAGCAGGGCGGTGGTCGCGCGGAACTCGTCGGCCGTCAGAGGATCGAGCGGATGCGTCACCTCTCGATCATGCCGGTCCGGAGGGCCATCTGGCGAGGATCGCGCGGTGATCGCGTCGATCCGTCGCGGTATCCGTCGTGGATGCCCTCGTGGAACGTCCGTCCCAGCCGCCTGAGGCGTGAGCGACTCGGGCAGGAACAGACGCCGAACGGGCGTACCTGGGCCCAGGTTCGGGCACAAACGGGCCCAGACCCGGGCCCCTGGGCCCTCCGGCGGGGCCCGCGACCGCTCGTACGTTCCTCGCATGACGAGCACGGGGGCCCACGAGGCGCGAGCCGCACGACCACACCGACCCGGGCGGGCACGCCGCGTGCGCCGCCGGCCCGAGGGACAGGGGTCGCTCGAGCTCGTCGGCGTGATCGTCCTGGCCGCGGTGCTCGTGGGCGCCGGGATCACGGCGGTCCACACGCAGGCCCCGCAGGTGACCACGACCGTCCGGTGTGCCGTCGAGAAGATCCTCGCCGTGGCCGGCGGCGGCACGTCGCAGACCTGCGCGTCCTCCGGTGAGGAGCCGGGCGACAGCGGGGGCGAGGGCCCCGGCGGCGGGCCCGAGGATCCGGACGGCCCGATCCTCAACCCCGAGGATCCCGACGACCCCGCGTGCAAGGACGCCCAGCCGTCGAGCGGTCCGCTGGACCCGGCCCAGCCGACGCTCGTCCAGGTCGGCTGCCGGACCCTCTTCGTGCCCGAGGACTGCCTTGCCGAGTGGGACGCCTACAGCAACGCTCCCGAGGGCGCGGCGCGCGCCGCCACCGCCGGTGCCCTGGGCACCTGCGTGGGCGAGACGTACGACCGCATCGAGCCCCCCTGCGTCGTCTCGGCCAGCAACGAGGTCGACCGCTCCGAGGTCCGCATCCTCTTCATCAAGCTCGGGAGCTCGGACGGCATGCTCGTCGAGCACCTCGGCGACGACCGGGTTCGTGTCCACCTCCTCGAGGGCACCGAGGTCGGCGGGGAGGTCTCGGCGAGCGGCAAGGGGATCGACTTCAGCGTCGGCGGCGTGACCGGGTACGAGAACGGCACGGTCTACGAGTTCCACGACATGGGCAAGGCGCAGGAGTGGCTCGACTGGTACCAGCAGTACCGCGAGATGGACGCGCACATCCAGGGGCTCGCGCAGACGAGCACCATCTGCCCGCGGCCCGGCGCCTGCCCGCCGAACCCCTACGTCATGCAGCAGGTCCAGCAGATGGTGCAGCGCAAGAAGGAGCTGCAGGAGAACGAGCCCGAGCACCACGACCTCGCGACCTCGTCCGTGCGAACCTCCAAGGTCAAGGTCTCAGGCGGCGTCAGCTTCCCGGTCTCCAAGAAGCAGGGCGGCGGCACCGGGGAGGTCGTCCCGGGCATCTCCGGCGACTACACCGGCGAGGTCCAGGTCGAGCAGCGCGACTGGACCGACGGCAGCAGGACGGTCGCCTACAAGTCCACCGACGTCGGCGGGTTCCTCATCGGCGTCAAGGCCGGCGGCAAGGCGACGAAGGAGAAGAAGGGCGGCAAGGACGGCGAGCGGGAGGACCGCGGCGGCGGCAAGGGCGGCAGCGCGCTCGGCGGCGAGTGGCAGGGCAGCTCGCAGACCTCGGTCACGTGGGGGCCCGACGGGAAGCTCGCCAAGCTCATCGTCACCCTCGACGACCAGGCCATGGAGAGCGTCCACCGCGCCGGCATCGACCTGTCGGTCGCTCTGCCCTACGGCTTCGGCCTGAGCGGCGGGTACGAGAAGAAGTCGAAGGAGGGCACCGCCACGGTCACCGAGATGGTGCTCGACTTCGAGCAGCACCCCGAGCTGCGCGACGAGCTGGGGCCGCGCATCGACGAGATGTTCCCGCGCGACGACGACGGCAACCTGAGGAAGGGCGACGTCGACATCGAGTTCGGCGACGCTCCCGAGGAGACCGACGGCGGCGACCCCGTGCAGGACGCCCTCGAGGAGAAGGCCAACGTCCGCGACCTCGAGTACGACGTGGCCGAGACCGAGGAGGGCGGCTCGGTCGGCGTCGACTTCGTCGGCATCGACCTCTTCAAGGCCTCCTGGAGCCACGTCGAGTCCCAGAAGGACCTCACCGGGTCCTCCTTCGAGATCACCGACGTGACGGGCGTGCGCCAGACCGTGAGCCCCGCGCCGAAGTGCAGGGCAGTGCCGTTCGTGGTGCCCGAGGGCTACTACACGGGCGAGTTCTCGGACCCGCCGGTGCGCCGGCTCTGACCCGAGCCGCCCCGGTTCTCGGGGTGGGAGCGCCACTGCATGGCGCCGATGGAGAGCATCCGGAGCTGGGTCGCGGTGGTGCGGGCGACCTCCCGCTCGAACGCGGCCGTGCGCGGGCCGTGGAGCAGGCGCTCCGCCGCCGCCACCATCGCCGTGACGATGAGGTTCGCCGAGGTGCGCAGGTCGTCGTTGGACCAGTGCACGGCCCCGGGCATGCGGGCGAAGTCGGTGGCGATCTCGGCCTCGAACAGGTCGAGCTCGTGGCGGATCGCGGCGCGGACCTCGGGGACGCCGCCCATCCGTTCCCGGCTGATGAAGCCGAAGTGGGCCGGGTCGGACCGCACGCGGTCGACGAGCACGTCGACCGACGCCGTGATGACCCCGCCGGCTGCGATCGTCGGAGCCGTCGACCGCACGTCGCGCAGCATGCGACGCAGGCTCGAGAACGACTCGTCCACGAGCGCGAGCCCGAGGTCCTCCGCGGACGCGAAGTGGCGGTAGAAGGCCGTGGGGGCGATGCCGACCTCGCGCGCGACGTGGCGCAGCGACAGGGACGCCAGGGAGCCCTGCTCCGTGAGCGCGAGCGCGGCGTCGAGGATCGATCGTCGCGTGCGCTCCTTGCGCTCCGTGCGCGTGGGTGGCGGTGTCGCCGGGTCGTCCATGTCCGCAGCGTAGCGACTCCGGTGGACATGTGACCACCGACGCGTGCCGCTGACCTGCGCAAATGCCCTGCGTGCCCGCCGTCACAGGCGAGGAACGTTGACATTCGGGATGTCACATACCGACAGTTGGTGGACAGGTGTCCACCAAGTTCACCTCGTCCCCGAACGCGAAGGACTGACCCGATGACCTCCACGGCACCGCTCCCCCCGCTGGCCCAGCGCGTGCTCGGCTCGCGGCTGCTCGCGTCCCTCACGTCCCCGCACGGAGTCGACCACTACCTGCGCCAGATCAACCCCATGTGGGCCGCCACCGACGTGCGCGCACGCGTCGTCGACGTGAAGCGCGAGACGACCGGCGAGCACCCGGTCGCGACCCTCACCCTCGAGCCCACGAGCACGTGGAAGGGCCATCGGTCGGGCCAGTACGTGCAGGTCGGCCTCGAGGTCGACGGCCGGCGCACGACCCGCTGCTTCTCCATCTCCTCGGCGGCGTCGCTGCCGGGTGAGCGCTTCACGATCACGGTGCGCGCCCACGAGGAGGGCATCGTCTCCAAGCACCTCGTCCGCGAGGCGAAGCCCGGGCTCGTGCTGCACCTCAGCCAGGCCGAGGGCGACTTCACGGTGCACGAGAGCGCCGCAACCCCCACCAACAACCACCTCGTCATGATCTCCGGCGGCTCCGGGATCACGCCCGTCATGTCGCACGTCCGCACGTTCCTGCGCGACGGCTACGACGGTCACGCCCAGCGCAGGATCACCTTCGTGCACTACGCGCGCTCGAAGGAGGACCAGATCTTCGCCGAGGAGCTCGAGCAGATCGCAGCGGCCGACAACGGCGTCACCGTCCACCTGCGCTACGGCCCGCACCTGTTCGACGCCGACGAGCTGCGCCTCATGGTCGGCGGCGACTTCACCGACATGGACACCTGGGTGTGCGGCCCGGCCGGGCTCGTCGAGCTCGTGCAGGAGGCGTACGGCGACTCGCCGCGCCTGCGCGTCGAGTTCTTCAAGCCGCCGGCGTTCGCCAAGGACGACGACGCCGAGGGAACCCTGGCCTTCAACCTCGCCGGCTCCACGGCGTCGAACGACGGCTCGAGCATCCTCGAGCAGGCCGAGGCGGCCGGACTGACGCCCGAGTACGGCTGCCGCATGGGCATCTGCTTCTCCTGCACGTCCCGCAAGACCGAGGGCACCGTGCGCAACATCCTCACCGGCGAGACGTCCTCGCTGCCCGACGAGGACGTGCGCATCTGCGTCTCGGCCCCCGTCGGCAGCTGCGCCGTCGACCTCTGACCACCAGACCCGAACACCGGCACGTCCGTCCAGGAAGGACCACGACATGACCACGATCCCCTTCGTCCCCAGCGCCAAGAAGGTGCGAAGCAAGGCTTCCGCCCCCAAGGTGCCGAACCTGACGCCGGAGCAGCTCGAGGCGTTCGGCAACGAGATGGACGCGCTGCGCCAGCGCATCCTCGCCGACCTCGGCGAGGAGGACGTGGCCTACATCCGCGGCGTCGTCAAGCGTCAGCAGCAGCTCGAGATCGCCGGCCGCGCGCTGTTCTACCTGCCGCCCGCCTGGCCGCTCGCCGTCGCGGCGCTGAGCCTCTCCAAGATCCTCGAGAACATGGAGATCGGCCACAACGTCATGCACGGCCAGTACGACTGGATGGGCGACCCGAACCTGAGCTCGCGCATCTACGACTGGGACAACGTGTGCCCCGGCGAGCAGTGGAAGTACAGCCACAACTACATCCACCACACGTTCACGAACATCCTCGGCAAGGACCGCGACATCGGCTACGGCATCCTGCGGATGGACGACGACCAGAAGTGGCACCCGTACTACCTGGGCAACCCGCTCTACGCGTTCCTGCTGATGATCTTCTTCGAGTGGGGCGTGGCGATGCACGACCTCGAGGTCGAGAACATCGTGAAGGGCACCCGGAAGATCGAGGAGAACAAGCACCTGCACTCCGCGATCATGAAGAAGGTCAAGAAGCAGGCCCTGAAGGACTACCTCGTCTTCCCGGCGCTGACCGGCCCCCTGTTCCCGCTGACCTTCGCGGGCAACGCCGCGGCCAACCTCATCCGCAACGTCTGGGCGTTCAACATCATCTTCTGCGGCCACTTCCCGGCGGGCGTCGCGACCTTCACCGAGGAGGAGTGCGAGGACGAGTCGCGCGGCCACTGGTACTACCGCCAGCTGCTCGGCTCGGCCAACATCTCCGGCGGCGAGCTGTTCCACGTGCTGTCGGGCAACCTGTCGCACCAGATCGAGCACCACCTCTTCCCGGACATCCCGGCCCGCCGCTACCGGGCCATCTCGGTCGAGGTCAAGGAGATCTGCGAGCGTTACGGCATCGAGTACAACACCGGGCCGTTGCACAAGCAGCTCTTCAGCGTCGCGAAGAAGATCTGCCGCTACGCCTTGCCCGACCGCAAGGGCACGAAGGTCGAGACCACGTCGACCGAGACGGCCGCCGCCGCGGCCTGAGACGTCCCGCGCACGTCGACGCCGCCCCTCCTCGGGGGTGGCGGCGTCGCTCTGTCCCGACGTCCTTCATCGGGGCTACCCTGCCGCCATGAGCAGCAAGGTCGCCACGATGCCGTTCGGCTCGGTCTACCCGCACTACGTCACGAAGGTCGAGCGCAAGGGCCGCACGGTCGAGGAGCTGCGCGAGGCCATCACCTGGCTCACCGGCTTCGACGACGAGGCGATCGACCGCCACCTCGCCTCCGGGACCACCTTCGAGGACTTCTTCGACCAGGCGTCGTTGCACCCCAACGCCCCGCTCATCACCGGCACCATCTGCGGCGTCAAGATCGCCGAGATCGAGGACCCGCTCATGCTGCGGGTCCGCTACCTCGACAAGCTCGTCGACGAGCTCGCGAAGGGCCGGCCGATGGAGAAGGTGCTGCGGACAGGTTGAGCCTCGGTCTCGTCTCGTCCTGGGGCTGTGAACGAGCGCCTCGGAACTAGGTGGCGCGCGGATGAGCGTGCCGCATCCGCGAGTCTGCTACCTCTGCCCTGTCTGGTTGGGCGTGTCTCCTACCGCTGGCCCGGCTCTCAGCCGGCGCGGGTGTGCCGGGGGCTGGTGCGTCGGGTGCGCCGGGTGCGCAGGGTGCGGTGGACCTCGTGGGTGGCGGGGTCGATGGTCACGTAGCCCTGGTGCACGAGTGCATGGCACCTCGGGCAGAGTCCGATGAGGTTGGCCAGGTCGGTGGTCCCGCCGTCTGACCAGTACTGGATGTGGT